>NZ_JBVJRA010000003.1:0-626574 GCF_055608075.1 Lentzea sp. NPDC036949
CGCCGCACCGCCATGAAGATCCGCGGCATCAACGGGAAGTGGAACGCCATGTGGCACTCGTCCCCGCCCACCGCCGGGTCACCGAAGTACTCCACCACGTCCGACGGCCACTGGTTCGCCTCCGCCAGCAGCACCCGGCCGGGGAACTCGTCGTCGACGACCTTGCGGCACTTCTTCAGGAACTCGTGCGTGCGCGGCAGGTTCTCGCAGATCGTGCCCTCCTCCTCGAAGAGGTAGGGCACGGCGTCGAGGCGGAACCCGTCGATGCCGAGGTCGAGCCAGAACCGCAGGATGTCGAGCATCGCCTCCTGCACTTCCGGGTTCTCGTAGTTGAGGTCCGGCTGGTGGCTGAAGAAGCGGTGCCAGAAGAACTGCCCGCGCACCGGGTCGTACGTCCAGTTGGACGACTCCGTGTCGACGAAGATGATCCGCGCGTCGGAGTAGCGCGAGTCGTCGTCGCTCCACACGTAGTAGTCGCCGTACGGGCCGTCCGGGTTCTGCCGCGACTCCTGGAACCACGGGTGCGCGTCACTGGTGTGGTTGAGCACCAGGTCCGTGATCACCCGGATGCCCCGCCGGTGCGCCTCCTCCAGCAGGTAGACGAAGTCCTCCACCGTGCCGAACTCCGGCAGCACCGCACGGAAGTCGCTGATGTCGTACCCGCCGTCACGCAACGGCGAGGCGTAGAACGGCGGCAACCACAGGCAGTCGACGCCCAGCCACTCCAGGTAGTCGAGCCGCGACGCGAGCCCGCGGAGGTCACCGGTCCCGTCGCCGTTGGAGTCGCTGAACGCCCGGACCAGGACCTCGTAGAAGACGGCGCCCTTGTACCAGTCCGGGTTCGGCTTCGCCTGCCGCGCGGACTTGAAGTCCTCGGCCTGCGGCTCGACCAGGAAACCGGCGTCGTCGATGGCTTCTCCGGTGTGCGGTGTTCCTTCCAGCCCGAGTGCAGCGTCGGGACGCGGGTCGTCGACCATGATGCCCACCTCGTCGGGGGTTGTGCGGTGGAGCGGCTTGCGCGCGCTCTAGGAAAAACGTCGTTGGAGGCTCACGACGTGCGCGGTCGCACGCCACGGCTCGAGGCGGACGTAGTTCGCCTGTCCCCAGTCCCAGGTCTCGCCCGTGACCTCGTCGTGCGCGATCACCCGCTCGTGCCAGTCGAACCCGAGGTCGGGCAGGTCGAGGTACAGCGTCCCCTCCTGCGCGTTGTTCGGGTCGAGGCTCACGACCACCACGACGGTGTCACCGGTCCCGGGGTCGCGCTTGCTGAACGCGACCAGGGCGTCGTTGTCCAGCTCTTGGAACTTCAACGTGCGCATCTGCTGCAGCGCGGGGTGCGCCTTGCGGATGTGGTTCAGCTTGCGCAACCACGGTTCGAGAGAACGCCCGTCCGCCAGTGCACGGGCGTAGTCGCGTGGCCGCAGCTGGTACTTCTCGGAGTTGAGGTACTCCTCGCTGCCGGGCTTGACCGCCTCGTGCTCGAACAGCTCGTAGCCGCTGTACACGCCCCACGTGGGGGAGAGCGTCGCCGCCAGTGCCGCACGCAGGCCGAACATGCCGGGGCCGCCGTGCTGCAGCGACTCGTGCAGGATGTCCGGCGTGTTGACGAAGAGGTTCGGCCGCGCCTCGTCCCAGTGGTCGCGGAGGTCCTCGCCGAACTCGATCAGCTCCTGCTTGCTCGTCCGCCACGTGAAGTAGGTGTAGGACTGCGTGAAGCCGAGCTTGGCCAGCCCGTAGAGGCGGGCGGGCCGGGTGAAGGCCTCGGACAGGAACAGCGTGTCCGGGTAGACCTCCTTGACCTTCCAGATCAGCCACTGCCAGAAGTCCGGCGGCTTGGTGTGCGGGTTGTCGACCCGGAAGATCCGCACCCCGTGCTCTGCCCAGTACAGGACCACGCGCAGCACCTCGTGGTAGAGGCCCTGCGGGTCGAGGTCGAAGTTGATCGGGTAGATGTCCTGGTACTTCTTCGGCGGGTTCTCCGCGTACGCGATCGTGCCGTCGGGCCTGGTCGTGAACCACTCCGGGTGCTTGAGCACCCACGGGTGGTCCGGCGCGCACTGCAGCGCGAAGTCCAGCGCCACCTCCAAGCCGAGCTCGTGCGCGCGTGCGACCAGCGCGTCGAAGTCCTCGATGGTGCCCAGCTGCGGGTGGATCGCGTCGTGACCGCCCTCGTCGGCACCGATCGCCCAGGGCGAGCCGGTGTCCTCGGGACCCGCGACGAGCGTGTTGTTGGGGCCCTTCCGGTTCACCCGGCCGATCGGGTGGATCGGCGGGAAGTAGACGACGTCGAAGCCCATGGCCGCGACCCGGTCGAGCTCCTTGGTCGCCGTGGCGAACGTGCCGTGCACCGCCTGGCCGGTCTCGTCGATCCCGCCGGTGCTGCGCGGGAAGAACTCGTACCAGGAGCCGTACGCGGCCTTCTTCCGGTCGCACCAGACCTTGTGCGGCTTGCCCTTGGTGATCAGCTCGCGCACCGGGTGCTCGAACATCACCTTCTGCACGTCACCGGCCAGCGCCGGGGCCACCCGTTCGGCCAGCGGCCGTTCGTCGTCGCGCAGCGCCGCGGCCGCGTTCATGAGGAGTGCTCGGTCCTGCCTCCGATCGGGGCGCCTTGCCACCCGATCGAGCAGGAGAGCGCCGATTTCAAGGTCGTTCGCGAGTTCGCCGGCCCCCTGGCCGGCGGCGATCTTCACCTCGACGGTGTGGTTCCAGGTGCCCCAGGGATCACTCCACGCATCGACCCGGAAGGTCCACGCGCCCTCGGCGTCGGGAACGATGGTCGCTCCCCACCGGTCGAGCCCGGTTCCCACCTCGTGCATGCGGGTCTGACGAGCGACTCGGTCGTTCGGTCCCCTCCACGTCACTGTGGCCGCGAGCTTGTCGTGCCCCTCGCGCCAGACTGTCGCCTGGACCGGAATGTGTTCTCCCACAACGGCTTTGGCTGGATACCTACCAGCCGACACCACCGGGGATACGTCGTCGATACCGAGCCGTCCACTCATCGGCAGCGCCCTTCCGCCGTGGATCTCCGCGATGCCTGCGAATCTTGCCTTGTTCGGTCAAACGCCCTGTCAGCGGGTTGCCCCAAGTAGATCCGTACCCCGCTGCCGCCGATCGCACACCTCGAACACGGACCGTGTCCGAGGTCTCCCGGCCGGGCCTCCGGCGCCTCGAACCTCTCCAGTGGACCGTTCTCGTGATACCCACCGGGTCACCGGGGTGTTACGGGTACCGTGCCCGCGTGAACAAGGTTGGCGACCGGTACGTCCTGCTCGACCAGCTCGGTGCGGGTGCGATGGGCGTCGTGTGGCGTGCCCGCGACGAGCTGCTGCACCGCGACGTGGCCGTCAAGCAGCTGCTCCTCACCGAGGTGCAGCCGGACGAGTTCCACGAGGCCGTCCAGCGGGCCATGCGCGAGGGCCGCATCGCCGCCCGCCTGCAGCACCCGAACGCGATCGCCGTGTACGACGTCGTGGTCGAGGACGGCAAGCCCTGCCTGGTCATGGAGTACCTGCCGTCGCGCAACCTGTCGGCGCTGCTGAGCGAGCGCGGCACCATGCCCGTGCAGGAGGCGGCCAGGATCGGCTCGCTGGCCGCCGGGGCGCTGGCCGCCGCGCACGAGGCCGGCATCGTGCACCGCGACATCAAGCCCGGCAACGTCCTCATTGGACGCGACGGCGCCGTCAAGATCACCGACTTCGGCATCTCCCGCGCCCTGGGCGACGTGGCCGTGACGAAGACCGGGATGCTCGCGGGCACGCCCGCCTACCTCGCGCCGGAGCTCGCCCGCGGCTCCGAGCCCGCGCCGCCGTCGGACGTGTTCTCGCTCGGCGCGACGATCTACGCGATGACCGAGGGCGAACCGCCGTTCGGCAAGAGCACGAACGACCTCGGCCTGCTCTACAAGGTCGCCCGCGGCGAGACCCGGCCGCCGATGCGCTCCGGCCCGCTCACGCCGCTGCTCACCCGCCTGCTCGCCAACGAGCCGCACCAGCGCCCGACCGCCGCGCAGGCCGCCGAGGCGCTCAGGGCCGTCGCCGCGGGCCAGCAGGTGCCGGCCACGACGTTCATCCCGCCCGGTGCGGGCACGCCGCCCGGTGGCACCGCCGTCCTGCCGCCCGGCACGCCTCCCGGCGGCACGCTGCGCCAGTCCGGCCCGCCGTCGCTGCCGCCGCGCCAGGGACCGGGCACCGGCACGTACGGGGCCGCGTCCCGGCCCCCCACGGCCCGCCAGGCCGTGCCCGCGGGCCCGCCCGGCCCGCCCACCCGGCCGCCCCGCGAGCCCGACCAGGAACCGGAGCCGAAGCGCAACCGCGGCCTCGCGGTGGCCGCCTCGGTGCTCGCCGTCCTGCTGGTCGCGGGCGTCGCCTACGCGATCATCCAGGGCACGGGCGACGACCAGCGGACAGCCGACCCCGGCCCCTCGACGTCGCAGGAGGTCGAGCCGACCAGGCCGACCGCCGGCGACGAGCCGACCACCACCCAGCCGCAGCCGACCCAGAAGCCGCCGGCGCCGACCTACACCACCGCGCCGACCACCACCGCGTCCAAACCGAGCGGCCCGAAGTTCAGCAAGGCGCAGGTCACGCAGTTCGTGCAGCAGCACTACGGCAAGCTGCCCGGCAACACCGACGCCGCGATCAAGGACTTCACGAAGGAGAGCGCGCCGAGGGCAGCGGACTACCAGGACTACTGGAAGGCGTTCAGCAAGGTCGCGCTGCAGGGCACGCCGCTGGTCGAGGCGAACGACGACGGCTTCTCGGTGACGGTGGCGCTCAAGCTCACCGAGGCCGAGGGGGACAAGACCAAGACCGAGGAGCACACCCTGACCGTCGCCGGTGACGGGGACAGGCCGCTGATCGCGAGCCGCGACCACCCGTAGTCCGCCGGGCGTGTGACCGGGAACGTTGTCAGTGCCGCGGGGGTGCCGGGTAAGTTGCCTCGTCATGCGAGCACTTCGCCGGTTCACCGTCCGCGCCAGTCTGCCGGAGCCCCTGTCCGCGCTGAGCACGCTCGCCACCAACCTGCGCTGGACGTGGCACCCGCCGACGCAGGAACTCTTCTCCTCGATCGACTCCCGGGTCTGGTCCGAGGTCGGTGGCGACCCGTTGCGCCTGCTGTCCGCTGTCGGCGCCGCCGACGCGGGACGGCTGGAGACACTTGCGAGAGATGAGCAGTTCCTCCTGAAGGTGCACGCGCTGGCGTCCGACCTCGACCGCTACGTCAACGGTCCGCGCTGGTACCAGCGCCGCCAGGACGAGATCGCCGGGCGCAGGGAGCACGGCGGCGGCACCGACACCCCGTTGCCCACCTCGGTCGCGTACTTCTCGATGGAGTTCGGCGTGCACGAGGCGCTGCCGAACTACTCGGGCGGTCTCGGCATCCTCGCCGGCGACCACCTGAAGGCGGCCTCCGACCTGGGCGTCCCGCTGATCGCGGTCGGACTGCTGTACCGCTCCGGCTACTTCCGCCAGTCGCTGTCGCTCGACGGCTGGCAGCAGGAGCACTACCCGTCGCTCGACCCGCGCGGCCTGCCGCTGGAGCTGCTCACCGAGCCGTCCGGCCTGCCGCTGCTCGTGCACGTCGCCATGCCCGGTGACCGGGTGCTGCGCGCGAAGATCTGGAAGGCCCAGGTCGGCCGGGTGCCGCTGCTGCTGCTCGACTCCGACGTGGAGCAGAACGACGAGGACCTGCGCGGCGTCACCGACCGGCTCTACGGCGGCGACCAGAACCACCGCATCCGCCAGGAGATCCTGGCCGGCATCGGCGGGGTCCGCGCGGTCCGCACGTTCTGCGAGCTCACCGGGCACGCGCAGCCCGAGGTGTTCCACACGAACGAGGGCCACGCGGGCTTCCTCGGCCTGGAGCGGATCCGCGAGTACATCACCAACGACGGCCTCGACTTCGACCAGGCGCTGACCGCGGCGCGCGCCGGTGCCGTGTTCACCACGCACACCCCCGTGCCCGCGGGCATCGACCGCTTCCCGGTCGACCTGGTCCAGCACTACTTCGGGTCCGAGCAGCTCGTGCCCGGCGTGAACACCCAGCGCATCCTCGCGCTCGGCGCCGAGGACAACCCCGGCATGTTCAACATGGCGCACATGGGCCTGCGCCTGGCCCAGCGCGCCAACGGCGTGTCGAAACTGCACGGCGAGGTCAGCCGGGACATGTTCCGCGGCCTCTGGCCGAGCTTCGACGCCACCGAGGTGCCGATCGGTTCGGTCACGAACGGCGTGCACGGCCCGACCTGGGCGGCGGCGGAGATGAGTCGCCTGCTCGGCGCCTCCGAGGCGGACACGCAGACCAGCGGCATCGGTCTCGGCGCGTTCGAGCCGGTCACCGACGCGGGCCTGTGGGAGCTGCGCTCGACGCTGCGCGGCCGGCTCGTCGACGAGGTGCGCAGGCGGCTGCGCGAGTCGTGGCTGCAGCGCGGCGCCTCCGCCCTGGAGCTGGGCTGGACCGACGGCGTGTTCGACCCCGGCGTGCTCACCGTCGGGTTCGCCCGCCGCGTGCCGACCTACAAGCGCCTCACGCTGATGCTGCGCGACCCGGAGCGGCTGCGGTCGCTGCTGCTGCACCCCGAACGGCCCGTGCAGCTCGTGGTGGCCGGCAAGTCGCACCCGGCCGACGACGGCGGCAAGGCCCTGATCCAGCAGATCGTGCGCTACGCCGACGACGCGGGCGTGCGCCACCGGATCGTGTTCCTGCCCGACTACGACATGTCGATGGCCCGCTACCTGTACTGGGGCTGCGACGTGTGGCTGAACAACCCGATGCGCCCGCTGGAGGCGTGCGGCACGTCCGGCATGAAGGCCGCGCTGAACGGCGGGCTCAACCTGTCCATCCGCGACGGCTGGTGGGACGAGCTCTACGACGGCTCCAACGGCTGGGCCATCCCGACCGCGGACGGCGTCAACGACCCGATCCGGCGCGACGACCTGGAGGCCAACGCGCTCTACGAGCTGCTCGGCTCGCAGGTCGCGCCGCTGTTCTACGACCGCAACGAGGACGGCGTCCCGCTGCGGTGGATGTCCATGGTCCGGCACACGCTGGCCTCGCTCGGCCCGGTCGTGCAGGCCTCGCGCATGGTCCGCGAGTACGTGGAGACGTACTACGCGCCGGCCGCCGCGTCCGCCCAGAACGTCGTCGGTGAGGGCTTCCGCGGCGCGAAGGAGCTGTCGGCGTACCGGCACCGGCTGCGCGCCTCGTGGACGCGGGTGCGGGTGCTCGACAGCGACCTGGTGATCGCCGGGTCGTCGGTGCCGGTGCTCGGGTCGCCGGTCGTGGTGCGCGCCCGCGTCGAGCTGGCCGGCCTGGAACCGTCCGAAGTGGACGTCCAGGTGGTGCTCGGCAAGCTCACCCACGACTCGGACGAGCTGAAGGACGTCGTCACCGCGCCGATGAACTACGCGGGCAACGGCAACTACGAGGCCGAGGTGCCGCTGCCGCACGCCGGTGCGCTGGGCTACACCGTCCGCGTGCTGCCCCGGCACGGCCTGCTGGCCTCGCCCGCGGAGCTGGGACGCGTGGTCCTGGCCGGCTGACCGCTCAGCCCGATCGACGCAGGGCATCCAGCTCGCCTTCTTCCGGCGGGCTGGATGCCCTGATTTGTTCATTTTCACCGTGTCCGGTCACTGCTCGTGACCTGGTTCAGGCGCATCTCGCCCAGGCACGTCTCCCTCATCCGGATGACGCCCTTTTCCGGCGGGTGATTTCACGATCCCCGCTGGTAGGGGTCGGTGGACCGACTTACGCTCGATCGCATCGGACGAACCGCAGCCGAATTCCGACGGAACTTTCCGGCGCGGCCCCACCTGATTGCGCATTGAGGAAGAAGGTAGCCGTGAAGAAGACGATTACCGCGCTCTCGCTCGCCGCAGCTCTGTTCGCCGCCTCCACGGTTCCGGCTGCCTCCGTCACGACCGCCGCGCCGGAACCGCCCGCCGCCTGCGCCGACCTCGTCTCCGACCTGGCGGCGAAGCTCAAGAAGGCCGTCGCCAGCCTCGTCCCGGCCCCCGACGTGGCCGCGCTGACACCGCTGGTCGGTGACGTGCTCGCCATCCTGACGGCGATGCAGGACGCGGGATGTCTGCCGGCACCACCGGTCAGCGCGCCGAGCGTGCCCGCGCCGGTCACCGCGAAGACCTACGAGGGACCCGCCGACCAGTGCGTGGCGGCCGTGCTGAACCTGATCTCGTCCGTCGCCGGTCTCGGCGGCACGGTGCTGGGTGCGGCCGCCGGAGCCCAGCCCGACGCCGCCAAGCTGACCGAGCTGCTGAAGGGCGTGCTGAAGGACGCCGAGGACCTGCTCGCGAAGTGCGGCCTGCCGAAGCCGTCCGGTGGCATGCCCGCGATGTCGGGCGCGCCGCTGCCGGTCGGGCAGGGCTGATCCGGCGCGGGGTGGGAAGGGCCCGTCACGGTGTCGGTGGCGGGCCCTTCCCACCGGTGGGTCAGCTGATCTCCAGCCGGGCGCGGGTCGCCGCGACCCGCGGGTACCAGCCGGCGAGCTCGTGCGCCTCGGCCACGAACGCACGCGCCTTCGCGTTGTCGCCGTCCGCCATCCACGCCCGCGCGACCGTGACCAGGTCGTCCGCCCGCCCCAGCGCCTGCTCGCTGTTCTCCGCGGCCCACGTCGCGAGCTTGCGCGCCTCCGCGTTCTGCCCCTCGATCAACGCGATCAGCGCCAGCGTCCCGTGCGCCCGGTGCTTCGGGTATCCCGCCTCGTAGGCGTTGACCAGCATGTTCTTCGCCGTCTCCAGCCCGATCTCGCGCGGGAACTGCCCGGACTCCACGGCCTGCGCCGCCACCCCCGCGGCCGTGGCCATGACGAACGCGAGCTCCCGCTGGGAGAGGTCCGAGCGCGAGCTCAACCCGACCACCGTCTGCAACGCGTCGAGGTACTTCTCCCGCGCGCACGCCGTGACGACCTTGAGCCCGACCACGGTCAGCAGGTGCGGGTACCGCGCGACCGCCTCCTCGTAGATCCGCTCCGCCGCCTCGACGTCACCGCGGTGGTAGGCGTCCATCCCCGCCCCCACCAGCGGGCGTGCCTCCATCTCGTCGAGCGGCCGCCCGCTGACCTTCGGCAACCGGAACACGAACCACCCCAGGCTCGTGTGCCCCGGCTTCTCGAGCGGCCACAGCTGCACCGCGAGCAGCGCCGTCGAGGCGAGCGCCATGCCCTTGCCGAACGCCCAGCCGGTGAGCAGCCACGTCACCGCCACGAACAGCGCGGTCACCACGATCGCGGTGACCCCTGCCAGCACGGTCCGGCGCCGCACCCCCGGCTTCACCCCGGTGAAGCTCAACGACGCGAGCAGCGGCACCGACCGCAGCACGACCCGGCGGTCGTTGCTCGTCCACGACCTCACCTCGCTGCCCACGCCGATCGTCACGTGGGTGAGCCGCAGTCCGAAGAGGACGGCGCCGAGCGCCAGCCCCGCCTGCACCACGCTCAGCTCCAGCAGCAACCCGGTCACCGCCCCCGCGAGCCCCAGGTACCAGGCCGACGGGTCCCACGCGATCGTGCCCGCCACGACCAGGGCCGCGAGGGCCCAGCGCACAACTGTCACGGTTCGCAGACGCTACTCGGCGGGCTCGCGGTTCCCGGCTCGGGCCGATGTGGGGGACCGGCCGGCCGTCGGCGCGCCTCGGAGTGCCGTTCCCGGACCACCGGCTTCGGCGCACCAGCCCCGGTTCCCCGGCCTCACGCCACCGCCTGCGTCCCGCCCTCCCGCACCGGCAGTCCCGCCGCCCGCCACGCCCGGTACCCGCCCACGAGGTCCGTCGCGTTCGGCAGCCCGATCCGTTGCAGGTCCCGCGCCGCCAGCGACGACGAGTAGCCCTCGTTGCAGACCACGACGACCGTGGTGTCGGCGGTGAACCCGGGCAGCCGCCAGTCGCCGGTCGGGTCGAGCCGCCACTCCAGCACGATCCGCTCGACCACCACGGAGTTCTCGATCTCGCCCTCGGCGAGCCGGTTGGGCAGCGGCCGGATGTCGACGACCAGCGCGTCCGGCAGGGCGTGCACCTCCTGCGGGGTGAGGCGGGTGAGGTGGGCGCGGGCGGCTTCGAGGTAGGCGTCGACGTTGCTCACGGGCCCTCCAGGTCGGCCAGCCGGCGCAGCTCGGACAGCGGCAGCCGTTGTGCGGGCAGGGGTGGGATCTGGTCGGGGATGTCGAGCAGCGACGCGTACTCGCGCGTGGGCACGAGGGGCGGTGAGTAAGCGTGCACGGTGGCTGCGGGGGTGTCGAAGGGGTTCGTCACCTGGTGGGCGCGGCCGGAGCCGAAGCCCAGCGCGTCGCCGGTCGTGCGGACGGCGGAGCGGACCGGGCCGGCCGGGTAGCGGTAGTCCTCGTGCAGCCGGCCGGTCAGCACGGTGAACGAGCCCGCGGACCCGCCGTGGTCGTGCGGTTCGGTGCCCTGGCCGGGCAGCCACGACAGCAGCCACAGCTCGACGCCCTCGGTCAGGCCCAGGCGCGCCCACCAGCGGCGCTCTGCCGAGTACTCCAGGACCTGGAGCAGGCCCGTGGTCAGCTCGCTCGCCACGAACGAGGTCAGGTCGCGCAACTCGCGCGGGGTCCACAGCGACCGCGACGGGTGGATCACGTCACGCAGCAGCTGGGTGTCCAGGACGGGGTGCAGGTCGTACTCGGAAAGGGTGGAAGTCACCGGCTCGCTCCTGAAGGCCACGTCGGTACGGGGTAGCGATCAAGACGCGACGGCGGCCGTCGTTCAGCGCGCGCGTCGCGTCGAGCTACACCCGCACGACGCCACCAGGACGAGGTCGATCGTGCGGTCAGACCAGTAGTGGACCAGCACGACCGTGATGGTGCCACGATTGCCTCGAAGGCCGCCACAGCGTCCACGGGCTGGTCACCGGAACTGCCTCCGAGCTGCCGGTCAGCGCGGCAGCCGCAGCAACAGCAACGACCGCGCCTCCATCGTCAGCTTCGTGCGCGGCAGCAGCGCCGAGGTGTCCGCCGGCGAGCCGTCCGGGGTCGTCGTGTCCAGGAACGGCTCGTACGACGGCCCGTACCGCTCGTGCGGCAGCGTCACCGTGATCGCCTCCGCGCCCGAGTGCATCAGCAGCAGCCACGAGTCGTCCGACACCAGCTCGCCGTCGCGGGTGCGGGACAGGCAGTTCGAGCCGTCGACGAACATGCCGAGGGTGCGGCGGCTCTCGTCGAACCAGTCGGTCTCGGCCATCTCCTGGCCGTCCGGCCGGAACCACACCAGGTCCGGGTTGCCGCTCGGGGTCGTGCGGCCCTCGAAGAACTCCGGCTGCCGCAGCGCGGGCGAGGACGAGCGCAGGTCGATCAGCCGCTGCGTGAACCCCAGCAGCGCCTCGCCCGCGTCCGTCCTGGTCCAGTCGACCCACGAGACGCGGTTGTCCAGGCAGTACGCGTTGTTGTTGCCGCCCTGGGTGCGCCACATCTCGTCGCCCGCGACCATCATCGGCGTGCCGGTGGACAGCAGCAGCGTGGCGAGCAGGTTGCGGGCCTGCTTCGCCCGGAGCGCGAGGACGTCCCGGTCGGTCGTCCCGCCCTCGGCGCCGCAGTTCCACGACCGGTTGTCGTTCGTGCCGTCCCGGTTCTCCTCGCCGTTCTCCTCGTTGTGCTTGTCGTTGTAGGACACCAGGTCCCGCAGCGTGAAACCGTCGTGGGCGGTGATGAAGTTGATCGACTGCCACGGGCGGCGCAGGTCGTCGGCGTAGAGGTCGGACGAGCCGGACAGGCGGTAGGCGAGGTCGCGCACCGACGTGTGCCCGCGCCAGAAGTCGCGCACGGTGTCGCGGTAGCGGCCGTTCCACTCCGCCCACTGCATGCCGAAGTCGCCCACCCGGTAGCCGTCGCCGGTCGCGTCCCACGGCTCGGCGATCAGCTTCGCGCGGCACAGCACCGGGTCCGTGGTGATCGCGGTCAGCAGGGCCGAGTCGCGGTCGAAGAACCCGCCGCCGGGACGGCCCATCGTCGAGGCGAGGTCGAACCGGAACCCGTCCACGCCCATCTCCTCCGCCCAGTACCGCAGCGAGTCGGTGACGAGGCGGACGACCTGCGGCGAACCGGCGTCGAGCGTGTTGCCGCAGCCGGTGATGTCGACCGTGCTGCCGCCGCCGGCGTGCAGGTAGTAGCCGGGCGCGTCGAACCCGCGGAACGACAGCGTCGGGCCGTCCGGGCCGCCCTCGCAGGTGTGGTTGTAGACGACGTCGATCAGCACCTCGATGTTCGCCGCGTGCAGCGCCGCGACCATCGTGCGGAACTCCTGCACCTCGTTGCCCGGCTCGCTCGCGTACGCCGGGTGCGGCGCGCAGTACGCCAGCGGCGAGTAGCCCCAGTAGTTGCGGGCCCCGCGGCTGATCAGCGAGGGCTCGTCCTGGAACGCCTGCACCGGCAGCAGTTCGACGGTCGTGACGCCCAGCCTGGTCAGGTGCTCGACCGCGGCCGGGTGCGCGAGGCCGAGGTAGGTGCCGCGCAGCCGCTCCGGGATGTCCGGGTGGCTCTTCGTGAAGCCCTTGACGTGCAGCTCGTAGATCACCGCCTCCTCGAACGGCACCTCGGGCTTGGTCCCGGTGTTCGCGCCGCCCGGCGAGCTGACGACGCTCAGCGGGACGCTGCCCAGCGAGTCCTCCGCCGACGGCGGGCCGTGCATGGGGTCGCCGACGTAGCCCAGCGCCCTGCCCAGGTCGGTGACCGCGCCGGTGATCTGCCGGGCGTACGGGTCGACCAGCAGCTTCGCCGGGTTGCAGCGCAGCCCCCTGCCGGTGTCGTAGGGGCCGTGCACCCGGTAGCCGTAGCGCTGGCCGGGTGTGACGCCGGGCACCAGGCCGTGCCAGACGCCGAACGTCCGCTCGGTCAGCTCGACCCGTTTCTCCGCGCCGTCCTCACCGACCAGGCAGACCTCCACCGCGTCGGCGACGTGCGAGGTCACCGCGAACCGGACACCGCCCGCCTCGGCGTGTGCCCCCAGCGGGAACGGTCGGCCTGCCAGCACCTCGGACTCCGGTCGCGTAGCCATGCCTCCGATCTTGGCATCCGCCACCGACAAAAAACTTGAGACTTCACACAGGCGGCGCAGCGGTCGTGCCCGGTGTGAGGTGCACCCCGATGAGTGGTCGGTCGGAGGCCGTTCGGAACAATGGGGGCGTGGCGGACGTCGACGTGACAGATCTGGTCGTGCACATGGCGGGCGTGTCGGTCCGCCGAGGCAAGAACACGCTGGTCGGCAACATCGACTGGAGCGTGGAGCTGGACGAGCGCTGGGTGGTGCTGGGCCCGAACGGCGCCGGCAAGACCACCCTGCTGAGGCTCTCCAGCGCCGACCTGCACCCGACCAAGGGCAAGGTCCACCTCCTGGGTGAACGCCTCGGCAAGACCGACGTGCAGGAGCTCAAGCCCAGGATCGGGCTGTGCTCGGCGGCGCTCGGCGGCCGCATCCCGCCGGACGAGTCGGTCGTCGACCTCGTCGTCTCCGCCGGCTACGCGGTCCTCGGCCGCTGGCGCGAGGAGTACGGCAAGCAGGACACCGACCGCGCCCGCGAGCTGCTCGGCACGCTCGGCATGGCACACCTCGCCGACCGCCTCTACGGCACGCTGAGCGAGGGCGAGCGCAAGCGCACGCTGATCGCCCGCGCGCTGATGACCGACCCCGAGATGCTGCTGCTCGACGAGCCCGCCGCGGGCCTCGACCTGGGCGGCCGCGAGGACCTCGTGGCGAAGCTCTCCGAGCTCGCGCTCGACCCGGACGCGCCCGCGATGGTGCTGGTCACGCACCACGTCGAGGAGATCCCGCCGGGCTTCACCCACGCCCTGCTGCTGCGCGAGGGCTCGATCGTGGCGCAGGGGCTGCTGGAGGACACCCTCACCGAGGAGAACCTCTCGAAGACGTTCGGCCAGGACCTGGAGCTGCAGAAGTCCGGGGACCGCTTCTTCGCCCGCAGGAAGATCTGACGGCTACTGTGCTTGTCGGCCGCTGCTCCGCAGACGGCGGCGAGTTCGCCGGGAAGCCGGTCATCCGGCCGATCACCGGCACCGAATTGGGCTCCGCCGAATCCGGCACCGGCGGTCAGCCGGACGACCGGCGCGAACTCGCGACTACTGCCGGGTAACGTGACACCGCTGTCGCGACAACTGATGGAGGCGCCGTAGTGGCTGAGTTCGTGAGGCTCGAGGTCGAGGACGGGATCGGCACGATCCGCCTGGAGCGGCCGCCGATGAACGCCCTGAACCGGCAGGTGCAGACCGAGCTCCAGGCCGCCGCGAAGGAGGCCTCCGAGCGGTCAGACGTCTACGCGGTGATCGTCTACGGCGGCGAGAAGGTCTTCGCGGCCGGCGCGGACGTCAAGGAGTTCGCGAAGATCTCCCACGCCGAGATGACGCTGCGGGCCAAGGGCCTGTCCGACGCACTCGGCGCGCTGGCCACGGTGCCCAAGCCGACGGTCGCGGCCATCACCGGCTACGCGCTCGGCGGCGGGTTCGAGGTCGCGCTCGGCTGCGACCGGCGCATCGCGGGTGACAACGCCAAGCTCGGCCAGCCCGAGATCCTGCTCGGCCTGATCCCCGGCGGTGGCGGCACGCAGCGCCTCGCCCGGCTGATCGGCCCCGCGAAGACCAAGGACCTGCTCTACACCGGCCGGTTCGTCGGCGCCCAGGAGGCGCTGGAGATCGGCATGGTCGACGAGGTCGTCGCGCCCGACGACGTGTACGCGGCCGCCGTGCGGTGGGCCAAGCAGTTCGTCGGTGGACCGGTGCTCGCGCTGGCCGCCACCAAGGCCGCCGTCGACGGCGGCCTCGACACGGACCTCGAGTCCGGTCTCAAGCTGGAGAGCCACCTCTTCGCGGCGCTGTTCGCGACCGAGGACAAGAAGGCCGGTGTGGAGTCGTTCATCGAGAACGGCCCCGGGAAGGCGAAGTTCAGTGGCAACTGACCCGGCACCCAACCCGCACGCGACCGAGGAACAGGTCGAGGCGGCCTACCAGGACACCAAGCTCGCCCAGGTGCTCTACCACGACTGGGAGGCGGGCACGTACGACGAGAAGTGGTCGATCTCCTACGACGAGCGCTGCATCACCTACGCGACCGAGCGCTTCCGCGCCGCCGCCGGTGACGCCGGACCGTACGAGCACGCGCTGGAGCTGGGCTGCGGCACCGGCTTCTTCCTGCTGAACCTCATGCAGGGCGGGGTGGTCGAGAAGGGTTCGGTCACCGACCTGTCGCCCGGCATGGTCGAGGTCGCGCTGCGCAACGCCGAGCACCTGGGCCTCGACGTCGACGGCCGGGTCGCCGACGCCGAGCGCATCCCGTACGACGACGACACGTTCGACCTCGTCGTCGGCCACGCGGTGCTGCACCACATCCCCGATGTGGAGGCGGCCATGCGCGAGGTGCTGCGGGTGCTCAAGCCCGGCGGCAAGTTCGTGTTCGCGGGCGACCCGACGAACATCGGCAACTTCTACGCCCGCAGGCTCGGCCAGGCGACGTGGTGGCTCACCACCACCATCACCAAGGCCGTGCCGGTGCTGAACGACTGGCGCCGCCCGCAGGAGGAGCTCGACGAGTCCTCCCGCGCCGCCGCGCTGGAAGCGGTCGTCGACCTGCACACGTTCGACCCCGACCAGTTGGAGGCCACGGCCCGGCGTGCCGGTGCCGTGGGTGTCCGCGCCGTCACCGACGAGCTGTCGGCGGCGTTGTTCGGCTGGCCGGTGCGCACGTTCGAGGCCGCGGTGCCGCGCGAGAAGCTCGGGTTCGGCTGGGCGATGTTCGCCTACCGCACCTGGCAGAACCTCTCCTGGCTCGACCAGAACGTGCTTTCGAAGGTGCTGCCGCGCGAGGTGTTCTACAACGTGTCGATCACCGGCAGGAAGTCGCAGTAGGGCGTTGGGGTACGCGTTCACCTCGGCCGACGTGGCGTTCCTGCGCTCTGCCGCCGGAACCGCCGCTCTCGCCGAGGTGGACGCGCTGCCGTTCACCGACGCCACCCGGCTGCACGACGTCGGTGCCGCCCGCAGGCTGCTCGGCGACGGCTTCGCGCCCGTGGTCGAGACGGTGCTGCTGCGCCGCCGCGCCCGGTCCAAACTGGACGGTGCGCCCGACTGGCTGTTCACCGACGACGCGCTCCAGCAGGCGACCGCCTCCCCGGTCGCGCGGCACCGGGCGGAACGCTTCCGCGGCCGGGACGTCCACGACGTGACGTGCTCGGTCGGCGCTGACCTGGGGGCGCTGCACGAGGTCGCCGCCCGTTGCCTCGGCTCCGACCTCGACCCGGTCCGGCTCGCCATGGCCCGCCACAACGTCCCCGGTGCGCTCGTGGTCAGGGCCGACGCGCTGCGGCCGGTCTCCAGGGCCACCGCGGTCACCGCCGACCCGGCCCGCCGCGACTCCGCCGGCCGCCGCCGCTGGCACCCGCAGGACTTCCTGCCGCCGCTGGACGAGCTGGCCGAGGTGTACGCGCACGCCGACCTGGCGGTGAAGTGCGCGCCCGGCATCGACTTCGCGGTCGCGCCGTGGGCCGACGAGGTCGAGCTGGTGTCGCTGGACGGGTCCGTCCGCGAGGCCTGCCTGTGGACCAGGGGCCTGGCCACACCGGGGGTGTCCCGCCGCGCCACGGTCCTGCACGGCACGGAGGTGTGGACGCTCACCGACGCCGAACCCGACGACTGCCCGGTCGCCCCGCCCGGCGAGTGGCTCGTCGACCCGGACGGCGCCGTCGTGCGCGCGGGCCTGGTGCGGCACTACGCGGCCCGGCACGGCCTGCACCAGCTCGACGAGCGCATCGCCTACCTCAGCGGGCCGGAACCGCCGCCGGGCATCAGGGCGTTCCGCGTGCTCGACCACGCGCACTACACCGAGAAGGCGCTGAAGACGCTGCTGAAGGCGCGCGGGATCGGCCGGGTGGAGATCCTGGTGCGCGGCCTCGACGTCGACCCGAACACGCTGCGCAAGCGCCTCAAGCCCAGCGGTCCCGACGAGGCGTCGGTCGTGCTGACCAGGATCGGGTCCAGGCCGGTCATGCTGCTGTGCCGGGCAGAGCGGACCTGAGCCGGGATCAGGCCGGGGCGAACGCGGCGAGCACGAGGTCGAGCCGGTCCCCGTCGAGCTCCGGGCGCAACCGCTGCCCGTGGCGCAGCGTGGCGATGCCGTGCAGGGCGCTCCAGAACGCCTCGGCGAGCGCGTCGAGGTCGCGGTCGCCTGCGACGGGTTCGAGTGCGGCGACGATCTCGCCGAACGACGTGCGCAGCTCGGCCGGCGTCTCCTCGCTGCCGAACGCGATGTCGATCCGCTGCACGAACATGGCGTCGTAGAGCGCGGGCCGTTCCCCGGCGAACCGCAGGTAGGCCTCGGCGAGCGCGCGCAGCGGGGCGGTGCTGGTGGCAGCGGCGGTGGTGCGCGCGGCGCGCATCCGGCGGCCGAGCTCGGCGAAGCCCTCGACCGCGACCGAGCGCACGATCGCGTCCTTGCCCTTGAAGTGGCTGTAGAGCACCGGCTGGCTGTACTCGACCTTCTCGGCGAGCCGGCGCGTCGTCACCGCGTCCCAGCCGTCCGACTCGGCCAGCTCGCGGGCCGCGTCGATGATCAGCTGGTGCCGCTCTGCTCGTTCGCGCTCCCGGCGCTGCTGGACGGACACGACCCAGAATCTAGCACTGCTAGACAACCGAGCGGCGTTAATTTAGCGTTGCTCGTGTCGCTAGCAGTGCTAGATCCTGGAGGGTGTCATGCGGTTGACCACGACCATGGCGTGGCTCGTCGTCGCGGCGGGTTTCGTGTTCGGGCTGAACTTCCTGTTCAACGGGCACGGCGCCGCCGCGGGGTTCGGCATCGCCGACCCGAGCGGCTACTACGTCGTGAAGGGCGTGCGCGACCTGGCGTACGCGTTGACGGCGCTGATCCTGCTGGTGCTGCGGCAGCGGCGGGCGCTCGGCTGGGTGGTGCTCGCGGACGCGGTCATCCCGATCGGCGACTTCTTCTCGGTGGTCACGTCGGGCGGCAGTGCCGCCTACGCGGCCGCGGTGCACGGCTCGGCGGCCGTGCTCGTGCTGATCACGGCCGCACTGCTGCTGCGCGAGTCAGCTCACGCACCGTCCGCACCAGCTGCGGGTCCTCGATCTCCAGCATCAGCAGCCCGCTGAGCACGCGGAACGCCCGCAGCAGCTCCTCCGGCTCGGTGGATCGCGCGAGGGTGGCGCCGAACTCGCCGGCGTCGGACAGGTCGTCGAGGCCGCGGCCCTGCACGGCGGGAAGGCCCCGGCGCAGGCACCGCAACGACATCACGTTGTCGCGCATGGTGTTGACGAGGTGCAGCGCCTGCCACACCCGGCCCCGCGCGAGGCTCGCGCGAACGTGCAGCGCGTGCAGCCACGCCAGGCCGATGAGCTGGCCGCGGTCGGGTGGCCGCACCTTCGGGATGTCGTTGACCTCGCCGAACAGCAACCGGAACGCGGGCCCGGACGCACCGAACTCCGCCGAGGGCCAGAACGCGAGGTCCACCTGCAGCGTCGTGGCCATCAGGAAGACCCGGAAGAGGGTGGCGCCGTGCTGCACGTCGAGGTGGCTGACCGCGCCGCACGCGTAGAGCAGGTCGGTCCAGTCCTCCACCACGGCGTCCATGTCGCGGTCGACGGACACGGCGAAGTCGAGGTCGGACCAGCGGTCTTCCCGTCCCAGCGCGGACGACCCCGTCAGCGCCGCCCCGACCACCCGCGGGTCGGAGTCGGCGGCGCTGACGAGGTCGTCGCGCAACCGGTCACGTTCGGAAACTGTGAACACGGACCAACACTATTGGTGGTGACTTGAGCCCCGGCTCAGATCACCCCGTGGCCACGGCGAAGACGTGCAGGTCCCCGTCCTCGGGCAGCACGATGCCCTGCAGCACCTTGCCTTCCGGGGCCGTGTACGTCTTCGTCGCGAAGATGTGCGTGGCGACCTTCTCGTTGCCGCCGCCGAGCTGGTTGCGGTACGGGGTGGCGGCGACGACCACGTTGCCGTAGCTCGGGGTGGCCCCGCCGCCGCCCAGCGTCCAGTCGCTGAACCCGATCTCGACCGGTGCCGTGGTGCCGTCGGTGAACGTCACCGTGGCGGTGCGGGTGCGGGCGCCGTTGGCGGCCGAGCCGAGGAACGCGAGCCTCGTGCCGGACAGCGTGAGCTTCTGCTTGTTCGCGGTCACGTTGTCCGGGCGGCCGGCGGGGGAGCCGGGCCAGGTGAACGTGAGCCCGTCGACCGTGCCGGTCTGGCCGGGCACGAGCCCCGCCGTGGCCAGCGCCTGCCGCGAGTAGCTGTAGCCGCCGCCGTCGAAGTCGCCGTCGCCGGTGGCGTCGTCGGAGGCACCGACGTTGTTCACCGCGGCGAGCATGCTGCCCTCCTGCGCGACCTTCGCCGTCATCGGCAGCACGACCGGCTTGGCGGCGCCCTCCACGGTCACCGTGACGGTGAAGTCGTAGAAGCCCTCCGCCGTACCGGCCGCGGCGCTCACCTGGAACGACGACGGCACCGCGCCGGTGGCCGGGGTGAACGTCAGCGACTCGGGGCCGGTGATCGCGTAGGTCGCCTTCGGGTCGCCGTCGTAGAGCTTGACCGCGTTGACCTTCGCCGTGACGGTTCCGCCCGGCGTGACGACGACCTGCTGCGGTTCGACGCTCAGGTAGTAGGGCTGGTCGTGCTTGATCGGTTCTTCGCCGTCGCGGAACGACGGCGGCGCGTCGGCCGCGCCGGTGCCCCAGGACGACGGCTTGGCGCCGAGCACGAAGTCGAGCTTGCCGCCGCGTTCGACGAACGACTCCGGCAGCCAGGTCTTGGTCGCTGTGCGGCCGTTGACCTTCATCGACTGCACGTACTTGTTCGCGGTGCTCGCGCCGGGTGCGGTGATGGTGATGTCCCTGCCGCCACCGCGGTTGATCTTCACCGACGTGAACAGCGGGCTGCTCAGCACCAGCTCGGCGCGCGAGGGCACCTGCGGGTACACGCCCATGGCGGTGAACACGAACCACGACGACATGGCGCCGAGGTCGTCGTTGCCGGGAATGCCGCCGGGGGTGTTCTTCCACAGCGTGTTCACGGTCTCCCGCAACGTCTCCTGCGTCTTCGCGGGCTGACCGGTGTAGTTGTAGAGCCACGGCACGTTCACCGACGGCTCGTTGTCCAGCTCGGACTTCGCGCCGCCCTTGCCGGTGAGCGCCCAGCTGCCGTCGGCGTTGTGGAAGAAGTCGTCGAGCCGCTTGTTCGCGCGGTCCTTGCCGCCCAGCGACTCCACGAGCCCGGCCACGTTGTGCGTGACCATCCAGGTGTACTGGGCGCTGCTGCCCTCGACGAACCCGTTGCCGGTGTCGGGCGTGAAGTCCTTGACCCACGTGCCGTCGGCGTTGCGGTTGCGGACGTAGCCGCCGGTGCTGTGCGCGACCGGGTCGAAGTTGTGCTGCCACCACTGGGACCGCTCGGCGAACGTCTTCGCGGTCCTGCGGTCACCCGTGCGCTCGGCGAGCTGGCTGATCGCGAAGTCGGCCGCGGAGATCTCCAGGGTCTCCGCCGCGCCACCCCAGGCGTTCGACACGGACGGCATGTACCCGTGCTCCAGGTACTTGTCGAGCGACGGCCGCTGACCGACCGACATCACGGCCCAGCCGTCCTTGCTCAGGTCGAGCGGCGTCGGCACGGTGGCCGCCTTGACCAGCGACTTGAGCGAGGCCCGCAGGTCGTAGCCCCGGCCGCCGAACGCGGAGATCGCGGCGAGCGCGATCGGCGCGGGGTCGCCGTTCATCACGTGCGTCCCACCGCTGGCGTGCGTCCAGCGGTCCCAGACGCCACCGTTCTGCTCGGCCTGGTTCAGCAGCGACTGCGCGATGTCCGAGCCGATCTGCGGTTCCAGCAGGGTCAGCAGCTGCAGCTGCGAGCGGTAGACGTCCCAGCCGGAGAACGTGCCGTACTGGGCCTTCTGCCGCTGCCGGTCGACCTTGTGCACCTTGCCGTCGAAGCCGGCGTACTCGCCGTTGACGTCGCTGAAGAGGTTGGGGTGCAACAACGAGTGGTAGAGCGCGGTGTAGAACTTCGTGCGGTCGTCATCGGAGCCGCCGCCGACCTCGATGCGCTTGAGCTGCTGCTGCCACGCGATGTAGGCGTTGTCCCGCATGTCCTCGATGGACTGGCCCTTGTTCTCGGCCCGCAGGTTCGCCCTGGCGTTGTCGAGGCTGACGTAGGAGATGCCGACCTTGACGTTCACCTGCGCGCCCGGCTCGAAGCCGAGGTACGCGCCGGACCCCTTGCCCAGCACCGGCCAGCCGTTCGTGCCGTACGTCGTGCCGCCCTTCGAGGTGGTGCTCCCGGGCGTGACAACGTTGTCCTGGTACGTGCCGACCTCCTTGAACGGCTGGTCGAACTCCGCCACGAAGTGCAGCGTGTAGTAGCTGCGGCGGCCGGCCTGGTTGATGTAGCCGCAGAAGTTGCCGGACGTGACGCTGCCGGTGATCGTGCGCTTCTCCTGGTCCACCGCGGTCTGCGCGTCGGAGGAGCCGACCTGCGACTTGGAGGTGTTGACCAGCACCGTGGCCGGCTTGCCGGCGGGGAAGGTGAACCGCGCGGCACCGGTGCGTTCGGTGGCGGACAGCTCGGCCTTCGCGCCGGACTTGAGCGTCACGTCGTAGCGGCCGGGCTTGGCCACCTCGTCGGCGTGCGCGAACTTGCTGGCGTAGACCGCGTCCGTGGCGTCGGTCGTCGGCGATGTCGTGACGGTGCCGACGTGCGGGAAGATCGGGACGTCCCCGCTGCCGCCCGCGCAGCCCGTGCCGGACATGTGGGTGAGGCTGAACCCGCGGATCTTCGTGGCGTCGTACCGGTACCCGCCGGGGGCCGCGGCGCGCAGGGTGTTGCCGCGGGAGGCCTCCGGGCTGAACGAGAACATGCCGAACGGCACGACCGCGCCGGGGAAGGTGTTCCCGAGGTTGGTCGTGCCGATGAACGGGTTGACGTGTGCTGCCGGGTCCGGCACCACCTGAACCTGGGGCTGAGCGGAGGCAGGGACCACTCCGAACGTCATGGCCACCGCCACCGCAGCTGCCGTGAGGACTCTTCGCTGCATGGTCGCGGACCCTACTTTCCGTGCCCGCTCAACCCCAGAGAGCGACACGAACCTGTCGTCAAACGGACAACCGCTGCTCCATGAACGTCCTCAGCGCGGGCCAGTCGGTGTCCTCCGCGACCGCCACCTGGTGCTTTCCGCTGATCAGCGCGCCTTCGTCGTCGACGTCGAGCAGATGCGTCTTGAGCGTGAGCGTGCCGGGGATGATCGCCTCGGCGACCGCGACGGCGTCGTGCACGAGGATGCCCTCGTAGTCCGACCGCCCGGCGAGGTAGGCGCGGTAGGTCTCGGTCAGCCCGCTGAGCACCGGGTCGACGGCGTCGAGGAACGCCGGGTCCGCGATGCACCGCTGGGTGAGGTTGAGCGGCACCACGACCGGGTTGCCCCTGCGGACCACCGTGCGCGCCGCCGCCGGGTCGGCCCAGAAGTTGAACTCGGCCCGTTCCGTGGTGTTGCCCAGCCCCAGCCCGCCACCCATGACGACCAGCCGCGGGAACTCCACCCCGGCCTCAACAGCCCTGGCGATGTTGGTCTGCGGCCCGATCGCCGCCACCACGGTCTCGGCCGTGACGTGCTCGCGGAAGAACTCGACGACGTCACCCTCGTGCAGCGCCCTGTCGTTCTCCGGCAAGGTGTGCGCCCGCCCGCCGAGCCCGTCCGCGCCGTGCACGTCCGCGGCCCCGCCCGGCCCTTCCGCACCCCGGACCACGGGCACGTCCGTCCGTCCCAGGTGCGCCAGCAACCGCTGGGCGTTGCGCGTGGTGTGCTCCAGCGACACGTTGCCGAACACGGTGGTGAGGGCGACCAGCTCGACCTCGGGACTGCGAGCGGCGAGCGCGATCGCGAACGCGTCGTCCACGCCGGGGTCGGTGTCGATGATGAGAGGAATCGCCATGCCCCCAGCCTGCCCGACGGCTCGGCTCCACCGCTCAGGCCGGCCGAAGTTACAGTGCCGTGCATGACGAGCATGTGGGGCGCACCCGTGTGGACCAGGTGGGCCAGGTCGCGCCGGGATCCGCAGCAGGCGCGCTTCCTCACGATGGCGTCGTTGCGCTGGGTCCTGCGCCACCGCGCCTACACGCCCTGGTACCTGGTGCGGTACTGGCGGCTGCTCCGGTTCCGGCTGCTCAACCCGCACGTGGTGCTGCGGGGCATGGTGTTCTTCGGCAAGCGCGTCGACGTGATGGCGCGGCCGGGGTACGGGCGGCTGGAGATCGGGCGGTGGGTGCACATCGGGGACGGCAACGCCATCCGGTGCCACGAGGGGTCGTTGCGGATCGGCGACAAGGTCGTGTTCGGCAAGGACAACACGGTCAACTGCTACCTCGACGTCGAGATCGGGGCGTCCAGCCTGGTCGCGGACTGGGTCTACATCTGCGACTTCGACCACAAGACCGAGGACATCACCTTGCCGATCAAGGACCAGGGCATCGTGAAGTCGCCGGTGCGGATCGGGCCGGACTGCTGGCTCGGCGCCAAGGTCACGGTGCTGCGCGGCACGCGGGTCGGGCGCGGGTGCGTGCTCGGTGCGCACGCGGTGGTGCGCGGGGACGTGCCGGACTTCAAGATCGCGGTCGGCGCGCCCGCCCGCGTGGTGCGGGACCGGCGCGCCGACTACGAGGCGGACGCGCAGCGTCGGGCGGACGTCGCCGACATGGCGCGCAAGGCCCAGGAGGCGCTGGCTAGGCGAGCGGAAGAAGCTGCGGACGCTTAGGCGTGAAGCCGTCGCCGGGCTGGCGGCCGATCAGCCTGTTGCGCGAGCGCGAGTAGGCGACCGGGAGGACCTGGTCGCGCAGCCACCGCCAGTGGTCCCACAGCGACGTGCCGGCCGCGGCGCCGGGCAGGGGTGCCGTCCAGGCCGGGTCGAACGGCACGTCCAGCGCGGACAGCAGGTGCCCGGCCAGCCGCCGGTGGCCCAGCGACGACAGGTGCAGGCGGTCGGGGCCGAAGTAGCGCGAGTCGTTGACGCACTCGTCGGCCCACACGTCCACCAGCAGCACGCCGTACCGGGCCGCCGCCGCGCGCACCGCGGCGTTCAGGGCCTCGATGCGCGGGCGCATGCGCCGGCCGAACGGCATCCGGTGCGAGATGTCGCTCAACGTGAACACGGCGACGGTCGGCGCCAGCGACGACACGGCGGACACCACCGCGTCGACCCGGTCGGCGATCTGGGCGCAGGTCGCGCCGGACATCACGTCGTTGCCGCCGCCGAAGAGCACGAGCAGGTCCGGTGACAGCTCGGCGGCGAGCGGCACCTGTTCGGCGAGCATCTGGTCGAGCCGGCGTCCGCGCACGCCGAGGTTGGCGTAGCGGAAGCCGGGCGCGTCCAGCACGGACGCCACCCGGTCAGCCCAGCCGCGGTACGCGCCGTCGGGCAGCAGGTCGTCCAGGCCCTCGGTGCAGCTGTCCCCGAGTGCCACGAAGCGTTGGTATCTCATTCAGTCCCCGGTCACCTCTCGTTCACGTGGCCGCGGACTGTACTGGAGCTAGGTGAACAGATTTCCCGTCGCGATCTTGGGACGGCCCAGCACCCGCGGCTCGCGCACGACGGCCGACGCGTAGACCTCCGCCGTGCCCGCCGCGATCGTGGCCCAGTTGAAGTCCGTTGCGAGCCGTGCCTTGGCGGCGCGCGCACGGGTGGCGGCAGCCGCCGGGTCCGACAGCACCGCGCGCACCGCACGGGCCAGCCCGTCCACGTCACCGGGCGCGAACGACAGCCCGGTCACCCCGTCCAGCACGACCTCGCCCAGGCCTCCCGCCGTCGAGGCCACCAGCGGTGTCCCGGCGGCGGCCGCCTCCAGGGCCACGATGCCGAACGGCTCGTACCGCGACGGCAGCACGACCGCGTTCGCGGCGGTGAGCAGCGCGGCGAGCGACCGGTCGGACAGGTGCCCCACGAACTCCACCGCCCGCAGCACCCGGTGCTTGCGCGCCTGCTCCCGCAACCACTCCGTCTGCGAACCACCACCGGCCACCACGACCCGCGTGCCCCGGAACGCCCTGCGGATCCGCGGCAGCGCGGCGATCAGGTCCTGGACGCCCTTCTCCCACTCGATCCGGCCGAAGAACAGCAGCAGCGGGTCACCGTGCGGGGCGTGCCGCCGCCGGGCCGCACCGACGTCCGCCGGGCGCACCCGCCAGCCGCCGGGCTCGATGCCGTTGTGCAGCACGGAGACGTCCGCGGTGTCCACTTCGAACAGGTGCGCCACCTCCCGGCGCATCGCCGACGAGCACGTGATCAGCGCGTCGGCCCGGTTCGCGAGCCACCACTCCACCGAGTGCACCTGCTGGTTCAGCGGGTGCGAGAGCCAGCCGGAGTGCCGGCCCGCCTCGGTCGCGTGCACCGTGGCCACCAGCGGTACGCCGTGGGCCTCCGCGAGCGCGACCGCCGGGTGCGAGACCAGCCAGTCGTGCGCGTGCACCACGTCCGGTCGCCACGGTGCCAGCGCCAGCCCGGCGCGGACCATCGCGTGGCCCATCGCGAGCGTCCACGCCACGAGGTCCTTCTCGAACACCAGGTGCGCGGGGTCCTCGGCGACCCGGACGAGCCGCACGCCCTCGCTCTCCACGTCCGCGGTGGGGTGCGTGACCGCGTCGGTGCCGGACGGTTGCCGGCACAGCACGACGACCTCGTGCCCCTGCGCGGCCAGCTGTGTCGCGAGCGCGTGGACGTGCCTGCCCAGCCCGCCGACGACCACCGGCGGGTACTCCCACGACAACATCAGCACGCGCATGCCGTTACCTCATTCCTCGCGCGTCCAGCTGCCCGAACGGGCCGTCCGCCGCGCGGAGCTCCGCCGCCCTCGCCCGGCCCCGGCCGCTTCTGGCCAGCGCGGCGAGCTCGCTGAACCGGTCGCTGTGAATCTTCGCGCGGTACCGCGCGTAGTCGGCGGCCGAGTCCTTCGTGACCATGAACGCCCAGTCGCTCGACAACGCCAGCAACGCCTCGCGCACCGCCTGGTCCAGCACCGGGTCCCTGGTGGTGCCGGAGAGGTCGAGCTCCAGCAGCTCCCGCTGCACCGCCGCGTTCAGCGACACGACGTCGGCGACCTGCGCGCCGTCCCAGACCCGCCAGTCCTTGCCGCTGCCCCACGAGGAGGCGGGCAGCTCGACCGGCGCGCCCACGTGGCCGGCCTCGACGGCGCCGCGCAGCGTCGTCACGCGCACACCGGCCTCCGGCAACGCGCGCAGCACGCCCTCCAGCCACATCGGACCCTCGTGCCACCAGTGCCCGTACAGCTCGGTGTCGTAGGCCGCCACGACCAGTCCGCCGTCGATCGCGCGCAACCGCCGCACGACCGTGCCGACGAAGTCCTCGACGTGCCGTTCGATCGCCTCGCGGGCGAGCAGCGGGTCGTAGGGCCGCTTGTCCTGCGGCGCCACGTTCTTGCCGGTCACCCGCGCCGGCTTCAGGCCGGTGGGGTGGTCGAAGGTGTGGAAGTCCCGGTAGGCCGCGTCACCCGGATAGCCGACCTTGGGCGACCAGACGCGGTAGGACACCTCCAGGTCGCGGCCGAACGCGAGCACGTCGGACGAGCCGACCGGGTGCGCGGTGGACGTGTCGCCGTGCAACGCGGGCCCGTCGACCAGGAACCGCCGCACGCCCGCCGCCGCGTACCCGGTCTCCATGCCGGGCGAGTAGCCGCACTCGGGCGCCCAGATGCCCTCCGGTGCGCGGCCGACCCGCAGTGCCGTGTCGTCCAGGCCGGTCCGCAGCGCGAACGCCCGCACCCGCGGGTCCAGCAGCGGCTGGAACGGGTGCGTGGCGGGTCCGCCGAGCAGCTCGACGGTCTGGGAGTCCACAAGGGACCGCAGGATCGGCGAGAACCCGTGCCGCCACCGGGTCTCGAACTGCTCCAGCGCCCAGGCCGAGGCGCGGTGCTCGTAGGCCGACAGCTCCGGCAGCCGCCGTCCGGCGTACTGGGAGCGCAGGTGCCAGTTGCCGAGCCAGTCGTGCGCGCCGCGCAGGCAGTACGGGTCGTCCAGCTGTGCGGCCAGCACCGGCGTGACGCCCAGGGTCAGCACGTCGTGGCGGCCCTCGTCGGCGAAGCGCCGCAGCATGTCCACGACGGGCAGGTAAGAGTGCGCCCAGGCCTGGTAGAGCCACTCCTCGCCGACCGGCCACGCGCCGTGGTGGGCGAGCCAGGGCAGGTGGCTGTGCAGCACCAGGCAGAAGGTGCCCTCGTGCCCGCCCGTCACGCGCGCACCGCCACGGCCACCAGGTCGAGGCTGGTGTCCAGGTCCGCGGAGGTGATGTCGAAGTCGTCCACCGTCACCGACTCGACGGCCTCCTTGAGCTCGGCCGGCCAGGGCGCGCCGGACAGGGCGACCTCGACCTGTGCGTCGATGATCCGTCCACCGAGGAGCGAGTCGAGCCTCGGTCCGTGACGCAGCCCGCTCAGTTCGTCAACGGCGAAACCGGCCGCCCGCAACATGTCGTCCAGTTCGGACGGAGCCAGCTCCCTGGTGTGGAACGGGTTCAGCGGCGTGTCCTGGCCGGGGGAGAACGTGAGCCGGTTCGGCGTGGTCACGATCAGCGTGCCGCCGGGCCGCAGCACGCGCCGGCACTCCGCGAGGAACTGCTCCTGGTCCCACAGGTGCTCGATCACCTGCAGGTTCGCCACCACGTCCACGGAGCCGGTGCGCAGCGGCAGCGTCGCCAGGTTGCCGCGCAGCACGTCGAGCCGCGGGTACGTGCGGGCGACGTGCCGCGAGGTCAGCTCGTCGTAGTCGAGCGCGACGACCCGCCGCGCGACCGTGCGGATCAGCTGGGCGCCGTAGCCCTCGCCGCAGCCGGCCTCCAGCACCACGGCGTCCGCGCAGTGGCCGATGAGGTGTAGATATGCGGCCTCGTGCCTGCGGAACCAGTAATTCTCTTCCGCGATGCCGGGTACCGTGCGTTCGCCGGTCAGGGGGAGGGTCACGCCCGCCAGGTTACTTGCCAGTAGTGACAGTCGGTACCGCGGAGCACCCGGTCACCTCCCCGCTGCACGGGCCTCCGCGGTGCCTGGACGAGCATCCCGGCGCGGTCAGAACGGCGAGACGGTGACCGCCAGCGCGCCGGGACCCACGTTCGCGCCGATCGCCGCGCTCACCTGGGTCAGCACGATGTCGCGGGCGTGCGGGATCCGCCTCTGCAGCATCTGCAGCAGCTCCTGACCCTCCTGCTCGGCGGCGAAGTGCTCCACCGCGAGGTCCACGTCGCGGCCGTGGGCCAGTGCCACGGCCTTGTCGGCGAGCTTGGACAGCGCCCGGTCGCGGCCGACGACCTTGCCGAACGGCTCCACCTCGCCGTTGACGACCGTCAGCAGCGGCTTGACCGAGAGCGCGTCGCCGAAGAGCTTCGCCGTCGCGCTCACCCGGCCGGCCTTGCGCAGGTAGTGCAGCGTGTCGACGTAGATCAGCACGTGCGCGTCGCGGCCGCGCTGCTCGGCGACGCTGCGGGCGTGCTGCACGTTGCCGCCGGTCTGAGCGATCCGCGCCGCGGCGAGCGCCGCGAAACCGAGGGTCATGCCCGACGAGTGCGAGTCCACGATGAACACCGGCACGCGCGACTTGGCCGCTGCCGCCTTCGCCGCGTCCGTCGCGGGGGAGAGCTTCGGGCTCACGTGGACCGACACGATCGTCTCCGCGCCCTTGGCCCACGCGTCCTGGTAGGCCCAGAAGAACGCGTCCGGCGCCGGCGGCTGGGTCGTGATCGGGATCTCCGCCTGCAACGCCTGCAGCAGGCGCTCGGTCGGCACGTACGCCTCGTCGATCAACTCCGATCCGATCTTCAGCTGCATCGGCACGGTGATGATGTTGAACCGGTCGGCCAGCCGGGCCGGGAGTGACGCGGTCGAGTCGGTGACGACGGCTACACGTGAGGACACGGGAAGGAAGGTTAACGAAGCGTGATCGCTTGAACCACTGGCGAAGGATGGCAATTCGTGTGACGTATGCCTGCATCGTCGCTTTCCGTACACGACGAACGCACGGAGTGAACACCACAGAAAGGGCGACCCGCTTACACAATCGGGTGACTGACGGCCTGCTGGAGTTGATCTAGGATCTCCGTGTTTGCCCTGCAAGGAACCGTGTTCCCGACCGCCGCCGGAGACCCTCCGGTCCTTTGTCGACACTGGTTGGAGCGTGGTCAACTCGGTACGCTCGCACAATCTTCCGCGGTGTGAGTGAGCAGGTGACCATGGGTGCAAAAGGGCACGAGATAGTTCCGCTGCACGCCGGTTTCGACGTTGTCCACCGAGGTTTTCACCGACGTCAGGTCATCGACCACATCGAGAATCTCGAGGAGCAGCTCCGCTTCACGAGCCTCGACCGGGCCGAAGCGCTCGCGCAGGCCGCCGATCTGCGCCGGCTCCTGGAGACGACGCGCCAGGACCTCGCCGAGGCGCGCGCCAGGATCGAGCGGCTGGAGTCCACCCCCGGGTCGCACGCGAGCGCCACCGAACGGATGCACCGCATGCTCCGCCTCGCCGAGGACGAGGCGGCGGAGATGCACCTGCGGGCCGGCCGCGAGTGCGCCGACCTCCGCCTGCGCACCGAGGCCGAGTGCGCCGCGCTGGTCGCCGAGGCCGAGCGCGAGTCCGCCGCCCTGCGGGCCGAGGCCGAGTCCGAGCTGCGCGAGACCCGCCGCCAGTGCTCCTCCCGTGCCGCCGCCATGGACGAGCGAGAGGTCGAGCTGGAGCGCCGCTGCGCCGACCTGGAGGCCCAGCACCGGCAGCGCGCCGACCAGGTCGAGCGCGAGTGCGCCGAAGCGGTGGAGCAGGCCCAGTCCGACGCCGACCGGCTGCTGCGCGAGACCGCGCTGGCGTGCAGCTCGCTGGAGGCCGACGCCGAGCGCAAGCGCGAGAAGGCCCAGCGGTTCTTCGAGCTGACCACGACCCGGCGCCGCACCGAGGCCGCGCAGCACCTGGAGCAGCAGGAGGCGCTGGCCCGCGCCCGCGCCGGGTTCGTGGTGACGATGGCCTGCCGCGAGTCGAACCGCCGCCTCGCCGAGGTGGCGCGGGAGGTGGACGAGCTGCGCGAGCTGCGCCGAGTCGTGCACTCGCAGCTGTCGGCCGCCCGTGCCGCCCTGACCGCCGCCGCCGACCAGGTCGCGCCCGCGCTGATACCGGAGCAGGTGGCCGCCTCGTGAGGCAGTGGGTGCCGCTCGTGCTGGGGGCGGTGCTGGTGCCCGCCGCGGTCACGGCCGCCGGCTTCTCGGTCGCGGGCGAGGAGCTGACGACCGCGCTGTCGCCGTCCCCCGCCACACCGCCGCCGCCACCCGCGGGGCCGGTGCCGCTCCCGGCCTTCCTGCCACCGCTGCGGATGGAGCGGCCCGCCCCGCTGCTCGTCCCGGCGGCCGTCGCGCAGCAGAACGTGCGGCGGGCATCGCCTGCGGTGCCGCGCACCGTCTCCGGTGGCGCCGTCACCCCCGTCGGACAGGCAGGAGCCTGAGGTGGCCGGTGCCGTCGAGATCGTGTTCGGGTTGTGCTTGCTGTCCTTCACCCTGGGGGCGGCGCTGATGTACGTCGTGACGCGCCGCCGCGAGGACGCCGAGGAGACGCGGCCGGGTCCGGCGGTCGACGCGCTCCCGGTCCCGCGGCGGACCGCGTCCGCTGACGACGCGTGGGTGCCGCAGCCGATGCCCGACGCCGACTACGACACCCCGCCGATCCACCGCAACGCCGTGGTGGGCCTGCCGCGGGCGGAGCCGGAACCCGAGCCGGAGCCGGTGGTGGAAGCGGTGCCCGAACCCGGACCGGAACCCGTTGACGAGGAACCGGCCGAGGCCGTGTTGCCGCCCCCGCCAGGACCCCAGTCCGCCGAGCACACCACGTGGGCCGAGCGGGACGAGTTCCGGGAGCGCTACCTGCGGACGTTCGACGAGGTGCGGCGCAAGGCCGGCAGCAACTGAGCGGACGGGCCGCGACCTCGTGGCAGATGTTGGAAACCCGCGGTAGATGTCGGAAAACTGCCGGACTCGCGCGGTCCCGGCTGCTATCACTTGATCATGACTTCCAGCTCCGACCGCACGCAGCTCTTCCACGCCCTGCACCGGCAGCCGCCCCTGGTGCTCCCCAACGCCTGGGACGTGGCCTCGGCGCTGATCGTCGAGGCCGCCGGCGCGCAGGCCGTCGCCACCACGAGCGCCGGTGTCGCGTGGAGCCTCGGCGCCCCCGACGGCGACCGGCTCGACCGCGACCTGGCGGTGGACCTCGTCGCGAGGATCGCGAAGGCCGTGTCCGTACCGGTGACCGCGGACATCGAGGCCGGGTTCGGCGAGACCGCCGACGAGGTGCGCGCGACCCTCGCGGCGGTCGCCGCCGCCGGTGCGTCCGGTGTGAACGTCGAGGACGGGTACGGCAGCGCGCTCCGGTCCGTCGAGGAGCAGTCCGAACGACTGCGCGCGGCACGGGAGGGCGCACCGGAGCTCTACCTCAACGCCCGCGTCGACGTCTTCCTGCGCGGTGTCGGCGACCCGGCTGACCGGCTCGGCGAGACCCTGCGGCGGGCGGAGGCGTACCTGGCGGCGGGCGCGAGCGGCATCTTCGTGCCGGGGGTGACCGACCTCGCCGACGTGGCGGAGCTGGCGAAGAACATCGCGGCACCGCTCAACGTCCTCGCGGGTCCCGGCGCGCCCGCCACGGCGGAGCTGGCACAGGCGGGCGCGGCCAGGATCAGCGTCGGCACCGCGCTCGCCTCCGCCGCTTACGCCGTGGCGAAGAAGGCGGCGGAGGAGCTGCTGAGCGCCGGCACGTACGACAGCACGAGGGACGGCTTGGGGTACGGGGAGCTGAACGAGCTGTTCTAGTACCTGTCAGCCGGTCTAGTACTTCTTCTTGCCGCCACTGCGGAACTTGCGCAGCAGCTGCTCCGCCTGCGCACGGCGGCGGGGGTCGCGGGAGAGCTCACGTGCCTTGTCCTGCAGTCGACGCCCCGAAGGGCTGTGCAGGAACTTGGTGATCTTGTCCATGAACGCCATCGGGTCCTCCAGGTGTCCGTTACGTCCATTTCAACGCAACACGGGGTACCTGGAGTTCCCGGACGTCACACCGGCGAAACGGTGATGCCCAGCGCACCGGGGCCCACGTGGGCGCCGATGGCCGAGCTGACCTGCGTCAGCATGAACTGGCGGACGTTGGGCACACCGCGCCGCAGCTTGCCCAGCAGCCGCTGCGCCCTCTCCAGCGCGTCGAAGTGCTCGACCGCGATGTCGACCTGGTCGGTGCCCGCGCGCTTGATCGCGATGTCCAGCATCCGGTTCAGCGCGCGGTCGGCGCCGATCACCCGGTCCAGCGGGGTGATCTGGGCGTCGGACATGGTCAGCAGCGGCTTGAGCGACAGCGCGGAGCCCACGAGCGCCGCCGCGGCACCGATCTTGCCGCCGCGCCGCAGGTATTCGAGCGTGTCGACGTAGATGAGCTCGGTGGACCGGTCGTAGCGGCGCTGGGCCGTCTCGATCACGCGCTCGACGGTCCCGCCGGCCTCGGCCACCTTGGCGGCGGCCTGGACCGCGTAGCCGATGCTCATCCCGCAGGTGTGGGTGTCGACGACGTGCACGGGGACGCGCGACTGCGCGGCGGCGGTGCGGGCGGCGTCCACGGTGGCGGAGAGCCGGCCGGAGACGTGCACCGACACGATGGCCTGGACGCCCTGGGCGGCGAGGTCTCCGTAGGTCCAGAAGAAGGCGCCCGGATCCGGCGGGATCGTCTCGACGGGCACGTTCGCGCGCATGGCCGACACGAGGTCGGGAACCGGGACGCGGGCCTCGTCGTCGGTGTGGTCGCCGATCCTGACCTGGATCTGCACGACCTCGATGCCGAGCTGGTCGGTCAGGTGAGCCGGGAGGCAGGCCGTGGAGTCGGTCACTACTACTACTCGCCGGTACATGTCCGCGCAGGTTACTCGCCCGAATGGGGTACGTCTCAATCGGTGGTGCGACCGGGTGAGAACCGTCACGCTAGCGGAGTGCTTGCTCCCGTTTGCACCGCTGCTACTGGCGGGTAACATCCGGGTGATGGCAGGGTCGTGAACACCCGGCGGCGCAGTTCTGAAGTCCTCTGCGCGTCGCCGCCCGTCCGCAGGAGGTCGAAGAGGACCTATGAACATTGTTGTCCTGGTCAAGCAGGTGCCTGACACCTGGTCCGAGCGCAAGCTCACCGACGCCGACCACACCCTTGACCGCGAGTCCGCGGATGCAGTGCTCGACGAGATCAACGAGCGCGCCGTCGAAGAGGCCCTGCAGCTGCAGGAGGCCCACGGCGGTGAGGTGACCGTGATCGCGATGGGTCCCGACCGCGCCACCGACGCCATCCGCAAGGCCCTCTCGATGGGTGCCGACAAGGCCATCCACGTGAACGACGAGGCGCTGCACGGCTCCGACTCGCTGGCCACCGCGAAGGTCCTCGCCAAGGCCATCGGCACCGTCGAGGGCGTGGACCTCGTCATCGCCGGCAACGAGGCGACCGACGGCCGCGCGGGTGCCGTCCCGGCCATCATCGCCGAGCTGCTGGGCCTGCCGCAGGTCACCCAGCTGCGCAAGGTCACCGTCGAGGGCACCACGATCAAGGGCGAGCGCGAGACCGACGAGGGCGTCGCGTTCCTCGAGGCGTCGCTGCCCGCCGTGATCTCGGTGACCGAGAAGATCAACGAGCCGCGCTACCCCTCCTTCAAGGGCATCATGGCCGCGAAGAAGAAGCCCGTCTCCACGGTCTCGATCGCGGACCTGGGCGTCGACGCGGCCGAGGTCGGCCTGTCCGGTGCGTGGACCCAGGTGCTCGAAGCGGCCCCGAAGCCGCCGCGCACCGCCGGTCAGCGCGTCGAGGACGGCGGCGACGGCGGCGCGAAGATCGCCGAGTACCTCGTCGGCCAGAAGCTCATCTGAGGGAGTGGAAACCATGTCTGAAGTACTGGTCCTGGTCGACCACGTCGACGGCGAGGTCAAGAAGGTCAGCTACGAGCTGCTCACGGCCGCCCGTCGCCTCGGCACCCCGTCCGCGGTCGTCGTCGGTGCCCCCGGCACCGCCGCCAAGGTCCGCGAGTCGCTCGGCAGGTACGGCGCGGCCAAGGTCTACGCCGTCGAGTCCGACGACGCCGTCAACTACCTGGTGACGCCGAAGGTCGACGCGCTCGCCGCCCTCGCCCCGAACGCCGCCGCGGTGCTCGTCTCCGCGACCGCAGAGGGCAAGGAGGTCGCGGGCCGCCTGGCCGTGCGCATCGGCTCCGGCTGGCTCGTCGACGTCGTGGACGTCGAGGCCGACGGCACCGGCGTGCAGTCCATCTTCGGTGGCGCGTTCGTCGTCAAGGCGAAGGTCAGCCAGGGCACCCCGGTCATCACGGTCCGCCCCGGCGGCGTCGACGCCGAGGAGTCCGCCGCGGACGCCGCGCTCGACGAGTCGGTCTCCGTGTCCGTGGACACCGCCAAGGCCGCCCGCGTCACCTCCCGCGAGGCCGTGGTCGGCGGCGACCGCCCCGAGCTCACCGAGGCCTCCGTGGTCGTCTCCGGTGGCCGCGGCGTCGGCTCCGCCGAGAAGTTCTCCGTCGTCGAGGAGCTCGCCGACTCGCTCGGTGCCGCCGTCGGTGCCTCGCGCGCCGCGGTCGACTCCGGCTACTACCCGCACCAGTTCCAGGTGGGCCAGACCGGCAAGACGGTCTCGCCGCAGCTGTACGTGGCGCTGGGCATCTCCGGTGCCATCCAGCACCGCGCGGGCATGCAGACCTCGAAGACGATCGTCGCGGTCAACAAGGACCCCGAGGCCCCGATCTTCGAGATCGCCGACTTCGGCGTGGTGGGCGACCTGTTCGCCGTCGCACCGCAGCTGACCGGCGAGGTCCAGAAGCGCAAGGGCTGAGCACGACCAGCTCACCGGAAGGGCCGTCCCGTGCGCGGGGCGGCCCTTCCGCGTGCGCGGGCACCACCGGCTCTTCACCCGACTGCCACTGACCGGTCATCGTTGTGCCCTGCTGTCATTCGCCAACGCGGGATCACCCTGGTGCGCATGACGCAGCCGGAACTGCTTGTCAGCACCCCCGCCCGGCAGGGTGAGGACGTTCCCCGCTACTCCCTCCTCGTCGCCAGGGACGGCGCCGAGGTCGTCGCCGCGCAGAAACTGCGCCACGAGGTGTTCGCCGGTGAGATGGGCGCGACGCTGACCACGAGCGTGCCCGGCCACGACGTCGACGAGTTCGACCGGCACTGCGACCACCTGGTGGTGCGCGACGACCGCACCGGCCAGATCGTCGGCGGCTACCGGATGCTGCCGCCGGAGCGCGCCAGGGAGGCCGGGCGGCTCTACGCCGACACCGAGTTCGACCTCGCCAACCTCGACCACATCCGGCACACCACGGTCGAGACCGGCCGGTCGTGCGTGCACCCCGACCACCGCAACGGCGCCGTCGTGAGCCTCGTGTGGGCCGGCATCGCGCGCTACATGCTGCTGAGCGGCCACAAGTGGCTCGTCGGCTGCGCCAGCATCCCGTTGCAGGACGGCGGTGCTCTCGCGGCCGGGGTGTGGGACACCGTGCACGCCAAGCACTACGCGCCCGAGCAGTACCGCGTGACGCCGCACCGGCCGTGGGACGTCGACGCGGTCGAGCGGCCCGCCAGGACCGTGCTGCCGCCGCTGCTCAAGGGGTACCTGCGGCTCGGCGCCCGGATCTGCGGGCGGCCCGCGCTCGACGCCGACTTCGGGGTGGCCGACCTGTTCATCCTGCTCGGCATGGACCACGTGGACCAGCGGTACCTGAGGTTCTTCCTGGGGGAGACGTCGTGAGCCACGCCTGGATGCCCGCCTCGCCGTGCGGCGACGGGTGCGTCGGGTCGGCCCCGCGGACCGCGGGCGGGGTCAGGCAGCTCTGGCGTGCCGTCACGGCCCTGACGGCACTGCTGTGCGGCGTGGGGATCGTCCTCGCGTTGCTGCTGCCGCGCGCACAGCGGGAAACCGTGGTGCGGCTGTGGTTCCACGCCCTGCTGCGCGCGTTCGGCGTGCGCCTGGAGGTCCACGGCGCCCGCAGGTTCCAGGAGGTGCCGCAACGCGGTGTGCTCGTCGCCAGCAACCACGTGTCGTGGCTGGACGAGCTCGCGATCGACGCGGTGCAGCCCATCCGGATCGTCGCCAAGAAGGACATCAAGGGCTGGCCGGTGCTCGGCCGGATCATCACCGCGGCCGGCACCGTCTACCTCGACCGCGAACGGCTGCGCGAGCTGCCGCGGACCGTCGCCGAGCTGGCGGCGACCCTGCGCGCCGGGTCCGCCGTCGGCATCCACGCCGAGGGCACCACGTGGTGCGGGCTCGCCTCCGGGCGCTACCGGCCGGCGTTGTTCCAGGCCGCCCTGGACGCCGGTGTGCCGGTGCGGCCGATCGTGCTGCGCTACCGGGTCGACGGCCACGTGAGCACGCAGCCCGCGTTCATCGGCAGCGACACCCTGGTCGACTCGATCCGCCGGGTGCTGCGGGTGAGGGGCCTCACCGTCGAGGTGCACGTGCTCGACGAGATCGCCCCCGGCCGCGCGGAGAACCGCAGGCAGCTCGCGAAACTTGCACAAGAGCAATCAAATCGCTTGACCTCGACCGAACTGGAAGTTGCACGATCTACCGGTGACACTCACCGCGCCCCGGCCGTCTCGCCTCTGGTCGCCTGACCGCCGCTGGCCCACGACGGGCATCGTCCTGCTGGTCACGCTCCTCGCCTTCGAGGCGATGGGCGTCGGCACGGCGATGCCCACCATGGTCCGCGAGCTGCACGGCGAGGCGCTGTACGCGTGGCCGTTCCTCGCGAACCTCGCGGCGAGCGTCATGGCCACCGTCTTCTCCGGCCGCCTGTCGGACCGGCGCGGCCCCAAGCCCGCCGTGCTGATCGGCGTGAGCCTGTTCCTCGCCGGCCTGGTCGTCGCGGGCGTCGCGGAGAACATGACCGTGCTGCTGGCGGGCAGGGCCCTGCAGGGCCTCGGCGCCGGCTTCCTGATCGTCGCGATCTACGTCGTCATCGCGCTGGCCTACCCGGAGAGCGACCGGCCCGCGGTGTTCGGCGCGCTGTCGGCGGCCTGGGTGGTGCCGTCGCTCGTCGGACCCGCCGTCGCCGGGTGGGCGACCGAGCACCTGACCTGGCGGCTCGTGTTCCTCGCGATCGTCCCGCTCGTGCTCGTCGGCAGCGTGCTGCTGGTCCCGGTGCTCAGGAAGCTGCCACCGCACACCGCGACCCCGCCGGTGCGCCGGTTCCTGCCCGCCGCCGCGCTGGCCGCCGGTGCCGGGGTGGCGAGCCTGAGCTGGGCGTTGCAGCACCGCACGTGGTGGCTGCTCGCCGTCGCGCTGCTGCTCCTCACACCCGCGGTGCGCATCCTGCTGCCCAAGGGCACGCTGATCGCCCGCCGCGGCCTCCCCGTCACGATCCTCGCCCGCGGCCTGCTCGCCGGCACGTTCTTCGCGGTCGAGAGCTTCATCCCGCTCACGCTGACCGTCGTGCACGGCTACTCGCCGCTGGAGGCCGGCATCCCGCTCACGGTGAGCGCCCTCGGCTGGGCCGGAGCGTCGATGTGGGCGTCGCGGCACCCCGAGATCGAGCGGTACACCCTCGTGCGGACCGGGTTCCTGTTCACCGCGGCCGGCATGGCGGCCGTGACGCTCGTCGCACCCTCGTGGGGCCCTGCCTGGCTGACGTTCCTCCTGTGGGCCGTCGCGGGCGCCGGCATGGGCATGGCGACCTCCAGCGTCGGCGTGCTGATGATGGCCGCCTCACCCGAGCAGGACCGCGGCTTCAACTCGGCTGCCCTGCAGATCTCCGACATGCTGGGCTCCGCGACCATGATCGGACTCGGCGGTGTGCTGGTGCTGGCGACCGCCCCCACGGCGGGCGTGGTGGTGCTGAACCTGTCGATGGCGGCGTTGGCCGTGGTGGGAGCGGTTCTGACCGGGCCCCGCATGCGGGCTACGCTGGAGCCCTGATGGCTTATCTCGACCACGCTGCCACCACCCCGATGCACCCCGAGGCGGTCGCGGCCATGACCGAGGCGTTGTCCACCACGGGCAACGCCTCGTCGCTGCACACCTCCGGCCGGCGGGCGCGGCGTGCGGTCGAGGAGGCGCGGGAGAACATCGCCGACGCCCTCGGCGCCCGGCCGTCCGAGGTGCTGTTCACCGGCGGCGGCACCGAAAGCGACAACCTCGCGGTCAAGGGCGTCTACTGGGCCCGCGAGGGCAAGCGCCGCGTGCTCGCCTCGGCCGTGGAGCACCACGCGGTCCTCGACGCCGTCGAGTGGCTGGAGCAGCAGGGCGCCGAGGTCACCTGGCTACCGGCCGACCGGTTCGGCCGGGTGTCCGCCGAGTCGGTGCGCGAGGCGCTGGACGACGACGTGGCGCTCGTCACGACCATGTGGGCGAACAACGAGGTCGGCACCATCAACCCGGTGCACGACATCGCGGCGTTGTGCGCCGAGCGCGGTGTGCCGTTCCACACGGACGCCGTGCAGGCGGTGGGCGCGGTGCCGGTGCACTTCGCCGCGTCCGGCGCGTCCGCGCTGACCATGACCGGCCACAAGGTCGGCGGCCCCTACGGCGTCGGCGTGCTGCTGCTCGCGCGTGACGTGAAGTGCACGCCCCTGCTGCACGGCGGCGGCCAGGAACGCGACGTCCGCTCCGGCACCCTGGACGTGCCGTCGATCGTCGGCCTCGCCCGCGCCGTCCGCATCGCCGTGGAGGAGCAGGAACAGCGCGCCGCCGAGCTGGTCGCGTTGCGCGAGGAGCTGATCGCCTCGGTGCGCGCGGTGGTGCCGGACGTGGTCGTCAACGGCGACCCGGTCGACCGGCTGCCCGGCAACGCACACCTGACGTTCCCCGGCTGCGAGGGCGACAGCCTGCTGATGCTGCTCGACGCACGCGGCGTCGAGTGCTCCACGGGCTCCGCCTGCACCGCGGGCGTCGCGCAACCGTCGCACGTGCTGCTGGCGATGGGCGTCGAACCCGCGCCGGCACGCGGATCTTTGAGGTTCTCCCTCGGGCACACCTCGACGCGTGCCGACGTCGAGGAGTTGGCGGGCGTGATCGGTCCCGTGGTCGAACGCGCGCGCACGGCAGGTCTGGCAGGCATGAGGCGTTCCCGGAAGGTGGTCAAGCAGTGAAGGTCCTCGCGGCGATGAGCGGCGGTGTCGACTCCGCGGTGGCGGCGGCCCGCGCCGTTGAAGCGGGACACGACGTGACGGGCGTGCACCTGGCCCTGTCCGCCAAGCCCGGCACCCTCCGCACCGGCGCCCGCGGCTGCTGCACCGTCGAGGACGCCCACGACGCCCGCCGCGCCGCCGACCTGATGGGCATCCCGTTCTACGTCTGGGACTTCGCCGAGCGCTTCACCGAGGACGTCGTCGAGGACTTCGTCGCCGAGTACGCCGCCGGCCGCACCCCGAACCCGTGCCTGCGCTGCAACGAGCGCATCAAGTTCGAGGCGTTGCTGGACAAGGCCATCGCCCTCGGCTTCGACGCGGTCTGCACCGGCCACTACGCCCGCCTGCAGGTGGTCGGCGGCCGCCCCGAGCTCCGCCGCGCGGCCGACCTCGGCAAGGACCAGTCGTACGTGCTGGCCTCCCTGACCGCCGACCAGCTCGCCCACGCCATGTTCCCCCTGGGCGACACGACGAAGGACGACGTGCGCACCGAAGCCGCAGCGCGCGGCCTGTCGGTCGCGAAGAAGCCCGACTCGCACGACATCTGCTTCATCCCGGACGGCGACACCCAGAAGTTCCTCGCCTCCCGCATGGAGACCAAGCCCGGCCTGCTGATCGACGACGCGACCGGCGCCGTGCTCGGCCGGCACGCGGGCGTGCACGAGTTCACCATCGGCCAGCGCAAGGGCCTGGGCATCGACGGTCCCGCCCCCGACGGCCGGCCCCGCTACGTGCTGGCCCTGGAGCCCGTCTCCGGCAACGTCCGGGTCGGCTCGGTGGAGAAGCTGGCGGTCACGGGCATCTCGGCTTCCTCGCCGATCACGCACGTCGACCTGGACGGTCCCGTGGAGTGCGTCGCCCAGGTGCGCGCGCACGGCGGTACCTCGTCCGCCGTGGCCGAGGTGGTCGGCGGTGTGTTGCGGGTGCAGCTGCGGGAGCCGTTGAAGGGTGTGGCGCCGGGGCAGGCGGTGGCGATCTACCGGCCCGATGCCGGCGGTGACGTGGTGCTGGCCAGTGCGACGATCGACGCGACCAGCTGATTCGCTGGCCTGTCGGTGTTGGGGTGTCGCCCGGTCGGGTGATGTGTGTCCGGAAACGCTCGCTCGCTCGCCCCGTGGGGGAAGAGGAACGCGGGGTGGCACGGCGGTCGCGGTGGTTCCGGGGTGTGCGGGCTCGTGGGGTCAGGACTGGCGGTGGGCCGCGTCAGTCCCTGGCGCTCAGCCCGTCCGCGCTCAGCCCGTCCGCGCTCAGCCCGTCCGCGCTCAGCCAGCCGCGACCAGCTCACCTGCGCTCGCCTAGTTGCGTTCGCCCGCCCGCGCTCAGCCACCCGCATTCAGCCCAGCCGCGCGCTCGGCCAATCCACGCCCAGCCCACCTGCGCTCAGCCCGCCCGCGACCAGCCCGCCCTCACCCCGGCAGCCACTCCGAGTTCGCTCCACACAGGAGCACACACGGAAGCTCCCCGGGAACCTCCCCCTTGAGGAACCCCGCAAACGCCACCGCCCCAGCTGGCTCCACCGCCAACCGGAACTCCTCCCACAGCCGATCCCGCGCAGCCAGCAGCTCCGCGTCGGACACGAGCACCGACGTGACGTTGTGGCGCTGCAACACCTCCAGCGGCACCGTGCCCACCTGCGTCGCCCCGAGTGCCGACGCCGCAACGGAGTCCACCGGGCCGTCCACGGGCTCACCGGCTTCGAGGCCGCGGCGCACGGCGCAGCAGCCGGACGGCTCGACGTTCACGATCAAGCGACCACCAGAGGCCAGTGCGGCGCCGGCGATCAGGCCGCCGCCGCCCGAGGCGATCGCGATCGTGTCCACCTCGGGCACGTCCTCGACGATCTCGCGGGTCACCGTGGACTGTCCCTCGATGACGACCGGGTCGTTGTAGGCCTCGACGTAGAGCGGGCCGAGGTCGCGGGCTGCGGCTGCGGCCTCGGCGTAGGTGGTGCCGTGGCGGATCAGCTTGGCGCCCAACGCCTCGATGCGGCGGGTCTTCGCCTCGGGGGCGGTCATCGGCACGAAGACGGTGGCGTGCATGCCGAGCAGGTGCGCGGCCTGGGCGACGGCGATGCCGTGGTTGCCGCCGGAGGCGGTGACGACCTCGTCCACGCCGGACAGGGTGAGGAGCTTGTTGACCGCGCCGCGGACCTTGAACGAACCGGTGAGCTGGAGGTGCTCCAGCTTGAACACCACCGGGCGACCGTCCACAGCGGTGCGCAGGACCGGGGTGCGGCGCACGTGGTCAGAAAGCGTTCTCATGTGACCAGCTTCCACAAGAACTGCGCCAGAGTCACGATTCCCAGCAGGAAACACACGATGACGAACGTCCCACCGGCCATCACGAGCAGGCAGGCGCCCCAGGACGTCTCCTCCCGCGGGGTCGCGTCGAGCTCGTGCTGCAGCTCGACGCGCGCCTCCAGGTACAGCGACGCGAGGCGGGTGCGAGCGGCCTCGGTCGGGGCCTCCTCCACACGGCCGGCCCAGTTCAGCGCGACGAGGCGGACCTGCGCGCGGCGGTAGGCGCGTTCGAACGCCAGGGTTTCCTCGGGGTCGCGGTCGTCGGAGAGGTACGTCCAGCGACCGGCCTGCGCGGGCTGGCCGAGCACGCGGTACGCCTCGGCAAGGCGGTCGCGCAGGTCGAGCCGGTGGGGGTAGGTGCCGACGAGTCCCGCGAGGCGTTGACGTGCGCGGAGCACGTTCGCGAGGTCGCCGCGCCGCAGCTCCTCGGCCGCTTTGTTGAGCGTCAGCTCTACCGGCATGCCGAGTAGTTTCGCAGGCGCGGCTAGCTTTGACCCGTGTTCGTCCTGTCGCTTGTGGTGTCCGGCCTCGCGTGGTGGCTCGGCCTCTACCTGCTCGCCCGCGATCCCGCCAAGCCCGTGCTGTGGTGGTCCGGCGCCGGTCTCGTCGGATGTGCGGCACTCGTCGTCATGCCTCATCCTGTGCTGTTGGGCGTGCCCGCACTCGCGTGGACTGGGGCGATCCTGGTGCTGGCACGGCCGGAGCTCGTCCGCTGGTGGATCTTCGCGGTGGTGCCGGTCTTCGCCGCGGCGCTGTGGCTGCCGTGGGTCGTGCTGCTCCCGCTGGCCGCGGCGACTGCGCTGGCGGCGGGGAAGCGTGCCTATTTTTCACTCGTTGGGGTGATGTTCGCGCTCTCAGCGGCGGCGTTCCTGCTCGATTGGGTACCCACCGCGGTCGCGTTGCCGGCGATCGGACTCGACGTGCTGCTGTTCGGCGTGCTCGTCGCCGTCACGGACGCGGTCGAGGAAGGGCAGGCGATCCGCGCCGACATGCTGCGCTCGCTGGTGATCTCCGGTTTCACCGCCGTCCTGTTCGGTTCGCAGGTGCTGCTCTTCGACGGCCCGCAGCTCCTCGCCTGCACGACGGTCGCCGCCGCCATCGCGGTCCAGGTGCTGGCGAACCCGCTCGCCGCCGCCGTCGACCGCCTCGCCGTGCCCGCCGTCGCCGCCGAACGCGCCGAGCTCCGCGACGCGGCCGAGGCGCTGCCCAGGCAACGCCCGCTGGTGACCGAGGACGAGGCCGAGTTCGCGCGGCTGACCCGCAGGGCGCTCAGCCATTACGGCGACCTCGGAAAGCTCGTCGCGAGCCCGTTGATCGCGCTGACCGAGGAAGCACCGCCGCTCGACCGCGCGGCACAGCTGAAATCCATGTTGCTGACGAGCATCCAACGGCTCAAGCCCGCGGACGGCGATTTCGGCACGAGCGACGAATGGCGTTATTACAACGCCCTGTACTTCTACTACGTCAAGGGAATCCGGCCGTACTCGGTCCGCACCAAGCGCGAGGACCTCGACGCCGAGGACCGCCGCGCGCTGCAGTGGTTCGTGACACAGGTGCCCGAACGCACCCTCCACAACTGGCAGAACGCGGCCGCCCGGCTGGTCGCGGCGGACCTGGTGGCAGGAGTCGGCAGCGCTTGACGTGGTCCTGGCAGTGATCACCGGGTCACGGTCGGGCCATGTTGAAATTCGCCTTGAAACTCGACGGTGTCGCTTCGTTCGGCCTGGGCCTGCTGACCCTCCTGATCCGCCCGGAGGTGGGAATGCCGGTGGGCTGGCAGATCGGGCTCGGTGCTTTCTGCGTCGTTTACGGCGCGGGCGTGTTCTTCCTCGGAACGCGCGCCGTCCCGGACCGCCGGATCGTGCTGCTGGTCATCATCGGAAACGCGGTGTGGGCGCTCGACAGCATTCTCACCGCGGAGCTGGAGTGGTTCCCGCTGACCGGTCTCGGCGTCGCGCTGGTGCTCGTCCAGGGCCTCGCGGTGCTCGGGTTCGCGGTGCTGCAGCTCATCGGTCTGCGGCGCGCAACGTCCGGGACCGGCCCCGGAACTCAGCCACGACCTCGGACCCTCGCCTGACCGTGATGTCGTAGATCCCGCTGCGGCCGAACCGGGTCCGTTCCACCGCCTCCGCCACGAGCTCGTCGCCCGCGTGCACCGGCCGGATGAAGTCGATCTCGGCCGTGGCGGCGACGGTGACGGACCCGGCCCTGTTGCAGGCGCACGCGAACGCCGAGTCGGCCAGCAGGAAGACGTAACCGCCGTGCGCGATGCCGTGCCCGTTCAGCATCAGCTCGGTCGCCGTCATCCGCAGCACCGCGTACCCGTCGCGCAGCTCGACCGGCGTGATGCCCAGGGCGGTGGAGGCCTTGTCCGCGGCCAGCATCTCAGCAGGACCATTCATTCGTGGCAGCGTAATCACCCTGGCGGTGGTGTCACCCCGCGTCGACCCGGCCTTACTGTCCGAATGCTTGATCGCTCAAAACGGAGGTGGTCATCATGGGTGGATGCTCTTGCTGCGGCGGGTGCACGGGTCCGGGCTGCGGGTGCTGCAGCAGCTGTTAGGAGGCTCGGACAGGACGAACGAGGGCCGGCGCGGTGAACTCCGCGCCGGCCCTCGCCGTCGCCGGGTGGGGAGTGGTGCGGGAACGCGGGGCGCGTCGCGCTCCCACACCACGTGCGGGGAGGTGCTCGCACGCTCGGCACCTGCTCAATCACGGTAAGTGGCCTAGACCATGGCGTCAATGGGTCTAGACCTCTTCTGTCCGCAGGACAGTGGAACAATCTGCCGGTGCGCGGAGCAACTGGAATCGGATCGCTGCCCGGAACCGACATCGACGAGGCGGCGCGGGTGGTCGTCGGCGAGCTGCCGGAACTGCCGCACGTGCCGGAGCTGCCTGCGCGGGGGGTGGGCGCGGACATGATCGGCCGCACCGCCGGCCTGCTCGTCGACCTCGCGATCGAGGTGATCACATCCGGCTACCGGGTGACGCCGCGGCCCGGCCGTGACCACCGCCGTGCCGTCGACCTGCTGCGCGGTGACCTGGACGCGTTCGACGAGGCGCTGGAACGCGCGGGTGCGAGCCCGGACACGGTCAAGGTGCAGGCGGCGGGGCCGTGGACGCTGATGTCGAACATCGAGCTGATGCGCGGGCATCGGGTGCTCACGGACCGCGGCGCCGTGAAGGAGTTCGCCGAGTCGCTGGCGGAAGGCCTGCGCCGGCACGCGGCCGAGGTCGCCAGGCGCACCGGCGCGAAGGTCGTGGTGCAGCTCGACGAACCCGGCCTGCCCGCCGTGCTGGAGGGGCTGCTGCCGACCCCGTCGAAGCTCGGGACGGTGCCCGCGGTGCCCGGTCCGGACGCGCGCGCGGTGCTCGCCACCGTCATCGAGGCGCTCGACGGCCACGAGGTGCTCGTCCACTGCTGTGCGCCGCAGCCGCCGCTGACGCTGCTGCGGGAGGCGGGCGCGGCGGCCATCGCGTTCGACCTGACCCTGGTCAAGGGTGCCGCGGCGCTCGACGAGATCGGCGAGACCTGGGAGGCGGGCACGACGCTCGCGCTCGGGCTGGTGCCGAGCACCGACCCCGGCACGCCGGTGACGTTGAAGGACGTCGGGCAGCGGGCGTTCACGCTGGCCGACCGGCTGGGCTTCCCGCGGTCGGTCCTCGCGGAGAAGGCGCTGCCGACGCCGACGTGCGGCCTGGCCGGTGCCACGTCCGGGTGGGTCAAGCGCTCGCTCGCCCTGACGCGGGACCTCTCCTCGGCGTTCGTGGAGCCACCTGAGGGCTGGTGATGTCCGGTTTGTGGAGCTAGTCTGCTGCGAACTATTAGGAAACTTTCTTAACCGTAGGCCACCGCCGGGCCTGGATCGGGAGTTCCGAACATGCGCATCAGACGTGCGGCGCTCGTCGCCGCAGTGCTCACCGGTGTGGTCGTGGCACCTGCCGAGGCGGCCCCCGCCTCCCACATCAGGCTCGACCAGGTCGGGTTCGGCACCGCCGAGGCGAAACACGCCTACGTGCTCGGTGGTGCCGCGAACGCGCGGTTCTCCGTGGTCGACAGCCGCGGCCGGACCGTGCTGACCGGGCGGACGGGTGCCTCGACCGGGGCGTGGAGCGCGAAGTTCCCGGCAGTGCACCCGATCGACCTCTCCGGCGTGCGAAAAGCGGGGACGTACCGGGTCAAGGTCGGCTCGGCGACCTCCGCGGCGTTCCGGGTCGACTCGCTGAACCGGCTGTTCGCGCCGGTCGCCCGCAACACCGTCGAGTTCTTCCAGGCCCAGCGCGACGGTGCCGACGTCATCCCCGGCCGGCTGAACCGCAAGCCCGCGCACCTCACCGACCGCGAGGCGCTCGTCTACGAGGAGCCGGTGTTCGCGGGCGAGGGCGGTGACCAGATCGCGGCGCCGTTGCAGCCCACCGGCGCCAAGGTCGACCTCGAAGGCGGCTGGTTCGACGCGGGCGACTTCGTGAAGTTCACCCACGCCTCGTCGTACTCCACGGCGTCGATGCTGCTCGCGTTGCGCAACAAGCACGACGACGCGCTGTACGAAGAGGCCGAGTTCGGGCTCAGGTGGCTCGACAAGGCCTGGGACGAGCAGACCGGCACCCTCTACGCCCAGGTGGGCATCGGCACCGGCTCCGCGGAGTTCGGCTTCGTCGGCGACCACGACGTGTGGCGGCTCCCCGAGGCCGACGACAGGCTCGACGTGAAGCCCGGCGACAGCGAGTACTTCATCAAGTACCGCCCCGTCTTCCGCGCGAACGCCGCCGGCGAGAAGATCAGCCCCAACCTGGTCGGCCGGGTGGCCGGCTCGTTCGCGCTGGCCGCGCAGGTCGAGGCCCGCAAGAACCCGCGCCTGGCCCGCGCGCACCTGGACAAGGCCGCGCGGCTGTTCTCGCTCGCCAAGACCGAGGACGTCGGGCAGCTCGTCACGGCGTTCCCGCACGCCTACTACCCGGAACCGTCGTGGACCGACGACCTGGAGTTCGGCGCCACCCAGCTCGCGCTGGCCGCGAAGGCGTTGAACGACAAGCGGTACCAGCAGTTCGCGAAGGCCGCCACGCACTGGGCCAAGGAGTTCCTCGCGACGAACGACCCGGACACGTTGAACGTCTACAACATCTCCGCGCTCGCCCACGCCGACCTCGCGAAGCTGCTGAAGGCGGGCGTCCACGGTGCCGAGGTGACCGAGGCCCAGGTCGTGGGGGACCTGCGGCGCCAGCTGCAGCAGGGCGCCGACGCGGCCAAGAACTCACCGTTCCGCACCGCCGCGAACGTCGAGACCTGGGACGTCGGCTCGCGCACGTTCGGCTTCATCACCACGGCCGCGCTCTACCGGAAGCTGACCGGTGACACGAGGTACCAGACGTTCGGCACGCAGCAGCGCGGGTTCGCGCTCGGCACCAACGCCTGGGGCACCTCGCTGATCGTCGGTGTCGGCGCGAAGTTCCCCGAGTGCCCGCACCACCAGGCGGCCAACCTCTCCGGCTCGCCGAACGGCGGCGCGAAGGTGCTGGTCGGCGCCGTGATCAACGGACCGAACGACGCCTCCCTGTTCGGCGACCTCGGCGAGATGCCGCCGGGCTCCGTGGACTGCACCAAGCCGTACACCCGGGAGTTCGACTCCGCGAAGTCCGTGTTCGCCGATGACCTGCGGTCGTGGCCGAGCTCCGAGCCGGCCATCGACTTCACGGCGACGGGCGTGCTGGGCTTCTCGCTGATCGCGCACGGGTGATCGGGCACGGCTGAGTGGCGGCGGCGCGGGCCTGGGTGTCCAATTCGGACTGTGCTCAGGCTCGCGCTGGTCGTCGTGCTGCTCCTCGTGGGCGTTCCCGCTCACGCACTGCCGTTGAACACCGAGTGCAGGGTGCCCGCGGTGCACGACCCGGAGGTCGTCCGCGAGGTGCACGCGGCCGGTCTCGCGCTGCGGGTCAGCGACAAGGTGATGCTCGCGGGCTTCGAGGCCGGCTGGGTCGAGTCGCACATGCACAACCTCGACTGCGGTGACGCCGACTCACTGGGCGTGTTCCAGCAGCGCCCCTCGATGGGCTGGGGCACGCCCGAGCAGATCATGGACGTCACCTACGCGGCGACGCGGTTCTTCGAGGCCGCCGTGCGGCTGGACCGGCCGGACCTCACGCCGGGGTTGCTGGCCGACGCGGTGCAGCGGTCGTGCTGCCCGGAGCGCTACGACCTGGCGGTGGACCGGGCCACCTCGATGCTGCGGCAGGCGTGGCAGGGCGGGCCCGAGGTGACCGACGTCGTGTACGTGGTCGACGACGGCGACGTCTGGGCGGGGCCGCAGCAGCTGAGCACGACCGCGGACTTCGTCGGGCGCCCTTCGGTGGCCGGGAAGCTGGTCTACGCGCGCACGGTCCGCGGCGAGGTCATGGTGCTGAACGGCACCTGGCGCCCGCTCGCGTCCGGTGTGGCGGGCGACCCCGAAGCCGTGCTGCTCCCCGACGGTTCGGTGGCGGTGTTCGCGGTCCTGGCCGACGGCAGCGTCGCGAAACTGTCAGACCTCCCTGCGACGATGGGAGTGGGGGCTTCGGACCCCCCGGAGGGGGGCCAGGCGGGATCGATTCCGTTGAGCGCGGCCGGGTTCGCGGCGGGCAAGCCGTCGGCGGTCGTGCACCCGGACGGGTCCGTCACGGTGTACGTGCGGTCCGGCAGCGCGTTGATGGCGCACACGGCCGGCGTGTGGCGGGAGATCGCCGGCGGGCTCACCGGCAGCCCCGAGGTCGTGCTCCGTCCGGACGGGACGATCGCCGCCCACACGCTGCTCGACGGCCGCGTGCACCGCCTCGGACCCACGTGGGAACCGTTGGGCGACGGCCGTTTCATCGACACCGTGGCCGCGCTGCCCGACGGTGCGGTCTACGCGCGCAAGGCCGACGGGACCGTGGTCAAAGTCGGTTGAACGGCTCCGCGTACCGGAACGGACCCGGCTCCACCGGCGCGAACAACCGGGCCTGGAAGTGCGGCGCCCACTCGGCGACCGGCGGCGTGATGCCGAACTCCGCGGCCGGCCGGAAGCCGAACCGCGAGTAGTAGCGCGGATCGCCGAGCAAGATCACGGCCTTCTCACCGCGGGCCTCCGCAGCCCCGAGCACCGCGTGCACCAACGCCTTCCCGATGCCGGAACGCTGGTGGTCCGGGTGCACCGCGATCGGCCCCAGCCCGAGCGCGGGCGTGTCGCCGACGTACCCGCGGGTGCACACGACGTGACCGAGCACGCCGTCCGCGACCAGCGACAGCTCCGGTATCCAGCCGGGGTCGGCGCGCAACCAGTCGATCAGCGGTGCCTCGGGGCCGTTCTTGAACGCGAGGTTCGTGACGTCGCGGATGGCGTCGATGTCTGCGGGCGTTTCCCGGCGGATCAGCATGACGCGCACTTTGTCCGGACAACGCGCGCGACGCCACTCATAATTCGGGGACGCGGGGAGTGCCGAGGGGAGGGTGCGTTGATCATCTTCGGAGGTCCGGACGAGTTCGACCGGTGGCTGCACGACAACGGCGCCACCGAGACCGAGTTGTGGATCAAGTACGCCAAGAAGGGGTCCGGGCTGCGGACGATCACCTACGACGAGGCGCTGGACGTCGCGCTGTGCCACGGGTGGATCGACGGGCTGGTGCGGTCGGTCGACGACACGTACTACTCGCAGCGCTGGACACCGCGCAAGCCGCGCAGCAAGTGGTCCAAGCGCAACTGCGGCAAGGTCGAGGAGCTCGTCGCAGCAGGGCGGATGCTGCCGGCCGGGCTGGCCGAGGTCGAGAAGGCCAAGGCGGACGGCCGCTGGGAGGCCGCCTACGCGGGACCCGCGACGATCGAGGTGCCGGCCGACCTCAGGGCGGCGCTCGACGCCAACCCGGAGGCCGCCGCGTTCTTCGAGACCCTCAACAGCCAGAACCGGTACGCGATCCTGCTGCGCGTGCACGACGCCAAGCGGCAGGAGACCCGGCAGCGCCGCATCGCGCAGTTCGTCGGCATGCTGGCCGAGGGGCGCAAGCTCTACGCTTGAGAATCATGAAGTGGTTCCGCCGTCGCAAGGCCGAAGAGGTCGCGCCAGCCCACCTGCCGAACGCCGGGGAGGCCGCCCAGCGGTTCTGGGAGCAGTGGTTCGAGCTGGTGCCGGTGGTGAGCGCGGCGCTGGGCGACGGCGAACCGCACCGCGTCGAGGACGACCTGCGCGCGCTGGTCGAGGGGCTGCACCCGGACCTCGTGTTCAGCCTCGAACAGGGCCACCTGGCGATGTACGCGCTGGTGGTCACCGGCCAGGAGGACCCGCGGCTGCGCCCGTACACCGACGCGTGGATCGCCGCCGCGCCGCCCTCGGACATGGTGTGGGAGTTCCACGACTCGGTGCCGCCGGTGCCCGACCCGACCGAGGTCGTGGTCAACCTCGGTGAGGTGCGGATGCGGCTCGGCGACTTCCGGATCGTGGCGCAGGTCGACGGCGAGGTCGTCGACGTCGCCGTGTACCACCCGGCGCTGAAGGACCTCTCCGACCACCAGCGGCAGACGATGACGTTCCTGCCGCTGGACGTCACTCTCGGCGAGCGGCTGGCGGGGGAGCGGCTGCGCCGCGTCGAGACGGCCCAGCTGGAACCGGAGGGCACGATCAGCCTGCTGGAGCTGCGTTCACTCGTCCGGACACTCGCCGGTGCGTCCGGCGGCTGAGCCCTCCGGAATTGTCGGACCTGGTCACTAAGCTTGCGGACGTGACCAGCGAGAGCCTTGAAGACGTTCCGGCCGAGATCCGCGAACGGCACGCCGTGCTCGCGGAAGAGGTGCGCTCGCACCAGTTCCGCTACTACGTGCTGGACGACCCGATCGTCACCGACGGTGAGTTCGACGCGCTGCTGAAGGAGCTGGAGGCGCTCGAAGCCGAGCACCCCGGTCTGGCCACTCCGGACTCGCCCACGCAGCGGGTCGGCGGCACGTTCTCCACGGAGTTCCGCGCGGTCGACCACCTGGAGCGGATGCTCAGCCTGGACAACGTGTTCGCGCAGGACGAGCTGGCCGAGTGGTTCAAGCGCGTCGAGCGGGAGACGGGCGCGGGCACGCACTTCCTGTGCGAGCTGAAGATCGACGGTCTCGCGATCAACCTGCTCTACGAGAAGGGCAGGCTCACCCGCGCGCTGACGAGGGGCGACGGCCGCACCGGTGAAGACGTCACGCTGAACGTCCGCACCATCGCGGACGTGCCGCAGACCCTGCGGGGCACGGACGAGTACCCGGTGCCGGACCTGGTGGAGGTCCGCGGCGAGGTGTTCTTCGCGGTCGAGGACTTCCTGGCGCTCAACGCCGCGCTGGTCGAGCAGGGCAAGCCGCCGTTCGCGAACCCGCGCAACACCGCGGCGGGGTCGTTGCGGCAGAAGGACCCCAAGGTCACCGCGTCGCGCCGGCTGCGGATGATCTGCCACGGCATCGGCAAGACCGAGGGCTTCTCGGCCGACCGGCAGTCGCTCGCCTACGAGGCGTTGGGGGCGTGGGGCCTGCCGGTCTCCCCGCACACCAGGGTCCTGACCGACCCGGCGCAGGTGGCGGAGCACGTCGAGCACTGGGGCGAGCACCGGCACGACGCGGTCCACGAGATCGACGGCGTGGTGGTGAAGGTCGACGAGGTCGCGCTGCAACGCCGCCTGGGCACCACGTCACGGGCCCCGCGGTGGGCGATCGCGTACAAGTACCCGCCGGAGGAGGCCACGACGACGCTGCTGGACATCCAGGTCCAGGTCGGGCGCACCGGCCGCGTCACGCCGTTCGCGGTGATGGAACCGGTGAAGGTGGCCGGCTCGACGGTCGCGCGCGCCACGCTGCACAACGCGTCGGAGGTCAAGCGCAAGGGCGTGCTGATCGGCGACCGGATCGTCATCCGCAAGGCCGGCGACGTGATCCCGGAGGTGCTCGGCCCGGTGCTGGCCGCGCGCCCCGCCGACGCGCGCGAGTTCGTGATGCCGGCCCGCTGCCCCGAGTGCAACGCCGAGCTGCGCCCGATGAAGGAGGGCGACGTCGACATCCGCTGTCCCAACGCCCGGACGTGCCCCGGCCAGCTGCGCGAACGGCTCGCCCACCTCGCCTCCCGCGCGGCGCTCGACGTCGAGGTGCTCGGGTACGAGGCCGCCGCGGCGATCACCGAGTCGACCGCCTACACCAACGAGGCCGACCTGTTCGACCTCGACGCCGAGTCGCTGCGGCAGGTCGAGCGGTTCGTCACGGTCAAGGGCGAGCTGTCCGCGAACGCGGTGAAGCTGCTCGACAACCTGGAGGCGGCGAAGTCGCGTCCGCTGTGGAGGGTGCTGGTCGCGCTGTCGATCCGCCACGTCGGCCCGACCGCGGCCCGCGCGCTGGCACAGGAGTTCGGGTCGATGGCCGCGATCGTCGCCGCGGACGAGGAGGTGCTGGCCGGCGCCGAGGGCGTGGGCCCGACCATCGCCGCCGCCGTCGTGGAGTGGCGGGAGACCGGGTGGCGCCAGGAGGTCGTGCGCCGCTGGGCGGCCGCGGGCGTGCGGATGGAGGACGAGCGCGACGAGTCCATCGCCCGCAACCTGGAGGGGCTGTCCATCGTGGTCACCGGGTCGCTGGCGGAGTTCTCCCGCGACTCGGCGAAGGAGGCGATCCTCGCCCGCGGCGGCAAGGCGGCCGGGTCGGTGTCGAAGAAGACCTCTTTCGTCGTGGTCGGCGACTCGCCAGGATCGAAGTACGACAAGGCCGTCTCCCTGAAGGTGCCGGTGCTCGACGAGTCCGGTTTCCGGGTGCTGCTCGACTCCGGACCCGACGCCGCGCGGGAGGTCGCCGTCAACCCCGAAGAGGAGGCTTGATGACCCAGCTGCTCATCCGCCCGGCCACCGCGGCCGACCTGCCCGTCGTGGGCGCGCTCACCGTCGAGGCCTACCAGGCCGACGGCTTCGTCGACGAGGGCGACGACTACGTCGCGCACCTCGCCGACGCGGCGGCCCGGTCCCGCGACGCCGAGCTGCTGGTCGCGGTGGACCCCTCCGGCGGCGAGGTGCTGGGCTCGGTCACCGTGGTGCTGCCCGGCAGCCCGTTCGCGGAGATCTCCGAACCGGGCGAGACCGAGTTCCGCATGCTGTCCGTGGCCACCGCGGCGCGCGGCCGCGGTGTGGGCGAGGCCCTGGTGCGGGCGGTGCTGGACCGCGCCCGCACCCTGGGCGCCGAGCGGGTGGTGCTGTCGTCGTCGGAGAAGATGCGGGCGGCGCACCGCCTGTACGAGCGGCTCGGGTTCACCCGGCTGCCGGACCGCGACTGGTCCCCGTTGCCGGGCCTGAAGCTCCTCGCCTACGTCCTGCCGCTCTGAGCACAACCCGGTGCCCCGGGCACGCGTCCACCGGTGCCGACCGCGAATGGGGGTTCGCGAACGATGAGAGCCGCACCGCTGCTCGCACTGGCCGCGCTGACGACCCTGGCCACCGCCGCCTCGGCCACCCCGCTGGAGCTGCCCGGCCACGACCGGGACGGGATCGCCGCGCTGGCCCAGCGCTACCTGGAGAACCGCGCCCAGAAGGTGACCACCGGCCCGCAGACACCCGGCTTCGGCGTCCCGCTCACCCCGGCGCTGGCCGCCGAGCTGCGCACGCACGAGGAGGAACTGGCGGCCGCGCGCACCTCGTGGTCGCATCGGCGCACCCGCTACCGGTCCGCGGTGGTGCGGACCGAGGTGACCCGCTTCGACGTGCAGCACCGCGACCTGGTGGTGGCGCACGTGCGGGAGGCCGGCGAGCTGCACTTCGACCGCCCTGGCACCGTGCCGGCCACCGGCTACGGCCTGCTCCACCACCTGACCGTGCGGCGCGAGAACAGTGACTGGGTGCTCGCCGGCGTGGCGGTCGAGCACTCCGAGGCCTGCGGCCTGCTGCCCGAACCCCAGGCGGTGACCTGCACGGGGTAGACGTGCCCGGCAAGCGCTACGCCACCGGCTGACCCGGCGCCCGCTCCACGTCCTTCTTCGCCTTCATGATCCGCGACCGCAACGCCAGGTCCGCGGCCGCCTGCTCGTACAACAGCTCCCGCAACGCGTCCGGCGACAGCGATCTCAGCCGGTCGCGCAGCTCCACGTCCTCCGCGTCCGGCGGCGGCACGGTCTCCCCGCGCTCCAGCAGCACCAGCCCCACGGCCACGCAGTGCTTGCAGAAGAACCCCTCGGACCCGTGCGGGCAGGTGCACGTGCCCGCCAGGTGCGTCTGCGCCCACGACAGCTCCACCGAGTACAGCGCGTCCTCGCTGCCCCGCACGAGCGCCGTCACGTGCCTGCTGTGCACCCGCAACGCGCGCACGGCATCGCGGTAGGTCAGACCACGCCAGTACGACTTGGTGCCCGCGCGGTGCAACAGCAGCTCGGTGGTGAGGGTCGTCGACACGGGGGTCATCCAACCGGGTGACCGCAGCGAGGATCAACATGATCGCGATCAGTCCACCCCACCCCGCCGAGAGCGGCCGGTGAGCGAGCGCACGGCCGCCGAAGCGACCGCCCGCACGCTCGCCGAGGCGGCCAGGACGCCCACCACCCGCAGCCCTACCGGGCCGTCGTCTCCAGGTCGAGCAACGTGACGGCGGCGCGGAAGTACTTGTTCGTGCCCAGGTCGCGCACGGTCTTGATGTTGAAGGCGGCCTTCAGCTTCTCCGCGTCCCCCGCACTCACGCCCTGCAACGCGTCGACGGGCGCGTCGAGGATCTCGGACAGCGGCAGGTTCTCGCAGGCCTTGTCGAGGAGCACGTCGAGGTTGACCGTGATTGCCATGATCCGTCACCTCCGTCTGCGGAAAGGGTTCGACCACGGCAGATTCTGGGGCGCCTCCGGCATTTCCGCCGGGCGAGCACCACCCCGGGACGGCACCCATCGGCGCAACGCGGTGACCGGCGTTGTGTGGGACCGTTGACCTGTGCTGCAAGCCTGTCTGAACGGCTCCCGCACCGCGCAGGAGCACCCGGCCCTGCCGTTGACCCCCGAGCGCCTGGCCGAGGACGCCGCCGACGTCGCCGCGCTCGGTGTCACGTCCGTGCACATCCACCCGAGGGACGTCATCGGCGCGCTCACGCTCGTCGGGCCCGAGGTGGCCACCACCATCGCCACGGTCAGGGCGGCGGTGCCCGGCATCGAGATCGGGGTGTCGACCGACGTGGACGGGCCGCGGGCCGCGGTGATCGGCAGCTGGGCGCCGCTCGCGACCGGGCGGCCGGACATCGCCTCGGTGCGGGTCGGCTGCCTGGGCTGGCAGGAGGTCGTGGAGGCGTTGCACAACGTCAACGTCGCCGTCGAGCTGGTCGTCGACGGCGTGGGCGCCGCGCGGCTGCTCACGACCGTCGACCGGGTCGCCCGGCTGCGCGTCACCGCGACCCGTGCGAACGCCGGGGAGCTGCTGGCCCTGCTCGAACCGCTCCAGCGGCCGATCCTGCTGCACGGCGTGGACGACGAGGCGTGGCCGGTGCTCGACCGCGCGGGCAGGCTGGAGCACAGCACCCGCATGGGTCTCGCGGACACGCTCGCGCTGCCCGACGGGCGCCCGGCCAGGAACAACGTCGAGCTGGTCGCCCTGGCCAGGAGGACGCTGCGGACCAAGGCGCCGCAGTAGCGGCTCAGTCCGGCAGCACGACCGCGACGATGCCGGCCAGGTGCGCGAGGCGCGCCACCTCGGCCGCGCGGAACATGGGACCACCGGGACGGCCGACGACCAGCACCCGGTCCGGCTTGCCCAGCGGCGTGGCGGCCAGCTCCGTGCCCAGCTCGCGCCAGGTCTCCGGCACCCACTCCTCCTCGCCGTCGAGCACGGTCGCGCGCTCCAGCGGGAACCACGGCACGTTCGCCATCCGGGTCTCCGGCGCCGCCGACGACGACGTCAGCCGGTTGATGCCGGTGCCCTCCGGGCCGACCACGACGGCCCAGCCGGCGCGGATGATCTTCGGGACGCCCTCGGTGAAGACCTCGAGGCCCTTGTGCGGCTCCTCGGCGATCTCCTCCACGAGCTCCAGCTCGCGGTGGGTGTCGAGGATGCCCGCGTACGGCCGCACGGCGTCGACCTCGACGCCCTCGACGGACTCGGCCGCGGTGATCAGCGTGTCCGGCAGGCGCCCCGACGGCAGCTCCACCACGAGGTCGTCGATCGCGAGACCGGAGCCGCGCTCCACGACGTCCACGCTGAGTATGTCCGCCCCGATCTCCCCCAGTGCCGTTGCGACCGCGCCGAGGGTGCCGGGACGGTCCGGGAGCTGGACCCGGATCAGGAACGACAAGGTGAACGCCTCCATAGCTCGTGCGCGGGACCCCGCGTCCCGCGCCGTTGCCGGTCGGTGATTCTCGCAGACGCATCCTCAACGCATGACCTGCTGTCCGCGTTGCGGAACGGTTAAGTTGAGCGGTCGCTCGGCAACCCGTTCGAAGACGCTGCTGACCAGCCCATAGACTCACGGGGTTCCCGATTCGAATCCCGACCCTACGGGGGTTGACAGGAGTGCCCAGCATCTCCCGCGACGAGGTCGCGCACCTGGCGAAGCTCGCCAGGCTGGCCGTCACCGACGAAGAGCTCGACCTCTTCGCAGGCCAGCTCGACGTGATCCTCCAGTCGGTGGCCACGGTGGGCGACATCGCCACGGCCGACATCCCGCCGACGTCGCACGCCGTTCCGCTGACCAACGTCTTCCGCGAGGACGTGGTCCGTCCGAGCCTCGGTCAGCAGCAGGCGCTTTCTGGCGCTCCTGACGCCGAGGACGGCCGGTTCCGCGTGCCCCGCATCCTGGGTGAGGAAGCATGACCAACGACCTGATCCACGCCACCGCGGCCGAGCTCGCCGCGAAGATCCACAGCGGCGAGGTCTCCTCGGTCGAGGTCACGCAGGCCCACCTGGACCGCATCGCCGAGACCGACGGGAAGGTCAACGCCTTCCTGCACGTCGACACCGAGGGCGCGCTCGCGCAGGCCCGCAAGGTCGACGAGGACGTCAAGGCGGGCAAGACCGTCTCGCCGCTCGCCGGTGTGCCGCTCGCGCTCAAGGACGTCATGACCACCGAGGGGATTCCGACCACGGTCGGCTCGAAGATCCTCGAAGGCTGGCTGCCGCCGTACGACGCGACGGTGACGCGCAAGCTCAAGGAAGCCGGCGTCGTCATCCTCGGCAAGACGAACATGGACGAGTTCGCCATGGGTTCGTCGACCGAGAACTCGGCGTACGGCCCCACGCACAACCCGTGGGACCTCGACCGCATCCCCGGTGGTTCCGGCGGTGGCTCCTCGGCGTCGCTCGCCGCGTTCCAGGCGCCGCTCGCGATCGGCACCGACACCGGTGGCTCGATCCGCCAGCCCGGCGCGGTCACCGGCACCGTGGGCGTGAAGCCGACCTACGGCGGCGTGTCCCGCTACGGCCTCGTCGCGTTCTCGTCGTCGCTGGACCAGGCCGGTCCGTGTGCGCGCACGGTGCTCGACGCCGCGCTGCTGCACGAGGTCATCGCCGGCTACGACCACATGGACTCCACGTCCATCAACGCGCCGGTGCCGCCGGTGGTCGCCGCGGCCCGCGAGGGCCTGTCCGGTGACCTGTCGGGCCTGCGCATCGGCGTCGTCACGCAGTTCAGCGGCGAGGGCTACCAGCAGGGCGTGCTGCGCAGCTTCGAGGCCGCCGTGTCGCAGCTCAAGGAGCTCGGCGCGGAGGTCTCGGACGTGTCGTGCCCGAGCTTCGACTACGCGCTGCCCGCCTACTACCTCATCGCGCCGAGCGAGTGCTCGTCGAACCTCGCCCGGTTCGACGCCATGCGCTACGGCCTGCGCGTCGGCGACGACGGCACGCGCAGCACCGAGGAGGTCATGTCGCTGACCCGCGAGGCCGGCTTCGGCCCCGAGGTCAAGCGCCGCATCATGATCGGCACGTACGCGCTGTCGTCGGGCTACTACGACGCCTACTACGGCTCGGCGCAGAAGGTCCGCACGCTGATCACGCAGGACTTCGCGAAGGCGTTCGAGAACTTCGACGTCCTGATCTCCCCGACCACGCCGACCACGGCGTTCAAGATCGGTGAGCGCGCGGACGACCCGATGGCCATGTACAAGGCCGACCTCTGCACCATCCCCGCGAACCTCGCGGGCACGCCGGCGATGAGCGTGCCGAGCGGTCTGTCCGATGAGGACGGTCTGCCGGTCGGTCTGCAGCTCATGGCGCCGGCGTTGCAGGACCACCGCATGTACCGCGTGGCCGCCGCGTACGAGCTGGCGCGCGGCGCGTTTGGAGGGCCGTCGCTGTGAACATCAAGAAGGCAAGGGGCCTGCTGGGTCTCGCCGGTGCCGTCGCGGGTGCGGTGGGAGCGTTCTCCGGCTTCCGCAACGCCCGTGCGAAGAACGACAAGCTGATGCTGGCCAACGCGGTCGCCAGCATCGTCGTGGCGGTCACCGGTGCGGCGCTCGCGGCACGCGCTCTGCGGAAGGACGAGCTGGCATGACCTCTCTCGTTGAGCTGATGGACTACGACGAGGTCGTCGAGAAGTACGACCCCGTCCTGGGCCTGGAAGTGCACGTCGAGCTGCACACCAACACGAAGATGTTCTGCGGCTGCGCCAACGTCTTCGGCGGCGAGCCGAACACCAACACCTGCCCGACGTGCCTCGGTCTGCCGGGCGCGCTGCCGGTGGTGAACGCCAAGGCGATCGAGTCGGCGATGCGCATCGGCCTCGCGCTGAACTGCGAGATCGCCGAGTGGTGCCGGTTCGCCCGGAAGAACTACTTCTACCCGGACATGCCGAAGAACTTCCAGACGTCGCAGTACGACGAGCCGATCGCCTTCAACGGCTGGCTCGACGTGACGCTCGACGACGGCGAGGTCATCCGCGTCGAGATCGAGCGCGCGCACATGGAGGAGGACACCGGCAAGTCGCTGCACGTCGGCGGCGCCACCGGTCGCATCCACGGCGCCGAGCACTCGCTGCTCGACTACAACCGCGCCGGCGTGCCGCTGATCGAGATCGTCACGAAGATGATCCCGGGCACCGGCCGCCGCGCCCCCGAGGTGGCCCGCGCGTACGTCACCGCGCTGCGCGACCTGCTCAAGGCGCTCGACGTGTCCGACGTCCGCATGGACCAGGGCTCGCTGCGCTGCGACGCGAACGTGTCCCTGTCGCCGAAGACCACCGGCGCGCTGGGCACCCGCACCGAGACCAAGAACGTCAACTCGCTGCGCAGCGTCGAGCGCGCCGTCCGCTTCGAGATGACGCGCCAGGCCGCGGTGCTCGCGTCCGGCGGTGAGGTGACCCAGGAGACCCGTCACTTCGACGAGTCCTCCGGCAGCACCTCGCCGGGCCGCAAGAAGGAGACGGCGGAGGACTACCGCTACTTCCCGGAGCCCGACCTGGTCCCGATCGCGCCGTCGCGCGAGTGGGTCGAGGAGCTCCGCGGCACCCTGCCGGAGCTGCCCTGGGAGCGCCGCGCGCGCATCCAGAAGGACTGGAACCTCACCGACGAGGTCCTCCGCGACCTGGTCAACGCCGGTGCGCTGGACCTCATCGAAGCCACCGTCGTCGCCGGCGCCAAGCCGGACGAGGCCCGCTCCTGGTGGGTGTCCTACCTCGCGCAGCAGGCCAACACCCGCGGCGTCGAGCTGTCCGGCCTGCCCATCACGCCCGCCGACGTGGCGCGCGTGATCGAGCTGGTCAACACGGGCGCGCTGACCAACAAGCTCGCCCGCGAGGCCGTCAACGGCGTGCTGGAGGGCGAAGGCTCCCCGGACGAGGTCGTCGAGAAGCGCGGCCTCAAGGTCGTCTCGGACGACTCGGCGCTGGAGAAGGCCGTCGACGAGGCCCTCGCGGCTCAGCCGGACGTGGCGCAGAAGATCCGCGACGGCAAGGTCCAGGCCGCCGGTGCGATCGTCGGCGCGGTCATGAAGGCCACCAAGGGCCAGGCCGACGCGGCACGCGTGCGCGAGATCATCATCGCCCGGTGCAGCTGAGGGTGTGACGCTGCGTTCAGAACGGCACGAGGGCGGCAGCGCTCGGTAGATACGCAATAGATGGACAGATCACAAAGGGTCACCTGTTCGTGCAGGTGACCCTTTGTGATCTTAGGCCGTCCGAGTGGCTGTTAGCTAAATGAGACGTATACCCGTAGCCGTGTGTGCCACTCTCTCCGTGCATCCATCTGGGGGGATGGAACGTAATAGTCCAAACGAGGGGGGAAACCTCATGACGACGCAGCGTGAAGGGTTCTTGGGCGACATCGTCGACAAGGTCAAGGACTTGCTCGACGGTTCGGACGAGCACAAGAACCCCACGAAGGTGGAAGACCCGCCGATGGTGCCGCAGTGCTGCGGCCCGCCGCCTCCGGGATGGCCCGTCATGGGTGGCCACAAGCTGGTGACCGAGGGCCCGGTGGAGCACGAGGCGAACTGCCCGAACCACCCGGACAACGCTCCGAAGGAAGAAGTGGCGAGCTAGTCACGCTCCGCGCTGTCCTTCAACCGGGCTCTGCGCCTGGTTGGAGGACAGCGCCATTCGGGCGAATGTGGTGTGATGATCACATGCCCGCTCGTGCCTTGGACACAGCGCGCGAGTTGTACATGCGGGGATGGGCGGAGCAGGCGAAGTTCCGGTTCCTGCCCGCCAGCCGACACCTCAAGCGTGCACTCGCGCACGCCGATCGCGCCCAGGACAGTCCGGAGCGGACGGACCTGCGCGCCCGCATCCTCTACAACCTCGGCCGGTGCCTCGGCGAGACGAGCGGCCTCGACACCGCCGTCGAGCTGTTCGACCAGGCCCGCCGCGAGATCGAACTGGTGGCCGACCCGTGGCTGCGCACCCTCCTCAAGGGGAACGCGGACTACAACCAGGGCATCCTGATCATGCGCCTGGGACAGCCGGAGCAGGCGGTCCAGTGGTACGAGCCGTTCATCGGCTTCGCCGAGAACGCCCTGCGGACCTCACCCGAGCGGATGACCGCGGAGTGGATGCACTGGCTCGCGACCAGTCTGACCAGCCGGGCGCTGGCGAACGCCGCCATCCGCCGGCGCGAGCTCGCCGTCGCCGACCTCGAACGGGTCGCCGTCCTCAGCCGTGAGCACAACCTGGACACGATCTACCCCTACACGGTGGTGGCACTGGCCAACACCTACAAGCAGAGCGGCGACCTGATCGAGGCGCTGCGGCGCTACGAGGAAGCCGAACGGATCTTCCGCGCGGCCGAACAGCCCTCGGTGCTCGCCGCTGTCCAGCTCCTGCACGCGGAAGCGATGCTGATGGTCGGGATGTCCGACGACGTCGGCCGGATGCTCGACGAGGCGTTGCCGGTGCTGCGCCAGGGAAAGGTCAGCCAGGACATCGCCGAGGTCGAGATGTACCGGGCGTCGGCGGCGTTGCTGGACGACCAGTTCGACCTCGCCCGCCGGATGGCCAAGGCGTCCATGCGCAAGCTGGAGAAGCGCGGCAGCACCTGGTCGATGATGGCCGCGCTGATCGAGCTGTGGGCGCACGCCATGCAGGTCAAGCGCGTGACGAACGCGTTGGTGCAGAAGGCGTTGTCGCTGTCGTCGCAGCTGGAGGCCAACCACCTGCTCGACGAGGCGTGGCTCGCGAAGGTGCTCGCCGTGCGGCTGGAGGTCCGCAGGGGCAGGCTCGCCGAGGGCGAGGAGCTGCTGCGGCAGCTGCCCCGGCCGAGGGCCGTCACACCGATCGACCACCGGATGCAGCGCCGGCTCGTGCTCGCCGAACTGGCGCTGGCCAAGGGCGACCGCCGGACCGCGTTGCTGCACGCGCGCAAGGGGCTCGACGAGCTCGGCCTGGTGCGTGACCAGCTGGGCGGGCTGGAGCTGGTGTCCGCCACCGCGGTCCACGGCCGTGAGCTGCGGGAGCTGGCGATCCGGCTCGCCCTGGAGAGCAACAACGCGCGCCAGGTGTTCCTGTGGATCGAACGCACCCGTGCGCAGACCTACCGCTACGAACCGCTGGAGCTCGTCGAGAACCCCGAGCTGGCCGACCGCATCGCCGAGGTGCGGGGGCTGGGCCGGGAGCTGATGCGCGCCGGTCTCGACGGGCGGCCGACCACCAGGCTGCGGGCGGAGATCGCGAAGGCGCAGCGGGAGGCGAACCGGCTCGGGTGGCACGCGCAGCGCTGGGGGCGCACGCGTCCGATGGCGACGGTCGGCGAGGTGTTCGCCGAGCTGGGCGAGCGGGCGATGGTCAGCTTCGTGGTGTCCAACGGTGAGATGGTCGCCGTTGTGCTCGTGGGCGGCCGGGTGCGGATGGTGCGCCTGGGGGTCGCCGAACCCGCCCTGGAAGGGGCGCAGAAGCTGCACTTCGACCTCAACGCGCTGGCGCCTGACCACCTGCCGCCATCGTTGGTGCAGGTCATCGGGGCGTCGGCGCGCAAGCAGGCGGATGCGCTGGACACGTTGCTGATCAAGCCGCTGGCCCACCTCATCGGTGAGCGCGAGCTGGTCATGGTGCCGACCGGGTCGCTCTACGCGGTGCCGTGGGGTGTGCTGCCGAGCCTGCACGGCAGACCGGTCACCACGGCACCGTCGGCCACGGCCTGGCTCGCCGCCACGCAGGCCGTCGAGCCGAGGTCCGACCGGGTGCTGCTGGTGCGGGGTCCGGGGTTGCAGTTCGCGGACGGCGAGCTGGATCGGCTGGGGGCGCAGCACGAGAAGGCGACCGTGCTCGCGGGGGACCGGGCGACCGCGGGGGAGGTGCTCGCGCACCTCGACGGCGCGGACCTGGTGCACGTCGCGGCGCACGGGGAGCACGAGAACGAGAACGCGTTGTTCTCCCGGCTGGAGCTGTTCGACGGGCCGTTGTTCGCGCACGAGCTGGGGCGGCTGCGCAGGCCGCCGGCGCAGGTGGTGCTGTCGGCGTGTTCGCTCGCGTTGAACCGGATCAGGCCCGGTGACGAGGCACTCGGGTTCGCCGGGGCGATGCTCGCGGGCGGCACCCGGACCGTGGTCGCGGCGGCCAGCAAGGTCGGGGACGAGGCGAGCGCGGCGGCGATGGCGGACTACCACCGGGCGCTGCTCGCCGGGGCGGCACCGGCCGTGGCGCTGGCGGAGGCGATGGCGAAGGATCCGTTCCGCCGGCCGTTCCTCTGCCTGGGGTCCGGCTAGGCCGATCGGGTGGTTGTCCCGGTCACGTGCTGTCGAACGCGCTGGTCAGCTGTGACTTGTACCCGGTTGGCGGCTGTGGTTGGTGAACTTTTCTCGCAGCTCCGGCGGGTTCTGTGCCACCCTTACCCCCTCGACCGAGGGGAACGGACCCGGTCGTCGCAGCCCCCCAGGGGGTGAGGCTGGGAGCCGGGGTCCGTGCCAACGGCCCGCCTGTCGGCTCTCGCCGATGCGCGGGCCGTTGTGTCACAAGGGCCACATGCGCCGGGACGCGGGAGAACAGCTTCCACCTCAACCGCGTGACCTGAGGAACAGGGGCGGCGCTCAGTCCTTCGTGCCGCCGGGCGGGCCCTGGCGCGTGATCAACGCGACCCGGTCGTCGGACGACACCGGCTGGCCACCGGCCTTGTTCACCGTGCCGACCAGTGCCGCGGAGTCGTTCAGCAGCTCCATCGGGCCGAGCAGGCCGTAGCCGTTCTCCTGCATGGCCGGCTCCGGCTTCCCGGTGATGGCTCCGGCGGCGTTCATCGGCAGGTTCTGGAAGCCCGCCACCTTCGACGTCGACACCCACAGCACGTCCGACAGCGACGCGCAGCCCAGGACGCCGGGCCGGTCGGTCCACCGCCACGCCGGGTCGCCCAGCGGCTTGCCCGCCGTGACGCGGTAGACCACGTCGCCGGTCGCGGCCCAGTCGGTCACCCAGATCTTCGATGTGTCGCCGGAGACGCACAGGCCGCCGGGCAGCCGCAGACCGGACGCGATCACCGCGGAGCCCGCCGCCGGGTTGCCCTGGGCGGCCTTGCCGGAACCGTCGATGCGCAGGACCTTGCCGGCCAGCGAGTTCGGGTCGGCGGCCAGTGCCGGGTTGCCCGCGTCGCCGGTCGCGACCAGCAGCGAGCCGGTGCGGTCGCTCGCGATGGCACCGCGGTTGCCGGTCGGGCCCTTCGGGATGCCGGTCAGGATCGGTTTGGGCGCGTCGCCCGGTGCGATCCGCAGCACCCGGTTGTCCGTGGCGGTCGTCACGTACACGTAGGCGAGCTGGTCCTCGGCGAACGTCGCCGAGATCGCGAGCCCGGACAGGCCGCCGTCGGAGGAGGCGTCCACGTCGACCTGTGCGACGAGGACGGGGTCGGCGTCCTTCGTGACCTTCAGCAGCCGGCCGCCGCGTTCGGTCGCGTAGGCCGCCACGCCACCGTTGGAGTCGCCGCCGATCGGCGCCACGCCGGTGACCGTGTTCAGGCAGGTGGCGATCACGCCGGGGTTGAAGTCCTTGCAGCCCTGCGGCGGCGGCACGCTCTGCGGCGTCGGGTTCTGGCCGTTCTGACCGGGTGCGGGCCGGAACTCGCCCGGCAGCTCCGGTCGCGGGCCCGCCTGCGGCGTCAGCTGCGGTTGCGCGCTCCAGCTCGTGGGCGGCGGCTCGTCGGGAAAGCTCGCACAGCCCCCTGCCAGCAGGCAGGCGGCGGCCAACAACGCAACGGAACGAACCACGGGACCAGGCTAGGTGCGCGACCGTGAGCCTGGGGTGAACACCTCGGAAGTGGCGAAGTCGACCGCCTCGACCCGTTCCAGCAGCAGGTCCAGCTCCTCGCTCACCACCTCGGGCGCCTCCAGCGGCAGGTAGTGGCTGCACGGCAGCACCCTCAGCCGCGCCTGCGGCAGCGCACCGGCCGGTGCCGCCATGCTCTCCGTGGTCGCCAGCACGTCGTCCCTGCCCGCCAGCAGTGTGACCGGGCACACGATCGAGCCGAGGTCCTGCCGCGGTGCCGCGCCCAGCGCGAGCGCCAGCGTGAAGTACCAGCGCCAGTCGTGCTGCAGGAACCGGCCGACGGCGTGCGTCACGGCCTTCGGGTCGCTGCTCGGCTTGACCACGCCGGTGTACCGCAGCAGGGACGTCGTCAGGTCCGTCACCGGCACCCGGTGCAGCACCTCGTCCAGCACCGGCCCCGCCTGCCGCAGCAGCCGCGTGCCGGTGAGACCGACCAGCCTGCGCACGGACTTCGGCACCATCGGCAGCATCGCGTCGAACGAGTCACCCGGCGCACCCGCCACGAGCAGCAGCCCCGCGACCCGCTCGGGGTGGCGCAGCGCGAGCTCGGCGGCGATCGTCACGCCCATCGACCAGCCCATGACCACGCACCGCTCGACACCCGCGTCGTCCAGCACCGCGAGCGCGTCCGACACGTGGTCGTCCAGCCCGATGTTGCGCTCGTCGACCGGGCGGTCAGAGCCCATCGTGCCGCGCATGTACCAGCTGGTGAGACCACCGCGACCGGCCAGCGACGGCCACGACTCCGGCCCCGAGCCGACGCCGGGGCACAGCAGCACCGGCGGTCCGTCGCCGCCCGGTCGCCAGGCCCGGATCTTCGTGCCGTCCCAGGAGAGGACGTCGTGCTCCCGCATGACCGACATTCTGACGTACTTTGCAGGGGTGACGCTCACTGTGCTGGTGCCAGATGACTTCGGAGTCCAGGCGCTGTCCCGGGTGGACGGTGTCCGGCCGGTCCGCTACACGCCGGGCGAGCCGTTGCCCGCCGAGGCCGCGACCGCCAGGGTCCTGGTGCCGAAGTTCCTCGCCGGCACCGACCCGCGCGAGGTGTTCGAGCAGCTGCCGGCCCTGGAGCTGGTGCAGCTGCTGAGCGCGGGAGCGGAGAACTTCGTCGGACGGATTCCGGACGGGGTGCTGCTCTCCACCTGCCGCGGCGCCCACGGCGGCAGCACGGCCGAGTGGGCGATCGGCGCGCTGCTCGCGATCTACCGGGACCTCCTCGTCTTCGACCGGGCCAGGGCCGAGGGCCGCTGGGACTTCCACCCCACGGACACGTTGCAGGACAAGAAGGTCCTGATCGTCGGCGCCGGGGACCTGGGCGAGCAGCTGCGCCGCAGGCTGGAACCGTTCGACGCGACCGCCACGATGGTCGGCCGCACGGCCCGCGAGGGCGTGCACGGCATCGACGAGCTGCCGGAGCTGCTGCCGGGGTTCGACGCCGTCGTGATCTTCACGCCGATGACCGAGGAGACCAGGCACCTGGTCGACGCGAAGTTCCTGGCCGCGATGAAGGACCACGCGATCCTGGTCAACGGCGCCCGCGGCCCGGTCGTGGACACCGGCGCGCTGCTCGCCGAGCTGAGCTCCGGGCGGCTGCGCGCGGCCCTGGACGTGACCGATCCCGAACCGCTGCCCGCCGATCATCCACTGTGGACCGCACCCGGCCTGCTGCTGACCCCGCACGTGGCCGGGAGCTGCACCGGGAGCATGCAGCGCGCCTACGCCGTGGTCGCCGCCGAACTCTCCCGGTTCGCCGCGGGGGAGCAACCGCGCAACCTCGTCCGGGGCAGCTACTAGCCCTTCCGCTACTCCATCGGGGTGAAGTTCGGCTGCCGTTCGGCTCTCGCGCGGGCTTGCCCGGTCTCCTAGCGTGCGGGCGTGGCTACTCACGACAAAGGCTCGGGCAGTCCGAGCGCTTTCTCCGACGACTCGTTCTACTCGGGCAGCGGAGGGGGAGTGCACCACTTCGACGACGGCACCACCGGGGTCGGCGAGGGCACTTCGCCGTACGACTCCACGACGAAGGCGTTCGACACCACGGCCTACACCCCGCTGGAAAGGTCCACTGTGGACAACGGCGGTGCCGGCGACGACCCGTTCGACGACCGGCGCAAGAAGTTCGGCTGGACCGCCGGTCCCGACCTCGGCCTGCTGGGCCTGCGCGCCGTGCTCGGCGGCATCTTCGTGCTGCACGGCCTGCAGAAGGTCTTCGGCCTCTTCGGCGGCCCCGGCATCACCGGCTTCGCGCAGTCGCTGGAGAAGATGGGCTACCGCGAGCCGGTCGTCCTCGCCTGGGTCACCGGCGTCACGGAACTGGCCGGCGGCGGCCTGCTGGTCCTCGGCCTCTTCACCCCGCTCGCGGCGGCGGGCCTGCTCGCGGTGATGGCCAACGTCATCGCGCTGAAGTACAAGGGCGGCTTCTTCGGCCCCAACGGCGTGGAGCTGGAGCTGGCGCTCGCGGGCATGGCGTTCGCGGCCCTGTTCGCCGGCCCCGGCCGGGCCGCGCTGGACTACAACCGCAGCTGGTTCCGCCACCCGCTGGCGGCCGGCTTCATCGCACTCCTGCTCGCGGCGGGCGGTGCGGCGCTGACGTTCTTCGTGTTCCGGTAGAAACGCGGCATGCGGAAGAACCTGACGGGAGCACTGCTCCAACTCGCCCTGCTGGTGGCCGGCATCCCGGTCGTCTACCTGGTGGCGTTCCCGTTCGGGCTCAGCGCGCGTTCCCTGCTGCCACCGCTCGGCCTGCTCGCGGGCCTGGTCGTGGCCGGTCTCATGGTCAAGAAGACGAACCAGCCCGTCAGCGGCCCGCTGACGGGCTGGCTCGTGTTCGGCGTCAGTCTGGCGCTCGCTCTCGCTCTTTAGCGGCTGGGGTCCCGGACGGCGCCCGTGGACGCGTCCGTTGCCATTCGTGCGTACGCGCGCAGCGCAGCGGTCACCGGGCGGATGCGGTCGACCGGCTGCCACGGGCGCTCCGACGCCTCCATCTTCGCGCGGCGCTCGGCCAGCACCTCGTCGTCGACCAGCAGCTCCAGCCGCCGCTCGTGCACGTCGATCAGGATGCGGTCGCCGTTCTCGACCAGGCCGATCGTGCCGCCGCCCGCCGCCTCCGGCGAGATGTGGCCGATCGACAGGCCCGACGAACCACCGGAGAACCGGCCGTCCGTGATCAGCGCGCACTTCTTGCCCAGACCGGAACCCTTGAGGAACGCCGTGGGGTGCAGCATCTCCTGCATACCGGGGCCACCGGAGGGGCCCTCGTAGCGCACGACCAGGACCTCGCCCGCCTGGATCTCCTTGTTCAGGATCGCCGAGACGGCCTGCTCCTGGGACTCGACGACCCGCGCGGGGCCCTCGAAGTGCCACAGCTCCTCGTCGATGCCCGCGGACTTGATGATCGCGCCGCGCTCGGCCAGGTTGCCGCGCAGCACGGCGAGGCCACCGTCCCTGGTGTAGGCGTGCTCGACGTCGCGGATGCAGCCGCCGGTCGCGTCGGTGTCCAGGGAGGACCAGCGGTTCGACGTGGAGAACGCCTGCGTGGTCCGGACACCGCCGGGCGCCGCGTGGAACAGCTCCAACGCTTCCGGTGACGGGTCCGAGGCGCGGATGTCCCACTTGCCGAGCCACTCCGCGAGCGTGGGCGTGTGCACCGACGTGACGTCGTCGTTCAGCAGACCACCGCGGTACAGCTCGCCCAGCAACGCCGGGATGCCACCGGCCCGGTGCACGTCCTCCATGTGGTAGTCGGAGTTCGGCGACACCTTCGACAGACACGGCACGCGGCGGGACAGGTCGTCGATGTCCTGCAGCGTGAAGTCGATCTCGCCCTCCTGCGCGGCGGCGAGGATGTGCAGCACGGTGTTCGTCGAACCGCCCATGGCCATGTCGAGCGCCATCGCGTTCTCGAACGCCTTGCGGTTCGCGATCGACCGCGGCAGCGCCGACTCGTCGTCCTCGCCGTACCAGCGCCTGCACAGCTCCACGACGACCCGGCCGGCCTCGGAGAACAGCTCGCGGCGCGCGGCGTGCGTGGCCAGCGTCGAGCCGTTGCCCGGCAGCGAGAGGCCCAGCGCCTCGGTGAGGCAGTTCATGGAGTTCGCGGTGAACATGCCGGAGCAGGAACCGCACGTCGGGCACGCGGAGCGCTCGACCTCGGAAAGCCCGTCCTCGCTCACCGCGGGGGACGCCGACGCGGAGATCGCGGTGATCAGGTCGGTCGGTGCGACGGCGACGCCCTCGACGACCACGGCCTTGCCGGCCTCCATCGGACCACCGGACACGAACACGACGGGGATGTTGAGCCGCATGGCCGCGTTCAGCATGCCGGGCGTGATCTTGTCGCAGTTCGAGATGCAGACGATCGCGTCGGCCTGGTGCGCGTTGACCATGTACTCGACCGAGTCGGCGATGATCTCGCGGCTGGGCAACGAGTACAGCATTCCGCTGTGGCCCATGGCGATGCCGTCGTCGACCGCGATGGTGTGGAACTCGCGCGGCACGCCACCCGCCTCGCGCACCGCCTCGGCCACGATGTCGCCGAGGTCACGCAGGTGCACGTGGCCCGGCACGAACTGCGTGTAGGAGTTGGCGATCGCGATGATCGGCTTGCCGAAGTCGCTGTCCGTCATGCCGGTCGCGCGCCAGAGGGCACGGGCTCCGGCGGCGTTGCGGCCGTGGGTGGTGGTGCGAGAGCGGAGCTGAGGCACTGCTCCTCCAGATTCAGTTCAAGAAGACATGCGCGCGGGACGGCCGGGTCAGGCGTCACCAGTCTGGGGGCGGTGCCTCAAAGGTTACTCGTGCCCGTGGGCTGCACCGCCACGCAGATCGGCCGCGACCAGCAGGTAGGCCAGCGCCAGCGTGATGACGTGCACAGCCGTGCACCACAGGCAGATCTTGCCGATGATCAGGAACTCGGCCGCCACCAGGTACACCACCATCAGCACACCGACGCCCGCCGCGCCCAGCCGCACCCACCTGAGCGGCTCGACCCGCCACGCGAACGGGAGGCAGATCACGGTGAGGAACGCGAAGAAGGCCAGCCCGAGGATCGCGACGGGGATGCCGAACAGCTCCGACTGGTCGCTGGAGGTCACCGTCTCGCAGTCCACGACCGCGTCGGCCGAGCAGACCAGCGCGTCCCGGTCGAAGTGCGCGTACGTCAGGTAAGCCGAGACCAGCAGACCCGCGACGGACAGCAGCAGGCTCAGCAGCGGAACTCGTTTGATCACTTCTCCGACTGTACGGAGTCCGGCGTTCCGGCCTCGTCAGACGCGACGGCCGGCTCGCCGGGTTCAGCCTTTCCGGCTTCCTCCTCGGCCTCGGCCGCCTGCCGCGCGGCCTTCGCCTCCTCCAGCGAGGCGCTCGGGTCCGGCACCAGGCCACCGCTGATCAACGACAGCGCCGGCAGGTGCACCATCCGCACCGCGGGCAGCGTCACCTCGGTGCCGTCGGCCCGCACCGCCTTCAGCCAGCCCTTGTCGGCGAGCCGGATGGACTTCAGCTCCGACCACTCGACCGTCGTCGAGCCGAACAGGCCGCGGGCGACGAGGCGCTCCTCGGTGGCGGTCGTGCGGTTGCGGAGCACCCAGTAGGCGTACCCGGCGGGGAACAGGTAGAGCGCTTGCAGTCCGGGAACGGTCCACGCGACGGGAGTCACGCAGATCGCGATCAAACACGCCGCGAGCAGCGCCGTTGACTGGATGCGAAAGACGAGCTTCTTCACCCGGAGGATTGTTCCACGTCCACCATCCGGGAAATGCGTCCCGCAGAGTTGACGCACTCTTGCGGGAGGGGATAACGTCCGCTTCATGCAGCGCACGCTCGTTCTCGTACTTCTCAGGCGCGTCGACGCCTGAGCCGAACAGCCTGCGTCGACGCGCGACCCTCGCACGACCCTTCTCCGGGTTGTCGAGGGTTTTTTCGTGTCCGGACCCCGATACCCACGAGGCAATGAGATGACCAGCGCACCATCGCGACAGGCTTCCGAGCCGACGTCGCCACGTCCAGGTCCGCGGCCCAAACCGGCTCCGCCCACCGGCGCGCCGATCCGGGTAACCGGTGCCCAGTCGCTCGTCCGCTCGCTTGAAGCGGTCGGCTGCGAGGTCGTCTTCGGCATCCCCGGCGGGACGATCCTGCCCGCCTACGACCCGCTGCTCGACTCCACGAAGGTCCGGCACATCCTGGTCCGCCACGAGCAGGGTGCCGGCCACGCCGCCACCGGGTACGCCCAGGCCACCGGCAAGGTCGGCGTCTGCATGGCGACCTCGGGACCGGGTGCCACGAACCTCGTCACGCCGCTCGCCGACGCGAACATGGACTCCGTGCCCGTCGTCGCGATCACCGGCCAGCAGTCGCGGCCGCTGATCGGCACGGACGCCTTCCAGGAGGCGGACATCTGCGGCATCACGATGCCGATCACCAAGCACAACGTCCTCGTGACCGACGCCGCGGAGATCCCGCGGGCGATCGCGGAGGCGTTCCACATCGCGGCGACCGGCCGACCCGGCCCGGTCCTCGTCGACATCCCCAAGGACGTGCTGCAGGAGACCACGAGCTTCTCCTGGCCGCCCGACCTGCGCCTGCCCGGTTACCGGCCGACGACCCGGCCGCACGGCAAGCAGGTGCGCGAAGCCGCCAAGCTGATCGTCAGCGCCCGCAAGCCGGTCCTGTACGTGGGCGGCGGCGTGATCAAGGCGGACGCCCACGCCGAGCTGCTGCGCCTGGCCGAGGACACCGGCATCCCGGTCGTCACGACGCTGATGGCGCGGGGCGCGTTCCCCGACTCGCACCACCAGCACCTGGGCATGCCCGGCATGCACGGCACCGTCGCGGCCGTCGCGGCGATGCAGAAGTCGGACCTGCTGGTCGCGCTGGGCGCCCGGTTCGACGACCGGGTCACCGGCCAGCTGGGCTCGTTCGCGCCGGACGCGCAGGTCGTGCACGCCGACATCGACCCGGCCGAGATCTCCAAGAACCGCCGCGCGGACGTCCCGATCGTGGGCGACTGCAAGGAGATCATCGCCGAGCTGATCGACGCGGTCCGCGCCGAGCGCGAGAACGCCAAGGCCGTCGACCTCACGCCGTGGTGGGACACGCTGAACGCGCTGCGCGAGACGTTCCCGCTCGGCTACGACTGGCCCGACGACGGCACGCTGTCGCCGCAGTACGTCATCGAGCGCATCGGCCAGCTGTCCCCGGCGGACACGATCTACACCGCGGGCGTCGGCCAGCACCAGATGTGGGCCGCGCAGTTCGTGAAGTACGAGCACCCGCGCACGTGGATCAACTCCGGCGGCCTGGGCACGATGGGCTTCGCCGTTCCCGCGGCCATGGGCATCAAGGCCGGTGAGCCGGGCCGCACGGTGTGGGCCATCGACGGCGACGGCTGCTTCCAGATGACCAACCAGGAGCTCGCCACCTGCGCCATCGAGGGCCTGCCCGTCAAGATCGCCGTCATCAACAACGGCAACCTGGGCATGGTCCGCCAGTGGCAGACGCTGTTCTACGGCGAGCGGTACTCCAACACGGATCTGGGCACGCACAAGCACCGCATCCCAGACTTCAAGCTCCTGGCGGAGGCCCTCGGGTGCGCGGGCCTGCGGGCCGAGTCGCGCGAGGAGGTGGACGACGTGATCGCGAAGGCGCTGGAGATCAACGACCGCCCGGTCGTCATCGACTTCGTCGTCGGCAAGGACGCGCAGGTGTGGCCGATGGTCGCGGCCGGCACCGGCAACTCCGAGATCATGGCCGCCCGCGGCATCCGCCCCCTGTTCGACGAGGATCTGTGATGACCAGGCACACGCTGAGCGTTTTGGTCGAGGACAAGCCCGGTGTGCTCGCGCGCGTCGCCGGCCTGTTCTCCCGCCGCGGCTTCAACATCGAGTCGCTCGCGGTCGGCCGCACCGAGTACCCCGAGATCTCCCGCATGACCATCGTCGTGTCGGTCGACGAGCTGCCGCTGGAGCAGGTCACCAAGCAGCTCAACAAGCTCATCAACGTCATCAAGATCGTGGAGCTGGAGCCGACCGCTTCCGTCCAGCGGCAGCTGGTGCTCATCAAGGTCCGCGCGGACGCGACGGTGCGGTCGCAGGTCCTCGAGACCGTGCAGCTCTTCCGCGCGAAGGTCGTCGACGTGTCGCCGGAGGCGGTCACGATCGAGGCCACCGGCACGTCTGAGAAGCTCGACGCGTTGTTGCGCATGCTGGAGCCCTACGGGCTTCGCGAGATCGTCCAGTCCGGCATGGTCGCCATCGGCCGTGGCGCTCGTTCCATCACCGCCACCGCGGTTCGTTAAATCCAGAAGGTAGGAAAATACTGTGAGCGTCGAGATCTTCTACGACGACGATGCCGACCTGAGCATCATCCAGGGCCGCAAGGTGGCCGTGATCGGCTACGGCAGCCAGGGCCACGCCCACGCGCTGTCCCTGCGCGACTCGGGCGTCGAGGTCCGCATCGGCCTGCAGGAGGGCTCCAAGTCCCGCGCCAAGGCCGAGGAGGAGGGCCTGGAGGTCGGTACCCCGGCCGAGGTCTCCGCGTGGGCCGACGTGATCATGATCCTGGCGCCGGACACCGCGCAGCGCCACATCTACGCCAACGAGATCGCCGCGAACCTCAACGAGGGTGACGCGATCTTCTTCGGCCACGGCTTCAACATCCGCTACGGCCTCATCACGGCACCGTCCGGTGTGGACGTCGCCATGGTCGCCCCCAAGGGCCCCGGCCACCTCGTGCGCCGCCAGTTCGTCGACGGCAAGGGCGTCCCGGCGCTCATCGCGGTCGAGCAGGACGCGTCGGGCACCGCGCAGGCGCTCGCCCTGTCCTACGCCAAGGGCATCGGCGGCACCCGTGCCGGCGTCATCAAGACGACGTTCAAGGAAGAGACCGAGACGGACCTCTTCGGCGAGCAGGCCGTCCTCTGCGGTGGCGCGTCCGCGCTGGTCCAGGCGGGCTTCGAGGTGCTGACCGAGGCGGGCTACGCCCCCGAGGTCGCCTACTTCGAGTGCCTGCACGAGCTGAAGCTGATCGTCGACCTCATGTACGAGGGCGGCATCGCCCGCATGCGCTACTCGATCTCCGACACCGCCGAGTTCGGTGACCTGACCCGCGGCCCGCGCGTCATCACCCCCGCGGTGAAGGAGGAGATGAAGAAGATCCTGGGCGAGATCCAGGACGGCACCTTCGCGAACGAGTGGGTGGCCGAGGACGACAACGGCCGCGCCAACTACAAGAAGCTGCAGCAGGAGGGTGAGAACCACCCGATCGAGGCGACCGGCAAGAAGCTGCGCGACATGATGTCGTGGGTCGACCGCCCGATCACCGAGACCGCCTGATTGGTCTGTTGGACTGATTTTCCGAACGGCCCGCGGCCCAGAGCCGCGGGCCGTTCGTCCGCATCCGCTAGCTTCTGGGCCATGACCGACAGCGCGCCGATCTACGACAACAAAGCCCACGTGCGCGGCAAACTGGACCTGCGCAACGCCGTCTGGCAGCGCCCGCCCGGCCCGCCGTCCGAGGGCGGTGACGCCGAGATCGCCCAGGTGGAGCACACCGACGGCGCCACGTACGTGGCCATGCGCAACTCGCTGCACCCCGAGTCGGTCCTGGTGTTCACCATGTCCGAGTGGGACGCGTTCGTGGCCGGCGCGCGCGACGGGGAGTTCGACGAGCCCTGGTGACCCGTGCGGTAACCAGCGCAAACCCCGTCCCATCCCACAGGACGCCCGCAGTGACCTGAGCCACCCGCCAGAAGCCCGCGGCAGGCCCGGTGTCTATGCTCGTTAACAGTCCGGACACATTGCGGTGCCCGGTCGGCGCGGGCCTGCCGCCCCCGACCACGCCCGCGCCCCACGATCCGACCCTTCCTGGGAGCGATGTCCGTGACCAACACCAGCCGACCTGTTGTCCTCATCGCCGAGAAGCTCGCACCGTCCGTTCTGGACGCGCTCGGTGACGGCGTGGAAGTGCGCCACGTCGACGGCACCGACCGCGCGGCCCTCCTCGAGGCCGTCCAGGACGCGGACGCCCTCCTCGTCAGGTCCGCCACCCAGGTCAACGCCGAGGTGTTCGCCGCTACCCGCAAGCTGAAGGTCGTGGCCCGCGCGGGCGTCGGCCTGGACAACGTCGAGGTGCCCGCCGCCACGCAGAACGGCGTGATGGTGGTCAACGCGCCGACGTCCAACATCGTGTCGGCGGCCGAGCACGCCGTCGCGCTGCTGCTGTCGGTCGCGCGCCAGATCCCGGCCGCGCACGAGACGCTGCAGAACCACGAGTGGAAGCGCTCCAAGTTCAACGGCGTCGAGATCAACGGCAAGACCGTCGGCGTGGTGGGCCTGGGCAAGATCGGCCAGCTGTTCGCGCAGCGCATCGCCGCGTTCGGCGTCGAGCTGATCGCCTACGACCCGTACGTCTCGGCCGCGCGGGCCGCGCAGCTCGGCATCGAGCTGGTGAGCCTCGAAGAGCTGCTGGAGCGCGCCGACGCGATCTCCATCCACCTGCCGAAGACGCCGGAGACCAAGGGCCTCATCGGCGCCGAGCAGCTGGCGAAGGCCAAGCGCGGCGTCATCATCGTCAACGCCGCCCGCGGTGGCCTCGTCGACGAGGAAGCCCTCGCGGAGGCCGTGAAGGAGGGCCAGGTCGGCGGCGCCGGCATCGACGTGTTCTCCACCGAGCCCACGACCGAGAGCCCGCTGTTCAACGTGCCGGGCATCGTCGTCACCCCGCACCTCGGCGCGTCCACGGCCGAGGCGCAGGACCGCGCGGGCACCGACGTCGCGAAGAGCGTGATCCTCGCGCTCGCCGGCGAGTTCGTGCCGGACGCCGTCAACGTCCAGGGCGGCGCGGTCGGCGAGGAGGTCCGCCCGTACCTGCCGCTGGTGCAGAAGCTCGGCACCGTCCTCAGCGCGCTCTCGCCCAAGGCGCCGACCAGCGTCACCGTCGAGGTGCGCGGCGAACTGTCCAATGAGGACGTCGAGATCCTGCCGCTGGCCGCGCTGCGCGGTGTCTTCTCGAAGGTCGTCGAGTCGCAGGTGACGTTCGTGAACGCGCCGAGCCTCGCCGCGGACCTGGGTGTGAGCGTCGAGCTCACCAAGGAGACGGAGAGCCCGAACCACCGCAGCCTCGTCACGGTCAGGGCCGTGCAGGCCGACGGCACGACGAACAGCGTCTCCGGCACCGTCAGCGGCATCGCCCAGGTCGAGAAGCTGGTCAACATCAACGGCCGCAACTTCGACCTGCGCGCCGAGGGCACCGTGCTCCTGCTGGAGTACCCGGACCGCCCCGGTGTCATGGGCACGGTCGGCACGCTGCTCGGCGAGGCCGGCGTGAACATCGAGGCCGCGCAGATCAGCCAGACCGGCAGCGACGCGGTGATGGTGCTGCGGGTGGACCGCCCGGTCGACACCGCCGTGCTCGACCCGATCGGTGCCGCCGTGGGTGCGCGCACGGTCCGCTCGGTCGACTTCGGATAGTCACGACAAACCGGGAGGGGGACCGCAAAGTCCCCTTCCCGGTTCTGTCGTCCTTCACAACGAAGTCGTAACAGGCAACTACCCGTAGACAACATTCATACTTTCGGGGCAATCGCAGACACACGATCAGCGATTAGCGTCCCAGCGAGGTTGACCCGGTGCCGTCGAGGGCGCGGCACTGCGTGTTCGGGTCGAAGGCACACACCTCGGTTGGGGCAACGTTGTGAAAAGACGATCAAGCCTGGTGGTGTTCTCCGCCATCACCACACTGCTGATCGCACCCGCCACCGCACCGGCGCAGGCGCAGGGCGAACCGCTCGCGCAGCCGGTCAAGGGTGCTCAGGGGCTCGACGCGAAGGCGTTGCAGCTCAAGGTTTCTCCCAGGCTGAACCAGGCCGGCCAGGTCACCGCGTTCGTCGCGCTGGACCGCAAGCCCGCCGTCGACGCGTTCGCGGAGAAGCAGGGCCAGGGCAAAGAGGCGCAGAAGCAGGCCGCCAAGCAGGCGAAGAACGACACGTCGGCCGCTGTCGACGGGGTCGTCCGCGAGCTCACGGCCAAGGACGGCGCCACCAGGGAGGTGTTCCGCACCTCCAACGGCGTTCCCGGTGTCGTCGTGACGGCGGACGCGGCGAAGGTGCGCGAGCTGGCCCAGCGCTCCGACGTCGTCGCGGTCTACCCGGTCGTGCCGAAGAAGCGCGACAACTCGAACGCGGTGCAGCTCACCAGGGTCGTCAACACCTGGCAGCAGTACGGCAAGCTCGGCGACGACGTCCGGGTCGGCATCATCGACACCGGCGTCGACTACACGCACGCCAACTTCGGCGGCCCCGGCACGGTCGAGGCGTTCAAGGCCGTCGACCCGCGCAAGGCCGACCCGAACTTCCCGACCGCGAAGGTCGTCGGCGGCTACGACTTCGTCGGCGAGGACTACGACGGGGAGAGCAAGGACCCGGCGATCAACACGCCGAAGCCCGACCCCAACCCGATCGACTGCAACGGCCACGGCTCGCACGTCGCGGGCACCACGGCCGGCTTCGGTGAGAACGCCGACGGCAGCACGTTCAAGGGCGACTACACCAAGCTGACCGCCGACAGCCTGAACGCGATGAGGATCGGCCCCGGCACCGCGCCGAAGGCCCTGGTCTACGCGCTCAAGGTCTTCGGCTGCGACGGCTCGACCAACGTCACCTCGCAGGCGCTCGACTGGTCGCTCGACCCCGACGGCGACGGCGACTTCTCCGACCACCTCGACGTGGTCAACCTGTCGCTCGGCTCCGACTACGGCGCCCCGGACGACCCCGACAGCCTCTTCGTGAAGAAGCTGTTCAAGGTCGGCGTCATGCCGGTCTTCTCCGCGGGCAACGGCGGCGACCTCTACGACATCGGCGGCTCGCCGGGCAACACGCCCGAGGCGCTGACGGTGGCGTCGGTGCGCGACTCCTACGTGCTGCGCGACGGCGCCGAGGTGCCCGGTCAGGGCCTCAAGGCCGGTCAGTACAGCCAGAACTTCACCGGCTACCCCGGCTACGACAAGACGCTGCCCGCGGTGAAGCTCACGCAGGCGGGCAACCTCGACGGCTGCCAGCCGATCACCGACGCGGTCGCAGGCAAGTTCGTGTGGCTGGAGTGGGACGACAACGACGCGACGCGCCGCTGCGGTTCCGCCGCCCGCGCGAACAACGTGCAGGCCGCCGGTGGTGCCGGTGTGCTGCTGTCGTCCACGCTCAACAACTTCGCGGCCGGCATCGCGGGCAACACCGCCATCCCGATGTTCCAGTTCACCGGTGACGCCACCGCCCAGGTGCGCCCGGCGCTGAACGCGGGCACGCTGACCGTCCGCCTCGCGGGCGAGCTGCGCACCTCGACGCCGACCTACGACCAGTCCATCTCGGACACCCCGAGCTCGTTCACCAGCCGCGGCACCCGCGGTCAGTCGATCAAGCCGGACGTCGCGGCGCCCGGTGACACGATCTCCTCGACCGCCGTGGGCTCCGGCAACGACCGCTCGGTCATCTCCGGCACCTCGATGGCGTCCCCGCACGTCGCGGGCATCGCGGCCCTGGTGCGTCAGACGCACCCGGACTGGACGCTGGAGGAGGTCAAGGCCTCGATCATGAACACCGCCGGTGCGGACGTGAAGGAGAACGGCAAGACCTTCGCGCCCAACCGGGTCGGCACCGGCCGCGTGGACGCCAAGTCCGCGCTGGACAACCAGGTGCTGGCGTTCGTCGAGGACGACCACGGCTACGTGAGCGCCAACTTCGGCACCGTCGAGGTCTCGAAGCCGGTCTCCAGGAGCAAGACCATCAAGATCGTCAACAAGTCCACGAAGCCGGTGGAGTACAAGGTCGGCTACACCGCGGCCACGACGATCCCCGGCGTGAGCTACGTGCTCTCGCAGGACAAGGTCAAGCTGAGCCCGCGCGGCGTCGCCCGCGTCAAGGTGACGCTGAAGATCGACGACCCGAAGGCGCTGCGCAAGACGATCGACCCGACCGTCGCGACGACGCAGCTCGACACGCCGCGCCAGTTCCTCGCGGACGCCTCCGGTCGCGTGACCCTCACGCCGACCGCCGGTGCCGTGGTGCCGCTGCGCGTGTCCGTCTACGCCGCGCCCAAGCCGGTGGCCGACATCAGCACCTTCCCGTTGCTGCGGTTCCGCGGCGGCGACAAGCAGGCCGTGCTCAACCTGAACGGCCGCGGCGTCGACCAGGGCACCGGCTCGCAGGCGTACCGCTCGCTGGTCAGCGTCCTGGAGCTGCAGGCGTCCTCGCCGAAGCTGCGCGACTGCCGCCGCAACGTCACCGAGAACTGCGCGCTCAACGAGACCGCCAAGGGCGGCGACCTGCGCTACGTCGGCGCGGCCTCCACGGCCCCGCTCGCCAAGGCCCAGGGCAGGCCGGAGGAGGCGCTGCTCGCGTTCGGTGTCGCGACGTGGGGCAACTGGTACAACCTCGGCGTCAACACCGTCCCGTTCATCGACATCGACACCACCGGTGACGGGGTCGCGGACTTCGAGACGTTCGCGACGCGCCTGACCGACACCGACCTGCTGGTCGCGACCACCGTCGACCTCAAGACGGGCCTGGAGGTCGACATCCAGGCGGTCAACAACCAGTGGGGCGACGTCGACACGAACACCGCCGACACCAACGTCGCGGTCCTGCCGGTGCTGCTCACCGCACTCGGCATCGACCCGGCGAAGGACACCTCGCGGATCTCGTACACCGCCGGCACCACGGGCTACTACGTGGCGCCGGGCAACGCGAACGGCCTGATCGACGTCATCGACCGCCCGCTGTCCTTCGACCCGCTCAAGCCGGGTCTGTGGGTGCAGGGCGGCGGTGACGCGGCGCTGTCGTACCTCGCGAAGCCGGGCACCGCGCTCGTGGTGAACCGGGACGCGAAGGCCCTGGAGCTCGACAAGTCCGAGGGCCTGCTGGTGCTCAACCACCACAACGCCACCGGCGACCGCGCCTCTGTCGTCACCGTGCGGGCCAGCGGCCGCTCCTAGCCCCTTCTCCTCCGACGTTTGCTGAAGTCCACGCGGGGACCTTTCGTACTCTCAGAGAGTACGAAAGGTCCCCGCGTGCGTTCCGGGGAAAGCGGGGTTACTGCGTGGAACTGCCGGGCGTCACCCCTTGACGCGACCCTGTTCCTGCGATCGAGTGACACTCGAAAGTGCGGAATGGGCCGTGTGGGTGTCCCGCAGTACGGGAGATAACACCCCGATGGGGTGTCCGGCATGCGGCGAGCGGCCGTGGTGCCGGTAACCTTTCGCGGAGGAAAGTAGTCCCACCAATTGGGGACTGACACCTGGGAGGTGTGTGGATGCGGCTCGCAGTGATCCCAGGAGACGGGATCGGGCCCGAGGTCATCGCTGAGGCCCTGAAGGTCCTCAACGAGGTCGTTCCGGCGGCCGAGATCACTCGCTACGACCTCGGCGCGGCGCGCTGGCACGCCACGGGAGAGTTGTTGCCCGAGTCGGTGCTCGGTGAGCTCCGCCAGCACGACGCGATCCTGCTCGGAGCGGTAGGCGATCCGTCGGTGCCGAGCGGAATCCTGGAGCGCGGCCTGCTGCTGCGCCTCAGGTTCGAGCTCGACCACCACGTGAACCTCCGCCCCGCCCGTCTCTACCCCGGCGTCCGCAGCCCGCTCGCGGACCCGCCGGAGATCGACATGGTGGTGGTCCGCGAGGGCACCGAGGGCCCGTACGCGGGCAACGGTGGCCTGCTGCGCAAGGACACCCCGCACGAGATCGCCACGGAGGTGTCGCTCAACACGTCGTTCGGCGTGGAGCGCGTGGTCAGGGACGCCTTCGCGCGCGCCTCGGCCCGTCCGCGGCGGCACCTGACGCTGGTGCACAAGACGAACGTCCTCACGCACGCCGGCTCGCTGTGGTCGCGCGTGGTCGAGGAGGTCTCGTTGCAGCACCCGGACGTGACGGTGGCGTACCAGCACGTGGACGCGGCCACGATCCACCTGGTCACCGACCCCGCCCGGTACGACGTGATCGTGACGGACAACCTGTTCGGCGACATCCTGACCGACCTCGCCGCCGCCGTCACGGGCGGCATCGGCCTGGCCGCGTCGGGCAACATGGACGTGACGCGGCGCAACCCGTCGATGTTCGAGCCGGTCCACGGTTCGGCACCGGACATCGCGGGCCAGGGCATCGCCGACCCGACGGCCGCCGTGCTGTCGGTCGCGCTGCTGCTCGACCACCTCGGCGAGCACGAGGCGTCGCGCCGGATCGAGGCGTCCGTGGCGTTCGACCTGGCGACCCGCGACCACCAGTCGCCGGGCGCGACGTACGCGATCGGCGACCGCCTGGCCGCCCTCGTGTCCTCGAACGTCCGCACGGGCTGACCGTTGTAGTGCACGCGGGGAGCTTTCGTACTCTTGTAGAGCACGAAAGGTCCCCGCGTGACTTTCACAGCTGGGCGGTGGACTCGCGCCAGGCGCGCTCCTTCTGGATCCACTCGTTGTCCTGCGGGAACTCGTCGATCGTCGGCACGCGGCGGATCTCGGTCTTGAACCCGGGCCCGGCCATCGGCATCCGCTTCGCCCACTCGACCGCCTCCTGCAGCGAGGACACGTTGAGCAGGTAGAAGCCGCCGAACAGCTCCTTGGTCTCGCCGTACGGGCCGTCCGTCACGATCGCCGGTTCGGCGGAGAAGTCGACGACGACGCCCTCGGACGGGTCGGCGAGGCCCTCGGCGGCGAGCAGCACCCCGGCCCGGATCAGCTCGTCGTTGAACGCGCCCACGACCTCCAGCATCTTGTCGAAGTCGAGCTCGCCCATGTTCGCGTAGGCCTCGTCGGTGGCGCGCATGATCAGCATGTACTTCACGGTGGTCTCCCTGCGTTGTGCCCTGCTCGCTGACGTCCACAGGTCGAACGGGCACCCCGCCGGATCGACATCACAGCGGAGAAATTTTCGAACTTCCTGTTTGCGCAGGTAGGGTCACCCGAAGTCGTGCGTGGGGGAAGACCGGTCGAAGTCCGGCGCTGACCCGCAACGGTAGGTCCCCGGCCAGGGGACGAGCCCGAATGCCCGCACACGGCAGACATAGGACTCCAACTCCTGCCGTGGACTGCGGGAAGGGCACATGTGATCGGGAAGATCAGCGCGCTCGTCGGCGTGCTCGTCATCAGCATCGTGGCGGGCGTCGCGCTCGGCCCCGTCTCCGTCCCCTTCGGCGTCACCGCCGACCTGCTGTGGCAGGCGGTCACCGGCGGCACCGTGCCCGCCCACCTCGCCGGGCAGTACCACATCGTCTGGAACATCCGGCTGCCGCGCGTGCTGCTCGCCGCCGTCGTGGGCGCGGGGCTGAGCGCGGTCGGCGTCGCGATCCAGGCGATGGTCCGCAACGCGCTGGCCGACCCGTACGTGCTCGGCATCTCCTCGGGGGCGAGCGTGGGTGCCACGGCGGTCGCGACGATGGGGGTGCTGTCCGGGCTCGGCGTGTACGCGCTGTCGACGGGGGCGTTCCTCACCGGGCTCGGTGCCACCGCGCTCGTCTACCTCACCGCGCGGTCGAGCGGGGCGCTCACGCCGTTGCGGCTCGTGCTGACCGGCACCGCGCTCGCCTACGGGTTCTCGGCCGTGGCGATGCTGCTGGTGTTCCAGGCACCGCACGGGGAGGCGGCGCGGGCGGCGATGTTCTGGCTGCTCGGCAGCCTCGGCGGGGCGGACTGGAGGTCGTTGCCGGTCGCCACGGTCGTGACCGCGCTGGGCATCGCCTACCTGATGGCCAAGGCGCGGCCGTTGAACGCGCTGGCGATGGGCGATGAGACCGCCACCACGCTCGGGGTGAGGGTGAACCGGTTCCGCACGCACCTCTTCGTCGTCACCGCGGCCATGACCGGGGTGCTGGTGGCGGTCAGCGGGGCCGTCGGGTTCGTCGGGCTGATGCTGCCGCACCTCACGCGCATGGTCGTGGGCGCCGACCACCGCAAGGTGCTGGCCCTCGCACCGCTGGCCGGTGCCAGCTTCCTGGTGTGGGTGGACGTCGCCGCGCGGATGCTCGCCGCACCCGAGGAGCTGCCGCTCGGCGTCATCACGGCCGCGCTGGGCGTGCCGTGCTTCATCTTCCTGATGCGCCGCAGGGCGTACGTCTTCGGAGGCCGCTGATGCGCGTCGAGGTGCACGACGTCACCGTGCGGAACATCATCTCCGGCATCACGCTGCACGCCTGCGACGAGGTGGTCGGCATCGTCGGGCCGAACGGCAGCGGCAAGTCGACGACGTTGCGCTGCGTCTACCGGGCGCTGCGACCGGACGCCGGCGCGGTCCTGCTCGACGGCGAGAACGTCCACAGGCGACAGGGCCTCGCCCGCGACCTCTCCGCGCTGACCCAGGAGTCGCAGGTCGAGTTCGACTTCACCGTCACCGAGGTCGTGGAGATGGGCCGGCTGCCGCACGACCGCGACCCCGTGCGCGACGCCGCTGTCGTCGCCGATGCTCTGGCCACAGTGGACGTCGGACACCTCGCCGCCCGCAGCTTCCTCAGCCTTTCCGGCGGGGAGCGCCAGCGGGTGCTGATCGCCCGCGCCATCGCCCAGCAACCCCGCGTGCTCGTGCTCGACGAGCCGACCAACCACCTCGACATCCGCCACCAGCTCGACGTCCTCGCGCTCGCGCGGGGACTCGGCGTCACCGTCCTGACCGTGCTGCACGACCTCAACCTCGCCGCGTCGTACTGCGACCGCCTCTACGTCCTCGACGAGGGCCGGGTGGTCGCCTCCGGCACCCCGGCGGAGGTCCTCGTGCCCGAGCTCGTCGCCAAGGTCTTCCACGTCACCGCACACGTGGTCGCCCACCCCACGACAGGAGCCCCCCAGCTCCTGTTCGACCAGGAGGTCACCCCGTGAGAACCGCACTCGTCACCGCCGCCCTGCTGCTCGTCTCCGGGTGCGGCGCCACGGTCGCGCAGGACACCTCCGCGACCGAACCCGTCACCGTCACCAACTGCGGGCAGCAGGTGACCTACGACGAGGTCCCGTCCAAAGTGGTCACCAACGACACCGGCATCACCGAGCTGATGTTCGCGCTGGGCCTCAAGGACCGCATGGCCGGCTACGTCGTCAACGGCATCGACACCGTCGACGTGCGGACCTCGCCGTGGAAGGCCGACTTCGACAGCGCGAAGCACCTGTCCGACAAGATCTCCAAGGAGGTCGTGCAGGGCGCCAACGCCGACCTCGTGTTCGCCGGCTGGAACTACGGCTTCAGCGAGAGCACCGGCTTCACCCCGGACGCGTTGCGGCAGCTCGGGATCGCCACCTACCAGCTCACCGAGGCGTGCCGCAACGGCGTGGGCAAGCAGCGCGGCATCATGCCCGCCCTCGACGCGCTCTACACGGACCTGCGCAACCTCGGGAAGATCTTCCGGGTCGAGGCCAGGGCCGAGGAGCTGGTCAAGGGCTACCAGCAGCAGATCGAGAACGCCGGCAGGCTGATGGCCGGCAAGCCGCGGCCCAAGGTGTTCCTCTACGACAGCGGCCAGGACCAGCCGTTCACCTCCGGCAGGAACGCGGCCCCGCAGGACGTCATCTCCAAGGCCGGCGGCGACAACGTCTTCGGCGACCTCAACGACAGCTGGACCACGGTCAACTGGGAGGCCGTCGTGCAGCGCGACCCCGACGTCGTGCTCATCGTGGACTACGCCGACGGCGAGGCGAACACCCCGCAGGAGAAGCAGCGGTTCCTGGAGGGCTACGCACCGCTGCAGAACTCGCCGGCCGTGCGGAACAAGCGGTTCTACGCGCTGCCGTACGCCGCACTGGTCGAGTCGCCGCGCAACCCGGCCTCCATCGAGGCCTTCGCGCGGTACCTGTCCCAGGCGTGAACCCGTGACCAGATAGTGGGAGATTTCCTCCCGTCACTTGGTACGTCGTGCTGAGCTGTGGCAGCATCCCGGTCATGGCTCAGCACACCGCCATCATTATCGACGAGCGCGTCGGGTAGTCGCCGCCCCTGGCACCCGACGCGCAGACCTCTCGCATCCGCGGGGGGTCTTTTTGTTTGTCCTGGACAGGAGATGACCCGCGATGGCCGGCCCCGCCGACGAGTTCCACGTCTACGACACGACGTTGCGCGACGGCGCACAACGCGAGGGCATTTCGTACTCCGTCACGGACAAGCTCGCGGTCGCGCGGCTGCTGGACGGGCTCGGCGTCGGGTTCATCGAGGGCGGCTGGCCCGGCGCTCTGCCCAAGGACACGGAGTTCTTCGCCCGCGCGGCGGCGGGGGACCTGGAGCTCAAGCACGCCGAGCTGGTCGCGTTCGGCGCGACCCGCAGGGCCGGTGTGCGTGTGGAGGAAGACCCGCAGGTCAAGGCGTTGCTCGACTCCCAGGCACCGGTCGTCACGCTCGTGGCGAAGTCGGACCTGCGGCACATCGAGCGCGCGCTGCGCACCGACGCCGAGGAGAACCTGCGGATGGTGCGCGACACCGTCCGGTTCCTCAAGGACAACGGCCGGCGCGTCTTCCTCGACGCCGAGCACTTCTTCGACGGCTACGCCTTCTCCCCGGACACCGCGCTGCGCGTGCTGGAGTCCGCTGTGGAGGGTGGCGCCGACGTCGTCGTGCTGTGCGACACGAACGGCGGCCAGCTGCCGCTCGGCCTCGCCGAGACGGTCGCCGACGTCATCGCGAAGACCGGCTTCCGGGTGGGGATCCACTGCCAGGACGACACGTCCTGCGCCGTGGCGAACACCCTCGCCGCCGTCCAGGCAGGCGCGACGCACGTCCAGTGCACCGCCAACGGTTATGGCGAGCGAGCAGGCAACGCGGACCTGTTCGCCGTCGTGGGAAACCTCGTGACCAAGCTCGGCCTGGAGGTGCTCCCGACCGGGGCGCTGGCCGAGCTCACCCGTGTCTCCCATGCGTTGGCCGAGATCGCGAACATCGCACCCGACACCCACCAGGCCTACGTCGGGTCGTCAGCATTCGCCCACAAGGCGGGTCTGCACGCGAGCGCGATCAAGGTGGACCCGGAGCTGTACAACCACATCGATCCGGACACCGTCGGCAACGACATGCGGGTGCTGGTCACCGAGATGGCCGGTCGGGCGAGCCTCGAACTCAAGGGACGTGAGTTCGGGCTCGACCTGGCCGGCCGGGGGACCGAGGTCGGGACCGCGCTGAAGCGCGTGAAGGACCTGGAGGCGAAGGGCTGGTCGTTCGAGGCCGCCGACGCCTCCCTGGAGCTGCTGCTGCGCGGCGAGCTGTCCGAACTGGACACCCCGCCGTTCACCCTGGAGTCCTACCGGGTCGTGCTCGACCACCGCTCGGACGGCGAGATCGTGTCCGAGGCCACGGTCAAGGTGCACGTGGCGGGGGAGCGGGTCATCGCGACCGCCGAGGGCAACGGACCCGTGCACGCACTGGACGCGGCCCTGCGCAAGGCGTTGCTGCCGCACCTGTCCTGGTTGGACGCCGTCGAGCTGGCCGACTACAAGGTGCGCATCCTCACCGAACACCCCGGCACGGACGCGGTGACGCGCGTGCTGGTGGAGTCGACGGACGGCGAGCGCGAGTGGACGACCGTGGGGGTGCACGGGAACATCGTCGAGGCCTCCTGGCTTGCACTGTGCGACGCGTTGGTGCACAAGTCGATGCGTTCCGGCTCACACATCTAAGGTGTAGTACGTGCGTATTGCCAGGATCGCTCACCCGCAAGGCGTAGCTTTCGTCGCCGTTCACGGCGAGGAAGCCGCAGAGATCGCCGAACACCCCTTCGGCGAACCGACTTTCACCGGACGCAAGTGGCCCTTGGCCGACGTCAGGCTGCTCGCGCCCATCCTACCCACCAAGATCATCGGGGTCGGCCGGAACTACGCGGACCACGCGGCGGAGCTCGGCAACGAGGTCCCCGCGGAGCCGTTGATCTTCTTCAAGCCCAACACCTCGGTGGTCGGGCCGAACGTGGAGATCAAGCTTCCGGCCGCGTCCGAACGAGTGGACTTCGAAGGCGAGCTGGCCGTCATCATCGGCCAGCCGTGCCGGGACGTGTCCAGGGCCAAGGCCATGGGCGTGGTGATGGGCTACACCATCGCCAACGACGTCACGGCGCGCGACCTGCAGAAGAAGGACGTGCAGTTCACCCGTGCCAAGGGCTTTGACACCTTTTGCCCGATGGGTCCGTTCATCGAGACCGAGTTCGACCCGTCGGACGTCCGCGTCGTCACCGAGGTCGACGGGGAGGTCAAGCAAGACGGACGTACTTCCTCGATGGTGCACGACATCCCGTCGCTCATCGAGTACGTCTCTGCGGTCATGACGCTGCTGCCCGGCGACGTGATCCTCACCGGCACGCCCGCCGGCGTGGGACCGCTGAGGGCCGGACAGACGGTCTCCGTGACTGTGGACGGCCTTGGCACGCTCACCAATCCGGTGGCAAATAGGTAGCCGTACGGAGCAATCCGGCGTTCGGCAGGTTACGCACCGGGGTACCCGCTAGTAACTTCCCGGTGTCATGACGGACCCCGCGTCCACCCGCGTGCTGCTCGTCGACGGTTCACAGCTCCTCACCGAGGGGCTGCGGATCTCGCTGCACCGCACGCACTCCTTCCGCGTTGTGGGCATCGCCCACACCGTGGCCGATGCCGCGCGCTGCCTGCGCGGCGTGCCGGTGGACCTGGTCGTCACGGACTTCGACGTGCCGGGCGCCGGACCGCTGCGCACCGTGCGGGACACGGCGCAGTACCGGCCGGACGCCCGCGTCGTCGTGCTGTCCAATGCGGACAGTCCGAGCTGGGCCCGCGCCGCGCTGGACGCCGGCGCGGTCGCCTACCTGCTGAAGACCTCACCCGTGGCCGAGCTGCTGCCGCTGATCGCGGCCGCGGTGCGGGGTGCGCCCGCCACGATCGACGCACGGGTGGGGTCCTTCGCCCGGTTGCCCGCGCGGATGCCGCCGCCCGCCTCGCTCGGCCGGCTGTCGGCGCGGGAGTTCGACGTGCTGGCCGAGATGGCGAAGGGCATGGACAACGCCCGCATCGCCCAGCGGCTCTTCATCAGCAACGACACCGTGAAGACGCACGTGAAGGCGATCCTGCGCAAGCTCGGCGCCCGCGACCGGGCCCACGCCGTGGCGATGGTGCTCGGGGAGAGCTCCGAGGCGTTCGTCACGACCTGACGATGGTCTGCGGTGCCCTGCGCGCGAAGTCCGGCGCGTGCTCCGGACGTGGGCCGATGGCCACCAGGTAGGCCGGCACGGCCTGCAGGAACGGGAACCGCCGCGCCACCCGGAGCATGAACGGCGTGCCGGTGCTCGACACCGTCTCGGTGCTGTTGAGCTTGCGCCCGAGGAACAGCCGGTGGACGGCCCGCTGCATCGTCTGGACGACCACGGTGGGGAAGAGTCTGCGGCTCCGCACCTTCGCGAGCACGGCACCCGTGACCCCGCCCTGCCGCAACGGCTTCGCGAGCAGCGCGGCCGCCGCGACCGCGTCCTGGACGGCGAGGTTGATGCCGACGCCACCGACCGGCGACATCGCGTGCGCGGCGTCACCGATGCACAGCAGGCCGTCGACGTGCCAGCGCCGCAACCGGTCCAGCTTCACGTCGAGCAGCTTGACGTCGTCGAGGGTGGTCAGGTGCCCCACCCGGTCGGAGAGCCACGGCACGAGCGTGACGAGGCGGTCGCGGAACTTCTCCACGCCCTCCGCGCGCACCTGCTCATCGGTGCCCTTGCGGATCAGGAACGCGCACTGGAAGTACTCACCGCGCGGGATCAGCACCATGCCGCTGCCCGCGCTGAACCGGCCGGCACCGCCGCGGACCGGGTCGTCCTCGGTGCGCGGCAGCCGGAACCACCACACGTCCATCGGCGCGCCGAAGCGGTACACCGGCAGCTCCACGGCGTCGCGCAGGATCGAGCCGCGCCCGTCCGCCGCGACGACCAGGTCCGCGGCGATCTCGCCCTCGTGCCCGCCGGCCCGGTCCCGGTAGGTGACGCCGGTGACCCGGCCGCCGCTCCTGGTGATCCCGGTGACCTCGGTGCTCATCCGCAGGTGGAACCGCGGCTCCAGCCGGCCCGCGTCCGCGAGCAGGTCGAGGAAGTCCCACTGCGGCACCATCGCGATGTGCCGGTGGGCACCGGGAAGCCGGTTCAGGTCGGCGATCGTGGCCTTGCGGCCGCCGTCCAGCAGCACCTCGACCTCGTCGACCAGCTGGTGCGGCACCTGCTCGAAGGCAGGCCCCAGGCCCAGCTCGTCGAGCAGCGTCAGCGTCGACGCGTGCACGGTGTCACCGCGGAAGTCCCGCAGGAAGTCGGCGTGCTTCTCCAGCACCGTCACCTCGACGCCCCCGCGCGCCAGCAGCAACCCCAGCACCATTCCCGCGGGTCCGCCTCCGACGACGAGGCAGGTGGTCCTCTCCATGTCGATCCCCTCTTTTCAACCCTCGTTGAATAAATTCAGCATGCTCCTGATCGCCATGGCCGTCAAGCCGGTCGTGCTGTGGCGGGTGTCGCGCGGTCGCACCGCAGCTCGACAGTCCTCTGTGGACTGTCTGGTACCCCAGGCCCCGAAACCGTTGCGGCTGGTGCGATCCAGTGCGACTGGAGCTAAGGTGTCGCGCCGCTGGAACAACCGCCTTCCGAGTGGTGCCAGGGGTAGTCGAACAACACTCGTCCGGGCGATTGCATTCGGCGGCCGGACGAGTCTCACTGGTTCGTTCGGGGCCTCAAGGTCGGCTGGATCGAGCAAGGACCCACGGGAATCACCTCGTTAGCCGAATCGGGCGAGGGGCCCACGCACCTAACCTTCCTGGGTGACAACTGCGTCCCCGACTTTCACGCGTAAGAGAACCGGCGAGATCCGCGCTGTGTGCCTGGACGTCGACGACACACTTGTCGACTACAGCACCTCTTCGCGCGCCGCGTTGGCCTCGATGGTCGGTAACGCCGACGCCTGGTCGTTGTGGCAGCGGATCACCGACGACCACGTCTCCCGCCAGCTCGCCGGCGAGCTCCAGTACGAGCAGATGCGCAACATCCGCACCCAGGCCTTCTTCTCCGCCCTCGGCGAGGAGCTGTCGATCGAGGAGGCCACCCGCCGCGAGCTCGGCCGCCAGGCGGTCCTCTCGGCGGGCTGGTGCCTGTTCCCGGACGTCATCCCCATGCTCGACTGGCTGCGGGCCACCGGCCTGCCGATCGCCGCGATCAGCAACGCCTCCGGACGCCACCAGCGCGTGAAGATCGCCCAGCTCGGCCTTTCGCCGTACTTCGACGCCGTGCTCATCGCCGGCGAGGTCGGCTGCGCCAAGCCCGACCGCGTGATCTTCCACACCGCGTGCCTCGCACTGGGCGTCCCGCCCGGCGACACCGTGCACGTCGGCGACCGGCTGCACGCCGACGCCATCGGCGCCAGGGACGCCGGGATGCACGGCGTCTGGATCAACCGCACCGGCCCCACCGGCGGCACCCTGCCCACGGGCCTGTCGTCCATCACGACGCTGGCGGAACTGCCGGAGCTGCTCGTCTGCGAGCTCTCCGCCGCCACCGCCTGAGCGCTCCCCGAGACCGGCTCCCACCTGGGCTTTTGCCGTTAGGTGGGGGCCGATTTCACTTCTGGCGGGGACGTGGTCTAGTATTTCTCCCGGCAGCAACGAGGGCCTTCGGAACTCAGTGAGAACCGAAGACGATCGTGAGAGCCAATGGGGTATGGTGTAATTGGCAGCACGACTGATTCTGGTTCAGTTAGTCTAGGTTCGAGTCCTGGTACCCCAGCTGCTGAGAAGAAAATCGAGAGTGGTAAGCTCCCGATCGAGAATCTCGGCAAAGCAAGAAAACGAACTGAATAGCCCGGATTTGGAACCGGCAGAGCGATCTGATAAGGTTCCTCCAGGCAAGAAGTTCTAGGGCCCCGTCGTCTAGCGGCCTAGGACGCCGCCCTCTCAAGGCGGTAGCGAGGGTTCGAATCCCTTCGGGGCTACAGAGGTGGGAGAGGCCTGTCAGCGGAAAGCGCTGACAGGCCTCTTTCGCTTTGTCCTCTGGGGGCCGAGCCCCCAGACCCCCAGCCGGCGGGCTTCGCCCCCGGACCCCCCGTTGGGGTTCCCGTCGAGGAATGTGCGGGCTTCGCTTCGCTCGCCCCTTGGGTGACAAACAACGAAGGCAGACAGGGCATCGCTTCGCTCGCCCCCGATTAATGGGAGCGGTGGCGGGGTCTTATTAGTTTGGTGTGCAACAAAGCCCCCGCCTTGAGTAGCGGGGGCTTTGTGTGTGAGAGGGGTTACAGGCGGCTTTGGAGAGCTTCTGCGGCGGCCAGGAGGTCTGCTGCCCAGCGGGCGCCGGGGCGGCGGCCCATGCGGTCGATGGGGCCTGAGACGGAGACTGCGGCCACTACGGCGCCGGAGGAGTCTCTGACTGGAGCGGAGACTGAGGCGACGCCTGGTTCGCGTTCTGCGACGCTTTGCGCCCAGCCGCGGCGGCGGACCTCCAAGAGCGTGCGTTCGCCGTAGACGGCGTCCGCGAGGACCGCGCGCTGGGTACCGGGATCCGACCAGGCCGCCAGGACCTTCGCGCCCGAACCCGCCGTCATCGGCAGGCGGGCACCGATCGGCACGGTGTCGCGGAGACCCGACGGCGGCTCCGCCGACGAGACGCAGACGCGCTGCATGCCGTCACGGCGGTACAGCTGCACGCTCTCACCGGTGATGTCACGCAGCCGCGGCAACACCGAGGACGCCGCGTCCAGGAGCGGGTCCGTCGCACCACCCGCCAACTCCGCCAGCGCCGCACCCGGACGCCAACGGCCGTCAGAGCCCCGGCGCAGCAGGCGGTGCACCTCCAGGCCCACGGCCAAGCGGTGCGCTGTTGCTCGCGGAAGGCCGGTGCGATTGCACAACTCAGCCAGGCCGCACGGATCTTTTGCCACGGCGTTCAACACGGCCACTGCCTTGTCCAGCACGCCGATCCCGCTATGCTGTCCCACAAGCCGATACTAACTTCCCAGACAGTGAGAAGTCCAGATCTGTCGGCACGTCCAGACTGTGGGAGATGTCGCGATGAGCCGCACGCTCGCGGAGAAGGTGTGGGAGGCACACGTTGTGCGCCACGGCAGTGGCGCGGAGCCGGACCTGCTCTACATCGACCTCCACCTGCTGCACGAAGTAACCAGCCCCCAGGCGTTCGACGGGCTGCGCCTCGCCGACAGGAAGCTGCGCAGGCCCGACCTCACGATCGCCACCGAGGACCACAACGTCCCGACCGTCGACATCGACAAGCCGATCGCGGACCCCGTGTCGCGCCTGCAGGTCGAGACGCTTCGCCGCAACTGCGCGGAGTTCGGCGTGCGGCTGCACCCGATGGGCGACCTGGAGCAGGGCATCGTGCACGTGGTCGGCCCGCAGCTCGGCCTCACGCAGCCCGGCATGACGGTCGTGTGCGGTGACAGCCACACGTCCACGCACGGCGCGTTCGGCGCGCTGGCGTTCGGCATCGGCACGTCCGAGGTCGAGCACGTGATGGCGACGCAGACGTTGCCCCTTCGTCCGTTCAAGACGATGGCGATCAACGTCGAGGGAGCGCTCAAGCCGGGCGTCACGGCGAAGGACGTCATCCTCGCCGTCATCGCGAAGATCGGTACCGGTGGCGGGCAGGGCTACGTCCTGGAGTACCGCGGCGCCGCCATCGAGGACCTGTCGATGGAAGCGCGCATGACGGTCTGCAACATGTCGATCGAGGCGGGCGCCCGCGCCGGCATGATCGCGCCGGACGACACGACCTTCGACTACCTGGAGGGCCGCCCGCACGCACCGTCCGGCGCGGACTGGGACAAGGCCGTCGAGTACTGGCGGACGCTGCGCACCGACGACGACGCCACCTTCGACGCCGAGGTGACGATCGACGCCGACGAGCTCACGCCGTTCGTGACGTGGGGGACCAACCCCGGTCAGGGCCTGCCGCTCGGCGCGAGCGTTCCCGACCCGGAGGCCATCGCCGACGAGAACGAGCGCGTGGCCGCCGAGAAGGCGCTGTCGTACATGGGCCTGGAGCCCGGCATGCCGCTGCGCGACATCCGGGTGGACACCGTCTTCCTCGGCTCGTGCACGAACGGGCGCATCGAGGACCTGCGGGCCGCCGCGGACGTCATCAAGGGCAAGCGCGTCGCCTCCGGGGTGCGGATGCTCGTCGTGCCCGGTTCGATGCGGGTGCGCAGGCAGGCCGAGGACGAGGGCCTGGACAAGGTGTTCCTGGACGCGGGCGCCGAGTGGCGGCAGGCCGGCTGCTCGATGTGCCTTGGCATGAACCCGGATCAGCTCGCCCCCGGCGAGCGCAGCGCCTCGACCTCCAACCGCAACTTCGAGGGCAGGCAGGGCAAGGGCGGCCGCACGCACCTCGTGTCCCCGCTCGTGGCGGCTGCGACGGCCGTGCGCGGCACCCTGTCGGCCCCCGCAGACCTGGAGAACTGACCATGGACGCCTTCACCACCCACACCGGCGTCGGTGTGCCGCTGCGCAGGTCCAACGTGGACACCGACCAGATCATCCCGGCCGTCTACCTCAAGCGCGTGACCCGCAGCGGGTTCGAGGACGGCCTCTTCGCCGCCTGGCGCGGTGACGAGCACTTCATCCTCAACCAGGAGCCGTTCCGGGCCGGCAGCGTGCTCGTGGCCGGCCCCGACTTCGGCACCGGCTCCTCCCGCGAGCACGCCGTCTGGGCGTTGATGGACTACGGCTTCCGGGTGGTCGTCTCGTCCCGGTTCGCCGACATCTTCCGGGGCAACGCGGGCAAGCAGGGCCTCGTCGCCGCCCAGTGCTCCCAGTCCGATGTCGAGCTGCTGTGGAAGCTGCTCGAGTCGGAACCCGGCACCCCGGTCACCGTCGACCTCACCGACAAGACCGTCCGCGCCAAGGACTTGGTGGCGCCCTTCGAGATCGACGACTACACCCGCTGGCGGCTTCTGGAAGGCCTCGACGACATCGCTTTGACACTGCGCCACGAGGCCGAGATCAGCGATTTCGAGGGCAATCGCCAGACTTGGTTGCCCACAACGGATCCGCTTCCGGCGGTCTGAGAGGGGGCCGGATTCTCCCCTTGAGAGGGGCGAATCCGGCGCCCGGAGTCCCTCGAAGGGGCGCAATTAGCCACGCCACAACGAAAATTTTGGCGTGGCGATTGGTATTTCCCGCGATTTGGGCCTACCGTTGCGTTCTAGTCGGCCCGAGCTAGGGCCGTGAGCGTCCTGGGAGGGACTGAAGGTGAACAAGGCCCAGCTCATCGAGGCGCTCGCCGAGCGCCTCGGAGACAAGAAGACTGCCGGTGCTGCTGTTGACGGTCTCGTCGATGTGATCGTGCGAAGCGTCAACAAGGGCGAGAAGGTCAACATCACGGGCTTCGGCGTCTTCGAGAAGCGTGCCCGCGCGGCTCGCACTGCGCGCAACCCGCGCACCGGCGAGACCGTGAAGGTCAAGAAGACCAACGTGCCCGCGTTCCGGCCCGGCTCGACGTTCAAGGACGTCATCAGCGGTGCGAAGAAGCTGCCGAAGGCCGTTGCGGCCAAGGCCGCCGCGAAGCCCGCCGCCGCCGCTGCCACCGCGAAGCCCGCGGCCACCAAGGCTCCGGCGACCAAGGCCGCGACGACCCGCGCGACCACGACGCGCACGCGCACGGCCGCGGCCGCCACCAAGGCGCCCGCGACCCGTCGCACCACCACCACGGCCGCCGCGGCGAAGACCACGGCTGCCAAGGCGCCCGCGAAGGCACCCGCCACCAAGGCCGCCGCCGCCACGAAGACGACGGCTGCGAAGACGACGGCTGCCAAGGCCACCCCGGCCAAGAAGGCACCCGCCGCCAAGACGACGGCCGCGGCGAAGCCCGCTGCCAAGACGACGGCCGCGGCCAAGCCGGCTGCTCGCAAGACGGCTGCCAAGAAGAAGTGAGACGGGCCTCCCGGAGAGGAGGCTGCGTCACTTCAGCATCATGCGAAAGGCCCCGGTGTGCGCACACCGGGGCCTTCGTGTTCGCCGGTGCGGGCCGGAACCGGCGCTGAGTTCGCAGGCGTGAGCTCGCGGCGCGGATGGCGCCGCCAATCTCCATTCCGCCAATACAAATAACGCTCGGCCCTTCCGAACGCACCCCCGCACAAGCGAAACCGCCGCCTTCCCGGCCCACTCAGTTGCCGGAGGCGAACTTTCGTCGGGCGAGAAGACGGCGGCGGTGCGAGCGCGGCCGGAACGGTCTCAGGGACGGGGCAGCGGCGAGGCCAGGTAATGCGCCGACACCAGCGTTGGCCAGCGCGAAGGCGCGTCCGAAGTGGACCAGGAGCCGAACGGGCGGGTGAAGGCGAGCACCCAGGTGCTGCCCTTCTTGCACGGGACCTCCGGCAGCCGCAGACCCCCGAGCTCGGCCAGCGTCTGCACCAGGGACGGGATCACCCCGCCCTGCGACGACACCACGGCCCTGCCTTCGTCAGCCGCGACCTCCAGCAGCCGCACCAGCCCCGCCTCCGGGTCGGGCCAGTAGCCCTCCTCGGACAGCCGCGGCTCCTCGACCACCTCCACGTCCAGGTCCGCGGCCACACCCCGCACGGTGTCCGCACAGCGCACCCGAGGGGCCGTGTGCACGCGCGTGGGCGCCCACAGGGGCAGCAGCGCTCGCAACGCCTTGGCCTGCCGCCACCCGGCGTCGGAGAGCGGCCTGAGGTCGTCGTCGCCCTCCCACTCGGACCGCTTGCCGGCCTTCGCGTGCCGCACCAGCAGCACCAGCAGCAGGTCCGCGGGCAGCCGCGCGAACTCGGCCAGCACCAGCCGGTCCGGTTCGTAGGTCAGCAGCGCGGTGGCCTCGGCGACCGGCAGCCAGCGCAGCTCGTCGACCTCGTCGTTGACCGCGAAGGACCCCGACACGGCCTCGGCCGCGTAGTAGTCGACCGTCTTCGGCACGCCCTTGACGTCGTAGGAGACCTGCTTCAGGTGCCGGCCGAGCACGCACGCGTACCCGGTCTCCTCGGCGATCTCCCGCACGGCGCACTGCGGGATGGTCTCCCCGTCGTCGAGCTTCCCCTTGGGCAACGACCAGTCGTCATAACGCGTGCGGTGGACCAGCGCGACCTCGACGTCCCCGTCGGCGTCGCGCCAGAGCACCGCACCGGCAGCTCTGATCACCCAAGGGCTCCGTGCTCGTGCAGCAGTTCCATTTGGTGGTCGCGCACGGACGTGCCGTCCGAGGGCGATGGTTCCCATTCTCCGTCGGCGCGCAGCACCCAGCAGCGGGTGTGCGGGTCCAATGCCGAGACGAAGATGTTCGAAAGCTGGTTCGTGAGCCGCGGATCGGTCACGCGAACGGCGACCTCGACGCGCCGGTCGAGATTCCGGTGCATCATGTCCGCGCTGCCGATCCAGAACTCGTCGCAGCCGACGAACTGGAAGATGCGCGAGTGCTCCAGGAACCGGCCGAGGATCGACCGCACGTTGATGTTCTCGGACAACCCCTTGATGCCGGGTTTGAGGCCGCAGATCCCGCGCACCACCACGTCGACCGGCACACCGGCCTGCGACGCGCGGTACAGGGCGTCGATGACCTGCTCGTCCACGAGCGAGTTCACCTTGATGCGCACACCGGACGGACGGCCCGCCTGCGCGTGCTCGATCTCCAGGTTGATGCGCTCCACGATGCCCTTGCGCACGCCGTAGGGCGCGACCAGCAGCGAGCGGTACTCGTCCTGGCGCGCGTACCCGGTCAGCACGTTGAACAGGTCCGTGAGGTCCGCGCCGATCGTCGGCTCCGCGGTGAGGATGCCGACGTCCTCGTACAGCCGCGCCGTCTTCGGGTTGTAGTTGCCGGTGCCGATGTGGCAGTAGCGGCGGATCGTCGAGCCCTCCTGGCGCACCACCAGCGAGGTCTTGCAGTGCGTCTTCAGGCCCACCAGGCCGTACACCACGTGCACGCCCGCCTTCTCCAGCGTGCGGGCCCACTTGATGTTCGCCTGCTCGTCGAAGCGCGCCTTGATCTCCACCAGCGCCACGACCTGCTTGCCCGCCTCGGCCGCGTCGATCAGCGCGTCCACGATGGGCGAGTCGCCGGAGGTGCGGTACAGCGTCTGCTTGATGGCGAGCACGTACGGGTCGGCCGCCGCCTGCTCGATGAAGCGCTGCACGGACGTGGAGAACGAGTCGTACGGGTGGTGCACGAGGACGTCGCCCTCGCGCAGCGTCGCGAACACGCTCTTCGGCGTCTCCCGCTCACCGAACGCCGGGTGCGTCGCCGGCACGAACGCCGGGTCCTTCAACGTCTTGCGGTCGATGCCGTAGAGCTGCCACAGGCACGACAGGTCGAGCAGCCCCGGCACGGTCACGACGTCGTGCGGGTCGACCTCCATCTCCCGCAGCAGCAGTTCGAGCATGTGCTCGGTCATGTCGTCGGCCACCTCGAGGCGCACCGGCGGGCCGAAGCGGCGCCGCGCGAGCTCGCGTTCCAGCGCCTGCAACAGGTCCTCGTCGCGGTCCTCCTCGACCTCCAGGTCCGCGTTGCGGGTCACCCGGAAGGCGTGGCACTCGATGACCTGCATGCCGGCGAACAGCTCGCCCAGGTGCGCGGCGATCAGCTCCTCCAGCGGCAGGAACGTCGCCGACGACGAGGACCGGTCCGACTCGACCCGCACCAGGCGCGGCACGTTGTCCGGCACCTTCACGCGGGCGAAGCGCTCGCCGCCGCCCTGCGGGTCGCGCACGGTCACGGCGAGGTTCAGCGACAGCCCCGAGATGTACGGGAACGGGTGAGCGGGGTCGACGGCCAGCGGCGTGAGCACCGGGAAGACCTGTTCGCTGAAGTAGTTCGAGAGCCGCAGCCGGTCGTAGTCCGTGAGGTCGCCCCACGTCACGATGCTGATCCGGTGCTCCTCCAGACCGGGCCTGATGTGGTCGAGGAACGCGCGGGCGTGCTGCTCCACCAGTTCCTGCGAGCGCTTTGAGATGGCCACCAGCTGCTCGAGCGGCGTGAGCCCGTCCGCGCTGCGCACCGTGAGACCGGTCTCCGCCCGCCGCTTCAGCCCGGCGACCCTGACCATGTAGAACTCGTCGAGGTTCGAGGCGAAGATGGCGAGGAACTTCGCCCGCTCCAGCAGCGGCTGCGAGGAGTCCTCCGCCAGCGCGAGCACCCGCGAGTTGAAGTCCAACCAGGACAGTTCCCGGTTGAGGTAGCGGTCGTCGGGCAGGTCGGTCGGCAGCGCGCTCGACGTCACGGCGGGCGGTGCGGAGGGAACACCCCGCACCGGCGTCGCCACCGGCTGCGCGGGCTGGGTCTTGCGCCGCGGTGGGTTGGACGCCCGCCTCGTGGCCGCGCGCGGCTGCTTGCGCGTGGTCGCCTCGGGCGGGGTCTCCGCCGCCTTGCTCCGCGTGGCTCGACGCCGGGGAGGTGTCGGCTTGCCGTCAGTGTTCTCCGTGCTCACGCCCCGCATTGTTCCGCACTATCGGCGTGAGCGCCCCCGCCGAGAACGTCCGACCGGTGAACTCCTCGTCACAGAACAGGCGGCCGGACGGCCGTCACGACGCCGCCGGCATCGCGTTCGAGCGTCACCCGCTGACCAGGGCGCAGCATCCGCCAGCCACCCGCCGCGACCGCTTCCGCGCTCACGTCGAGCAGAACGCCGTCGTCCCGCAGCACCACCGCGGAACCATCACCGTCAAACGTGGACACCGTCGCCTGCACGGAGCAGAACGATAGACGTCCGGACCCGACCGGCCGAACCGGTGCGCCGCCGGGCCGGCGTGGAGACCGGCCTCGCGACGTCCGACGTCACCGAACCGGACCAGCCGGAACGCCTGTTGATGTTGAGTTGGTGGTACTTGCAGATGCCGGCAGAGCCAGGGGGGAACTTGGGGCGTCGAAGGCACAACATCGTGTCTGCTGTGGACCCGGCCGGACTCGGGGTGCTGCCCACCGGCACGTCCGCGTGCATCAACGGGTGCTCGTTCCTGTGGACGGCGGGGTTGGGCAGGTCGGACGCCAAGACCGGCCCGCGAGCACCCGCCGGGTTCGCCGCCCTGCGGGGCACGAGCCGGATCGGCCGGGGAGAGCGACCGGGAACCCGTGCCGCTCGCCCCGAACCCGTTCTACGGCTGAGCCTGCCCGATGGTCGCCAACCGCGCCGACTCCGGCGACTGCGGAGCGGGGGCCTGCGGAGCGCCCTGCTGAGGCACGTCCGCCTCCTGGACGCGCCGGCGGGCGATCACCCGGCGGCCGAGGTTGATCATCGGGATCTCGACCGCGCGGTACAGGACGCTCGCCAGCGCCAGCCCCAGCGCGGTGACCGCCACGGCCTGCCCGGTGCCGGACAGCTCGGGCCAGAAGAACCAGATGACCGTCGCCGCGACCGTCTGCACGAGGTAGAGCGAGTACGACCGCTCACCCACGAACTGCATGGGCCGGGTGGACAGCAGGGTCGTGACCGGTCCCGGCGAGACCAGCGCGGCGAGCAGGACCGCGGTCGCCACCGCGTAGACGGGGATGACCAGGACGTGACCGGGGATGCCCGCCAGCCCGTCGAGGAACGCGGCCATCGGCTTCACGGCCAGGTGCACGCCGGCGAATCCGATCGGGACGACGAGCTGCGCCGCGCGGTTCGTCAGCGGCCGCAGCACCGCGAAGCCGAGCGGGCTGTGCAGCGCGACGGCCAGCAGCACGCCGGTGAGGATCGAGAAGTAGTGCAGCGGCCAGCCGGGGTTGCCGTGGCCCACCGTGAAGTTGACCGCGACGAGCGCGAGCAGCATGCCCAGCAGCGCGGCACCGGCGCGGCGGCGCAGCACGACGGTGCCCAGCGCGATCGCCACCAACGGCCAGACCAGGTAGAACTTCTGCTCGATGCCCAACGACCACGACTGGCCGTACGGGCTGTTGTCGGCGAACTCGTTGGTGAACGTGAGGAAGTACTTGAGCGACGGGCCGATCCCGTTGCTCGTGAACGTGCCGTAGAGCGCCGAGCTGACCGCGGCGACCGCCAGCACCACCAGGTACACCGGCATGATCCGGAAGGCCCGGCGCAGGTAGAACTCCTTGAGCGAGATCCGGCCGGTCCTGCGTTCCTCGCGCAGCATCAGCGTGGTGATGAGGAAACCGCTGAGGACGAAGAACATCTGGACACCGGCCCAGCCCTGCAACCAGTCGGGGCCGCCGTAGTGGAAGAACACGACGAGCACGGCGGCGATGGCGCGCAGGCCGTCGAGAGCGGGAAAGCGGCGCAACGCCAGGTAGTCGGCGTGCGTCAACGAAGACAACTCAGAACACCTCGGGAACGCGTCGGGGAACACGACGTCGGGGGCACGTCGCCAGGGGGGTTACTTCGGGGGATACGGATGTAAAGGTGCTGAGGGTTCCCGTTGCGTTGCTCGGAGTAACTGATTCGTGGCGTTCGTCACGGTGTCAGCAGGCGGGCAGTGCGGACAGCGCCGACAGGGGAGCGGCGGCCGCCACGTCGCGGCCGCGCCGGGTGAGCGCGCCGCCGTGGACCTCCAGCCAGTAGTCGTCCTCGGTCGTGTGCACGGTGGTGCCGCTGCGGACGTCCGTGACGTACGAGGACTCCGAGCGCCACGACACGAAGTCGCCGCTGACGCGCGGGAGCACGATGCCCTCCGTCTTCGGCACCGCCTCGATCTCGGCGATCCTGCGCGGCCGCGGCCAGTCCGCCCGCCAGGCGAACAGCTCGTCCTCCTGCGCCCACGCGAGGGTCCGGCCGTCCGAGGCCACGTCACCGCGGGGTGCCGCCGTCGCCAGCGGCTCCGGGACCACCGCCTCGCCGCGGTCGGTCCGCACCGCGCGGAACCTCCCGTCCTGCGTCCAGACGAGCATGTCGCCGAAGAACGCCGGCGACGTGCCCTTGCCGACGACGGTGTCCTTCTTCTTCGCGAGGTCGTGCAGGTGGACCTCGCCGGCGTCCGACCACGCGGCCTTGCCGTTGTGCAGCACGGGAGCGCTGCGGCCCGCGAGCTCGACGGGTGCGCCGTCCCTCTGGGAGTCCCAGGCGTAGATCGTGAGGTCGCGGCTCTCCTGGCCGGGCGCGGTCGCGAACGTGACCCAGCGGCCGTCGAACTCGACGTCCGAGATCTGCGCGTCGTCCTGCGCCGCCATGACCTGCTGGCGCTTGCTCCGGTCGCGCAGCACGAGCTCGGTGGTGCGGTTGCGCTTGGTCTTCACCAGCGTCGTGCCCGCGGTGCCGTCGGCGGCGACGACGCTCACGTGTTCGTGCGAACCCACCTCGGTCCCGTTGCGGGACAGCTGGTCCTTCCAGTCCGCGGGCAGCTCCGCGCGGCACGACAGCAGCTTGCTCGGTGCGGTGTACCCGTCCGGCCGGTCCAGGTGCAGTGCCGTGGCGCAGCCGGCGACGGCGGTGAGCACCGCCAGTCCGATCAGAGTTCGCATTGGTCCCCAAGGTCGTGGATCACCTCCGAGGACGCGTGTGAGCCGCTCAGGTTGTCCAGGCGGGCAAGGCGTTCGCGGTGTGCCGGCCCAGCCCGAGGGTCCGCGCCAGCCGCAGGTCCTCCTCCGTGTCCACGTCGCAGCGCAGCGACGGCCACGGTCCGGCCAGCGCGACCGCGCCGGACCGCTCGTGCAGCCCGGCGGAGCCGGCGCCGAAGCGCGGGTCGAGCTCACCACCGGGTGCGGCGAGCAGCAGCGTCGTGCCGGTGCCCTGGCGGTCGGGGACGAACGCGCGCCTGCCGTCGGCGGCGACCAGCGCCGCTTGCAGCTCGCCGGACCGCAACGCGGGCAGGTCGGCCTGCAGCGCCCCGATCCGGTGCGACCGCAGCGACCGGGCGCCGTGCAGCAGCGCCTCGTTGAGACCGGGCTCGGGCGGCTCCGGCAGCGCCGCGACGCCGAGCGCGGCCATCTCCGCGGCCACCGCCGGGTCGGATGTGACGGTGACCACGCGCCGGACACCGGGGGTGGCCAGAGCGGCGCTCACGGTGTCGAGGGCGAGCGCCAGCGCCAGCGCCGCGTGCGACACCGGATCGCCGCCGGTGGCACTGCTCAGCCTGGTCTTGGCCCTGTCCAGCGTCTTGACCGGAACCACGAGGTCGACTTCATCCCGCACCTCGTCATAGTCCACGATCTGGCGACTAATGTGCGCATGGGCGCAGATCTACGCAGGTGAGGAGAGGCCACGTGGCCAAACGGGAGAAGGGCGGCTTCTGGGTCGGTGTCGCCGCGGCGATCGTCTACCCGATGTCGTTCGTGCTGGGCAGGCACCGGATCCTGCACAAGGACCGCATCCCGCGCCAAGGTGCGGCCCTGCTCGTGATGAACCACATCTCGCACCTCGACCCGTGCTACGACGCCGTGTTCGTGCACCGCAGCTACCGGGTGCCGCACTTCCTCGCCAAGCACAGCCTGTGGAACGTGCCGGTCATGGGCTCGATCCTCAAGGGCGCGAAGCAGATCCCGGTCTACCGCGGCACCTCCGACGCCCAGCAGAGCCTGCGGGCGGCGCACGAGGCGCTGGAGAACGGCCAGGTGGTGGTGATCTACCCGGAGGGCACGATCACCAGGGACCCCGACGGCTGGCCCGCGAACTCGCGCACCGGCGTGGCGCGGCTGGCGCTGCAGCACGACGGCCCGGTCATCCCGGTCGCCCGCTGGGGCACCCTCGACCTCTACAACCACTACCAGCGCAAGTTCCGGCCGTTCCCGCGCAAGACGATCACCCACCTCGTCGGTGAGCCGGTCGACCTGTCCGCCTACCGCGGCAAGGAGGAGACGCTGCCGTTGCTGCGGGAGGTCACCGACCTGCTGATGGGCAGCGTCAAGGACCGCCTCGCCGAGATCCGCCAGGAGCAGGCGCCGGCGGGCTTCTACGGACCGAGGAAGGCCTGACATGGCAATCGAACGTGTCGCGGTGCTCGGCGCCGGTTCGTGGGGCACGACCTTCGCGAAGGTCGTCGCCGACTCCGGTCCCGAGGTCGTGCTGTGGGCGCGCCGGCAGCAGGTGGCCGACGAGATCACCGAGACCCGCGTGAACTCCGGGTACCTGCCGGGCATCTCGCTGCCCGCGAACCTGGCGGCGACCGCGGACCCGGCCAAGGCGCTCGACGGTGCCGACGCGGTGGTGCTGGCCACGCCGTCGCAGACGCTGCGGGTGAACCTGTCGGCGTGGAAGGAGCTGCTGCCGCCGGACGCGACGCTCGTGTCGCTGTCCAAGGGCGTGGAGCTGGGCACGCTCAAGCGGATGAGCGAGGTGATCAGCGAGGTCGCCGGTGCCGACCCCGCGCAGGTCGCCGTCGTGTCCGGACCGAACCTGGCCAAGGAGATCGCCGTCGGGCAGCCGACCGCGACCGTCATCGCGTGCACCGACCACGACCGCGCGGTCGACCTGCAGCACGCGTGCTCGAACTCGTACTTCCGCCCGTACACCAACACCGACGTGATCGGCTGCGAGCTCGGCGGGGCGTGCAAGAACGTCATCGCGCTGGCGTGCGGCATGGCGGCGGGCCTGGGCTACGGCGACAACACGATGGCGTCGATCATCACCCGCGGGCTCGCCGAGACCGCGCGGCTCGGTGCGGCGCTGGGCGCGGACCCGCTGACCTTCGCCGGGCTGGCCGGGCTGGGCGACCTGGTGGCGACCTGCGCGTCGCCGTTGTCGCGCAACCGGACCTTCGGCGAGCGGCTGGGCAAGGGCGAGACGCTGGAGCAGGCCCAGGAGGCCGCGCACGGCCAGGTCGCCGAGGGCGTGAAGTCGTGCTCGTCGATCCGCGAGCTGGCCCGCGCCAACGGCGTCGACATGCCGATCACCGAAGGCGTGCACATGGTGTGCCACGACGGGCTGAGCGCGCGTGACCTCGGTGCCGCACTGCTGGGACGAGACAGGAAGCACGAGCGCCAGTGAACGAGACCTTCGGTGACGGCACGCGCGTCGTGCACGCGGTGCAGGGTTCCCCCGGCGAACCGTTCGGCGCGCAGCCGGTGTTCGCGTCGGCGTACCACCTCGGTGGCGACGACTTCTACGGTCGCGTCAGCAACCCGACCTGGCGGGCGCTGGAGAACGCGCTCGGGTCGCTGGAGGGCGGGGAGTGCGTCATCTTCCCGTCCGGCATGGCCGCGATCATGACGTTGCTGCGCACGGTGCTGTCCGCGGGGGACACGCTGGCGGTGCCGTCGGACGGCTACTTCCTCACCAGGCGCGTGGTGTCCGAAATGGACGTCAACGTCGTCGAGGTGCCCACGGCCGGGCCGTACCCGTCGTTCGAGGGCGTCACGCTCGTGCTGCTGGAGACGCCGTCGAACCCCGGTCTCGACGTGTGCGACATCGCGGAGCTGGCCGCCGCGGCGCACGCGGCGGGCGCGCTGCTGGCCGTGGACAACACGACGGCGACCCCGCTGGGGCAGCGGCCGCTGGAGCTGGGCGCGGACGTCGTGGTGGCGTCGGACTCCAAGGCGGTGTCCGGGCACAGCGACGTCCTCTTCGGACACGTGACGCTCGCCTCCGCCGAGCTGGCCGAGAGGGTGCGGACCGCGCGGACGTCGAACGGTGCCATCCCCGGACCGTTCGAGACGTGGCTCGCGCTGCGCGGCCTGGCGACGCTCGACCTGCGGCTCGCGCGGCAGGCGGAGAACGCGGCGGCGCTCCACGAACTGCTGAAGGGCCGTGTGAGGGGACTGCGGTGGCCGGGTGCGCCGGAGGACCCCGCGCACCCGGTGGCGGCGCGGCAGATGCGGCGGTTCAACGGCGTGCTCACGTTCGAGCTGGAGTCGGCGGAGGCGGTGGACGAGTTCCTGTCACGCCTTCGGGTGGTGTCGGCGGCGACGTCGTTCGGCGGCCTGCACTCCACGGCCGACCGGCGCGCCCAGTTCGGCGACCCCGTTTCCCCAGGTCTCGTGCGTTTCTCGGCCGGCTGTGAGGACACGCGGGACCTGGTCGCGGACGTGTCCCACGCGCTGGGACTGGATTGACGGAGGGTCCCGGCTCCGGGACCCTCTCCCACATGTCCTCCCGCGTTCTGTGTTGTACCTGGCGATAGTCCCGCGTCCTCTTTTCGCGCATTCGCCATGGTTAGGACAGTTCTTCCCATGTTCGCCGTTCCCGAGAACACCGTCGTGCTCCCCGAGAGCTCCGCGCTGCTGCACCCCGTCCGGGTGGCGCTGGCGGTCGCCGCCGACCGCTCCCGGTGGGCCCACCTGCTGCGCTACGACCCGGAGGAGCGCTTCTCGACGCTGGTGGAGAAGACCGCCGACCAGGAGATCTGGCTCATGAGCTGGCTCCCCGGTCAGACGGCCTCCCTGCACGACCACGCCGTGACCACCGGTGCGTTCACCGTGGTCAGCGGCGTGCTCACCGAGGTCGTGACGACGAAGATCCAGGTCGTGCACACGCTGCACACCGGTCAGTCGCGCGTGTGGGGCCCCGGCTACGTGCACCACGTGCGCAACGACGGCGTCGACCCGGCCGTGTCGGTCCACGTGTACCGGCACGGTTCGCGCGCCATGACCCCGTACCGCTACGACCCGGTCAACGGCCCCGTGCGCTGACGTGCGGCGGGACGGGCTTGTCCGTCTCGTGCGGCACCGGCGCGCCCCACGTCGTGACGAGCGGCATGTGCCCGCCCCACACCAGGTTCGCCGCCAGGTCCTCCGGGTCCTCGCCGGGTCCGCCGTCGCGCACCTTCACGCTGGCCTCGGTCAGGTCGAGTTCCAGCGCGACCGTCGCGGCCAGCTCCTTCCGGTTGGGCCGGCGCGCGTAGTCCCAGCTGCCAGGGGTGACGTGCTCGACGATGACCTTGAGCGCGTGCTCGGGGTCCTCGGCGACCCGCGCGGTGCCGTGGATGATCGCCGACCGGTAGTTCATCGAGTGGTGGAACACCGAGCGCGAGTAGACGACGCCGTCGACGAGCGTGACCGACACGCACACCGGCTTGCCCTCCAGCATGCTCCTGATGGACCGTGAGCCCGTCGAGCCGTGCAGGAAGATCCGGTTGCCGTCCCGCCCGTACGCGGTGGGGATGAGGAACGGGGCGCCGTCGACCTCCACGGCGAGGTGGCACACCAGTCCGGCGTCGAGGATGTCGTAGAGCACCCGGCGGTCTTCGACCGCTCTCTTCTTGCCGCGGACGACGGTGCTGCGCGGGGTGGGGGAGAGCTGCACGTCAGTGGTCATGCGCACCACTCTGACGGTCCAAGTGGCATCATTGAAGCGCCATTTTCAATCGATCTGAGAAGGCCACTTTGGTGGAGACCGCACTGCCCGTCGCCCTCGACCGCGAGTCGCCGGAGCCGCTCGCCGTGCAGCTGGCCGACGCCCTGCGCGCCGCGGCGTCCGAAGGCCGGTTGCGCGCGGGCGACCGCTTGCCGTCCACACGCGCGCTCGCCGAACGCCTCGGAGTGTCCCGCACGGTGACCGCCGCCGCCTACGACCAGCTGCACGCCGAGGGCTGGATCGCCGGCCGGCACGGTTCCGGCACCTACGTGACGACGACGCCGCCCGGCCCCATGCGCAAACGTTCGCGCAAGGCCGTCGTGCCCGCCATCACCGACTTCGTCGACCTCGGCACCGGCGCCCCCTGGGCCGGTGGCCTCGACCGCGCGGCCTGGCGCCGCGCCTGGCGGGCCGCCGCGGACGCACCCCCGCTGTCCCGCCCGGAACGCGCGGGCCTGCCCGAGTACCGCGAGGCCATCGCCGAGCACCTGCTGCGCCACCGCGGCCTGGCCGTGAACGCCGAACCCGTGCTCGCCACCGGCGGCACCACGGCCGTGCTCACCGAGATCGCGGTGGCGGTGCTGCACCGGGGCGACGCCGTGGCCGTGGAGGAACCCGGCTACCAGCGCGCGGTCGGCGTGTTCCGCGCGGCGGGCCTGAAGGTCGTCCCGGCCGCGGTCGACGCCGAGGGCCTGCTGCCCGGCGCCGTGCCCGCGGGCGTCCGCGCCGTCTACTGCTCGCCCGCCCACCAGTACCCGCTCGGCGGCCGCATGTCCGCCGGCCGCCGCGTGGCACTGGTCGAGCGCGCGCGCCGGGACGGATGGCTGGTCATCGAAGACGACTACGACGGCGAGCTCCGCTACGACGTGGCGCCGCTCCCGTCACTCGCGGCGCTGGCCCCGGACGTCGTCGTCCACCTCGGCACCACCAGCAAGATCCTCACCCCGACCCTGGGCGCCGGCTGGATGGTCGCCCCCGAGCACATCGCCACCGCGGTCCTCGAACACCGCGACCTCACCGGCACCAGCCCCGCCGCCGCGGGCCAGCGCGTGGTGGTCGAGCTCGCCCGCACCGGCGACCTCGGCCGCCACCTCCGCAAGCTCCGCCGCGAGCTCGCCGAACGCCGCGCCCTGATCGTCGACACCTTCGCCGGCGCGGGGATCGCGGTCCTCGGCGACGACGCGGGCGCGCACGTCGTGGTCCTGCTGCCGAACGCGGACGCGGAGCGCGAGGTGATGAAGCGGGCACTGGAACGCGGCCTGCGCGTGGACGGCCTGGCCCGCCACTTCGTGAACCGCGCCCGGTGGCACGGGCTGGCCATCGGGTACAGCGCCTGCTCGCGGGAACAGCTGATCAGCGCCCTGCCGGTGCTCACCGAACTGCTCAGCAGGGCCGGCTGACCGTCACGACCTCCCGGGCGTCGACGAACCCGAGCCGGTGGTTCACCCGGATCATGTGGACGTTGTCCGCGTTGGTCTGCGTCTCGACGAGCTCCAGTCCCGGCCGGTCCGCGAGCAGCCACCGCAGCATGTGCGCCTTGACCACCCGGCCGAGCCCGCGGCCGCGGTGCGCGGGCACCACCACCGTGTCCTCCTGGTACACCGAGGTCAGGTTCGACGGGTAGAGCGACATCTCGGTCAGCGCGACGACCTCGTCACCGTGCACGGCGACGACGATGCGCTGCTCGACACCCGCCGCCCTCGACAGCGCCTCCTTGGCGCGCACCTGCTCGGGCGTCCAGGCGGGAGCGACGAGCACGATGCCCTCCGCCGGGGCGTCCGCGATCGACTGCCTGGTCGTGGCGACCGACGCCAGCAGGTGCTCCGGCGTCGCGTTGGTCCACTGCTGCACGCGGTACCCGTCCGGCACCGGCACGTCCCACAGCGCGGGGTCGACGTCCGCGATCCTCAGCTCCTGCCACAGCCGGTGCGCACCCACCGTGAACCCGCGTGCGACCGCCCACTTCTCGCCCGCGCTGCCCCTGGGCACCCACAGGTTCTCGAACGTCTCCCTGTCCCTGGCGCACAGCTCGGCCAGCAACGCCTCCAGCACCTCGGTGCCGACGCCCTGCCCGCGGTGACGGGGGTGCACCTCGATCCCACCGGCGGCGATCTTGGCGTTCTCGTCCGGCGGCAACGCCACCGACGCCGCGGCCACCACCACCCCGTCCCGGACGGCGATGCGGTGGACGACCTCGCCGTGCTCCACGCGCGGGTTCTGCAGCCCGCGCGCGATCCGCTCCCCGTCCGGCACCGGCCCAGCGGGGTCGTCCACGGTCTGGGCCGCGATCCGCAGTGCGACGCAACCGTCCAGATCGTCGAGGTCGAGCGGTCTGATCTCCAGCACGGACGCCACGCTGACGGCCACCAACGTGTCATCAGGGGCAATCGCCCAAACGGGTAGGGTCGCCCGCATGACGCAGCGCAAGACGAGGGTGGCCGTGGTGTTCGGCGGCCGCAGCTCCGAGCACGAGGTCTCCTGCCAGTCCGCCAAGAGCGTGCTGCCGCACCTGGACCCCGACCGCTTCGAGGTGGTGCCGATCGGCATCACGCCGCAGGGGCAGTGGGCGCTCGGCACGGACCCGAGCGCGCTGGAGGCGGGCGCCGGCAACCTCCCGACGCTGCGCAACCGGACCGTCGTCGCGGTCGAGCCGGGGCAGGCGCTCGAAGGCGTCGACGTCGTGTTCCCGCTGCTGCACGGCGCGTGGGGCGAGGACGGCACGATCCAGGGCCTGCTGGAGCTGGGCGGCCTGCCGTACGTGGGGCCGGGCGTGTTCGCCAGCGCCGCCGCCATGGACAAGGTCTTCGCGAAGAAGCTGCTGCAGGCCGAGGGGCTGCCGGTCGGCACGTTCGTCGCGCTCGACCGCGCCGCCACCACGCTCACCCTCGACGAGCGCGAGCTGCTGGGACTGCCGGTGTTCGTGAAGCCGTCGCGCGCCGGCTCGTCGGTGGGCATCACGAAGATCAGCGACTGGGCCGACCTCGACGCCGCCGTCTTCGAGGCCCGTCAGCACGACCCGAAGGTCATCGTCGAGTCGGCCGTGCCGAACGCGCGGGAGATCGAGTGCGCGGTGCTCGAGTTCCCCGACGGCCGGGTCGAGGCGTCGCTGCCCGCCGAGCTGCGGCCGGTGGGCGAGGGCGTCGAGTGGTACGACTTCAACGCCAAGTACGTCGACGACTCCTACGAGTCCGACATCCCGGCGAAGCTCGACGACGACATCACCGCGCGGCTGCGCGAGATGGCCGTCACCGCGTTCAAGGCGCTCGACTGCCAGGGCCTGTCCAGGGTGGACTTCTTCCTCACCGAGGACGACCAGCTGATCATCAACGAGCTGAACACCATGCCCGGCTTCACGCCGATCTCCATGTACCCCAAGGCGTGGGCGGCGACCGGTGTGGACTTCGCCACGCTGTTGACCACGCTCGTGGAGACGGCGGTCGCGCGCGGGTCCGGCCTGCGCTAGGGCGAGGTCCTGACCGGCTGCTTCGGCAGCAGGTCGCGCACCGTCGTGGAGATGTCCTGCAACGGTCCGGTGCCCGCGTCGTCGGGCACCGTCAGCGCCACGTGCACGCCGCGGTCGACGACCACCCACGTCGAGGTGCCCGAGCCGGGCAGTTGCAGCCACTGCACGTCGGAGATCACCCGCAGCTGGGCCGACGGGGTCAGCTCGGCCGGCCGCGGCAGGCCGCAGCGCAGCACCACCGGGTCGTGCCGGGCGTCACCCCACGCGACGGCGCCGGCGGGTGCGGGCGTGGCGATCTCCCGGCGCGGCAGCATGTCCTTGCCGGACGGCAGGCCCACCGGCAGCTTCTCGACCAGCGAGGTGCACTGCGGTGAACCGGCGTCCGGCGCGTCGATCGAGACCAGCGCGAGCGGGCCCGACCGGCCGGGGACGTCCTCGACCTGGTTCCCCGTGCCCAGCACGAGGCCGAGCCCGGCGACACCGATGGCGAGGAGCACGGCGAGCCCGACCGCCACGCCGAGCGGCCGGGACAGCGCCGACGTGGATTCCTGCTGAGTCACCCGGCTATGACAACACGGGCTGGCTAGAGGTGGACCACCGGGCAGGTGAGCGTCCTGGTGATCCCCTCGACGTTCTGGATGCGCGCCACCACGAGCTGGCCGAGCTGGTCGACGGTGTCGGCCTCGGCGCGGACGATGACGTCGTACGGACCGGTGACGTCCTCGGCGGTGGCGACGCCGGTGATGCCGGAGATCTCGGAGGCGACTGCAGCGGCCTTGCCGACCTCGGTCTGGATGAGGATGTATGCATGCACCACGGCGTGCCCCTTCGTCGCGACAGGTTGGGTCGAGGTAGGAACGTGTCACGCAACGTACCCCAGTTGGGGTTCCGAATGCTCAGATTGGGAGGCAACTTTGCGTCCGGAGCCGCCGCACGACGCGGAGACGGTCGCCGACGTGGGTGAGTTCGATCTCATCCACCGGGTGACGACCGGTCGGGCGCAGCCTGAGACGACCGTCCTCGGTCCCGGTGACGACGCGGCCGTGGTGGCCGTGCCGGACGGGCGTGTCGTCGCGTCGATGGACGTGCTGGTCGAGGGTGTCCACTTCAGACTCGACTGGTCCAGTCCTGAGCAGGTGGGCCGAAAAGCAGCCGCGGTGAACCTCGCGGACGTCGTCGCGATGGGGGCGTTGCCGTCCGGTCTGCTCGTCGGCGTGGCGTGCCCGCCGGACACCCCCGCGGCGACGATCACCGGGATCATGGCGGGCCTGTGGGAGGAGGCGGCCAAGGCCGGCGCGGGCGTCGTCGGCGGCGACATGGTCAGCTCCGCCACGCTGGTGATCTCCATCACGGCCATGGGTGACATGAACGGGCTTGAGCCGGTCACGAGGTCGGGAGCGCTCGTCGGGGACGTCGTGGCGGTCACCGGACGGCTCGGCTGGGCGGCAGCGGGACTGGCCGTGCTGGGGCGCGGTTTCCGCTCCCCGGTCGGCATCGTCAACGCCCAGCGCACCCCGGAACCGCCCTACGAGGAGGGTCCCAGGGCCGCGGAGGCCGGCGCGACAGCGATGATCGACGTCTCCGACGGCCTGCTGCAGGACCTCGGCCACATCGCCGACTCGTCGGGCGTGGCGATCGACATCCGCACCGAGCTGCTGCCGCTGCACCCGCGCCTGCTGGACGTGGCGTCCGCGCTCGGCGGCGACGCGCGGCACTGGGCGCTGACCGGCGGGGAGGACCACGCGCTGGCCGCGACCTTCCCCGGTCCCAAGTCCGTGCCGGAGGGCTGGACCACGATCGGCACGGTCCGCGCGGGCAGCGGTGTCACGGTCGACGGCAGGGCGTACGAGAAACCCCCTGGCTGGGAGCACTGGCGCGCGTAGACTGCAGGTCGTGGAACTATGCACGCGCACGTATGACCATCCAGACTCGGTCAAGCTGATCGAGGACCTCCAGCAGGTCTTCGTCGAGCGCTACGGCGAGGAGGACGTGACGCCGGTCGACCCGGCCCAGTTCGCCGCTCCGCTCGGCTACTTCGTGGTCGGCTACCTCGACGGCACGCCCGTGGCGTGCGGCGGCTGGCGCGTGCACCAGGAGCTCGACGGCGCCGCCGAGATCAAGCGCATGTACGTCGCCGAGGCGCTGCGCGGCCGTGGCCTCTCCCGCCTCGTCCTCACGAACCTGGAGGACACCGCGCGCAAGGCCGGCCACAAGCAGATGGTGCTGGAAACCGGTACCCGCCAGCCCGAGGCCATCGGCCTGTACCTGGCCACCGGCTACGAGCGCATCGCGAACTTCGGCGTCTACCGCGACCACCCGGACAGCCGCTGCTACGGCAAGCCGTTGTAGGTTCGCCTCCATGGCCATCTACGCGCTCGGGGACTACACGCCGCAGATCCACCCGGACGCGTACGTGCACCCCGATGCCACGGTGATCGGTGACGTCCGGATCGGCGCGCATTCGTCGGTGTGGCCCCAGGCCGTTCTTCGCGGCGATTACGGCCGAATCGTGATCGACGAACGCACTTCGGTCCAGGACGGCACGGTGATCCATTGCACCGAGGTGCACCCCGTGCACATCGGCTCGGGGTGCGTCATCGGGCACAACGTCCACATCGAGGGCGCGACCGTCGCCGACGACTGCCTGATCGCGTCGGGATCGGTGGTGCTCAACGGTTCCATCGTGGAAAAGGGCGCGATCGTCGGCGCCGGTGCCGTGGTCTCGTTCGACGGCCACGTCCGCGAACGCACGATGGTGCTCGGAGTTCCCGCACGAGAACGGGCCGGTTATGTGGTGCCCGAACAGGCGTGGGCATTCATCGTCGACAAATACGTGCAGAACATCGCGGTGTACCGGGAGAACCTCCGGCGCCTGGATTGAGTGGGATAGGGTTCACAGTCGTGGCTCGTCCCCTCAACGAAGTTGTCGAAGCCGGTTGGGCTGAAGCTCTCGCCCCCGTCGCTGACCAGATCGCCGCCATGGGTGAGTTCCTGCGCGCGGAGGTCGCCGCCGGCCGCACCTACCTGCCCGCGGGCGAGAACGTGCTGCGCGCGTTCCAGCAGCCGTTCCACCAGGTGAAGGTGCTCATCGTCGGCCAAGACCCGTACCCGACACCCGGCCACGCGGTCGGCCTGTCGTTCTCCGTGGCACCCGACGTGCGGCCGATCCCCAAGTCGCTCATCAACATCTACAAGGAGTACGCGGAGGACCTGGGACACCCGATCCCGTCCAACGGCGACCTCACCCCGTGGGCGGAGCGGGGTGTGCTGCTGCTCAACAGGGCCCTCACCGTCCAGCCCGGCAAGGCGAACTCCCACCAGGGCAAGGGCTGGGAGGCCGTCACCGAGCAGGCGATCAAGGCGCTCGCCGCCCGTGAGGCGCCGCTGGTCTCGATCCTGTGGGGCCGCAACGCGCGCAACCTGCGCCCGCTGCTCGAACCACTGCCCGCCATCGAGTCCGCGCACCCGTCACCGCTGTCCGCGCACTCCGGGTTCTTCGGCTCGAAGCCGTTCAGCCGCGCCAACGAGCTTCTGGAGAAGCAGGGCGCAGAGCCGATCGACTGGAAGCTGCCGTAATCCGTCGTCCCCCGCACGCTTCGCGCCGGTGGCGGCGCGCGGTGTGCGGGGGAATCGCGATCTGCGCGTTGCACAGGACCCTGGAACGCGAGAAGAGCCCGGCCGGAGCCGGGCTCTTCTCGTAGATCACGAACTGTGGCGGGGTATCAGCCGCGCACGACCTTGCCCGCCTTCAGGCAGGAGGTGCACACGTTGATGCGCTGGCGCTGCGAGGCCGAAACCTTCGCGCGCACGGACTGGATGTTCGGGTTCCAGCGGCGGTTCGTCTTCCGCTGGGAGTGCGAAACCGAATGGCCGAAGCCCGGCCCCTTGCCACAGACGTCGCACACGGCAGCCACGTCAGCCACTCCTTCAGGTTCCTCAAGCGGTAAGTCTCGCGTCCCGGTGGGCGCGCAAGCGTGCACAAGCCTCAACCGGGCACGGCAACCCAGTCAGGGTAGCCGGTGGCCGCACCGGTGACCAAACCGGGTGGATACCCTCCCCGCCATGCAGGTCATGGATGCGGTCGCGGTGCGCAGGTGGGCGGACGCGTGCGTGCGGTCGCTGGACGCCAACCGGGCGTCGATCGACCAGATCAACGTCTTCCCAGTGCCCGACGGCGACACGGGCACGAACCTGCTGCACACGATGCAGTCGGCGCTCGACGCGTTGCTGCGCTCGCCCATGACGACCGTGGGGGACGCGCTGTCGGCACTGGCCCGCGGCGCGCTCGCCGGGGCCCGCGGCAACTCGGGCGTGATCCTGTCGCAGGTGCTCAGGGGCCTGGCGGAGACCGCGCAGGGCATCTCGGAGGTGTCCGGGGCCGCGCTGCGCAGGGCCCTGCAGCGGTCCGACGAGCTGGCCACCGCGGCGGTGTCCAAGCCCGTTCCCGGCACGGTCCTGTCGGTGCTGCACGCGGCCGCAGAAGCCGCCCGCGACTGCCCGTCCGACGAGCTCGACGAGGTGGTCGTGGCGGCCTCCCGCGCGAGTGCCGCCGCGCTGGCCGACACCCCCCGCCAGCTCGCCGTCCTGGCCAAGGCCGGGGTGGTCGACGCCGGTGGCCGAGGGCTGGTTGTGTTGTTGGACACACTGGCCGCGGTGATCACCGGTCAGGCCGTCGAGACGCCCGTGGACGCGCCGCTGCTGCCGCGCACGCCCGAGTCGCTCACCACCGAGCGGGAGAGCGGCTCGTCGGAGTTCGAGTACGAGGTCATGTACCTGCTCGACGACACCTCCGAGAAGGCCGTGGACGAGCTGCGGGCCACGTTGACCGGGCTCGGCGACTGCGTGTCCGTCGTCGGCGACGGCGCTTCGCTGTGGACCGTGCACGTGCACTGCAACGACATCGGCGCGGCCATCGAGTCCGGTGTGCGCGCTGGGCGTCCACACCGCATCACGGTGGCGCGCTTCGCCGACCAGATCGCGGCGCAGGCCTCCCGGTTCGTGCGCGACCGGGCGATCGTGGTGGTGGTCAGCGGAGCCGTGGACCTGTTCCGCGCCGAGGGCGCCACCGTGTTCGACCTCGCATCTTCTTCGGCGACGCCCACAGACCTGTTGTCCGCCATCGTGTCGACGCGCGCGCGTCACGTCGCCGTGCTGCCGGGGGACCCGGACATCCGCGAGGCGCTGGAAGAGGCCGTGGCGTACGCACAGGCCGCAGGACAGGACGTGGTGGTGGTGCCCACCCTGTCGCCGGTGCAGGCCCTCGCCGCGTTGGCCGTGCACGACGTCTCACGCCGGGCCGGTGACGACGTTGTCGCGATGGCCGAGGCCGCCGCCGCGACCCGCCGCGGCGAGCTCGCCATCGCCGCCGACGAGGCCATCACGTGGGTGGGCCGCTGCCAGCCCGGTGACCTCCTGGGCATGCTGGACGGCGAGGTCGTGCTGATCGAGCCCGGCCCGGCGGTTCCCGAGTCGTTGCTGGACCTGTCCTGCCGGCTGGTCGACCGCATGCTGTCCGGCGGCGGCGAGCTGGTGACCGTGCTGCTGGGAGCGGACGCCCCCGGCGGCCTGGTCGACGTGCTGGAGGACCACCTCCGCGTCACCCATCCGGAGGTCGAGGTGACCGCCTACCCCGGCGGCCAGCCGGACGCGGTGATTTTTGTCGGTGTCGAGTAGTTCAATGGGACGCGATGATCTCCTTCGACGACAAGCTGCAGCCGCTGCTCGGCAAGAAGTCCGCCGACGCGCTGGAGACCGGCCTCGGCCTCACGACGGTCGGTGACCTGCTGCGCCACTACCCGCGCCGCTACGACGAGCGCGGGCAGCTGACCGACATCAAATCGCTGGAAATCGACGAGCACGTCACCGTGCAGGCCGAGGTCCGCAAGTGCCAGAAGCGGCAGATGAAGGCGCGCCGCGGCCAGATGACCGAGGCCGTCATCACCGACGGCACCTCCGAGCTGCACCTGGTGTTCTTCGGCAAGCCGGCGTTCGTCGCGGAGAAGGAGCTGCTGCCGGGCACGAAGGCGTTGTTCGCGGGCAAGGTCGGCCGCTACCGGCAGAACCTCCAGCTGGTGCACCCGGCGTTCGAGGTCCTCACCCCGGAGTCGGACAGCTCCGCGTTCCTCCAGGCGTTCCTGCCGGTCTACCCGGCCTCGCAGCACATCAACACGTGGAACATCGCCAACTGCGTGAAGCAGCTGCTGGAGGTCTGGGACGGCGTGCCGGAGGACCCGCTGCCCGCCGACTTCCGCGCCGAGCACGGCCTGATCGGCCTGGAGGAGGCGCTCCGCGCGATCCACCGCCCGGAGAGCTGGGCGCAGATCTCCGTGGCGCAGCAGCGGTTGAAGTGGGACGAGGCCCTGGCCGTGCAGCTCGCACTGGCCCAGCGCCGCAAGTCCGCCACGGCCCGCCCGGCCCCCTCGTGCGCCCGCCGCTCCGGCGGCATTCTGGACGCGTTCGACGCGCGCCTGCCGTTCACGCTGACGGCGGGCCAGGTGGAGGTGGGCGAGCAGATCTCGTCCGACCTCGCCTCGGTCGTGCCGATGAACCGCCTGCTGCAGGGCGAGGTCGGGTCAGGAAAGACCATGGTCGCGTTGCGGGCGATGCTCCAGGCCGTCGACGCGGGCCGGCAGGCCGCCATGCTCGCCCCGACCGAGGTCCTCGCCGCCCAGCACGCCCGGTCGCTCGCGGAGATGCTCGGCGACCTCGCCCAGGCGGGCCAGCTCGGCGCCGCCGAGACCGCGACCCGCGTGACGCTGCTGACCGGCTCGATGAACACCGCCCAGCGCCGCCAGGCGTTGCTGGACATCGTGACCGGCGAGGCGGGCATCGTCGTGGGAACGCACGCGATCATCCAGGACAAGGTCGAGTTCCACTCGCTGGGCCTGGTCGTCGTCGACGAGCAGCACCGCTTCGGCGTGGAGCAGCGCGCGGCGCTGAGCGCCCGCGGCGAACGCGAGAACCCGCACGTCCTCGTCATGACCGCCACCCCGATCCCGCGCACCGTCGCCATGACCGTCTACGGCGACCTGGAGGTCTCGGCGCTGCGCGAGCTGCCCGGCGGCCGTTCGCCGATCAAGACGTCCGTGGTCCCCGTCCGCGAGAAGCCGGCGTGGCTCGACCGCGCCTTCGCCCGCGTCCGCGAGGAGGTGGCGGCGGGCCACCAGGCCTACTTCGTCTGCCCGCGCATCGGTGACGGCGACGACGAGCCCAAGGGCCCCGACGACGAGGGCAAGCGCCCCGCACTGTCCGTTGTGGACGTGGCGAACACCCTGGTCGCCGGCCCGTTGAAGGGCCTGCGCGTCGAGATCCTGCACGGCCGCATGCCCCCGGACGAGAAGGACGCCGTGATGCGCGCCTTCTCCGCGAACGAGGTCCACGTCCTCGTCGCCACCACGGTCATCGAGGTCGGCGTGAACGTGCCGAACGCGACCGTCATGGCGATCATGGACGCGGACCGGTTCGGCGTCTCCCAGCTGCACCAGCTGCGGGGTCGCGTGGGCCGTGGTTCCGCGCCGGGCCTGTGCCTGCTGGTGACCGAGATGCCGGAGATGACGGCCACCATGGAACGCCTGCGGGCGGTCGAGTCCACGCTGGACGGCTTCGAGCTGGCTCAGCTCGACCTGGAGCTGCGGCGGGAGGGCGACATCCTCGGCGCGGCGCAGTCCGGCAAGCGGTCCGGGCTGAAGATGCTGTCGCTGCTGCGGGACGAGGACGTCATCGCCGACGCCCGTGCCGCGGCCCAGGTGGTGGTCGACGCCGATCCGGACCTGGCCGCACATCCGGGGCTGGCGGGGATGGTGACGACGCTGCTGACGGACGAACGGGCGGAGTTCCTGGAGAAGGCCTGACGGGCGGCGGACCGCTGACGCCTTCTGCTCGCCCCGCGCGGCCTCACGCGGGTCGTCGTGGACGGGCGGCGGACCGGCGATGCCTTTTGCTCGCCTCGTGCGGCCTCACGCGGGTCGTCGTGGACCGGCGGCACACCGCCGACGCCCTGATCGACGCGCACGGCAACGAGCGCACGTGCGTCAGTCGGCGGGGAACGGGTCCGTAGCCCCCGTTCCCCCCGGCTGACTCAGCTCTGCGGGCGCTGCTGCTTGGGGAACTGCTCGGTCTTCGGCTCGGAGTCCGGCGAGCCACCGGCCTTCGGAGCGGCGGCCTTCGGGGCGGCGGCCTCCGCGGCAGCGTCGGAGTCGACCTCGGAGGACGGCAGGGGCTTCAGCGCCGTCATCGCCGCCTCGACCGCGGCCTGGGCCGCGTTGAACTGGGTGGTCAGGTTGTCGTGGGCGGCACGCAGGGCGGCCTCGCGCTCGGCGGCGTGAGCGGCGCGCTGGTCGGCGTCGGCCTTCAGACGCGTCACCGTCTCCTCCGCCTCGCGGACCAGGCCGGTGGCCTTCTCCTGCGCAACGCTCACCAGGCCCACGGCCTTCTCGTCGGCCTCGCGCACGGTCGTCGCGGCGCGAGATTCTGCTTCGGAGACCAGGGCCGCCGCCTTGGTCTCGGCGTCGCCCACGAGGGTCGTCGCCTTCGACTCGGCGTCGTCGACCAGCGCGGTGGCCGCCGCCGTGGCCTCGGACGTGGTCTTCTCGACCCGCGCGAGGGCGTCGGCCTCCAGGTCGGCGATGGCCTTCTCGGTCTCGGTCCGCTTGCTCTTGAGCTCCTCGTCGAGCTTCCGCAGCGCCTCGACGCGGGCGGTCTCGGCCTCGGTGGCGATGCGGTCGGCCTCGGCGCGGGCGTCGGCGAGGACCTTCTGGTGCTCGGCGGTCAGCTTCGCCTTGAGGCCGTCGTACTCCTTGTCGAGCTCGTCGTGGTAGGCCTTGTACTTCTGGTCCAGCTCGACGCGGCGGGCGTCCAGGTCGGCGGACTTGCGGTCGAAGTCGGCCGTCACGCGCTCGCCGGCGGCGCGGACCTCGGCGACCAGCGCCTCGTGCTCGGCGGTGAGCTTCGTGCGCAGCGCCTCGAACTCGGCCTCCAGCTCGGAGCGGCGTTCGGCGAACTGCTTCTCCAGCTCCGTCGTGCGCTGCTGGTGGGCGACCTCGAGCTGCTTGCGGCGGGCCTCGGTCTCGGCGAGCAGGCGCTGGTGGTGCTCGCGCTGCTCGGCGGCGTGCTTGTCGGCCTCGGCGCGGGTCGCGTTCGCCGCGTCCAGCGCGCCCTTGCGGATGTCCGCGATCTCTTCCTCGGCCAGCGTCATCATCACGCGCACGCGCTCGGTGACGTTGGAGGCGTCCACCGGCCGGTTGGCGAGGTTGTGCAGCTGCATCTTGGTCTTGTCGAGGTCGGCGCGCAGCGTGTTCAGCAGCTTCGTCAGCTCCGCCACCTGCGCCGCCGCCGCGTCGCGCGACCTGTTCGAGTTCTTGAGGTCGAACTCCAAGCGGGTGACCCGCTCGTTCACCTGTCGCTGGTTGTAACCACGGAGGACAACGTCGAAATGCGGTGTGCGGGCAGTAGGCTGCCCGGCTCCATCAGCCCCGGCCATATGGCTCACCCTACCGAGATTGTGACCATGATCGTCACTCGATCCGGTCAAACCCACTACCGGCAGGAGTCCGACCGGGTGGCGGGTGTCCGCGCCACGCTCAAACCGCGAGAATCCTCACGGGGCAAGACCGATCAGGATGACACCCATCACGTGAGACAGTCCTCCCAACAGGCAAGAGTCGCACGGTAACGTGCCTGAACTGACCGTCGAGCAACTCCGGGAGGGCAACGGATGTTCCGCAAGGTTCTTGTCGCCAACCGCGGCGAGATCGCGATTCGCGCGTTCCGAGCCGCCTACGAACTGGGCGCGGGAACGGTCGCCGTTTTCCCTCACGAGGACCGCAACTCGCTGCACCGCCTGAAGGCGGACGAGTCGTACGAGATCGGTGAGCCCGGTCATCCGGTGCGCGCCTACCTCTCGGTCGAGGAGGTCATCAAGGCCGCGCGCAAGGCGGGTGCCGACGCGATCTACCCCGGCTACGGCTTCCTGTCGGAGAACCCCGAGCTCGCGATGGCCTGCCGCGAGGCGGGTCTCACGTTCATCGGCCCGGTCGCCGAGGTCCTGGAGCTGACCGGCAACAAGGCGCGCGCCATCGCGGCCGCCCGCGAGGCCGGTCTGCCGGTGCTGGAGTCGAGCGCGCCGTCCTCCGACGTCGACGAGCTGCTCGAAGCGTCGAAGACGATGCGCTTCCCGGTCTTCGTGAAGGCCGTCGCCGGTGGCGGTGGCCGCGGCATGCGCAAGGTCGACGACCCGGCGGCGCTGCGCGAGGCCCTGGAGGCCGCCTCCCGCGAGGCCGAGTCGGCGTTCGGCGACCCGACGGTGTTCCTGGAGCAGGCCGTCGTCGAGCCGCGCCACATCGAGGTGCAGATCCTCGCCGACGGCCAGGGCAACGTGATCCACCTCTTCGAGCGCGACTGCTCGGTGCAGCGGCGCCACCAGAAGGTCATCGAGATCGCGCCCGCGCCGAACCTGGCGCCCGAGCTGCGCGACCGCATCTGCAACGACGCCGTGAAGTTCGCGCGGCACATCGGCTACCGCAACGCGGGCACCGTGGAGTTCCTGCTCGACCCCCAGGGCAACTACGTCTTCATCGAGATGAACCCGCGCATCCAGGTCGAGCACACGGTCACCGAGGAGGTGACCGACGTCGACCTCGTGCAGTCGCAGATGCGCATCGCCTCCGGTGAGACGCTGGAGGACCTGGGCCTGTCCCAGGACACCGTCCAGCTGCGCGGCGCCGCGCTGCAGTGCCGCATCACCACCGAGGACCCGGCCAACGGGTTCCGCCCGGACACCGGCACGATCAGCGCCTACCGCTCGCCGGGTGGTTCCGGCATCCGCCTCGACGGCGGCACGGCGGGCGCGGGCATGGCGATCAGCCCGCACTTCGACTCGATGCTCGTGAAGCTCACCTGCCGCGGCCGCACCTTCTCGCTCGCCGTCGCCCGCGCGCGCCGCGCGATCGCGGAGTTCCGCATCCGCGGCGTGTCCACGAACATCCCGTTCATCCAGGCCGTGCTGGACGAGCCGGACTTCTTCGAGGGCCGCGTCACCACGTCGTTCATCGAGAAGCGCCCGCACCTGCTGACGGCGCGCCACTCGGCCGACCGCGGCACGCGCCTGCTCACCTACCTCGCCGACGTCACGGTCAACCACCCCAACGGCACCCGCCCCACGGCGGTCGACCCGCGGGAGAAGCTGCCGGCCGTCGACCTCGGCGCCGAGCCGCCCGCCGGGTCCAAGCAGAAGCTCACCGAGCTCGGCCCCGAGGGCTTCGCGCGGTGGCTGCGGGAGAGCAGGGCCGTCGGCGTCACCGACACGACGTTCCGCGACGCCCACCAGTCGCTGCTCGCGACCCGCGTGCGCACCAAGGACCTGCTCGCCGTCGCGCCGCACGTGGCGCGCATGACGCCGGAGCTGCTGTCGCTGGAGTGCTGGGGCGGCGCGACCTACGACGTGGCGCTGCGGTTCCTCGCGGAGGACCCGTGGGAGCGGCTCGCTGCGCTGCGCGAGGCGGTGCCGAACATCAACCTGCAGATGCTGCTGCGCGGCCGCAACACGGTCGGCTACACGCCGTACCCGGAGGCCGTGACCAAGGCGTTCGTGCAGGAGGCCACGAACACCGGCATCGACATCTTCCGGATCTTCGACGCCCTCAACGACGTCGAGCAGATGCGCCCGGCGATCGAGGCCGTGCGCGAGACCGGGACGGCCGTGGCCGAGGTCGCGCTCTGCTACACGAGCGACCTGTCCAACCCGGACGAGCGGCTGTACACGCTGGACTACTACCTCAAGCTGGCCGAGCAGATCGTCGGAGCGGGCGCGCACGTGCTGTGCGTCAAGGACATGGCGGGCCTGCTGCGGGCGCCGGCCGCGTCCCGGCTGATCACCGCGCTGCGCAAGGAGTTCGACCTCCCGGTCCACCTCCACACGCACGACACGGCGGGCGGCCAGCTCGCGACGTACCTCGCGGCGATCCAGGCCGGTGTGGACGCGATCGACGGCGCCACCGCGTCGATGGCGGGCACGACCTCGCAGCCGCCGCTGTCGTCGATCGTGGCGCTGACCGACCACACCGAGCACTCCACCGGCCTCGACCTGCAGAACGTCTGCGACCTGGAGCCGTACTGGGAGTCGGTGCGCAAGATCTACGCGCCGTTCGAGTCCGGCATCCCCGGCCCGACCGGTCGCGTCTACCACCACGAGATCCCCGGTGGTCAGCTCTCGAACCTCCGCACCCAGGCCGTCGCGCTGGGCCTCGGGGAGAAGTTCGAGGAGATCGAGTCGATGTACGCCGCGGCCGACCGGATGCTCGGGCACCTGGTGAAGGTGACGCCGTCGTCGAAGGTCGTCGGCGACCTCGCGCTGCACCTCGTGGGCGCCGGTGTCGAGCCGAAGGAGTTCGAGGAGAACCCCGGCAAGTTCGACATCCCCGCCTCGGTGATCGGCTTCCTGCACGGCGAGCTGGGCGACCCGCCCGGCGGCTGGCCGGAGCCGTTCCGCACGAAGGCGCTGGAGGGCCGGTCAGCCCCGAAGCCGGTCGAGGAGCTCTCACCGGAGGACGAGGCGGGTCTCGCGGACGACCGCCGCGCCACGCTGAACCGGCTGCTGTTCCCCGCGCCCACGCGGGAGTTCCTGACCCACCGCGAGGCTTACGGCGACACGTCGGTGCTGCGCTCCAAGGACTTCTTCTACGGCCTGCGCCCCGGTGAGGAGTACTCCGTCGACCTGGAGCCGGGCGTCCGCCTGCTGATCGGCCTGGAGGCGATCTCCGAGGCCGACGCGCGCGGCATCCGCACGGTCATGGCGACCCTGAACGGCCAGCTCCGCCCGATCCAGGTGCGCGACCGCTCGGTGGCCGCCGACGTCCCGGCGGCGGAGAAGGCCGACCGCGGCAACCCCAACCACGTGGCGGCCCCGTTCGCCGGCGTGGTGACGGCCGCCGTGGAGGAGGGCGACTCGGTCGAGGCCGGGCAGACCGTCGCGACGATCGAGGCCATGAAGATGGAGGCCGCGATCACCGCACCGAAGGCGGGTGTGGTGCAGCGCCTGGCGGTGCGCGGCGCCCAGCAGGTGGAGGGCGGCGACCTCCTGATCGTCCTGGAGTGATCTTCGCGTGAGAAGGCCCGGCCCGGTGCTCCGGCCGGGCCTTCGTGCTGCGCGGACCGTGGAACTCCACGACGATTCCCTGCGTTGCACCGGTCACCGGGTCAGGAAGAGGGATGGACATGAAGAAGGCGTTGGCCGGGCTGCTCGGGCTCGCGGGCGTGGCGTGGGCGTTGCGGGACGTGCCGAAGCAGCTGGGGGGCAAGCCGGACCCGTTCGAGATGGCGCGCTCACCGCGCTACCGCAACGGCAGGTTCCACAACGACAGGGAGGTCAGCTCGGTCCCCGACCGCGACTCCTTCTCGATGCGCGACTTCCTCTTCGGCGGCGACGACCGCACGCCGTCCGCGCCGGTCCCCCTGGTGGCCCCCTCCGCGCCGGTCGCCTCCGGCCTGCACGTCACCTGGTACGGCCACGCCTCCGCGCTGATCGAGGTCGACGGCGCCGCGGTCCTCGTGGACCCGGTGTGGAGCGACCGCGTCTCGCCGTCCGCGCACCTCGGCCCCAAGCGCCTGCACCCGGTTCCGCACCGGCTGTCCGACCTGCCCGCGGTGAGCGCGGTCGTGATCTCGCACGACCACTACGACCACCTCGACATGGCGACCGTGCGGGAGCTGACCACGACCACGACCGCGGTCTTCGTCGTGCCGCTGGGCCTCGGCGCCCACCTCGCGGCCTGGGACGTGCCCGCCGACCGCGTCGTCGAGCTCGACTGGGACGAGTCGTTCTCCGTGGACGGCTTCACCCTCACCTGCACCGCGGCCCAGCACTTCTCCGGCCGCTCGGTGCAGCGCAACAACACCCTGTGGGCCTCCTGGGTGATCGCCCGCGGCGACCGCTCGGTGTTCTACAGCGGCGACACCGGCTACTTCGCCGGCTACAAGGCGATCGGCGAGGCCCACGGCCCGTTCGACGCGGTGCTCATGCAGGTCGGCGCGTACAACGACGCGTGGCCCGACATCCACATGACGCCCGAGGACGGCGTCCGCGCGTTCGACGACCTCGGCGGCGGGCTGCTCATCCCGGTGCACTGGGCCACGTTCAACCTGGCGCTGCACCCGTGGGGCGAGCCGATCGACCGGGTGTGGCGGGAGGTCAAGGCCCGCGGGATGCGGCTGGCCGTGCCGCGGCCGGGGGAGCGGGTGGACGTGGACGCGCCGGGCGAGGTCGACGGGTGGTGGCAGGGGCTGGCCTGAGGCCGGCTCGGCTGTTCCCGGGACCTCGCCCCGGACCCCGGCACTCCCGAAGAAGCCGGGAAGCCACCACCGCCGAAGCCAGCGTGCAGAGCGCTGAACGCCTCGCCTCCGGCTTCGGCCCGAGCGGCGTCGGCCCCGCCCGCTTCGGGCCGACCAGCCCCACGCCGGTCGGGGCCCGCTGCCCAGCCAGGCCCCGCGCTCCAGCCGCCTGGGACGATGAGCCGGTGACACGAATCGTTGCCGGCACCGCGGGCGGCCGCAGGCTCAAGGTGCCGCCCAAGGGCACGCGGCCCACCTCCGAGCGGGTGCGGGAGGCGCTCTTCAGCTCGCTGGAGGCGATGATGGACCTCGACGGCGCCCAGGTACTGGACCTCTACGCCGGGTCGGGCGCGCTGGGGTTCGAGGCGCTCAGCCGGGGTGCGGGGCACGCCACGTTCGTGGAGTCGGACAAGCGGGCGGCCGAGGTGCTCAAGGGCAACGCCAGGGAGCTCGGGTTCGCGAACACGACCGTCGCCAACCGCACGGCCGAGGCGTACGTCACCGCCGAGGGCGGGGCGTTCGACGTGGTGTTCGCCGACCCGCCGTACGCGGTGGGGGACGACGAGCTCGCCAAGGTGCTCCGCGGGATCGCGCCGAGGCTCACCGGGGACGCCGTCCTGGTCGTCGAACGTGCTTCGCGAAGTGTCGAACCAGCGTGGCCTGACGGGGTGGAACCCTTGCGTGCCAAGCGATATGGAGACACGGCGGTGTACTGGGCGCAAGTGCGTGCCGATGGGTGACGAGAACCACGGACCCGCCTGGCGGCATCCGATCGGGTGCTAACGTCCGGCTCATGACGCGTGCCGTGTACCCCGGCTCCTACGACCCGGTGACCAACGGCCACCTGGACATCATCGGGAGAGCCGCGCACCTGTTCGACGAGGTCGTCGTCGCCGTGCTCATCAACAAGAACAAGCGCACCCTGTTCAACGTCGAGGAGCGGCAGGACATGCTCCGCGACGTCACGTCGCAGTGGGACAACGTGCGGGTGGACTCCTGGCACGGGCTGCTGGTCGACTACTGCCGCGAGAACCACATCAAGGCCATCGTCAAGGGCCTGCGCGCGGTCAGCGACTACGACTACGAGCTGCAGATGGCGCAGATGAACCACCAGCTCACCGGCGTCGACACGCTGTTCATGCAGGCCAGCCCGCAGTACTCGTTCCTGGCGTCGTCGCTGGTCAAGGAAGTGGCGACCTACGGCGGCGACGTGTCGACGCTGCTGCCGGCCAGTGTCGAGCAGCGGCTGCAGCAGCGCCTCGCCGAGACCCGTTAGAGGGCCAGCTTCATCCCCACGTGCGACGCGGTGAAGCCGAGCCGCTCGTAGAACCGGTGCGCATCCACCCGTGACGCGTCCGTCGTCAGCTGGAGCATGCCGCAGCCGCGTGCGCGCGCCTCGTCGGCGGCCCACCGCAGCAGGCGCTCGCCCAGGCCGTTGCCGCGCTGGTCGGAGCGCACCCGGACGGCCTCCACCGTCGCGCGGGTCATGCCCAGGCGGGACAGGCCGGAGGTGAACGTGAGCTGCAGCGTGCCCACCACCTCCCCGCCGGCCTCGGCGACCGCCAGGAGCTGGTGCGGGTCGGCGTCGATGACCGCGAACGCCGCCAGGTACGCCGGGTCGCCCGGCCGCTCCCTGGTCGCGCCCAGCGGGTCGTCGGCGAGCATCGCCACGATCGGGTCCACATCGGCAGCGGTCGCACGCCTGATGATGATCTCCACGGTCCCCCCAAGGTGTCACCGAATCTTGACACGCCCTGCCGATCTCCCTCTTTCGGGGAGACCGGCAGGGCACACTTGTGGGTGGGAGCCACAGGGGTTAGGGAGTGAGACGTGTACCGGGTGTTCGAGGCACTCGACGAGCTGGTGACGATCGTCGAGGAAGCGCGCGGAGTTCCGATGACCTCCGGCTGCGTCGTGCCGCGTGGTGACGTGCTCGAACTGCTCGACGACGTGCGCGACGCCATCCCGGCCGAGCTGGACGACGCGCAGGACGTGCTCGACCACAAGGAAGAGCTCGTCGGCAAGGCCAAGCACGAGGCAGAGACCGGCGTGTCCAAGGCCCGTTCGGACGCCGACCGCATCCTCGCCGAGGCCCAGGCGGAGGCCGAGGCGATGCTGTCCGACGCCCGCGCCCGCGCCGAGCGGATGGTCGCGGAGGCGGAGGACCAGGCGGAGCGCACGGTCGCCGCCGGCCGGCAGGAGTACGACGACCTGGTGGGCCGTTCGCACGCCGAGGCGGAGCGGATGATCCAGGCCGGCCGGGCCAACTACGAGCGCGCCACCGAGGAGGGCCGCGCCGAGCAGGCCCGGCTCGTCAACGAGCAGGAGGTCGTCCGCGCGGCCCACGCCGAGGCCGCCCGGCTGCTCGACGCCGCCCAGAACGAGTCGATCCGGCTGCGGTCGGAGTGCGACGCCTACGTGGACGGCAAGCTCGCGGACTTCGAGGACCTCCTCGCGCACACCCTGCGGTCGGTCGGCAAGGGCCGTTCGCACCTGCGCGGCCCGGCCGTGGCGGGCGCCGCGGCACCGTTCGACTACGGTTCCTGACCTTCACCCCTTCGCGTTTCCCGAGGGCACGCGGGGAACTTGCGTACCCCAGAAGGGCACGCGGGGTCCCCGCGTGCCGTCCGGGGACAGGGGAGAGGGCACCTGAACGTGTGATTCGTGTTACGTCGGGCAGGTGCGATCACCTGGCGATTTCACTCGCGGAGGCGTCGTCCCGTACCCTGGACCGGCTGGACGTGGTAGGTCCCCGTTCCAGCACCCAACCCGATCATGACTGAGCATCGCCACGCGTCCACGCGTCCCACAGCATCAGGACCCTGGGTCATCGACACCAGGGACCTCGGCCGTCGCGCCGGTTCCAGCCGACCCTTCATCCGGTCGGTACCCGCCGCAGGAGTGGGTCTGCTGGGGGTGATCGCGGTGCCGGAAGGCGGGGAGGTCGAGCTCGACCTCCTCACCGAGTCGGTCGTGGAGGGCGTGCTCGTGTCGGGGACGGCGTTCGCCAAGGTCGAAGGTGAGTGCGCGCGGTGTCTCGACCCCATCTCCGATGAGGTCGAGGTCCGGATCACGGAGCTCTACGCGTGGCCGGACAGCACCACGGACGAGACCACCGACGAAGACGAGATCAGTCGGATCGAGAACGATCTGATCGACCTCGAGCCTGTGGTGCGGGACGCCATCGTCCTCGCGCTGCCGCAGGCGCCGCTCTGCGAGCCGGACTGCAAGGGGCTGTGCCCCGAGTGTGGTGGCAGGTGGGCGGAGCTCGGGCCCGACCACGGGCATGAGACGATCGACCCTCGTTGGGCCGCGTTGCAAGAGCGGTTCAGCGATGACAACAACGAGGAGAAGTAGTCGTGGCCGTCCCGAAGCGGAAGATGTCGCGCTCGAACACCCGTGCGCGCCGTTCCCAGTGGAAGACGTCTGCCGTGCACCTGGTGGCGTGCTCCAACAAGGCTTGCCGCCAGCCGAAGCCGCAGCACGTCGCCTGCCCGGCCTGTGGTCAGTACGCTGGCCGCCAGGTCGCTCAGCCGGCCTGATCTCCTCGGCCACGTAGTGGGGGGAAAGCCGCCGCGCGCTCCGCAAGCCGACCGCGCGACCTTGCTCGAAGCGCTCGGCGTCCACCTGGACGCCGAGCTGCTCGTGCTCGCGCTCACCCACCGGTCGTACGCGTACGAGAACGGCGGGTTGCCGCCGAACGAGCGTCTCGAGTTCCTGGGGGACGCCGTGCTGGGGCTGGTCGTCACCGACCACCTCTACCGCACCCACCCCGACCTCCCGGAGGGTCAGCTCGCGAAGCTCCGCGCCAGCGTGGTCAACATGCACGCGCTCGCGGGGGTCGCACGCAACCTGGGTGAGGGCGGACTCGGTGCGCACCTGCTGCTCGGCCGCGGCGAAGAGCTGACCGGCGGCAGGGACAAGGCGAGCATCCTCGCCGACGGCCTGGAAGCCGTCATCGGTGCGGTGTACCTGCAGTTCGGTATCGATACCGCACGAACGTTCGTTCACCGGCTGTTCGATCCACTCTTGGCCAAAGCTCCGCTTCTGGGTGCTGGACTGGACTGGAAGACAAGCCTGCAGGAGCTCACCGCTCAAGCCAGTCTCGGCGTCCCGGAGTACCGCGTGGACGACCAGGGGCCGGACCACCGCAAGGAGTTCACCGCCACGGTGCTCGTCGGTGGTCAGCCCTACGGCAAGGGTGATGGGCGCACCAAGAAGGAAGCCGAGCAGAAGGCCGCGGAAGCGGCCTATCATGTTCTGTCGGAACGCGTGCAGGCCGAGCAGGAGCCGGCCTCGTCCGCGAACGGACAGAATGGCGCCTCGGTGACGCCAGGGACCGCCCCAACCGAGGAAGACTGAGACCGCAATGTATGCGACCAGGAACCGCACGAACCGCCGCACCCGCACCGTCCGCGGGCCGGTGAACACCTCCCGCAGCGGAGGAATCCAGGGCCTTGTGCTGGTCAGGGACACGAGCCGGGCCGGTGTGTGGGTGCTCAAGCCCACCAAGCCGCAGGCCGCCGTGATCGAGGCGCAGCCCGTCGACGAGGGCAAGTCCGAAGCCTGACGTGCCCGAACTCCCAGAGGTCGAGGTAGTCCGCCTCGGCCTCGAAGCCCACGTCGCCGGCCGGGTGATCTCCTCGGTCGAGGTGCTGCACCCGCGTGCGATCCGCCGGCACGACCTGGGCTCCGCGGACTTCTGCGCGCGCCTGGCCGGTCAGCCGATGACCGCAGCCAGGCGCCGCGGCAAGTACCTCTGGGTGGAACTGGCCGACAAAGCCGCCATGCTCGCCCACCTGGGCATGAGCGGCCAAATGCTCGTCCAGCCGTCCACGGCACCGGACGAGAAACACCTTCGCGTCCGGTTCCGGTTCGCCGACGGCGGCCCGGAGCTGCGCTTCGTCGACCAGAGAACCTTCGGCGGCCTCGCCTTGGCTGAGCTGGTCGAGGTCGACGGCACCCTCGTCCCGGACACGGTCGCGCACATCGCCCGCGACCCGATGGACCCGCTCTTCTCCCGTGATGCCGCCGTGCGCGCGTTGCGCCTGCGTCACACGGAGGTCAAACGAGCCCTGCTCGACCAGACCCTCGTCTCCGGCATCGGCAACATCTACGCCGACGAGGCCCTCTGGCGCGCCAAGCTGCACGGCACCCGCATGACGGACAAGCTCACCAAGGTCAAGGCCGCCGAGCTGCTCGACCACGCCACCGACGTGATGCGCGAGGCCCTCGGCCAGGGCGGTACGTCGTTCGACGCGCTCTACGTCAACATCAACGGCCAGTCCGGCTACTTCGACCGCTCGCTCAACGCGTACGGCCAGGAGAACCGGCCCTGCAAGCGGTGCGGCGCGATGATGGTCCGAGAGCCGTTCATGAACCGGTCGTCGTTCTCCTGCCCGCGCTGTCAGCCGCGCCCGCGCCTCTAACGCCTCACGGCCGCGTGACCCGGTCCTGGATGCGCTGCACCTGGACGTGCACCTCGTCGGCCACCTCGCGCCGCACCCAGCGCTGCCGGCGGAACGCCGCCTCGACCGTGGCCCAGGCCATCGCCGCGACGAGGCCGAGTGCGACCGCAGGGACCCAGAGCCGCATCGCCGGCAGTGCCGCAGACGTCAGCAGCCCGACCGATGCCGCAGCCCACGCCGTGTAGGCGACCAGGTAGCCCGTCGGGTCGGAGGTCAGCCACCGCCACCGGCCGCGGCTCGCGTCCCGTGCGAGCACGTCGGCGGCGTTCTCCAGGTGCACGAGGTGCCAGCGGACCCGTTCCGCGTCGGCGGTGGCGTGCTTGCGCCGCAGGCGTTCGAGCTCGCGGCGCACCGGAGCCGGCTTCACCGGGTGCCGCAGCCGCACCGGCCAGTGGTCCTCGCGGAACTTCTCGGTCTGGTAGTTGCCCAGCACGAGGAACACCAGGTACAGCACGCCGACACCGGCGCCGACGACCAGGAACGGGCGCAGCCGCGGGTCGACCGGTGAGCTGAACACGAACGCCACGACCACCGATTCGAGCAGGATGAGCAGCGGCGCACCGACGGCCAGGTGGTAGCGGGTCGGGTCGACGTACTGCGAGAGCCGCTCGGCCGTGTTGAGCGGCTTGCGCGCCAGCGAGACCACCGACACCGCGAACAGCACCGCCGCCAGCACCACTACCCCGAACACGGAAAGGTAGACGGCCGCTTCCTGCCAGTCGCCCGGCACCAGCACGACCGGCGCGGCGAACGCGACGGCGCCGGCCACCCCGGCGACCGGTCCTGCCCACGGCTTCGGCGGCGTCTGCGCGATGGCGGCCCGCCGCCGGGGTTCCGCGGCGATCTTGTCGACGAGGAGGTCGTGACCGGGGTCGTCGTCGGCTCGGTGGGCCTGGAAGTTGGCCAGCTCCCTGATCGTGCGCGGCAGTTCCTGCGCCCGCGGCATCTTCGCGCCGCCGAAGAGCACCGGGATGATCGTCTTGCCGGCGTCGAGGGCCCACCTGATCTCGTTGTGCACCCAGTCCGTGCCGTCGGTCCGCAGCTCCCGCGCCCAGCCGTCGTGCACGACGACGACCACCACGTCGGACCGGTCGAGGTGGCGGCGCAGCTGGTTCGGGTAGCGCCGGCCGTGACCGATCGAGGCGGAGTCGAGGAAGACGGTGCCGGCGCCGAACCGTTCGGCGAGCCGCTCGTACAGCCCCCGGACGAACGCGAGGCGCTCGTCGTGGCGCCGGTAGTTCAGGAAGATGCCTCCCATGGCGTGCGACCGTAGCGGTACGGACACCGTGCGCGACAAGAGTTCGAGCGGATTGGACCGACGGGCCCCGGGAAGCAGGTGAGTCGGCGCGATGAGCGGCGGCATCTTCGTCAGCTACCGCAAGATGCACGACGGCGAACGGCGTGTGCACGCCCAGACCATCGAGGCGATCGTCGAACGCCTCCAGCACCACTTCGGTGAGGAGAAGGTGCTCGTCGACGTGGAGCTGGAGCCGGGCGTCCACTACCCGTCCCGGCTCCGCGACTGGCTGCGGGGCTGCGAGGTCGTGCTGGTGGTGATCCACCGCGAGTGGCTGGACGACCTCCGTGCGCGTCGCGGTGAGAAGTGGGACTGGGCGCGCTGGGAGGTCGAGACCGCGCTCGCCATGGGCCTGCACCTCGTCCCGGTGCTGCTCGACAACGCCCGGCTGCCCGGCAAGGAGCAGCTGCTCGCCGAGGACTTCCCCGGCCTGGCCGAGCTCGGCACCCGGCAGTACTGGCGGATCGGCTTCGGCAGCTGGAAGAAGGAGCTGGCGGAGCTGCTGCGAGCGCTGGAGGTGCGGGTCGCCACCGAGCCCCTGCCGGCGGCGGAACGACCGGAGCCTGTGCGCCGCAAGCACTTCCGGGCGGAGATGGGCGCGGCGGTGGTCACCGGCCTGACGGCGCCGTGGGTGCTGGCGCACTCGCCGGCGGGGCAGGGGCAGCCGGAGGAGTTCCTGGTGGCGCTGTCGATCGCGATGACCGTGGTGCTGGTCGTGTGGCTGGTGGTGGTCGCGGCCTGCTACGCGCTCCGGCACCTGTACGACCGGTACGACGTGCTGTTCGCCGAAGCCGGGCCGAACTCGAAGATCACCAACGGCCTGCTCGTCGCGGGCATCGGTCTCCTCCTGCTCCTCCTCGGCGCGGTGCTGTCGTACCGGGCGGTCGTGGCGGTGATGCTGGTGGTCGCCGCGTACGCCTTCGCGAGAGGCCACCGCTGGGTGGAGGAACGCCGCCGTGAGCGGTGGCCGTACCCGCACCTCGAACCGAGGTCCGAGCCCGTCCGCGGTGTGCTCGCGCACGCCAGCCGGTTCGTGGCCGAACGGGACCTGCTCACCAGGGCCGAGCGGGACCAGGTCGAGTTCGTGCTCGGACAGGTCGAGTGGGCGCGGCGGCGGATGGACGACTTCGCCCGGCTGGGCAGGTGGGCGTGGTTGCGGCAGGCGGGGAGCCTGTTGCCGGCGGCGTACGTGCTCGTCCTCGCCGCGGTGGCCGGCTCCGCGGTGCTCGCGGTCGTCGAGGGAGCCGTTCCGTCCTACGGGGCGTTCCTCGCCGGCTCCGTCGTCGTGGCGCTGCTGTGCTGTTCCGTCACCTTCGAGCTCGCGTTCCGGTTGCAGCGGTGGCAGCGCCGGACCGTCGTGGCGGACCTGCCCGCTCACGTCGACCGGGTGCGCGCGCGGCTTGCCGAGATCAGCGTTCCGCCCACCCGACAGGAGCACGCCGGATGAAGATCGTCATTGCCCTGCTCGTCCTCGTGCTCGCCGGGTGCGGGAACACGCCACCGCCGAGCCCGACCGCGCAGAGCACGCCCACCGTTGCCGAGGAGAAGGTGCCGAAGGTCGTGGAGCTGCGGCTCGCCGAGGCGCGCGAGGTGCTGAAGGCACGGGGATACCGGGTGGTCGAGGAGGACGCGACCGGGCAGCGGCGGCCGGTCCTCGAACCGCGGAACTGGGTCGTCACCTCCCAGCTGCCGGAGGCCGGCACCGACGCACCGGGCGGGACGGAGGTGGTGCTGGAGGTCCGCAAGCCCACGGACGCGTCGACGAGCCTGCCGCCGCCCGCGAAGGGGACCGTGCCGGACGTCGTGTGCCTCGACCTGCAGAAGGCGCAGGACACGTTGCAGGCGGCCGGGTTCTTCGTGTTGTCGTCGGAGGACGCGACCGGGCAGGGGCGGCGGCAGGTGGCCGACCGGAACTGGGTCGTGGTCAGCCAGTCCGCGGCCGCGGGCAGCACGCCCGAGGCCACCGTGAAGATCACGCTCGGGGCGGTGAAGCTCGGCGAGCCGACCGGGGCGTCCGGCTGTCCGAGCTGACGACGCCAACCGGCACCGGCCTCCCGCGTCCTACGACGGGAGGCCGTTCTCGTCGCGCCGGAGCATCAACGGGTTCGACAGTACTGTGCGATGCGTAGTACTGTTCACCACGCAACAGTGCGTCGGAGGGGCCATGGACACCAGTCAGCTGCTCAAGGGGGTGCTGGACCTGGCCGTGCTTGCGGTTCTGCGCAAGGACGACGGGTACGGCTACGACGTGGTGCGCAGACTGCGCGCCGGGGGGTTGAACGACGTGGGGGACGCGTCGGTGTACGGGACGCTGCGGCGGCTCTACAACGCCGGGATGCTGACGTCGTACGTGGTGCCCAGCGAAGAGGGCCCGCACCGCAAGTACTACAGCATCAACGAGCCCGGCCGGGTGCGCCTGGCCGAGTCGAGGGACACGTGGCGGTCGTTCGCCAGCACGCTGGACGGCCTGCTCGGGGAGGTCGCATGAACACGCAGGCACTGGGTGTCGAGCACTACGTGGCCGGGATGCGGGCCGCGCTCGACGACCTGCCGCCGCACGAGGTCGCCGAGATCATGGAGGACGTCGAGGCGCACCTCGCGGAGCTGTCGACCGAGCTGGGCGAGGACGAGACGATCGAGCGGCGGCTCGGGCCGCCCGAGCAGTACGCGCGGGAGCTGCGGCAGGCCGCCGGGTACCCGCCGCGGACCGAGCGGGTGCCGGTCACGGTCAAGCAGGCGCTGCTGACGCGGCCGCGTGCGGCGGCGTGGGGGTTGGCGGCGGCCACCGGGATCACGCTGCTCGCGGGGGCCGCGGCGTTGCGGGAGCCGGCGATCCTGCTGCTGCCGGCGGTGATCCTGGTGCTCAGCCTCGCGCTGGTGCAGGACCGCGGTCCGCAGCAGGCCGAGGTGATGAACCTGCGCGAGACGGTCAAGCTCAAGGAGTGGCTGACGCCGCAGGAGGGCACGCCGGCCGAACGCGCGCTGACCTACCTGCGGTCGCTGCAGCCCGCGTGGTGGCTGGTGCGGGCCGGGCTGCTCGGGCTCGGTGCCGTGCTGCTCGCCGGTCGTGACCTGCTCGGGTTCCTCGCTCTGGCCGCGATCGCCGTCGTGTCGGTGTTCGCGGCGCCGCGGGCCAAGACCGACCGCCGGTGGCTGTGGTTCACCCTGCCGGTCAGCGCGCTGGCGGTGGGCGTGCTGTTCTCGGTCATCGACGTGGCGGCCGACCAGCTGCGGTTCGGCGGCCCGGCGCGGCAGTCGTACTCGGCCCCGGTCGTGCGCGAGTACGAGAACATCTACGTCCGCGACGAGAACGGCAAGCTGCTCACCAACGTGCTGCTGTACGACCAGGACGGGCAGCCGATCAACGCGTCCGACCGGTACTACGGCTGCCAGAACCGCGGTGAGGAACCGATGATTCCGGCGAACCAGTACCCGCGGCCGAAGATCGACTACGAAAACGGTGTCTGTTACACCGTGACACCGAGTGCGGACACTCCGTCATCGGCGCCGAGTTCGGTGAGTTCGAGTGCGCCACCGCCTTCCAGTGGCGCACCGTCGAGCTCGGTGACACCCACTTCTGTGCCACCTAGCAAGTAATGCCGGGAGCGGGACCCGTCGGGGGGTCCCGCTCCTACTTGTTTTCCTGTGGGTCGGCCAGGTGGCGCAATACGGGCATGGCGGACCGCAGGTGTTCGCGGTCTTCCGGCGAAAGTTCCGACATTCTTTCACTCAATAGTTCTGCTTCGCCGTGAGCGAGCGACAGGATCGTCTCGCGGCCGACTTCGGTGAGCACCACAATCGTGGCCCTTCCGTCGGCCGCGTCGGGCTCCCTGCGGACCAGTCCGGTGGACTCCAGGCTGGTCACGACCGTTGTCGCGGTCGGCTGCGAACACAGCGCGCGCACCGCGATCTCGCCGATCCGCATCGGGCCGTGGGCGCTCAGTTCTGACAGCACCAACAACTGGGTGGGTTGCAGACGACGGGCCGGAGCGGCCTGTCGAAGACTTCGCACCAGCCGGTGCACGGCCACCACGAGTTGAAGTGCCTCGTGGTTGGTGACGGTGGTGGGCATCGTTTCTCCGCGCGCATGTGATTGTCCGAATTCGGACACGAACCCTGGCACTTTCCCTCATTCACGCTCCGCGCGCTATCCGCCAATTGCCGATAACCCATTCGGCCGTTGTGGTGACCGGAGGTGTCACAGCGCGCGTCCAGCACGCTTGAATGCGCTGGTAAACGGCGTAAAAAGCGCACTGCGGTTCCCGCGAACGGGTGGCGTGCGGCACCGTGGTTCCGATCGGTCAGAACGTGTGACAAAGATCCGCGAAGGAGTGCCGGTGTGCCCGGGTGGCGTAGCGCGTGCCTCCGAACGGCCGGTGGGGGTGCGGGGGCAGACTGACGAGGTGAGTGCGAAACCCAGGCGTGGCGAGCTCCGCATCTACCTCGGTGCCGCTCCGGGCGTCGGCAAGACGTTCGCGGTGCTCGGCGAGGCGCACCGCCGCCGGGAACGCGGCACGGACGTGGTCGTCGGCCTCGTCGAGACGCACGGCCGCGCGAAGACCGCGGACCTTCTCAGCGGACTGGAAATCGTGCCGCGGCGGCGGAGCACGCACCGCGGTGTCGAACTCACCGAGATGGACGTGGACGCGGTGCTCGCCCGCGCGCCCGAGGTCGCCGTCGTCGACGAGCTCGCGCACACCAACGCACCCGGCTCGCGTAATGCAAAAAGGTGGCAAGACGTCGAAGAACTGCTGGACGCCGGCATTGACGTCCTCTCGACCGTCAACGTGCAGCACCTGGAATCGCTGAATGACGTCGTCCAGCGCATAACCGGCGTGCCGCAACAGGAAACCGTCCCGGACGAGGTCGTGCGCAAAGCCGAGCAGACCCAGCTGGTCGACCTCACACCGGAAGCCTTGCGGCGCCGGCTCGCCCACGGCGACGTGTACGCGGCCACGAAGATCGACGCCGCGCTCGGCAACTACTTCCGCGTCGGCAACCTCACGGCGTTGCGGGAGCTCGCACTGCTGTGGGTCGCGGACCAGGTCGATGTCGCGTTGCTGCGTTATCGCACCGAACAGCAGATAACGGACACATGGGAAACGCGCGAACGAGTCGTCGTCGCCATCACCGGCGGCACGGAGAGCGAAACGCTCATCCGTCGCGCGCGCCGCATCGCAGCGCGCGCGGGAGCGGACCTTCTCGTCGTGCACGTCCTGCGCGGTGACGGTCTCGCGGGTGCCGATCCGCACTCGTTGCAGAGGTACCGCACGCTCACGGAGGACGTCGGGGCCACGTTCCACACCGTCGTGGGCGATGACGTGCCCACGGCGCTGCTGGAGTTCTCGCGCGGGGTGAACGCCACTCAGCTGGTGGTCGGCACCTCGCGCCGGTCGCGGCTCGCACGTGTGTTCTCCGCGGGCATCGGTTCGACGGTCGTGCAGGAGTCCGGTGCGATCGACGTCCACATGGTCACGCACGCGGCGACCGGCTCCGGCTGGCGGGCCCGGTTCGCCGCCAGTCCGCTGCGTCCGGGACGGCTCGCGCTGGGCTGGGTCCTGGCCGTCGCCGGACCCGCTGCGGTCACGGCGGCGGGCGCGACCCTGCGCGAGGGCCTGAACTTCTCCACGACCGTCATCGGCTACCTGCTGGTGACGATGGTGGTCGCGACCGCAGGCGGCCTCGGACCGGCGCTCGCGACGGCCCTGCTGAGCGCGCTGCTGCTGAACTTCTTCTTCACCGAGCCGCTCTACACGTTCACCATCGACGCGCAGCAGAACGTGCTCACGTTCATCGCGATGATCATCGTGGGCGTGTCGACCGCGCTCGTGGTGGACTACGCCGCCCGACGCGCCACCCAGGCCGCACGCGCTCGCACCGAAGCAACCCTCCTCGCCTCGTACGCGCGCACCGTGCTGACGAACCCCCATCCACTCGCACGACTGCTGGAGAAGGTGCGGGAGAACTTCGGCCTGACGTCGGTCGCGCTGCTGGAACGGGCCGACGGCGAGTGGCGGCGCGTGGCGGCCGTGGGCGCGCATTCGCCGGACGAGCCGGACGACGCCGAGATCGACATCGCGGTGACCGCGGACGTGCACCTGGCGGCCCGCGGCCGGTCGCTGCCCGCCTCCGACCGGCGGGTGCTGGAGGCGGCGGCCGGTCAGGCCCTGCTCGCGCTGCGCCAGCAGCGGATGGCCGAGCAGGCGCTGGAGGCCCAGCGGCAGGCGTCGCGGACCGAGCTGCGCACCGCGTTGCTCTCCGCCGTCGGCCACGACCTGCGCACGCCGCTGACGTCCATCAAGGCCTCCGTCTCGGCGCTGCGCGACCCGGACCTGACGCTGTCGGACCAGGACACGGCCGAGCTGCTGGAGACCGTCGAGGAGTCGGCCGACCGGCTCACCGGCCTCGTCGACAACCTGCTCGACTCCTCCCGCCTCGCGACCGGTGCGGTCGAGCCGCAGCTGCGCGCGGTCGGCTGCGACGAGGCGGTGGCGCTGGCACTGCGCGGCCTGAACGGCGACGTCGAGGTCGACGTCCCCGAGACGCTGCCGCTCGTGCGCGCCGACATCGGGCTGCTCGAACGGGTGATCGCGAACGTGGTCGGCAACGCGCTGCGTTACGCCGGTGCCGTGGCGGTGCGGGCCAGCGCCCACGGCGACCACGTCGAGCTGCGGGTCGTCGACCACGGCCGCGGCCTGCCCAGCGGGACGGCGGAGGCGGTCTTCGCCCCGTTCCAGCGCCTCGGCGACCGCACGCCGGGTGGCGTTGGTCTCGGTCTGAGCGTGGCGAAGGGCTTCACCGAGGCCATGGCGGGCACGATCACGGTGGAGGACACGCCCGGCGGCGGCCTCACCGTGGTGATCGCGCTGCCGGCCGAGGAGGGGACCCCGTGACGAAGGTGCTGGTCGTCGACGACGAGCCGCAGATCGTGCGCGCGTTGCGGATCAACCTGTCCGCCCGCGGCTACGAGGTGCTCACCGCACCCGACGGCGCGACGGCGCTGCGGCTCGCCGCCGACGGCCGGCCCGACGTCGTCGTCCTGGACCTGGGCCTGCCGGACATGGACGGCACCGACGTCATCGCCGGCCTGCGCGGCTGGACGACGTTGCCGATCATCGTGCTGTCCGCGCGCACGGACTCGCATGACAAGGTCGACGCGCTGGACGCCGGCGCCGACGACTACGTGACGAAACCGTTCGGCATGGACGAGCTGCTCGCCCGGTTGCGCGCCGCCGTCCGCCGCTCCGCCGTGACCGGCCCTGAGGACGAGCCGGTCGTGCACACGGCCTCGTTCACCGTCGACCTCGCGGCCAAGCGGGTGCTGAGGGACGGCGCGGAGGTGCACCTCACGCCCACCGAGTGGGGACTGCTGGAGGTGCTGGCGCGCAACGCGGGCAAGCTGGTCGCCCAGAAGCAGCTGCTGCGGGACGTCTGGGGCCCCGCGTACGAGAAGGAGACGCACTACCTGCGGGTGTACCTGGCGCAGCTGCGGCGGAAGCTGGAGCCCGAACCGGCCCGGCCGCGGCACCTGCTGACCGAACCGGGCATGGGCTACCGGTTCGAGCCCTGAGGGCGCCTACGGCTGGGGCGGGACCGGCGAGGTGCCGACGGTCGACGACGGCGTGGTCGGCGCCGTGCTCGACGTGGACGACCCGGTGGACGGGGTGGACGTGGCCGGCTCGGTCCACGACGTCGGCGGGTTGCTGTGCGTCTCGGTCGGCACCGCGGGGTTCGTCGTCACCTGCGGCTGCGCGGCCGGCTCCTGCGGCCGGGGCTGCTCGTCGGGACGCGCGGCCTGCCTGCGGTCCGAGCCGGCCTTGCCCGCCCCCTTGACCGACGACGACACGGTGACGACGACGGTGCTGGTGCTGCCGTCCGGGGCCACCGAGGTGAGCGTCTGCACGACGTCCGCGGTCGCGCGTTCCGGGGCGGCCTCCTGGCCGGAGCCGGCGAGCATGGCCGCGACGGTGGCGAACAGCGTGGCCACGACGACGCCACCGGCGGCCAGCACGACGGCCGTGCCGACGCGCTTCTTCTGCGGTGCGGCCGGCGAGCCGGGTGACTGCGGATGATCTACCTCGAACACACCCATCTCCTCGTGGGAAACCCGGTTGGATGGCTTTGCGTTCGAGTTATCGGCGGAAACGCACCAAGACCTCAGCAGGGCCACACCTTCGTGTAACCCTGTGTCACGTCGTGGGGACGGGCGTAACCCTACGGCGCCGTGGTCGTTGTGGCCGGCGCCGTCGTGGTGGTGGTCGTCGTGATCGCGGTGGTCGTCGTCACGACAGTCGTGGTGGTCGTCGGGTTCGTCGTCACCGGCGGGGGTTCCTCGGTCGTCACCGTCGTCGTGGTGCCGTCCGGGCGGGTGATCGTGGTGACCCGCGTGGGCCGCTTCGTCGTGGTCGTGGTGGCCGACGTGGTCGTCTCCGCCGTCGTCGAGGTCACCTCCGCGACCGACGAGGTGGTGGGCACCGTGGTGGAGGTGGTGCTCAGCGCGTCGCGCACGGCCTCCTTGCGCGGCGGCTGCTGGACGGGCGCCTCCGCGGCCGAGTCCGAGCCCGCGGCCAGCGAGGCGACCGCGGCGAAGACGGTGGCCAGCACCACGCCGGAGGCGGCGAGGATGATCTGGGGCGCACCGCGAAAGCGTGAACGCGCGTCGGGTTCCGGGCTCTCGTACACGAAGTTTCCCCTGCTCGAACCGTCAGTAGCCGTCTGTGGAGCCGTCAGAAGCCGAAGTTCTGCGTCCAGTAGAAACCGCGGGTGTCCAGGCCGACGCCCATGGTCGTGAACTTGCAGTTCTCGATGTTCGCCTTGTGGCCGGAGGAGTTCATCCAGCCCTGCATGACCTGCTCGGCGGTGCGGTAGCCCTGCGCGATGTTCTCGCCGCCGGGCTTCGGGTACCCGGCCGCCTTCATGCGCTCGGCGAAGTCCACGCCCTCGGGGGTGTCGTGGCTGAAGTACTTGCGGCTCGCCATGTCGGTGCTGTGCGCCTGGGCCGCGGTGGTGACGCGGTCGTCGATCACGAGCGCCTTGCAGCCCTTCGCGGCGCGGGCGTCGTTCACGAGGGCGAGCACGGCCTGCTCCGGCGTCTTGTCACCGGTGGGCGGCTTCGGCGGGTCCGGCGGCTTGGGCGCCTCGGACTGGGTCGTCGTCGTGGTGGTGGGAGCCGCCGACGAGGAGGTCGAGGAGGGCGTCGCCGTCGTCGTGGACGTGGTGGGAGCGGAGGAGGACGACGACGGGGTGGCGGTGCCCTGGACGGGGGTGCCGCCCGCGGTCTGCCTGCCGGGTGCGGCGGCGCTGCCCGATCCGAACTGGTTCGCCGCGTCGGTGCTCTCCTGCTGCGCGGCGGAGGTGACACCGATGCCGAGGGGAGAGGTGCCGCTGACGGCGAGGCCGCCGACGCCGGTCGCACCGATCAGCAGGCCGAGTAAGAGGCTGCGGGCACTCACGGCTGGGGACCGTACCACTAATGGGTGATAAGCCCAGGGTGCGTCTTCGGTCACCTCGGGTCACTGCGCGACCATTCGGAGGTGGACGTACGACTGAACGCGTGGGTGCGCGGACGAGTGCAAGGCGTGGGTTTCCGCTGGTGGACGCGGGCCCGAGCACTGGAGCTCGGCCTGGTGGGGAGTGCTTCGAACCGGGAGGACGGCCGGGTCGAGGTGGTCGCGGAGGGACCACGGGACAAGTGTGAACAACTCCTGAAGGCTCTCCGTTCGGGTGAAACTCCCGGCCATGTCGAATCGGTGGGTGAGCAGTGGTCCGGCGCCCGCGGCGGCCTGAACGGCTTCGTCGAACGCTGAACCTTCCGGCGACCGGTGGCGTAGAGGAGACCGTGGACTCCGGCGAAGACGTCCTCAACCAGCTGTACGAACGCTGGCGAGGCCCGTTGCTGCACTACGTGCTGCGACTGGTCGACGGCGACTACCAACAGGCAGAGGACGTGGTGCAGGAGACGTTGCTCAGGGCGTGGCGCCACCACGACGAGCTGGAACCCGACGACGCGGCACCGTGGCTCTACACGGTCGCGAAGAACCTGGTCATCTCCGGCTACCGGCGCCGCGGCGCACGCGCGACCGAGGTGCCGCTCGAACCGGTGGACCTGCCACCGGTCAGCGACCAGGTCGAGCACGTGCTGCAGGCGTGGCAGATCGCCTCGGCGCTGCGGGCCCTCACACCGGAGCACCGCGCCGTCGTCATCGAGCTGTACTACCGGCGCCGCACGGTCGCGGAGGCCGCCAAGACGCTCGGCGTCCCGCCGGGCACGGTCAAGTCGCGCTGCTTCTACGCGTTGCGGGCGCTGCGCGACGCCCTGGAGGAGAGAGGGGTGACCGAGGCATGAGCTGCGCGCACACCGTCGACGTCGGCGCCTACCTCTTCGGATCGCTCGACCTGAGGGAGCGCTCCGCGTTCGAACGCCACCTGCCCGGCTGCGCGGCGTGCCGGGCCGAGGTGCTGCGGTTCGCCCCGCTGCCGGGCCTGCTCGGCCGGCTGAGCCTGCGGGAGGTCGAGCACCTCGACGAGCTGCCCGCCGAGCCGCCGAAACCGGTCCGCGACCACCGTCGCCGCCGCCGTGTGCTGCTGGTGTGCGCGGCCGTGCTCGTCGCACTCGCGCTCGCCGGCGGCATCCTGTTCCTGCGGCCACCGCCCGCACCGACGTGGGCGGCGATGGACGCCGGCACCGGCGTGAACGCCGAGGTCGCGATGATCCAGAAGACCTGGGGCACCGAGCTGCGGTTCAAGCTCGGCAACGTCAAACCGGGCGCGCGGTGCAAGGTCATCGTGTTCGACCGGCGCGGGCAGCGGGAGATCGGCGGCTGGTGGGGGTCCGACCACACCGCTGACGAGCGGATTCCCGGCTCGACGTCGTTCCGGGTGGACCAGATCGACCGGCTGGAGGTGTCGGACGAGAGCGGCCTGCTGGTCACCCTCCGCCCTTAGGGGCACAGGTCGGCCCCCGCCTCCCGCAACCGGCGCAAGCGCTTGGGTACTCTGCGCGGCGTGCACCTCAAGAGCCTGACGCTGAAGGGCTTCAAGTCCTTCGCCTCGGCTACCACGCTGCGCTTCGAGCCCGGCATCACCTGTGTGGTCGGCCCCAACGGGTCCGGCAAGTCCAACGTGCTCGACGCGCTGCGCTGGGTGATGGGCACGCAGGGTGCCAAGGACCTGCGCGGCGGCAAGATGGAGGACGTCATCTTCGCGGGCACCTCCGGCCGCGCGCCGCTGGGCCGCGCCGAGGTGACGCTGACGATCGACAACTCCGACGGCGTGCTGCCGATCGAGTACACCGAGGTGTCGATCACCCGCCGGATGTTCCGCGAGGGCGCCACCGAGTACGAGATCAACGGCAGCTCCTGCCGCCTCATGGACATCCAGGAGCTGCTGTCGGACTCCGGCATCGGCCGCGAGATGCACGTGATCGTCGGTCAGGGCCAGCTCGCCGCGATCCTGGAGTCCAAGCCGGAGGAGCGGCGCGCGTTCGTCGAGGAGGCGGCCGGCGTCCTCAAGCACCGCAAGCGCAAGGAGAAGGCGCTGCGGAAGCTGGAGGCGATGCAGGCCAACCTGACCCGCCTCACCGACCTCACCGCCGAGCTGCGCCGCCAGCTCAAGCCGCTGGGCAAGCAGGCCGAGATCGCCCGCCGCGCCCAGGTCGTGCAGTCCGAGCTGCGGGACTCGAAGCTCCGCCTGCTCGCCGACGACCTCGTGACGCAGCGCGCGGCCATCGCCCAGGAGGAGCACGACGAGGCGAGGGCCCGCGAACGCCGCGCCGAGGTCGAGAAGTCGTTGCAGGCCGCCCAGCACCAGCAGAACGAGCTGGAGGAGCGGGTCGCCGCCGACACCCCGAAGCTGCAGGCCGCCCAGGACACCTGGTACCGGCTGTCCGCCCTGGAGGAACGCCTGCGCGGCACCGTCCGCCTGGCCGCCGAACGCGCCCGGCACCTGTCCGCGGACGTGGACGCGCCGTCGCGCGGTCGTGACCCGGACGACCTCGACCGCGAGGCCGAGGAGACCGCCGAGATGGAGCTGGAGCTCCAGGAGGGCGTGACCGAGGCCCGGATCGCGCTGGCGGAGGCCGTGGAGACGCGCGCCGAGCTGGAGCGCATGGTCTCCCAGGCCGAGAAGGCGCACATCGCCGCCGTGCGCGCGATCGCCGACCGCCGGGAGGGCCTCGCGCGGCTGTCCGGTCAGGTGGAGGCGTTGCGCAGCAAGACGAACGCGACCGCCGAGGAGATCGAACGCCTCTCCGGCACGCTCTCCGAGGCCGCGGAACGCGTCGAGCTCGCGTCCGTCGAGCTGGCCGAGGCGCAGGCCGTCACCGGCTTCGAGGACGAGGGTGACAACGACCTCGACGAACGGCTCCGCCAGGCCGTGCAGGCCAACGACGCGGGCCGCCAGCGCGTCGAGGAGCTGGTCAAGGCCGAGCGCACCGCCGAACGCGACATCGCGTCGTGGCGGGCCCGCGTCGACGCCCTGTCGCTCGGTCTGACGCGCAAGGACGGCGCCGGCGCGCTGCTCGCGTCGGACGTGCCTGGCCTGCTGGGGTCCGTGGCCGCGCTGCTGACCGTCGACCCCGGCTACGAGGTGGCGCTGGCCGCCGCGCTCGGCCCGATCGCCGACGCCGTGGCGGTGTCCTCCGGTGACGGCGCGCTCGCGGCGCTGAAGCTGTTGAAGGAGAAGGACGCCGGCCGCGCGGGGGTGCTGATCGGCGGTCATGGGTCCACTGTGGACACCGCTCAGTGGGGACCGCTGCCGCACGGTGCGCGGTGGGCGGTCGACGTCGTGCACGCGCCCGAGGCGTTGCGTCCCGCACTGGCCCGCGCGCTCGACCGCCTCGCCGTGGTGGACGACCTGGACACCGCGGCCGGCTTGAACGTGCGCGCGGTGACCCGTGACGGTGACCTCTTCGGCACGGACTGGGCCGTCGGCGGCTCCGGCGGCCAGGGCCAGAGCGTGATCGAGGTGCAGGCCGCGGTCGACGAGGCCCAGGAGCAGCTGGCCACCGCGGAACGCGCGCTGCAGCACGCCTCCGCGGCGCTGGAGGGCGCCCGTGCCGAGCAGCAGGCCCGCCGCAAGGTGCTCGACGCGGTCAAGGAGGCCGTGCAGGAGGCCAAGGTCCGCCAGGCCCGCTCCGGCGAGCGGCTGAACCGGATGGCCGCCGCGGTGCGCTCGGCGCAGGCCGAGGTCGGCCGCATCACCGAGCAGCGCGCGAAGGTCGAGCGGTCGCGCGAGGAGGCCCTGCTGAAGCTGGGCGAGCTCGAAGAGCGGCTGCTGATGGCCGAAGAAGAGCAGACCATGGACGACGAGCCGGACACCGACCAGCGCGACGAGCTGGCCGCCGAGCTCGCCTCCGCGCGCCAGGCCGAGATGGACGCCCGGCTCGTGCAGCGCACCGCCGAGGAACGCGCGCGTGCGTTGCAGGGCAAGGCCGACAGCCTGCGCCGCGCCGCCCGTGCCGAACGCGAGGCCCGCGAACGCCACGCCCGCGCCACCGCCCACCGCGCCCGTGGCGCCGTGGTCGCGAAGGCCGTGGTGCGCGGCGGTGAGCAGGCGCTGGAGCGCATCGAGGTCTCCCTCGCCCGCGCCGCCCGTGAACGCGACCAGGCCCAGGAACGCCGCGCCCAGCACGAGCTGCTGCTGACCCAGGTGCGCAACCTCGTGCGCGAGATGTCCGGCGAGCTGGAGAAGCTCGTCGACGCCGTGCACCGCGACGAGGTGCTGCGCGCCGAGCAGCGCATGCGCATCGAGCAGCTGGAGACGAAGATCGCCGACGACTTCGGCATCGGCCTCGACGACCTCGTGAACGAGTACGGCCCGGACGTGGTGGTGCCCGCCACCGCCGCCGAGCTCGCCGAGTACCAGGCGGCGAAGGAACGCGGCGAGCAGGTCTCCGAGCCGCAGCCCTCGCCCTACGACCGCGACACCCAGGCCCGCCGCGCCAAGCGCGCCGAACGCGACCTGTCGTTGCTGGGCAAGGTCAACCCGCTGGCGCTGGAGGAGTTCGCGGCGCTGGAGGAGCGCTACAAGTTCCTCTCCACGCAGCTGGAGGACATCAAGGACACCCGCCGCGACCTGCTCACCGTCGTGAAGGAGGTCGACGACAAGATCCTGGAGGTCTTCACGCTGGCCTACGAGGACGTGGCGCGCGAGTTCGAGGTCGTGTTCAAGGTGCTGTTCCCCGGCGGTGAGGGCCGGCTGGTGCTCACCGAGCCCGGTGACATGCTGACCACCGGCATCGAGCTGGAGGCCCGCCCGCCCGGCAAGAAGGTCAAGCGCCTGTCGCTGCTCTCCGGCGGCGAGAAGTCGCTGGCCGCCGTGGCGATGCTGGTGGCGATCTTCCGCGCCCGCCCCTCACCGTTCTACGTGATGGACGAGGTCGAGGCGGCGCTGGACGACACGAACCTGCACCGCCTGATCAGCCTGTTCGAGCAGCTGCGGGAACACTCGCAGCTGCTGATCATCACCCACCAGAAGCCGACCATGGAGATCGCGGACGCCCTGTACGGCGTCTCGATGCGCGGTGACGGCATCTCGCAGGTGATCTCGCAGCGGCTGCGGACGAAGGGCGAGGAACCCGAGCCCGCGAACGAGGCCTAGGACGAGGGCGACCGGAGCGGGCGCCTGGGGGGCGTGAACCGGCTCCGGTCGCGGCCTTCCGGCTGCGTCAGCGCGGTGGCCTCCCCCTCCGGGAGCCCCCTCGCCACCGCTCTGACGCAGCTCGCGCTCCGGGCGGGGTGTGATCCCCCAGTTCCACCGCACCACGTCCCGGCTCGCAGGACAAACTGTGCACGGCCGAGCTTGTGGAAACCTTGCATCCGCAGGTCAGAGGCGGTTCGATGGGGTCTACTCAGGCCTGCGCGCGTCGAGCCGCGCGGCTTCCTCCGGTGTCGGCGCGGTGCCACCGAGGTGCCGCGGCACCCACCACGCACCCGGCTCGTTGGGGTAGTCGGCCTGGGCGGTGTCGAGCAGGTCCTGCATCCGCTCGCGCAGCAACTCGTCGCCGGAGTCGCCGGGGGAGGCCTCGAACGGCTCGCCGATCAGGATGGTGACGGGCACGTGCCGCTGCGTGAGGTCCTTCTTGCGCCCCTTGGTCCACAACCGCTGCGTGCCCCACAGGGCGACGGGCACGAGCGGCACACCCGCCTCGTGCGCGAGCCGGTTCGCCCCGGACTTGATGTCCTTGACGGTGAACGACTGGCTGATGGTCGCCTCGGGGAAGATCCCGACGACCTCGCCGCCGCGGAGCGCGGACAGTGCCTGCTGGTAGGAGGCCTGACCCGCGCTCCGGTCGACGGGGATGTGGTGCATGCCGCGCATGAGCGGGCCTGCGATCTTGTTGGCGAAGATCTCGTGCTTCGCCATGAACCGCGTGAGCCGCCCCGACTGGAGCGCCCCGTAACCGCCGAAGATGAAGTCGAGGTAGCTGACGTGGTTCGACGCCAGCACCGCCCCGCCCTCATGCGGCACGTGATGCGCCCCTTTGACGGTGATCCGCAGGTCGAGCACGCGGAACATGAGCTTGGCCGCGGCGATCACCGGGGGGTACACGAGATCCGACATGCCTCAGAAAGTAGCCGGAACGGCTACTCGCCGGTAGCGGTACCTTCCTTGTCCCGGATGACCCTGGGCACACCCGCGAGGTCCTCGTCGTTGCAGAGCAACTTGAGGTCGTAGTACGGGTTCCCCTTGGTGTCGTCGTAGTCCAGGTGGACCGCGATGACGTCCACGGGTTCACCCAGCCACTCCTGCGTCTGCCGCAGCCACGCGGCGGCACGTTCGAGGGCGGTGGGCAGATCATCGTCACGGAATTCGACCGGCCGGTACGGAACACCCTGGACCTGGTCCCGGTTGTTCGTCGGCAGCGGCAGGTCGACGGCCACCCCGGATTCGTTGAGATCGAGTTGGATCGTTTCCTCACTCACCGTAGAAGAGTCCCCCACCCTCACCTGGGCTGCAAGCCCGAATCTGGTGGTTGACCCCCAGATCACCCGTCGACCTGCCTACATGGTGAGCCGGGTCTCACCGGATGAGCCGCGGTGCCGCGCGAGCAGTTCGGCGGCGAGTGCGGTGTGCGGATGGTCGGTTCCGAGGGCCTCCGTGCACTGCGCCACGAGCTGTTCCAGCTCCGCGACCGCACGCTCCGCCTCGCCGATGAGGGCGCGGCACCGGGCGAGGCGGATGCGGTTCAGGAGCGTGTCGCGGTGGCTTGCGCCCAGTACCCGGTGCTGGGCGGCGATGAGCGACTCGAACTCGGTGATCGCCACAGCGAAATCGCCTGTCACCGCACGACATGTGGACAGACCGCTGCTGATCTTCAGCGTGCCGAGGTGGAGTTCGCCGAGCACACGCCGGGCGTCGGCCAGGAGCTGTTCCACCTCCGGGATCACCGCACCAGCGCCGCTCGTCCTCGCTCGGGCGCTCGCAAGGTTGTTCCGCACGGCCAGGGTCAGCTCGTCGTCCGGGCCGAGCAGCCGCAGGCAGGTGTCGAGCAGCCGGGTCAGGTTCGGCACCGCGTTCTCGGTGCCGGGGCTGTGGTTGCGGGCGATGAGCACCTGCACGTGGTCGTCGCCCAAGCGTGACTCCAGCAGTGCCAGCAGGAGTTCGTTGTACTCGCGCGACTCGTCGGCGAAGCCGGCGTCACGGAGGTTCTGCCCCTGGTCGAACAGCAGGGGGTGGCATTCGGACGATGTCACCAGGAGAGGGAGCGCGATGGCGATGACCGCAGACGTGTTGGCGCGCAACGAAGACGCCAGGGAGAAGTCGTTGCCGTGTTCCTGGAGTGCCTGGTGCACCGCGTAGGCGGCCATCCACGCAAGCGTCGACCGGGTCCGCAGCGGCACGTCGTCGCGGGCGACCCGCTGCACGAGCGGGTGCAGGGTCACCACCCGGTCAGCCGCGTTCAGGTCCACCAGGCTGAGCCGGTGCAGGCAGTGCAGTGCGTCGGCGGCGTCGTCGGGGCCGACCGGCCGGCCGGTCGCCTCCTCCAGCCAGAACACCGCCGCCTCACCCGTGAGGACGGTCGTCGGGATGCCGTGCGGGTCGAGCAGCGACGCCAGCTGCAGCAGCGGTTCGGCCAAGCCCTGCGGCGTGAGGGAGTTCGCCAGCTCGACCGCCAGCGACCACGTGACGGCGACGGTCGCCCGGTGGTCGTCCGGCAGCGCGGACGGTTCCGGGGCGAGCGCGTCGAGCCGCCTGCTCCGGAACCTGGAGAGGTACTCGGCACAGGTGAGGCCGCGGTCGACGAGGTAAGCCACCGCCTGCGCCAGCGCCAGCGGCAGGTGGCCGAGCGCGTCGGCCAGGTCCTCGGCGCCCGTGCGGAGGTCCGGGTGCGCGGCGAGCTTGGCCGCCAGGTACGACGAGGAGTCCGCCGCGCTGAAGGTGTGGACGTCGACGACGCGGGAGTCGGCGCGCCGCACCGCGGAGTCGCGGCGCTGGGTGGTCACCAGGGTCTGGCCGGAGCCGGGTGGCCACAGGCCCCGCACGGCCGCCGGGTCGACGACGTCGTCGAGCACGACCAGCCAGGTCCGGTTCGCGGTCTGGAGCCAGGACAGGAACTCCTCGGCGGCCGGAACGACGTCCGTGCCGGACGTCACGAGCCGGAGGCACGCGGCGGCCGCGGCGTACGTGTTCAGGATCGCTTCTCGCGTCGTGGCGGAGACCCAGACGACCACGTCGGCGTCGCTGGCACGGGCGTGGTGGGCGGCCGTCTGCGTCTTGCCCACCCCGCTCGTGCCGGTCAGCGTCGTCAGACCGGTGGTGAGCGGCGCGTCGGTGAGGCGGTCCTGGTAGCAGTCGGCCTGCCGCGGGATCACGCCCACGCGGATCGGGAAGGCCACCTCCGCGGTTGGTGGGTGGAGGTGCACGCCGCCGTTCACGTCGCCGGAGACCTGGACCACAGGCCCGTGGACCACGCCCGTCACCGAGTTGGCGGGGCGGTCCTCGTCGGGCACGGCGCGATTGTACCGTCAGGCTGCTGTGAAGGAGAGTATGCGCAGGTCAGAGTCGGTATAACCGCGTCAGTTGAGACACCCGCGAAAACTCCCTCGCTTCGAACGGCCGTGCGAGCAACCATTCCCTGCATGTACGACATCCGTTTCGCCGAACCTGGCGACCTGAGCGCCACGATGGCGCTGCTCGTCCGGCTCCAGGCCGACAACGCGCACCACATCGGCTACCTCGGTGAGACAGTCGACGAGCTCCGCGCCGAGCTCGGCGAGTTCGAGCCGAGCTGGGCCGACTGCACCGTGGTCGCCACCGACGCCGATGACAACATCACCGGCATGTTCAGCGTCGAGGTCGACAGCGAGCTGGGCCGTGCGTGGTTGCACGGGCCGTTCGTCGACGTGCCGGTCAACCACCCGGCGGGCAGCCGGATCTGGGACCAGACCGCCGACGCGATGTTCCGGAGGGCCGCCGAGATGCTCACCGGCATCACCGACCTCGAGCTGTACGGGCACACCGCCCACCGGCGGCTCGCGGCGTTCGCCGAGCGGCACGGGTTCAGCGCCGGCAAGGCGAGTGCCATCCACGTGCTCGACAACGGGGATCTGCGCACGCTGCTGCTGCGGGACGCGAAGTGCCCCAGCGAGCGTGAGATGCGCGTCCTGCCCACCGATCCGCACGTGCACGAGGCCGTTGCCGTGCTGCACGAGCGATGTTTTCCGCGCACGTACCTGTCCGGCAAGCAGCTCGTCGAGTCCAAACCGGAGAACCGCACCGTCGTCGTCGCCATGGACGGCCGGCGCGTGCTCGGCTACGCCGCGGGCAAGGCGCAGCCCGAGGAGTACTACGTCGACTTCGTGGCCGTGGAACCGGACGTCCGCGGTCAGGGCGTGGGCGCTGCCCTCGTCACCGAACTGCTGTGGAAGCTCGCGGCGGACCACGGTGCACGACCGCAGGCCGCCGCGTCGATCCACGCGGGCAACGAGAGCTCGCAGCGGATGTTCGACCGCCTAGGCTTTCGGCTGCACGTCGAGCTCGTCGCCTACCGGCACACCGCCTGAACGCCCAGCCGGGTGCCGCAGTGACAGCAACCCGCCGACCAGCAACGTGACCGCCACCCCCAGGGGCGTGTTCCACCAGCCGGTCAACGACTTGCGCGTCGCGTCCGCCTTCGCGAAGTCGATCGTCGGGGTGTTCCCGACGAACTTGACGCCCAGGATCACGAACCCGACGACGAGGACCGTCGCCACGAACGCGATGACCGCGTCCGCCTGCGTGACGCGCTTGAAGACCAGGCCGAGGAGGAAGGCCCCGAGCAGCGCGCCGTAGGTGTAGCCGGCGATGCCGAGCGCCTGCACCACGATCGGGTCCGCCGTGGTCTTGTTCGAGGAGGCGAACAGGCCCGCGCAGACGATCAGCAGCCCCGCCCACACCAGGGTCCAGATCCGGCCGTGGCGCAGGCGTTCCTCGTCGGTCATCGGGGTCTTGCGGACGCGTTCGTAGACGTCGGTGACCGTGCTCGACGCCAGCGCGCCCAGCGACGACGACAGCGCCGCGGCCAGGATGCCCGCGATCACGAAGCCGGACAGGCCGCTCGGCATGCTGACGATGAAATGGGCGAACAGCTCGTCCTTGTTGTTCAGCCCCAGGTCCTTCACCGGGTCCACGCCGTTGTAGAACGCCCACATCATCACGCCGATGAACAGGAAGAACGCGAACTGCAGGAACACCACGAACCCGGACGCGATCAGCGCCTTCTGCGCGGCCTTGACGTCCCTGGTCGCCATGAGCCGCTGCACGATCAGCTGGTCGGCGCCGTGCGAGGCCATCGACAGCAGGGCACCGCCGAAGAACGCCGCGATGAACGGGTAGGCGCCCGTCAGCGGTGACGAGGTGAAGTCGAAGAGCTGGAACTTGCCCGCGTCGGCGGCTTTCCCGAACCAGCCGTCGGGCAGCTTGCCGGCCAGCACCCAGATCACGACGAGACCGCCCAGGACGTACCAGAGCATCTGGATCGCGTCGACCCACACGACCGCGCGCACGCCGCCGAAGAAGCTGTAGAACACCATCGCGATGCCCAGCGCCAGCACGATCACCCAGTACGACGCGGTGATGCCGTACTGCGCCAGCACGACCTTGATCGGGATGGCCGTGGCGAAGAGCCGGATGCCGTCCGCGAGCAGGCGCGTGAACAGGAACGTGACGGACGCCGTGGCGCGCATGCCGTTGCCGTAGCGCTGGCCCAGGTACGCGTACGCGGTGACGAGGTCGCCCTTCACGTAGCGTGGCAGCAGCACGAACGACACGACGATCCGGCCCACGATGTACCCGAGCGCGAGCGTCAGGTACGTCATGCCGCCCTGCGCGGGCGTCGCCATGTAGGCGATCACGGGCACGCTGAGCACCGTGAGGGTCGACGTCTCCGCCGACACCACCGACAGGCACACCACCCACCACGAGATGCGCTTCTCGCTCACGAAGTAGTCGGTGGCCGACTTCTGCCTGCCGCCGATCCACGTGCCGAGCAACGGCATGCCGACGAGGAACAGGGCGATGATCGCGAGGTCTAGTCCGCGCACTTCGGGTCCCCCATCTTGAGCTTGGTCACGACGGTGCCGTGCGGCTGCGGCATGCGCAACGGCCCGTTGCCGGGAGTGATGCTGCCGAGCAGGCGCGGCCCGGACGCCCCGGTCGCGGACGGCGTGTTGCCCGCGACGCCGTGCCAGGTCAGGAAACCGAGCAGCGCGGCCAGGTAGGCCTCCTTGCCGTCGCGCGGCAGGCCGAGCGCGTCGCTGATCCGCAGCGGGATCGGGTGCAGCGCACGGGTGAGCGCTTCCACGAGCACCGGGTTGCGCATCCCGCCACCGGAGGCGACGACCACGCCGGCGTCGTGCGCGCGGCAGGCGTCCGCGATGGTGCGCGCGGTGAGCTCCACCAGGGTGCGCAGCATGTCCTCGGCCGGGACCGTCGGGAACCCGTGCAGGTACTCGGCGTTGAACAGCTCCTTGCCGGTCGACTTCGGCCACGGCGTGGCGTAGTACGGGTCGGCGAGCAGCTTGCCGAGGATGTCCTCGCGAACGGTGCCGCGGCGGGCGAACTCCCCGTTGGTGTCCTGGCGGCGCCGGCCGTCCGACAGGACCTCGACCACGGCGTCGAGCAGCGCGTTGCCCGGCCCGGTGTCGTAGGCGATGGGCGCGGAGCCCGGCCGCACGACGGTGATGTTCGCGATGCCGCCGATGTTGAGCGCGACGGCGGGCGTGTCGACCATCCCGGCGAGCCACAGCGCGTCGAGCGTGCTCGCCAGCGGCGCCCCGTGCCCACCGGCGGCCACGTCGCGCACCCGCAGGTCGGCGACGACCGGCAGGCCGGTCCGCTCCGCGATCCAGGCCGGCTGCCCGAGCTGCAACGTGCCCAGGCAGTCGCCGTCCTGCACCTCGTGGTGCACGGTCTGGCCGAGCGAGCAGATCAGGTCCGCCGGGAGGTAGCCGGCGGCGACTTCGCCGAAAGCCTGCCCCAGCGACGTGTCGAAGGCGCACACTTCAGCCGCGTCCCTCGGTATCTCCAGCAGGTCCTTCGGGAACGGGTGCTCGGCGTGCTGCACCGGCACGAGCTCGACGACGTCACCGCTGATCGCCAGGTCGGCGACGGCCACGTCGATGCCGTCCATCGACGTGCCGGATATCAGTCCGATCACCCTCACGACGTGTGGTCTATTCCACACCGTGTTCAGGCGCAAGAGCTGCGGTGAAATCTTCGCCTAATTGAGCACTATCTCGTTGACAGGTCACATGCACCGCTGTGAAACGATGCTCCCGTGACGTCTTCCCTGATCCTGATCCTCATCGTCGTCGCGGTCGTGCTGATCGCCGCGCTGGTGACCGGCGTGGTGCTGACGCGTCGCCGTCGCATCAGCCTGACCCAGAAGGAGGAGACGCCGCGCCCGGCCGGCTACCAGGCCTCGTCCGGCTTCTCGCTCGCACCGGCCGCGCCGGACGCGTCCGAGGCGGAGGCCGTCGCCCACGCCGAGGCGGAGGTGGTCGCCGAGCCCGTCGCGCCCGTCAAGCCCGTCTCACCCGTCAAGCCCGTCCCACCCGTCGCGCCCAAGCTCGTCGAGCCCGTCGCGCCTGAGCCCGTCGCACCGGTCGACCACCCGGTCGCCGACCGCACCGAGGTCGACGGCCAGCCCGGTGTGGGTGACGACGCCTCCGTGCCGCGCGACTCGGTCAAGCGCGGTTTCGTCGAGGTCGACCTCCCCGAGGAGGCCTCCGAGATCGAGGAGATCGAGCCGACCGCCGGGCGCCTGGAGCGCCTGCGCGGCAAGCTCGCGAAGTCCCGCAGCGGCTTCGGCTCGTCCCTGCTGGGCCTGCTCGGCGCCGGCGACCTGGACGAGGACTCGTGGCAGGACGTCGAGGACACGCTGCTGATCGCGGACCTGGGCGCCGCCACCACGACCGAGATCGTCGACACGCTGCGCACGAAGATCGCCTCCACCGGCGTGCGCACCGAGGCCGAGGCACGTGCGCTGCTGCACTCCGTGCTGGTCGCGGCGCTGGACCCGTCGATGGACCGCTCCCTGAAGGCGCTGCCGCACGCGGGCAAGCCGGCCGTGCTGCTCGTCGTGGGCGTCAACGGCGTGGGCAAGACCACCACCACGGGCAAGCTCGCGCGTGTGCTGGTCGCCGACGGCCGCACGGTGCTGCTGGGTGCCGCGGACACGTTCCGCGCCGCTGCCGCGGACCAGCTGGAGACGTGGGGCAAGCGCGTCGGCGCGGAGACCGTGCGCGGCCCCGAGGGCGGCGACCCGGCCTCGGTGGCGTTCGAGGCGGTCAAGCGCGGCGTGGACACCGGCGTGTCCACCGTGCTGATCGACACCGCGGGCCGCCTGCACACCAAGAAGGGCCTGATGGACGAGCTCGGCAAGGTCAAGCGCGTCGTCGAGAAGCAGGCCGTGGTCGACGAGGTCCTGCTCGTGCTCGACGCGACCACCGGGCAGAACGGCCTGACGCAGGCACGCGTGTTCGCCGAGCAGGTCGCCATCACCGGGATCGTGCTGACGAAGCTGGACGGGACCGCCAAGGGCGGCATCGTGTTCCAGGTGCAGCGGGAGCTGGGCGTGCCGGTGAAGCTCGTCGGGCTCGGGGAAGGCGCGGACCACCTGGCCCCGTTCGAGCCGGGCGCGTTCGTGGACGCGCTGCTGGGCTGAGGTCCCTCAGGCGGTGGCGGTCTGGTCCGCCAGCTTCTTCGCCACCGCCAGCACCTCCGGCAGGATGCGGTTCACCGCGTCCTTCGTCAGCCGCCCCTCCGGCCCCGACACCGACACGGCGGCCAGCGTCGGCCCGCCGATCACCGGCACCGCGATGCAGCGCACCCCCAGCTCCTGCTCCGACTCGTCCAGCGCGTACCCCCGCGCGGAGATCTCGTCGAGCGAGTCCAGCAGCTCCGCGGCGTCCGTGATCGTGTTCGGGGTGTAGGCCGGGAGGCCGGTGCGTTCCAACAGCGCGCGCACGTCGTCGCGGGGGAGCTGCGACAGCATCGCCTTGCCCACGCCCGTTCCGTGCGGCAGCAGCCTCCTGCCGACCTCCGTGAACATGCGCATCGAGTGCTTCGACGGCACCTGCGCCACGTAGACGACCTCGTCGCCGTCCAGCACGGCGAGGTTCGCCGTCTCCTCCACCGAGTCGACCAGGGCCGAGAGGAACGGGCGGGCCCAGGTGCCGTACTGGCGGGAGGCGGTCTCGCCGAGGCGGATCAGGCGCGAGCCGAGGGTGTAGCGGCGGTTGCTGTTCTGGCGCACGTAGCCGAGCGTGACGAGGGTGCGGATGAGACGGTGGATCGTCGGCAGCGGCAGGCCGGAGGACACGGCCAGCTCGGACAGCGACGCCTCACCGCCGGCGTCGGCGAGGTGTTCGAGCAGGTCGAAGGCACGCTGCAGGGACTGCACGCCACCTGTGGACACGTGCGGCTCCTTCCGTTGCCGTTCCGCAATGCAGAAACTATAGTCCACACAGCAAAACCGAGAGAGGTGGCTCCAGGTGCAGGTCCTCACCGCAGAGGCTCTTGAGTTCGTCGCGAAGCTGCACGAGGCGCACGCCGCGCGCCGCGACGAGTTGCTCGCCCGCCGCAAGGACCGCCGGCCGCTCGGCTTCCTGGAGGAGACCAGGGACGTCCGCGAGGGCGAGTGGCAGGTCGCGCCGGCGCCGGAGCCGTTGCGGGATCGCCGGGTCGAGATCACCGGGCCCACCGAGCGCAAGATGACGATCAACGCGCTCAACTCCGGGGCCAAGGTGTGGCTCGCGGACCTGGAGGACGCGAACACCCCGCACTGGGACAACGTGGTGCAGGGGCAGGTGAACCTGTACGAGGCGGCGCGCGAGACGATCGAGTTCACCTCGCAGGAGGGCAAGGAGTACCGGCTCAAGGGCGGGCCGTACCCCACGATCGTCGTGCGGCCGCGCGGGTGGCACCTCGACGAGCGGAACCTGCAGTTCGGCGGGAAGAACGCCGTCGGCGCGCTCGTGGACTTCGGGCTGCACTTCTTCCACAACGCGGAGCTGGGCAAGCCCTACTACTACCTGCCGAAGATGGAGTCGCACCTCGAAGCGCGGCTGTGGAACGACGTCTTCACCACGGCTCAGCAGCTGCTGGGCGTCCCGCACGGCACGATCCGCGCCACGGTGCTCATCGAGACGATCCCCGCCGCGTTCGAGATGGAGGAGATCCTCTACGAGCTGCGCGACCACGCGTCGGGGCTCAACGCCGGACGGTGGGACTACCTGTTCAGCGTCATCAAGTACTTCCGGGACGCGGGCGCGGACTACGTGCTGCCGGACCGCAACAGCGTCACGATGACGGCGCCGTTCATGCGCGCGTACACCGAGCTCCTGGTGAAGACCTGCCACAAGCGCGGTGCGTTCGCCATGGGTGGCATGGCGGCGTTCATCCCCAACCGGCGCGACCCGGAGGTCACGGAGAACGCGCTGCGCAAGGTGCGCGAGGACAAGACGCGCGAGGCGAACGATGGTTTCGACGGGTCGTGGGTGGCGCATCCTGACCTCGTGCCGATTTGCCGTGAGATCTTCGACGGGGTGCTGGGCGACCGGCCCAACCAGGTCGACAAGCAGCGCCCGGAGGTCAGCGTCACCGCGGAGCAGCTGCTGGACTTCACGTCGGCGGGCGGCGCGGCGACGCGGGCCGGGCTGGAGAGCGCCGTGGACGTCGGCGTGCGGTACATCGCGTCGTGGCTGGGCGGCAACGGCGCGGCGGCGATCCACAACCTGATGGAGGACGCGGCCACCGCGGAGATCAGCCGGTCGCAGCTCTGGCAGTGGGTCCACAACTCCGTCGTGCTCGACGACGGCACCCCGGTGACCGCCGACGTGGTCCGCGAGGTGCTGGACCGGGTCAAGGGCGGGGTCGAGGGCGAGCACGTCGCCGCGGCGGCCGAGCTGTTCGAGCAGGTCGCGCTGTCCGACGACTTCGTCGACTTCCTGACACTGCCCGCCTACGAGCGCATCTGATGTACGAGACATCCCTGTCGCCCGACGACGTCGCACGGGTCACGGCGCGGTTGTCCACTGTGGAGCGCAAGGTGCCGGTGGGCCGTCAGCCCGTGCACACGTGCTACGTGCCCGCCGGCCGCCTCATCGGGTCCACGGTCGACGACTGGGGCCGCGAGGCACTGGAGTCCATCGACGAGGAGCTGCTGCCGGAGCTGCCCGACGGCGTGCTCGACCGGGTCCGCGCGAAGCTGCGCCGGGAACCGGTCGAGGACCTCAGGATCGACTTCGAGGACGGCTACGGCGCGCCCGAGGACGACGTCGAGGACATGGACGCCGAGAGCACGGCGCACATCGTGTCCCGCTGGCTGGAGAACGGGACCGCGCCGCCGTCGTTCGGCGTGCGGATCAAGTCCTTCGACACCAGGGCGTCGCGCGAACGCGGGCTGCGCACGCTCGACATCTTCCTGACCGCGCTGGAAGAGGTCCCGCCGGGTTTCGTGATCACGTTCCCGAAGGTCACCTCCGCCGAGCAGGTCGAGGTGTTCGCGGACGTGCTCGACCTCTTCGGCGGCGACCTGCGGTTCGAGATCCAGGTCGAGACCGCCCGGTCCGTCGTGGACGACCAGGGCCGGCTCGCGATCCCGGGGTTCATCGCCGCGGGACGGGGCCGGGTGAGCGGCCTGCACTTCGGGACCTACGACTACACCGCGGACTGCGGGTTGCCTGCGGCGCAACAACACCTGGCGCACGGTGCGTGCGACTTCGCACGGCACGTCATGCAGGTCTCCGCGGCGGGCACCGGCGTGCGGCTGTCCGACGGGTCGACCAACGTGCTGCCGGTCGGCGAGCAGAAGCAGCACGGCTGGCTGACCCACTACGAGCTGACCAGGCGGTCGCTGGAGCACGGCTTCTACCAGGGCTGGGACCTGCACCCGGCGCAGCTGGTCACGCGCTACGCGGCCGTGTACGCCTTCTACCGGGAGGGGCTGGCCGCGGACGCCCGGCGGCTGGAGGACTACGTGCGGCGCGTCGCCGGCGGTGTGCTGGACGAACCCGCGACCGCTCGGGCGTTGTCGGCGTTCTTCCTCCGCGCGGTGGACTGCGGGGCGCTCGACCCGGCCGAGGTGCACGCGGCGACGGGCCTCGACGAAACAGCGCTGCGGGGGCTCGCCGCCCGGTCGGACTGACCGGTGCTCGCCCGTTCAGGTGGTTCTGGCAGCGGGTGTCGACGGGTGTGGGCAATGGGTGCAGGGTGGCTCCCATGAGCATGCGAGCCGGCCTGTGGACCGGGCTGCCGGACCTCGACGCGGCGGAGCACAGGTACCAGGTCGTCGCGTGCGCAGCGGATGTGGACACCCTGATCGGGCTGTTGGGGCGGCCGGAGTGCAACGACGGGTCGCTCGACCACTTCGGCCGGCCGCTCACCCCCGAGGGGGATCCTGACCACAACGTCGTGCTCGCCGTCCGCGGCGGGTGGGGCTACCTGTACTACGTCGACAACGAGTTCATGGGCTGGCCGAAGGGCTCGCCAGAGGCGCCGTACGTGAACGAGAAGTACACGGACTTCCCGCCCGGCGTGGGGGTTCCGCTCGGCCTGTACCGGCAGCTGCTGGTGGAGTTCATGACCACGGGGAAGCGGCCGACCGGGGTGGACTGGTACAGCGAGTCCGACCTGTTCCACTCCTGGCGCGACCAGCAGATGTCGCTGCGCTCGTCCGAGAACCGGTGACGCCCGGCTGAACGCTGGTTCAATGGCTCCATGAAGGCCGTGGTGATCGGTGGGGGAATCGCCGGCTTGCTCGCCGCCAGGGTGCTGACCGAGACGTGCGACGACGTGGTGGTCCTGGAACGCGACGAGCTGTCCGGCGAACCGGAGTACCGGGCCGGGGTGCCGCAGGGCAGGCACGTGCACGGGTTGCTGGTGCGCGGCGGTGAGCTGCTGGAGGAGCTGTTCCCCGGTCTGCGCGAGGAGCTGGTGCTGGCCGGTGCGGAGCTCGCCGACGCGGGGGACATGCGAATCCTCAACCCGCTCGGCTGGCTGGCCGCCGCACCCACGGGCATGCCGCTGCTCTCGCTCAGCCGCCCGCTGCTGGAGACCCGCATCCGCCGCCGGGTCACGGCGCAGTTCATGACCGGTGTGCACGTCACCGGGCTGTCGATGCGCGACGGCGTCGTGGACGGCGTGCTCACCCGCGCCGGCCGGGTGGACGCCGATCTGGTGGTCGACGCGTCCGGCCGGTCGTCGAAGCTGCGGGACTGGCTCGCCGCCGCGGGGATCACCACGCCGGAACCCGAGGTGGTCGACTCCCGCACCGGGTACGCGACCCGGACCTACACCGCACCGGCGGACTTCCCGGTGGTGTACGCCGAAAGCCTGTCCGCACCCGACCTGCGGCGCGGGGTCGCGGCGATGCGCGTCGAGGGCGGCCGGGTCATGGTGACCGCGCAGGGCGCCGCCGGTGACCACCCGCCGCGCGACCCCGAGGGCTACCGGGAGTTCCTGGGGTCGTTGCGGGTGCCCATCACGGAGCTGCTCGCCGGCGCGGAACCGCTCACGCCCGTCTACCTGTTCGCCCGCACGGCCAGCCGCCGCAACGCCTTCGAGGACACCGCGCGGTGGCCGGGCGGGCTGGTGGCGGTGGGCGACGCGGTGTGCGCGTTCAACCCCGTGTACGGCCAGGGGATCACCGTCGCGGCGATGGAGGCGCTGTTGTTCCGCCGCCACGGGGACTTCAGCGCCAAGGGCTGCCGGGACTTCCAGCGGCAGGTCGCGCGGACCACGCGGGGGACGTGGGCGATGTCGAGCAACGCCGACCGCGGCTGGGTGGGAACCAAGCGCGGTGGCCTGCTCGGCTGGTACCTGAAGAAGTGGCAGGTCGGGATCGTGCACGACCCCGACCTGTTCCGCCGCTTCCTCCGGGTCGTGCACATGGTCGCGCCGCCCGCGAGCCTGTTCACCCCGGTGGTGTTCAGAAGGCTGGCAAAGTACTCCAGGCTCGACCGGCGCCGGGGGCGTCGTCCCGCAGCACCGACCCCTCGATGAGGCCGTACGGGCGGTCGGCGGCGTAGAAGACCTCGTTGTCGTTCTCCAGGCCGAACGGGCTGAGGTCCACCGGGAAGTGGTGCTTGTTCGGCATGGAGAGCCGCACCTCCGCGACCTCGGGCCGGGTGTTCAGCACCGCCTCGCCCATCGCGTAGAGGGTCTGCTGCAACGACAGCGAGTGCTTGTCCGCGAACGTCCTCAGCATCGTCGAGCGGATCTCGGTGAACGACGTCGCCCAGTCCACGTCCGTGCCGGTGTACCGCCAGCGCGCGGTCACCGACGTCGCGAGGATGCGGTCGTCGGTCTCCTTCAACGTGGTGTACGGGTCCTTCGGGTAGCCGTGGAACTCCGACCCGGTCGACTTCAGCACCACCAGGTCCCGCAGGCCGGAGACGACCCACGCCTGCGCGCCCTCGATCGTCACGGCCGTGGTGCGCTTCTCGTTCGAGCCCTGCACGAACGCGTGGTCGTGCCCGTCGATGCGGTTCCACGAGTGCTCGTCGACGAGGATCCGCGCACCGGTGATCGGTTCCTGCGAGCCGACGAAGTGCCGGCCGAGCCGCAGCGCGAAGTCCTCGACCTCCCCGACCGGCGCCTCCTTCGCGAAGGCGTAGACGGTGTTCTTCTGCGTGTCGGTGGCGAGCACCTTGGCGTTGTCGCCGGTGAGGTGCGTGTCGGCGAGGTCGCCGCGCAGCGAGGTGCTGACGGTCAGATCCCTGATGGTGTGCACCGAACCGTTGCGCGACACCGTGACGAGGCGGTTCTCCGCCTTGCCGTACTGGTTGGGGCCCAGGACGATGGCCATGTCGATCAGCTCCCGATCAGCTTCTGCAGCCGCAGCGCGGCGATCTTCGCGAGTTCGTCGTTGACGACGCGGAGTTCGACGTCCGGCGGGTTGTCCATCCGGGAGGACAGGTCGTCGAGCACCTCCGCACCGCTCAGGCCGGTCGCGCACACCAGGTAGATGTGCCCGAACCGATCTTCGTACGCGGCGTTCGCAGCCGCCAGGCGATCAGCCTCACCGCTGTCCACACCGGACTGTTCCGACCGCGACCACCTCGCCGACACCCCGCCACCGCGCTGTCGTTCGCCGATGCGCGGGTGCCCGGCGATGGCACCGAGCACCTCCTCGTCGGAAAGCCCTTGTGCGGCAACCGAAGAAGCCGCGAGGAGCGCATCGACCGACGCGTACGGCCGGCCGTTCAGGATCGCGTCGACCCAGCGGGGTACCGCGAGGCACTCGGTGAGCAGGGGGCGGAGTTCCGACTCCGGGGCGCTGTTGAAGCTCTCCACGGCTCTCCAAGTTTCTACATCGCGGAATTGAACTTCCACATTCTTGACCTGAGGCTCGCGGAATGTCTAGTGTCTCCGTTGTACGGAATCTAACTTCCGCTATGTGGAAGGAATCGCCGAAGATGTTCGACGCAAACCTGTCCATGCTCTTCACGGAGCTGCCGTTGCTGGAACGCCCGGCAGCGGCGCGAGCCGCCGGGTTCGACGCGGTCGAGATCTGGTGGCCGTTCGCGGACGCCGTACCGGAGACGCGCGAGGTCGAGGCGTTCGAGAACGCGATCGTGGACGCGCGGGTGCGCCTGGTCGGCCTGAACCTCTACGCGGGCGACATGGCCGCAGGGGACAGGGGACTGGCGAGCTGGCCGGGCCGTGAGACGGAGTTCCGCGCGAACGTCGAGATCACCGCGGCCATCGCGGGCCGGCTGGGCTGCCGCACGCTCAACGCGCTGCACGGCAACTTCGAGACCACCGCGCAGACGATCTCCCACTACCGCTTCGCCGCCGACGTCGCGGCGGAGATCGGCGCGCAGGTCGTGGTCGAACCGCTGAGCGGCGCGCCGCGGTACCCGATCAAGACCGCCCGGCAGGCGTTCGACCTGATCGACGAGGTCGACCGCGGCAACGTGAAGCTGCTCGCGGACCTCTACCACCTCGCCACGAACGGCGACGACCTCGACGCGCTCGCCGGCCACGTGGACCGCATCGGTCACGTGCAGGTCGCCGACGCTCCCGGACGCGGTGAACCCGGTACCGGTGAGCTCGACCTCTTCGGGCACCTGCGGAAGCTCCGCGCCAACGGCTACACCGGCTTCGTCGGCGCCGAGTACAAGCCCGTCACCCACTCCTTCGCGTGGAGGGACCAAGCATGACGAAGATCGGTTTCATCGGCCTCGGCATCATGGGCAGCCCGATGGCGGCCCACCTGGTGGCCGCGGGGCACGACGTGACGGGCTTCGACCTCAGCCCGGCCTCGCTCGACAAGCTGGTCGCGGACGGCGGCAAGGACGCGTCGTCCGCACAGGAGGCCGTGAGCGGCGCTGAGGTCGTCATCACGATGCTGCCGAACCACCCGCAGGTCGAGGCCGTCGTCGACGAGGTGACGTTCGACGACGGCGCGTTGCTGGTCGACATGAGCACGATCCGCCCGTCCACCTCGATCGACATCGCGCGGAGGATGGCGCACGTGCGGGTGCTCGACGCGCCCGTGTCCGGCGGTCAGACCGGCGCGGTGCAGGCGTCGCTCAGCATCATGGTCGGCGGTGAGGAGCGGGACTTCGCGGCCGCGCGGCCGTTCCTGGAGGTCGTCGGCAAGACGGTCGTCCACGTCGGGCCGCACGGCGCCGGGCAGGTCGTGAAGGCCGCCAACCAGCTGATGGTGGGCGGCATCTACGCCCTGGTCGCCGAGTCGATCGTGCTGCTGGAGGCGAGCGGTGTCGACCCGAAGGCGGGCCTCGACGTGCTCGCCGGCGGTCTCGCCGCGAACCGGATCCTCGACCTCAAGCGCGAGTCGATGATCGCCCGCGAGTTCCAGCCCGGCTTCCGGATCGACCTGCACCACAAGGACATGGGCATCGCACTGGACGCGGCACGGGCCGCCGACGTCGCGCTGCCGGTCACCAACCAGATCGCCGCACTGGTCGCGGCGGCCCGCGCGCAGGGGTACGGCTCACTCGACCACTCCGCGCTGCTCAAGGTCATCGAGAACTTCGCGGGAAGGGCCTGACAGATGCCGAAGATCCCCGTCATGCAAGCGGTCGTCGAGGTCCTCAGGTCCGAGGGCGTCGACGTCGTGTTCGGCTGCCCCGGCGCCGCGATCCTCCCGCTGTACAAGGCGATGGAGGAAGACGGCGGCATCGAGCACCTCATCGTGCGGCACGAGGAGGGCGCCACGCACATGGCCGACGGCTGGTCGCGCACGACCGGCAACGTCGGCGTCGCGATCGGCACCTCGGGCCCGGCCGGCACGAACATGATCACCGGGCTCTACACCGCGCAGGCCGACTCCGTGCCGATCCTGTGCATCACCGGCCAGGCCGCGGTCTCCAAGCTGCACCAGGAGGCCTTCCAGGCCGTCGACATCGTCTCGATCGCCGCGCCCGTCACGAAGTGGGCGGTGCAGGTCAAGGAAGCCGCGCAGATGCCGTGGATCTTCCGCGAGGCGTTCCGGATCGCCCGCTCCGGCCGGCCGGGTCCGGTGCTGATCGACCTGCCGATCGACGTGCAGAAGCAGGAGATCGAGTGGGACTCGACGATCGACGAACCGTTGCCGGTGCAGCGGAGCGCTCCGAGTGCCGCACGGGTCGAGCGCGCGCTGGAGATGCTGCTGGCCGCCGAACGCCCGCTGCTGCTCGCCGGTGGCGGTGTCGTCCTGGGCGAGGCGTCCGCTGAGCTGCTGGAACTGGCCGAGCTCCTGCAGATCCCCGTCCAGGCCACGCTGATGGGCAAGGGCGCGCTCGACGAGGACCACCCGCTCTACGCGGGCATGACCGGCATCCAGACCTCGCAGCGCTACGGCAACGCGTCGTTCCTGGAGTCGGACCTGGTGCTGGCGCTGGGCGCGCGGTTCGGCGACCGGCACACCGGCGACCTCGCGACCTACCGCGGTGACCGCAGGTTCATCCACGTGGACGTCGAGCCGACCCAGATCGGCAAGGTGTTCGGGCCGGACCTCGGGATCGTCGCGGACGCCAAGCTGTTCCTGCGGGCCCTGCTGGACGAGGCGAAGCAGCACGGTCCCCGGGAGAAGGGCGCCTGGGTCGAACGCTGCCAGGAGCTCAAGCGGACGCTGCTGCGGCGCGAGGACTTCGACACCGTGCCGGTCAAGGCGCCGCGGGTGTTCAAGGAGATCAACGAGTTCTACGGCCCGGACACCTACTTCGTCACCGCGATCGGGCTCTACCAGATCTGGTCCGGCCAGCACCAGAAGGCGCACAAGCCGCGGCACTACCAGGTCTGCGGCCAGGCCGGCCCGCTCGGCTGGGAGATCCCGGCGGCCATCGGAGTGAAGAAGGCGAGGCCGGACGCCGAGGTCGTCGGCATCGTGGGCGACTACTCGTTCCAGTTCCTCGTGGAGGAGCTCGCGGTCGGCGCGCAGTACGACGTGCCGTTCGTGCTGATCATGCTGAACAACGAGTACCTGGGCCTGATCCGGATGGCCGAGGACCACGGCGGCTACGACATGAGGTACGAGGTCGACATCCACTACGACACCACGGGCTCGGACAACGTCAAGATCATGGAGGCCTACGGCTGCTCCGGCGTCCGGGTCGCCGACCCCGGCGAGATCCGCTCCTCGCTGGAGTGGGCCCGCAAGGAGGCCGACCGCACGTCACGGCCGGTGCTCGTGGAGATCATGATCGAACGCGAGGGCAACACCGCCAACGGCACGTCCATCGCCGCGATGCACGAGTACGAGCCCCTCCCGTGACCGGTTCCGAGGTCACGCGGGAGTCCCGCGTTCCCCTCAGGGACACGCGGGGCCCTTTCGTACCCCAGGAGAGTACGAAAGCTCCCCGCGTACTCATTGCGCCGGACAAGTTCAAGGGATCGCTCACCGCTCCGCGGGTCGCCGCTGCCGTCGCGCGCGGCCTGCGGGAGGCGGCCCCTGGTGTGGACGTGCGTTGTCTGCCGGTGGCCGACGGCGGTGACGGCACGGTCGACGCCGCCGTCGCCGCCGGGTTCGTCCGCGTCGGGCGCTGGGTCACCGGACCGGTCGGCGAGCCGGTGCCCGCGTCGTTCGCGGTGCGGGACCGGACCGCCGTGGTGGAGGTGGCCTCGGCGGCCGGGCTGACGTTGCTCGCCGAACCCGCTCCGCTCGACGCCACCAGCCACGGCGTCGGTGAGCTGCTGAGAGCCGCGCTGGACGTCGGCTGCACGACGGTCGTGCTCGGGCTGGGCGGCAGCGCCTGCACCGACGGGGGTGCGGGCATGCTCGAAGCGCTCGGGGACACCTCGTTCGACGGCGTCGACCTGGTGCTCGCTTCGGACGTGGACAACCCGCTGCTCGGACCGTCCGGTGCGGCCGCCGTCTACGGCCCGCAGAAGGGGGCGTCACCCGAGCTGGTGGAGCTCCTCGAAGAACGGCTGGCGGCGTTCGCGCAGCGGACCGGACCCGAGCTCGCGGACCGGCCGGGAGCCGGAGCGGCCGGCGGGATCGGGTTTGCGGCGCTCTGCCTGGGCGGCCGGTTCCGGCCGGGCATCGAGGTGGTGCTGGAGCTGGCCGGGTTCGCCCGAGCGGTCGCGGACGCGTCGCTGGTGATCACCGGCGAGGGCTCGCTGGACGCCCAGACCAGGCACGGGAAGGCGCCGTACGGGGTCGTGCGGGCCTCCGGTGACGTGCCGGTGGTCGCGGTGGCAGGGCAGTGCTCGGTCGAGCCCGGTGACCTGGGGTTGAAGGCCGCCTACGCGCTGCTGGACGTCGAACCGGACCTCACCCGGTGCCTGGCGCGGGCGGAGGAGCTGCTGGTGGGTCTCGGTGGTCGCATCGCGCGCGACTGGGTGTCAGAGTGAGGGACATGGACCTGGTGTTCCGCGCCCGCAGGGTGGTCACCCCGCAGGGCGAGATCGCGTGCGACGTCGGTGTCGCCGACGGCCGGATCGTCGCCGTCGAACCGTTCATCGAGTCGCCGAACGTCGTGCGCCTCGCGGACGACGAGGTGCTGCTGCCCGGTCTCGTCGACACGCACGTGCACGTCAACGACCCCGGCCGCACCGAGTGGGAGGGCTTCGAGACCGCCACCCGCGCGGCGGCCGCCGGTGGCGTCACCACCATCATCGACATGCCGCTCAACAGCATCCCGCCGACCGTCGACGTCGCGGCGCTGGAGACCAAGCGCAAGGCCGCGGCCAACGTCTCGGTGGACGTCGGGTTCTGGGGCGGGATCGTCCCCGGCAACCTCGACGACCTGAAGCCGTTGCACGAGGCGGGCGTCTTCGGCTTCAAGTGCTTCCTGCTGCACTCGGGCGTCGACGAGTTCCCCGCGGTGACCGTGCCGGAGCTCGACGTGGCGTTGCGGCGGTTGGCGGCGCTCGACGCGTTGACCATCGTGCACGCCGAGGACGCGCACACGGTCCGCGACTCCGAGCCGGACTACGCGGGGTTCCTCGCGTCCCGGCCGCGCGAGGCCGAGAACAAGGCGATCAGCGACGTCGTCGAGCTGACCCGCAAGACCGGCGCTCGCACGCACATCCTGCACCTGTCGTCGTCGGACGCGTTGGCGATCCTCGGGGCCGCGAAGCGGGAGAGCCTGCCGATCACCGCGGAGACCTGCCCGCACTACCTCACGTTCACCGCCGAGGAGATCCGCGACGGGCAGACGGAGTTCAAGTGCTGCCCGCCGATCCGCGAGGAGGTCAACCGCGAGGCGTTGTGGCAGGGCCTGCGCGACGGCGTGGTCGACCTCGTCGTGAGCGACCACTCGCCGAGCACCGCCGAGCTGAAGGCCGGCGACTTCGCCACGGCATGGGGCGGCATCGCGTCGCTGCAGCTCGGCCTGCCCGCGGTGTGGACGGGCGCCCGCGACCGCGGTTTCCGGCTCACCGACGTCGTGCGCTGGATGGCGGCGCACCCGGCACGACAGGCCGGGCTCACGACCAAGGGCGCCGTCGAGGTCGGCAAGGACGCGGACCTCGTGGTGTTCGCACCGGACCAGACGTTCGTGGTGGACCGGAACGCGCTGCACCACCGCAACCCCGTCACGCCCTACCACGGGCGCGAGCTGCACGGCGTGGTGCGGCAGACGTGGTTGCGCGGCAAGGAGACCGGCACGACCCCCGGCAAGCTGCTACGCAGAGGAGAAGCATGACGGAGTGGACCCGGCTGCCCGACCTCGCCTCGCGCGCGGTCGGCGGCGGTGTGGTGTGGGCGAACGACGAGCTGTTCGCAGAGCGGGAGAACCTGGTCAAGCCCGCCGAGCCGGTCTACCAGGTCTACACCTTCGGTCACAAAGGACAGATCTACGACGGCTGGGAGACCCGGCGCCGCCGGGAGCCCGGTGTCGACCAGGCCGTGGTCCGGCTCGGCATGCCCGGCGTGGTGCGCGGGATCGTCGTCGACACGGCGTTCTTCAAAGGCAACTACCCGCCGTTCTGCTGGGTCGAGGGCGCCCAGGTCGACGGCTACCCGGCGGCCGACGAGATCACCGGGTGGTTCCCGCTGGTCGGACGCTCGCCGCTCCAGGGCGACGAGAAGCACTTCTTCGACGTCACCGAGCACCGCCGCGTCACGCACGTCCGCCTCACCATCGACCCGGACGGCGGAGTCGCCCGGTTGCGCGTGCACGGTCAGCCGGTCGCCGACCCGCGCCTGCTCGTCGGCGGCGTCGACCTGGCGGCACTGGAGAACGGCGCGGTCGTCGTGGGGTGCAGCAACATGTTCTACAGCTCGCCCAACAACCTCATCGCCCCCGGTCAGGCGACGGTGATGGGTGAGGGCTGGGAGACCGCGCGCCGCCGCGACGACGGCAACGACTGGGTGTCCGTGCAGCTCGCGGCGGCCGGCGTGGTGCGGCTGGTCGAGCTCGACACCAGCCACTTCAAGGGCAACGCGCCGGGCTGGGCATCGGTCAGCGGCTGCGACGCGCGCCGGGACCCGGACGCGTGGTTCGACGTGCTGCCGCTGACCCGGCTGCAACCCGACACCCGGCACCGGTTCCTCGTGGACGCCCCGGAGGTGACCCACGCGCGGCTCGACATCCACCCCGACGGCGGGATGGCAAGGCTCCGTCTGCTCGGTACCCCTACGAGTGACGGCCTAGCTCACCTGCGGACGGTGTGGTCTGAAACGACCAACTGAGGGTGGTTGTCCGACTACGGTCTGATTCGCCCCCATACTTCGGTCGGTTGTACGGATCACACGAACGGTGGAAGCGTTTCCTCTCGCCAGATCGGGGATCTAGGGAGGAAATCCATGCAACCGATGATGCGCGTCTTCGGGGCCGCGCTCGCGAGTTCTGCATTGGTTCTGGGCATGGCTCCGCTCGCCACCGCGGCGGAGCAGGGGCAGGCACAGCCGGAGTTCAAGGTCGGCGCGATCGACTGGAAGCCCTGCGAGGAGGTGCCGACGGTCGACTGCGGGTTCCTGACGCTGCCGATCGACTACGCGAAGCCGAACGGCGAGAAGTTCCAGCTCGCCGTGTCGCGGCGCAAGGCGAACGACCCGGCGCAGCGCATCGGCGCCATGGTCATCAACCCCGGTGGGCCGGGCGGTTCCGGCGTCGACTTCTCCTTCGGCGCCGACCGGTACTTCAGCAAGGAGATCGTCGACAGGTTCGACGTCATCGGGTTCGACCCGCGCGGTGTCGCACGCAGCCAGCCGATCAAGTGCTCGCTCGACCTGCTGCAGAAGTCGCCGTCGGAGTACCCGAAGTCGAAGGCCGAGTTCGACCGGCTGGTCGCGTTCAACAAGGAGCTGCGCGCGGACTGCCGCAAGCAGTCCGGTGCGATCTTCGACCACGCCTCCACCAGGGACGTGGCGCACGACATCGACTCGATCCGGCGCGCGCTGGGCGAGCAGAAGATCAACTACTACGGCGTCTCGTACGGCACGATCATGGGCCAGCACTACGCGGAGCAGTACGGCCGCAACATCCGCGCCATGATCATCGACTCGAACATGGACCACAGCCTCGGCACGTGGAAGTTCCTCGAGACCGAGGCGCGTGGCGCGGACGACATGTTCAACGAGTGGGTCAAGTGGAGCGACCGCACGCCGGCCTCGCCGTTCTACGGCAAGGACCTCCGCAAGATCTGGAAGGACCTGCTCGCCAGGGCCGACCGCGGTGAGCTCGTCGACGAGAGCGGCCGCAAGATCACCGCGGAGAACCTCGGCGCCAACGTCGTCGGCATGGGCTACGGCCCGTCGTTCAAGCCGTTCGCCGACTGGATCGCGACGCTCGTGGCCGGTGCGCCGGCGCCCGCCAAGGCCTTCGCCGCGGGGGAGACCGCGGAGAACCCGTTCGCGGGCATCTTCTGCAACGACTACAACCTGCGCGTCGGCTCGTGGGGCGAGTACCAGGCCCTCAACGCCCTGGAGAACCGCGTCGCGCCGAACACCCGTGGTTCGTCGATCGGCCACGGCGCCATGATGGGCTGCGTCGGTTTCCCGAAGGCCACCAACGCCCAGCGCCCGCTGAAGATCAAGAACGCGCCGAAGATCCTGCTCACCAACTCGCGCTACGACACGGCGACGGTGTACGAGTGGGCCGTCAACGCGCACCGGCAGTCCCGTGACACCACCGTCTTCGTCACCTACGAGGGCTGGGGCCACGGCGTCTACGACCGCAGCGAGTGCACGCTGAAGATCAACAACGAGTACCTGCTGTCGCTGAAGCTGCCGCGCAACGGCACCACCTGCGCCGCCGTCGAGCCGCCGCTCGAGCCGGCCGTGCTGTCGGCGAAGCCGAAGGTCACGGTGGGCCCGTTCTAGTCCGTCACCCGTCGTGAACCGCGCCCCCGGTGTGTACGCCGGGGGCGCGGTTCACGTCACGGGCGGGTGAGCGGGGCGGGACACGCCTCGTGACCGGACCGGCGCCGTGAGGTGACCGAACCGAAGCCGTGAACGCGGCGAAACGCGGTCGTAACACCCCCGCCCCGACAGTTCACCTCGGCGAAACGTTCTGCGCGGGCGCGTGAAACAGGCCATGCCGATGCTCCCTGCAACCGACGTGCAGTGGAGGTCGAAGTGGATACAGGGGACACCGCCTGGGTGCTCACCAGCGCCGCCCTGGTGCTGTTGATGACGCCGGGCCTCGCCTTCTTCTACGGGGGCATGGTCCGTTCGAAGAGCGTGCTCAACATGATCATGATGAGCCTCGGCGCGATGGCCGTGGTCGGTGTCCTGTGGGTGCTCTTCGGGTACTCGACGGCGTTCGGCGCGGACGTCGGCGCCGGCCTGCTGGGCAAGCCGTTCGAGTTCTTCGGCCTCGACGGGCTGCTGGGTGCGGACTCGCTCGCCGGCAAGATCCCGAGCACCGCGTTCGTGGCGTTCCAGGCCATGTTCGCGATCATCACGGTCGCCCTCATCTCCGGTGCGATCGCCGACCGCGCCCGCTTCGGCCCGTGGCTGCTGTTCGCGGGCCTGTGGGCCACCGTCGTCTACTTCCCGGTCGCGCACTGGGTCTTCGACTTCGACGGCAAGGACGCCGACGGCAACGTCATCGACCCCGGTGGCTGGATCGCCAACAAGCTGCTCGCGATCGACTTCGCCGGTGGCACCGCTGTCCACATCAACGCCGGTGCGGCGGGTCTCGCGCTCGCGATCGTCCTCGGCAAGCGCGTCGGCTGGCCGAAGGAGCCGATGAAGCCGCACAGCCTGCCGCTGGTCGTGCTCGGCGCCGGTCTGCTGTGGTTCGGCTGGTTCGGGTTCAACGCCGGTTCCGCGCTGGGCGCCAACGGCCTCGCCGGTGTCACGTTCGTCAACACGCTCGTCGCGACCTGCGCCGCCATGCTGGGCTGGCTGCTCACCGAGCGCATCCGCGACGGCAAGGCCACCACGCTCGGTGCCGCGTCGGGCATCATCGCAGGCCTGGTCGCCATCACGCCCGCCTGTTCGTCGGTCACGCCGATCGGTGCCATCGCGGTCGGTGCGATCACCGGTGTCCTGTGCGCACTGGCCGTGTCCCTGAAGTACCGCCTGGGCTTCGACGACTCGCTCGACGTCGTCGGCGTGCACCTCGTCGGTGGCCTGTCCGGCACGATCCTGATCGGCCTCTTCGCCAGCGAGGCGGCCCCGGCCAAGATCAACGGCCTGTTCTACGGCGGCGGCTTCGACCAGCTGTGGCGCCAGGCCGTCGGCGCGGTCGCGGTGCTGGGCTACTCGTTCGTGATCAGCCTGCTCCTCGGCTACCTGGTGAAGTTCACCGTCGGGTTCCGCGCCACCGAGGAGGCCGAGGTGGCGAGCATCGACGAGTCCGAGCACGCTGAGCGCGCCTACGAGTACGGCAGCCTCACCAGTGCGCGGGGAACCGGCAAGCCGAGCGTGGCCGCGGGTGCGACCGCGGTCCTCGAGGGGAGCAACAAGTCATGAAGCTGGTCACCGCGATCATCAAGCCGTTCACGCTCGACGACGTGAAGGGCGCCCTCGAACAGCTCGGGGTGCTCGGCATGACCGTCAGCGAGGTGCAGGGCTACGGCCGCCAGAAGGGCCACACCGAGGTTTACCGCGGCGCCGAGTACTCGGTGGACTTCGTGCCCAAGATCAAGATCGAGGTCGTCGTGGACGACACCGCCGTCGACAAGGTGCTGGAAGCGGTGGTCGAGGCCGCCCGCACCGGCAAGATCGGCGACGGCAAGGTCTGGGTCACCCCGGTCGACGCCGTGGTGCGGGTGCGCACCGGCGAACGCGGATCGGACGCGCTCTAAGGACTGAGGGAGACGGCCCGTGGAGAACAACGAAACGGCCGTCGTCACGGCTGACGACCTGGTGCGAGCCCGCGAGAGGCTGCTCGTGCCAGGTCGTCGTCGCTTGGCCGCCGAACCGCTGCGCGAGGCACTCGTGGACCTGCACGAGTTCTGGTTGACCAAACACGCGGGCGCAGCTGGGACATCCGGACCGGGTGTCGCGCTGGTGGCGGTCGGCGGGCTGGGGCGGCGCGAGCTCGTGCCCTACTCCGACCTGGACCTCGTGCTCGTGCACGGCGGTCTCAAGAACATCGACGAGATCGCCGAGAAGCTCTGGTACCCCCTGTGGAACTCCGGCATCGGCCTCGACCACTCCGTCCGCACGGTCGGCGAGGCACTGCGCGTGGCCGCCGGAGACCTGCGGACCGCGTTGGGGCTGCTGGACATCCGGCACGTCGCGGGCGACCAGGAGATCACCCGCAAGCTCGCCGACGGCGCGCGGCAGGCGTGGCGCGGCAACGTGCGCAACCGGCTCGACGAGATCGCCGAGTCCTCGACCAAGCGGTGGGCGCGCAGCGGCGAGATCGCGCACCGCGTGGAACCCGACCTGAAGCACGGCCGCGGCGGGCTGCGGGACATCACGATCCTCGACGCCCTGTCGGTGGCCCAGCTGGTCGACCGGCCGTCGGCCGACGTGGACGAGGCCCGCAAGCTGCTGCTGGACGTGCGCACCGAGCTCCGCAGGGTGGCGCGCAAACCCCGTGACGTGCTGCGCGCGCAGGACGGTGACGAGGTGGCCTCCGCGCTGGGGCTGGCCGACCGGTTCGCGTTGGCCCGGTCGCTCTCCTCCGCCGCGCGAACGGTCGTGTACGCGTTCGACGTGGCCACACGAACGGCCCGTGCCGCGGTTCCGAAACGGGGGCTCGGGGCGTTCCTGCGGGGCCAGCCGCCGCGCCGGCCGCTCGATGAAGGCGTTGTGCTGCACGGGTCCGAGGTGTCCCTGGCCCGTGACGCGATCCCGAGCCGTGATCCCGCGCTGTTGTTGCGCGTCGCGACGGCGGCGGCGCGCTCGAAGCACCCGATCGCGGCCGGAACGCTGACCCGGCTCGCGGACTCGGCGCCGGAGCTGCGCCAGCCGTGGCCGCGCGAGGCCCGCGAGGAGCTGCTGGCGTTGCTGGGCAGCGGCAGCGGGCTCGTGGACGTGGTGGAGGCACTGGACCGCACCGGGCTGTGGGGCCGGCTGTTCCCCGAGTGGGGTGCCGTGCGGGACCTCCCGCCGCGCGACGCCGCGCACATGTGGACCGTCGACCGGCACCTCGTGCAGACCGTCGCGCACGCCGCCCGGCTGGCGACAACGGTGTCACGGCCCGACCTGCTGCTGCTGGGCGCGTTGATCCACGACATCGGCAAGGGCCGGCAGCAGGACCACTCCGAGGTCGGCGCCGCGCTGGCCACGGCGATCGGCGAGCGGATCGGGTTGTGGCCGCAGGACGTCGCGACGCTGTCCGCCCTGGTCCGCCACCACCTGCTGCTGCCGCACACAGCGACCCGCCGCGACGTCGAGGACCCGGCGACCGTGCACCGCGTGGTCGAGACCCTCGGCGGCGACGCGGTGCTGCTGGAGCTGCTGCACGCGCTGGCGGAGGCGGACTCCCTGGCCACCGGTCCCGGCGTGTGGACGGACTGGAAGGCGTTGCTGCTGGCCGACCTGGTCGCCCGCTGCCGCACGGCCATGGCGGGGGAGGCGCTGCCCAAGCCGGAACCCCTCGACCCGGCCCACGTGGCGATGGCCGAACGCGTCGCGGCGACCGGAAAACCCGACGTGCTGCTGGAGAAGCAGGACCACGCGGCCGTCGTGACGGTGCTCGCCCCCGACCGCCCCGGCATGCTGTCGAAGGCGGCGGGCGTGCTCGCGCTGAACTCGCTGGAGGTTCACGCGGCGACCCTGCGCTCCCACGGCGGCGCGACGGTCGACGCGTTCACGGTCTCCCCGCGGTTCGGCTCACTCCCTGACGCCGCCCTGCTGCGCGAACAACTCGCCAGGGCCATCGAGGGCTCCCTGCCGCTGGCCGACAAGCTCGCCGCCAAGGAACGCGACTACGGCGGCCCGCCACTCGACCCGCCCCCCGCGCGCGTGCTGTGGTTCGACGACGAGGCCACCGGCGCGGTCGTGCTGGAGCTGCGCGCGGCCGACCGCATCGGCCTGCTGCACCGGATCGCGGGCGCCCTGGAGCAGTGCGGCGTGGACGTGCGGTGGGCGCGCGTCTCGACGCTGGGCGCCACGGTCGTCGACTCGTTCAGCATCGCCGGCTCCGACCTGGACCGGCGCCGCGTCGAACGCGCCGTGCTCGACGCGGCCAGGTAGCGGATGAGTATTCCTACGCACAACCACTCGGGGTGCTCACGCTCCTGCGGCGCTGCGGAACAGGGCAGTCTTCGTCATGTCCGGAAAGCGTCCTTCGAGGGGTGGACCGCTTCCCGGACGAGGTGGCCCGGCCGGGGCAGACCGGCGGTGGGCGTTGGCGGGGCTGGGGGAGGCCACCGCACGACCGACACCGCCGGTGGCTCCGGCCGCGGTTGCCGTTCTCCTCTCAGACGGTGCGCTTGATCACCCGGATTTTTCCGTGCATTCGGTGATGAATCGGACCAAACTGAACGAGAGGGTCGGCCCAGACGTCTTCTAGGACATGACCGCCGTGTTGAACACGCAGACCACCGCCGTCCGAGTGCAGCGCCGCTCACTCGTCGTCCTCGCCGGAATCCCCGGCGCGGGCAAGACGACGCTGCTCACCCGCCTGAAAGCGGACGAGCCGGTCACGGTGCTCGACTCGGACCAGGTCCGCACGTTCCTCGAACCCCGCATCCCGCTGCCGTACCGGTACTGGCGCGTCGTCGTCCACCTCACCCACCGCCTGCGCGTGTTCCGGGCGGCCCTCTTCAGCCCGGGCCTGCTGGTCGTCCACGAGCCGTCCACCCGCCCCGGCACCCGTTCCATGCTGGTGCTGGCCGGCCTGCTCTCCGGCCGCGCCCGCCACTTCCTGTGGCTCGACGCCACCGCCGCCCAGGCCCTGGACGGCCAGATCGCGCGCCGCCGCATCGTGCGCACCCACGCGTTCGAACGGCACGTGCGCCGCGGCGTGGAGATGCGCGAGCGCTTCGAGTCGGGCTGGGTGCCGTTCGGGTTCCGGTCGGTGACGCTGCTGACCCGCGCGGGCACGTCCGGCGGCCTGCGGATCACCGTGGGCTGATCCTGCGTCTGGCCTCCGCGATGAGGTCATCGGGGTCTCCGGTGACGGCCGAACCCGTCATCGGGTGGGTGCGGCCGTCGGCGATGTCCCAGAACCTGACCGTGCGGTCGGACGAGCCGGTGACGATCACGTCATCGGGCAGCCACAACGCTGCTGTCACCGCGGAGCTGTGCCCGATCAACGCCGTCCGCTGACCGCCCGTGGTGGTGTCCCACAGGCGAGCGGTGTGGTCGTCGGACGCAGTGAGAAGAGAACCGCCGTCCGGAGACCATGCCACGACGTTGATCTGATCGCGGTGTCCACGCAGCTCGGACTCCTCGCTCAGCTCATCTGTGAGACGCAGGACGAGGATGGTTGCGTCCGCACATCCGACCGACAGGAGCTCTCCACCCGGATGCCAGTCGAGGCAGGTGAACCGTTTGTTGGTCCTGAAACTGCACAGTGTGCGGTCCAGGGTGTTGATGGTGATCAGGTTCTCCGAGTCCGCGACTGCGAGAACGTTCCGGGATGGATGCCAGCGGACTGCTCTGAGCGATCCCGCGTGGTCCCTCCAGTTCGTCGGCACGATCAGTTCTCCGGTGCGACCGTAGATCCTGGGCACACCCGTGTAGCTGAGCGATGCCACCGCCAGCAGCGAGCCGTCTGCCGACCAGTGGACGTCGAGTGCGGGGTCGGCTTGTCCGGTGAGCTGCGTCACCATGCGGAAGTTCTTGTCGTAGACGAGCACATCGCCGCGGGAGGCTCCGACCGCGAGCTGCTCACCGTCCGGTGTCCAGGCCAACGCCTCCGGTGCCGGGTACTGGATGAACCTGATGTCGCGCCGGCTCACCTCCGACGTCCAGCGTGACGGAGCCCGGTCGTCGTGGAGGTTCGCGGACATACCGACCGACAGTTCGAGGTCGAGAGGATTCCAAGCCAGCGCGCGAACCGGTTCGCGCGCGCTGAACCACCGGTAGTCCGGTTCCGAACCGATCTTCCAGGTTCGCTCGACGCCGTCGGCTGACACCGTCGCCAGACGATCTCCCCGGTGCGACCACGCGATGGCTCGCACGGCGTGCTGGTGGACGTGCAGCCGCAACACCTCCTCCCCGGTCACCGCGTCCCAGACCCGCAGCACGCCGTCGACGGCCCCGGTGGCCAGTCGCGTCCCATCCGGCGACCACGCCACCGCCTCGACTGCCCCGGTGTGCCCGAGCAGGTGGCGTTCTGCGTCCATGCGGTGCAGCCCGGCGCTGCCGTTTTCACTCCCACTCGCGAGCACCTCGTTGTCCGACGGGTGGAACCGCACCGAGTGGACAACCGAACCCGTCGCGATGTGTCTGTGCTCTGAGGAAACCGGGCCGTTCGCCGTGCTCGCGACAACGATGCCGCCATCACCCCGTGCGACCGCGACCCATCTGCCGTCGCTTGAGATGTCGGCGTCCCACAACGCCGATGGCTGCACGGCGGTGTTCGGCGTCCGGAACTGCCACATCGCGTCGGGGAGTTCCTCGAAGAGATCCCAGACCCGGACCACTCCGTTCGCACAAGCGACCAGGAGAAACCTGCCTTCGGCGTTGAAGCGCACGGAAACCGGCCTGCCCTGCAACGGCAGTTCCCGGAGTTCCCGCTTCTCGCTCACCGACCACAGACGGAGAACCTCATCGGTCCCGGCCGACGCGATGATGTCGCCGGTGACCGACCATGCGATCGACCGGACGTCCGCTGTGCCGATTCCGTGGGAGAGGGTCCACCGAGGTTCATCTCGGTCCGCGTTGCGGACGTTGATCTTTCCGTCGGAGGAGCCGGTCGCCACCATGGTGTCGTCGGGTGACCAAGCCACGTTCGCAATGCCCCCACCGGGGCTGGGCGTCGACCGCAGTAGCGGTGTGGATGACAACGCTTCCAGAAGCGCCTGTTTCCACTTGGCCACATCAGGCGCGAGCCACAGAATTCGGGCTGAGGTGTCGTCACCGGCGAGTGACCGCAACACCTCCTCGGGATCCAGCAGACGTTTGCGCTTCACGACCTCATCGAGCCGTTGCTGCAGTGACAGCTCGACCAACTGCCGGGCGTCCTCCGACAGACCGGACGCAGCCACTGCTTCAGCGAACTGCCTGCGAGACTCGCGGAACGATCTGTTCTCGGCGACGGGCCACAGCGCCGCAAGCAGGGAAGTGAGCCGAGAGGGCGCTATGAGCTGGTCGGGGTGTCGTGTCCAGTCTGCGGCAATGCCCTCCAGTTCTCGGCGGGCGAGCAGCGCTGCTTGGTCGCGTTGCAAACTCTCCCGCAACCGCGGCCAATGCTCGAACAGGCTTTCGTGTGCAACCTCAACGGCGTCCTGACCGCAGTGTGCCCAGCCGTCTTCGCCCACCGCGCTCAGCCGGACGGTGGTGAGGACGCGGTTCGCGATGAACGAGTCGAGCAGCTGTCGTTCCGACGGGCTCAGTCCGCGCAGCGCGACCGGGCGTCTCGTGAACCTGCCGGATGCGTCGACGGTGGCCAGCCGGTGGAGTGTCCGCAGCACCTCGAGCTCGGCCTCTCGGGGATCAGGCCATGACCCGTCGCCGTCGCGAACGAGGTCACGAGCCATCGCGAACGCTTCTTCGGCTTGCCGCCGGAGGATGTCCATGACTCGGCCCGACGCCAGGTACTCGGCGCGGGTGATCGCTCGCGGCGGCTGGGTGCCATCCGGGTTGACGTGCCACCACAAGTTCTCCAACGCAAACGCAAGGAGTGGTAGCGAGCCGCGGCTGGTGTCCGCCAAGATCGAGCCGAGTGCCTCCTCGTCGACGTGCCAGCCGCGTGAGCGCAGAGGCCCGTTCACGACGAGCGGCAGGTCGGCGCTGGTGAGTTGGTTGACCAAGAAGTTGTCGCGCAGCAGAGGTGTGAACTCCTCGTGCTGCATCAGCGCGTCGAGGAAGTCCGCCCGCACGGTGTACACGACCCACGCTGTGGTGCGACTTGCCTCAATCAAGGCCTTGACCAGCGCGGACGGCTCAGGAGCCAGATGTCCGTCCTCGGCTCCGAGCAACAGTTCCTCGGCCTGGTCGAGCACTACGACGTGGTGTTCGGCATGGCTGCCGGCAGTGATGATGTCGATTGCGTCCCGAGCAGGTGTGAGGGGGCCCGTGATCGTTCGCCCGTGCTTCCTCAGCAGCGGAATCAAACCCGCACGGACCAGCGAGGACTTTCCGGCGCCTGACGGTCCGATGACCGCTATCGCGCCAGACGTACGCCGTCCGAGTAGAGGCTCGGCAAGCCGCCGTACATCGTCATCACGGCCGAAGAACAGCGACGCCTGGTGTTCGTCGAACGCCTTCAAACCAGGAAACGGTGATGAAGGGCCCGCCGCCGTGCTCACACCCGCCCGCGAGAGAGTGCCGAGCAGTATGTCCGCAGCCGCCGCCAACGAAGCCGGATCAGACGCGTCCACGCTTTGCGCTTGCAGGTCGTTGAGGAGCACGCGGCCTTGAGTGCGTGCGCTGAAGAACTCGATGCACGGCGACTCGGGCTTGCGTTCGCGGAAGACCGACACCTCCCAGATGCACCATTCGGAGGCGGAGCCGGGCGACGTGACCACGATCAACGCCTCCGCGCCGAGCAGCTCACGGCGCAGGCTGTCCTTCCACGGCAACGACACCGTCGGGCCTGATCCGGGTGCCGTGTAGGCGTGCACGTCCTCGTAGCCGGCGGCCAGGAGCGCTTCACGCAGGTAGAGCGCGATGGTGTCGCCCTCGTCGTGGCCGTGGTAGCTGACGAAGATGCGCCCCATGCGCTGAATCCTGCAGCAATCGACGCAGATGGGGAGCCTGCCCTCGGGTGACGGGACGGCCAGCTAGTCTGGGAGGCGTGTTCTCGACGCTTTCCGACCGGCTGACCACGGTCCTCCAGGGCCTTCGCGGCAAGGGCAAGCTCAGCGACGCCGACATCGACGCCACCGCGCGTGAGATCCGGGTCGCGCTGCTCGAGGCCGACGTCGCGCTGCCCGTGGTGCGCGGCTTCATCGCCAAGGTGAAGGAACGCGCCAAGGGTGCGGAGGTGCACCAGGCGCTCAACCCGGCGCAGCAGGTCGTGAAGATCGTCAACGAGGAGCTCGTCAACGTCCTCGGCGGTGAGACGCGCCGGCTCAACCTCGCGAAGAACCCGCCGTCGGTGATCATGCTGGCGGGTCTGCAGGGTGCCGGCAAGACGACGCTCGCGGGCAAGCTCGCCAAGTGGCTGAAGGGGCAGGGGCACACGCCGCTGCTCGTCGCGGCCGACCTGCAGCGCCCGAACGCGGTCACGCAGCTGCAGGTCGTCGGTGAGCGCGCGGGCGTGCCCGTGTTCGCACCCGAGCCCGGCAACGGCGTGGGCGACCCGGTCTCGGTGTCGCGCCGCGGCATCGAGGAAGCGAAGGCGAAGCAGCACGACATCGTGCTCGTCGACACGGCCGGCCGGCTCGGTGTCGACGAGGAGATGATGAAGCAGGCCGTCGACATCCGGGCGGCCGTCAACCCGGACGAGGTCCTGTTCGTCGTCGACGCGATGGTCGGCCAGGACGCGATCAACACGGCCACGGCGTTCCGCGACGGCGTCGGCTTCACCGGTGTCGTGCTCACCAAGCTCGACGGTGACGCCCGCGGTGGTGCCGCGCTCTCGGTCCGCGAGGTGACCGGCCAGCCGATCCTCTTCGCGTCCAACGGTGAGAAGCTCGAGGACTTCGACGTCTTCCACCCGGACCGGATGGCGTCGCGCATCCTCGGCATGGGTGACGTGCTCACCCTCATCGAGCAGGCCGAGCAGCACTTCGACCAGGAGCAGGCCGAGAAGGCCGCGCAGAAGCTGCACTCCGGCCAGTTGACGCTGGAGGACTTCCTGGAGCAGATGCTCGCGATCCGCAAGATGGGCCCGATCGCGAACCTGCTCGGCATGCTCCCCGGCGCCGGTCAGATGAAGGACCAGCTGGGGATGCTGGACGAGAAGCACCTCGACCGCATCCAGGCGATCATCCGCGGCATGACCCCGGCGGAGCGGGACGACCCGAAGATCATCAACGGCTCCCGCCGGCTGCGCATCGCGAACGGCTCCGGCGTCAAGGTCAGCGACGTCAACGACCTGGTCAACCGCTTCTTCGAGGCCCGCAAGATGATGGCCTCCATGGCCGGCCGGATGGGCTTCGGCGGCGGTGGCGGCAAGAAGGGCAAGGGCAAGAAGGGGAAGAAGGGCAAGGGCCGCGGCCCGACGCCCCCCAAGATCAAGGGCGGCTTCCCCGGGATGATGCCCGGCATGGGCGGCCTCCCCGGCATGGGCCAGCTCCCCGGCATGCCTCCCGGCGGCCTCCCCGACCTCGGCGGCAGCCTGAACGAGCTCCCGCCCGGCTTCGACCCGTCGAAGTTCAAGTTCGACGGCGACGACAAAAAGAAGAAGTGACCATGCACCTGCGCGGCGTCGTCCTGCCGGACGGCGAGCCGCGAGACCTGTGGGTGGTCAACGGCCGCGTGCGCACCCGGCCCGTTCCGGGTGCGCAGACCGTGGTCGACGGCGGTTTCCTGGTACCGGGCCTGGTCGACGCGCACTGCCACGTGGGCCTCGGCCCGCAGGGTGGCGTCGAACTGCCCGAGGCCGTCGACCAGGCGCTGACCGACCGCGCCGCGGGCACGTTGCTGATCCGCGACTGCGGGTCGCCGGTCGACACGACGCCGTTGCAGGAGCGCCTCGACCTGCCCCGGATCATCCGCGCGGGCCGGCACATCGCCAAGCCGAAGCGGTACCTGCCGCACATCGGCGTGGAGATCGAGACCGACCTCGCCTCCGCCGTGGCCGAGCAGGCCGCGCAGGGCGACGGCTGGGTGAAGCTCGTCGGCGACTGGATCGACCGCGGCGTCGGCGACCTCGCCCCGCTGTGGACGGACGACGAGCTGGCGCAGGCGATCAAGGTCGCTCACGACGCCGGCGCCAAGGTCACCGCGCACGTGTTCGGCGAGGACGCGCTGCCCGGCCTGATCGGCGCCGGGATCGACTGCATCGAGCACGGCACCGGCCTCACCGACGACACCATCGCGATGATGGCCGAACGGGGCACCGCGCTGGTGCCCACGTTGATCAACATCGAGACCTTCCCCGGCATCGCGGACAAGGCGGGCAAGTACCCGGCCTACGCCAGCCACATGCGCGACCTGCACGCCCGCGTCGCCACCACGGTGGCGAAGGCGGTCGAGGCGGGCGTCCCCGTCTACGCGGGCACCGACGCCGGCGGTGGCATCCAGCACGGCCGCATCGTCGACGAGATCGCCGCGCTGCACCGCGTGGGCATGAGCGCCGCCGACGCCATCGGTGCCGCGTCGTGGAACGCCCGCGAGTGGCTGGGCTTCCCGTCGCTGACCGAGGGCGCGGCCGCGGACATCGTGGTGTACGACGAGGACCCGCGCACGAACCTCGACGTCCTGCGGTCACCGCGCCTGGTCATGCTGCGGGGCCGGGTCTACTGAGCCCGGGCGAGCGCACCGACCTGGTACGAGCCGCCCTTCCGCTGCGTGATGACGGCCATCCGGTTGGCCGCGTTGATGAGCCCCACCAGGCACACCAGCGCGGCCACCTGCTCGTCGTCGTAGTGCTTGCGCACGTTCTCCCAGGTCTCGTCGCTGACACCGTCCCTGGTGAGCAGCGTGCCCTCCTCGGCGAACGCCAGCGCGGCCTGCTCGGCCTCGGTGAACACGGTGGTCTCGCGCCACCCGGCCACCAGGTGCAGCCGCAGCGGGTCCTCACCGGCGGCGACGGCTTCCTTGACGTGCATGTCGAGGCAGAAGCCGCAGCCGTTGAGCTGGCTCGCCCGCAGGCTGACCAGCTCGGCCGTGAGCGTCGGCAGCGACGTGCCGTGCACCGCTTGGCCGAGGCCCGCGAACCGCTTGGCGATCTTGGCGCCGGTCTCGGTGGCGAAGAGGTCGAAGCGGGGTTCCATGGTGTTCCTCCCTCGTGGGTCTTGCTCGGTGCCCACAGGACGCCGCCGCTCCAGACCGTGTGACAGGCCGCCGTTGTGACCCGTGCCACTGTCACAGGACCCGATCGGGTGGCGTCTGGTGGGGAGGCCACGTTCAAGGGGGACACCGATGCCGGACACCGCGACGGACACCTTCGTCAGCCACCGCAACCTGCTCTTCACGATCGCCTACGAGATGCTCGGCTCCGCCGCCGACGCCGAGGACGTGCTGCAGGAGACGTGGCTGAAGTGGTCCGGCGTCGACCACGGCACCGTCGAGAACCACCGCGCCTACCTGGTCCGCATCGTGACCCGCCACTCCCTCGACCGCCTGCGCACCCTCGGCCGCCGCAAGGAGACCTACGTCGGCTCGTGGCTGCCGGAACCCCTGCTCACCACCCCGGACGTCGCCGAGGACGTCGAGCTCGCCGACAGCGTCTCGATGGCCGTGCTGCTCGTCCTGGAGACCCTGACCCCGACCGAACGCGCCGTCTTCGTCCTGCGCGAGGTCTTCGACCTGGACTACGACGAGATCGCCGCCGCCGTCGACAAGACCCCGGCCGCGGTCCGCCAGATCGCCCACCGCGCCCGCTCCCACGTCGCTGCCCGCCGCCCGCGCGAGGTCGTCACCCAGGCGGCCACCCGTGCCGCGCTGGCCGCGTTCCAGCGCGCCACCGAGACCGGTGACCTGCAGGGACTCCTCGACCTGCTCGCGCCGGACGTCGTGTTCCTCGGCGACGGCGGCGGCGTCAAGCAAGCCGTCCCCCGTCCGGTCGTCGGCGCCGCGAAGGTCGCCCGCATGCTGCTCGGCGGCCTCACCAGGGTGGCCGGCTGGTCCATGGAACCCGCGCAGGTCAACGGCTACCCGGCGCTCGTGCTCAAGTTCGCCGGCGAGCTCGACACGGTCATCGCGCTGCGCATCGACGACGGGCGGATCAGCGGGCTCTACGCGGTGCGCAACCCGGCGAAGCTCTCGCACATGGAACGGGAGAACCCGCTGGCCCGCTGACCGCGGCGCGGAGGTTTGGACCCCTCTCCGCCCGCCGATTCGACTACGAGGAGAAGGACACCCGCCAAGGCCCCGATCTGACCATCTTTTGGCCAGGCGCTTGGCCGGGTTCCACCGGTGCAGCACGCTAACCCCGGATTCGGGGCCGCTGATCGCTGTCCCCACTCCACTCGTATCGCGAGGCACCGGTCCCGCACCGGTGTCTCAGCAGCCGTCGATCGCGAGGTGAGCCGATGAGTGCGCCACACACCACGCCGCACGCAGTACAGCCGCTGGCAGCCGCGGCGTGACTAAATTGCAGAGCGTGAACGAGCAGGAGTCCCCCAAGCGCACCTTCCTCCAGAGCGTGCGCGACGTCAGCCGCAACCCGGAGCCGGAGCGGGTCGGCCAGCGCTGGGGTTTCGGTGCGTTCCTCCTGGTGGAGGCCGTCTTCATCCTGTCGGCCGTGTTCATCACCGCGGTCGGCAGCAGCGTCGGCGCGACCCTGGAGAACTCGACGTCGCTGGTGCTGATCGGGTCGCTGGTGCCGATCCTGCTCGCCGCCACCCTGGCCGTGGTGATCACCTACGTGCGCGGCAACGGGCCCGTGGTCGACCTCAGGCTGAGCATGACGAAAGAGGACGTGGCGATCGGCCTGAAGATCGGTGTCGCCGGTTTCGTCCTCACCTACGTCGCCGCCACCGCGTGGGCCAAGATCGTCGGCGAGGGCAACGCGACCAGCGCCATCGCCGAGCTCTTCAGCCAGGCGAACCTGCCGCTCGCGGCCGCGATCACGATGTTCCTCTACATGAGCTTCATCGGGCCGATCTGCGAGGAGATCATCTTCCGCGGGCTGCTGTGGGGTGCCGTCGAGCGCCAGGGGTGGAGCCGGTGGGCCGCGTTCGTGCTGACCACCGTGATCTTCGCGGTCAGCCACCTGGAGCCGCAACGGACGTGGCTGCTGCTGGTGATCGCCATCCCGATCGGGGTGGCCCGGTTGATCACCCGCAGGCTCGGGGCGAGCATCGTTGCGCACGTGATGAACAACTTCCTCCCCGGTCTGTCCCTCCTGCTGCTCTCGGTCGGTGTCATCTGATGGACCTCAACAGCGACCTCGGCGAGGGCTTCGGCATCTGGCAGCTGGGCGACGACACGGCGCTGCTGGGCGTCATCACCAGCGCGAACGTCGCCTGCGGCTTCCACGCGGGCGACCCGTCGACCATGCGCCGGGTGTGCGAGCAGGCCGCGCGCAACGGCGTCCGGGTCGGCGCCCAGGTGTCCTACCGCGACCTCGCGGGCTTCGGCCGCAGGTTCATCGACGCCGACCCGGCCGAGCTGGCCGACGAGGTGCTCTACCAGATCGGCGCGCTCGACGCGTGCGCGCGAGCGGCGGGCACCGAGGTCGTCTACGTGAAGCCGCACGGCGCGCTCTACAACGCGACGGTGCACCACGAGAGGCAGGCGCAAGCCGTGGTCGACGGCATCAAGGCGTTCAAGGACCTGCCCGTCCTCGGCCTCCCGGGCTCGCAGCTGCTCACGAAGGCCGAGGCCGCCGGCCTGCGCGCGGTGCAGGAAGCCTTCGCCGACCGCGGCTACACCCCGCAGGGCACGCTGGTGCCGCGCTCGGAGCCGAACGCCCTGCTCACGGACACCGAACAGGTCGTGGAACGGGCCAAGCGCCTGCTCGACGGCGAGATCGTCGCCGTCGACGGCACGGTGCTCAAGACGCGGGCCGAGTCGTTGTGCGTGCACGGCGACACGCCGGGTGCCGTGCACCACGCGCAGGCGGTGCGAGAGGCGCTGGGAACGGTCGCCGCGTTCGCCTAGACCGCCCCGATTCGGGTTCGGCGGCTCCCCTCTGGCACAATTGACCGCTGTCCGCCGCGGTCGGCCCCTCTGCCCGGGCCGCGGCTGTGCGAACCACCAACACAGAGTTCGAGGAGTACCAGGCCCGTGGCCGTCAAGATCAAGCTTCAGCGTCTCGGCAAGATCCGCCAGCCGTACTACCGCATCGTGGTCGCCGACGCGCGCACCCGCCGCGACGGCAAGGCGATCGAGACGATCGGCAAGTACCACCCGAAGGAAGAGCCGTCGTTCATCGCGGTCGACTCCGAGCGCGCGCAGTACTGGCTGGGTGTCGGCGCGCAGCCGACCGAGTCGGTTCAGCGCCTGCTGGAGATCACCGGTGACTGGCAGAAGTTCAAGGGCCTGCCGGGCACCGAGGGCACCCTGAAGGTCAAGGAGCCGAAGCCGTCGAAGGCCGACCTGTTCGCCGCCGCGCTCGCCGCCGCGAACGAGGAGCCGATGACCGAGGCCACCACGCCGAAGGCGAAGAAGGCCAAGAAGGCCGACGAGGCCCCCAAGGCTGACGCCGAGGCCACCAAGGACGAGGCGTGAGTTTGTTGGCTGACGCCCTCGAACACCTCGTTCGCGGCATCGTCGACCACCCGGACGACGTCCGGGTGAACCTCGTCACGACCCGCCGCGGCCGCACCCTCGAGGTCCACGTCCACCCGGACGACCTCGGCAAGGTGATCGGTCGCGGCGGTCGCACCGCGACGGCTCTGCGCACCGTGATGGCCGGCATCGGCGGTCGTGGTGTGCGGGTCGACGTCGTCGACACCGACCGCTGAACGAACTTCAAGGGCAAATGGACGTTGTTGTCGGCCGTGTGGCCAAGGCGCACGGGATCACCGGCGAGCTCGCCGTTGACGTGCGCACTGATTCACCCGAACTGCGGTTCGCGCTCGGAGCCACGCTCCAGGCCAAGCTGCGTGACGGCACGTCCCGAAGCCTCACCGTGTCAGCCGCCCGGCCTCATGCCGGGCGGCTGCTCGTGCGTTTCGCCGAGGTCGTCACCCGCGACGTCGCCGAGGCGTTGCGCGGCACGTTGCTGCTGGGCAGCACCGACGACCTGCCGCCGAACGACGACCCCGACGAGTTCTACGACCACGAGCTCGAAGGGCTCGCGGCGGAGCTCGTCGACGGCACGAAGCTCGGCACGGTCAAGGAGGTCCTGCACGGACCCGGCGGTGAGCTGCTCGTCGTGCTCCGCGACAGCGGTGAGGCGCTGATCCCGTTCGTGCGCGAGATCGTGCCGACCGTGGACGTGCGCGGTGGCCGTGTCGTGATCGACCCGCCAGAGGGCCTGCTCGATGCAGATTGACGTCGTCACGATCTTCCCGGAGTACCTGGCGCCGCTGCGTGCCGCGTTGCTCGGGAAGGCGATCGACAAGGGCCTGATCAGCGTCGGCGTGCACGACCTGCGCGACTGGACCCAGGACGTGCACAAGGCTGTCGACGACAGCCCGTACGGCGGTGGGCCCGGCATGGTCATGAAGCCGGACATCTGGGGCCACGCGCTCGATGACGTGTGCACGGACTCCACGCGCCTCATCGTCCCGACGCCGGCCGGACGCCCGTTCACGCAGGCGCTCGCCCACGAGTACGCGGGCGAATCGCACCTCGTGTTCGCGTGCGGCCGTTACGAAGGCATCGACCAGCGTGTCGTCGATGACGCCGCACGGCGCGTGCGCGTCGATGAGGTGTCCATCGGGGACTACGTGCTGGTGGGCGGTGAGGTGGCGGTGCTCGCGATCGTGGAAGCGGTCGCACGGCTGCTGCCCGGCGTGCTCGGCAACCCGAAGTCGCACGCCGAGGACTCGTTCCAGGACGGCCTGCTGGAGGGCCCGAGCTACACGCGGCCCGAGGTGTGGCGCGAGCTGGCGGTACCGGACGTGCTGCGCTCCGGCAACCACCGGCTGATCCACCGCTGGCGGCGTGACCAATCGCTCGCCAGGACCCTCGAAAGGCGTCCTGACCTGCTGGAGGCGTTGCCGGCGGACGCGTTCGACAAGCACGACCGGGCCCTGCTCGCACGCCTGCGCGAGGGCGGGGAGTAGCCCGATTTCGTCCCGGAGTGCCTGGTCTGGCACACTGGACCAGTTGCCGCAGCCGGTGTCACATCGGCGTGCGCACCAAGCCGACCCCCATCATGTCGTGCACAGCCATGGAACATGCTCTGGGGAGTTCACAGACACACGTGAGGACCACCGATGAACATCCTGGACGCACTTGACGCCCAGTCGCTGCGCTCCGACGTCCCGGCCTTCCGCGCCGGCGACACGCTGAAGGTCCACGTCCGCGTCATCGAAGGCCAGCGCGAGCGCGTCCAGGTCTTCCAGGGCGTCGTGATCCGTCGCCAGGGCGGCGGCATCCGCGAGACCTTCACCGTCCGCAAGGTCTCCTTCGGCGTCGGTGTCGAGCGCACCTTCCCGGTGCACTCCCCGAACATCTCGGAGATCGAGGTCGTCACCCGCGGTGACGTGCGTCGCGCCAAGCTGTACTACCTGCGCGAGCTGCGCGGCAAGGCCGCCAAGATCAAGGAGAAGCGCGAGGCCCGTCCGGTCTCCTGATCGGTGGCTTCAGGCCCAGAAGACTTCGAGGACGCCTCCGCACCGGATGAACCGGGGCGGGGGCGTGCTCTTGTCTGGAGGGATGTTCTCCACGTCGTCGTGACGGCGGTCGTGCTGACGGTGCTGATCCAGGCGTTCGTGGCGCGGGTCTACGTGATCCCCTCGGCGTCGATGGAACGCACGCTGCACGGCTGCTCCGGGTGCGAGAACGACCGCGTGCTGGTCGACAAGCTCACCTACCGGTTCAGCGACATCGACCCGGGCGAGGTGGTCGTGTTCCGCGGCCCCGAGGCGTGGGGGACGAACGACTTCCGCGGCGCCCCGCCGTCGACGAACCCGATCGCGCGCGCTGTGCGCAACGTCGGTTCGCTGGTGGGCATCGCGCCCGCGAACGAACGCGACTTCGTCAAGCGCGTCATCGCGTTGCCTGGTCAGACCGTGGAGTGCTGCGACGCGCAGCACCGCGTGGTGGTCGACGGCAAACCGCTCGATGAGCCCTATGTGCATTGGCAGGCGGGCACGTCGCCGGCCGACCACGAACCGTTCGCGCCGATACGAGTTCCGGATGGGCGCCTGTTCGTAATGGGCGACAACCGCATGAACTCCACCGATTCGCGCAAACAGGGCGGCGGGGGCGTAGCGGGCACAGTGCCCGTCGAGAACGTCATCGGCAAGGCGCGGTACGTCGTTTTCCCGAAAGAACGGTGGCGTGCGGTGTCCGACCACAACCCTCAGCCCCTAGGCTGATCTCGTGGTTGACGTCGATCCAGAGCACACGCCGTCCAGTGACGAGCCGACTTCGGACGCTTCGGGCGAAACCTCGAAGAAGAAGAAAAAGGGCAACTTCTGGAAGGAACTGCCGGTTCTCATCCTGGTCGCGTTCGGTCTCGCGATCGGCATCCAGGTCTTCCTCGGCCGCGTCTACATGATCCCGTCGGAGTCGATGGAGACGACGCTGCACGGGTGCACCGACTGCTACGGCGACCGGGTGCTCGTCGACAAGGTCACCTACCGCTTCAGTGAGCCCGCGCCCGGCGACGTGATCGTGTTCCGCGGGCCGCCTGCCTGGCAGAACGACTTCCTCGTCGACGAGCCGGGCAACCCGGTCTCGGAGGGCCTGTCGTGGCTCGGGTCGCTGGTCGGCCTGCCGTCGGCCAACGAGGAGGACTTCGTCAAGCGCGTGATCGCCGTGGGCGGGCAGACGGTGAAGTGCTGCGACGAGCAGAACCGGGTGCTCGTGGACGGCAAACCGCTCGACGAGCCGTACAAGCACTTCGACGAGGGCACCGAGGCGGTGCAGGAGTCGTTCGAGGAGCTCAAGATCCCCGAGGGCAAGCTGTTCGTGCTCGGCGACAACCGCAACCACTCGTGCGACTCGCGCTGCCAGGGGCAGGGTGGCCTGAACGGCCTGGTCCCGGTGGACGACGTGATCGGCAAGGCGCGCGTGATCGTGCTGCCCCCGTCGCGGTGGCAGGGCGTGTCGGACCACAACCCGCAGGTCGTGTCGATGGGTGCGCCGGGATGGCAGGAAACCGTCCCGATGGGCCTGGGTATCGTCGCCGCGTGGCCGCTTCTGTTGCTCGGACGCCGACTGCGGGACCGATTCCGCCGATGACGATGCTGATGCCGCCCCGTGCGGTCGTACGCGGCTCGTCGGGGAACTGGGCGCTGCAGAGCACGCTGGAACGCCGTGGCCTCGGTCCGGTCGCCGGTGTAGACGAGGCGGGGCGCGGGTCGTGCGCGGGGCCGCTGGTGATCGCGGCGTGCGTGCTGCGGCCGGGTGACGCGGCGCGGTTCGAGGGCCTGAACGACTCGAAGCTCATGACCGCGGCGGCGCGCGACCGGATGTACGACCTGGTGCGCAAGCGTGCTTTGGATCACTCCGTCGTCGTGGTGTCGCCGGCCGAGATCGACGCGTTCGGCATCCACGTCATGAACATCGAGGGCATGCGCCGGGCCGTGGCGCAGCTGTCGACGCAACCCGGGTACGTGCTCACCGACGGTTTCAAGGTGCCGGGGATGCCCGCGCCGAGCGTCGCGGTGATCAAGGGCGACCAGGCGGCAGCGTGCGTGGCGGCGGCATCGGTGCTGGCCAAGGTCACGCGGGACCGCATCATGGCCGAGCTGCACGAGCGGTGTCCGGAGTACGCGTTCAACGTGCACAAGGGCTACTGCACGGCCGAGCACACGGCTGCGTTGATGGAGCACGGGCCGTGCGCGGAGCACCGCTGGTCATGGGTGAACGTGGCCGCCGCGGCACAGAAGCACGGTCTCGCCGCGCCGCACAGGGTGGCGCGCAGCATGGCCGCGACGGCCGTGGTCCAGAATGGGGCTTCCCCGGAGAACATCGGGGAGCTCGCGACGAGGGAGGGCGCGGAGCAGATGAACCGCGCGGAGGCGTAATGAGTGCAGAGGATCTCGAGAAGTACGAGACCGAGATGGAGTTGTCGCTGTACAAGGAGTACCGCGACATCGTCAGCCAGTTCTCGTTCGTCGTGGAGACCGAACGGCGGTTCTACCTGGCCAACTCGGTGGACGTGCAGGTGCGCAACGCCGACGGCGAGGTGTACTTCGAGGTGCGCATGTCGGACGCGTGGGTGTGGGACATGTACCGGCCCGCGAGGTTCGTCAAGAACGTTCGTGTCATCACTTTCAAGGACGTGAACGTGGAGGAGCTGGACAAGCCGGACCTGCGCCTGCCGGAGAGCGGGCCGTTCCCCACGTAGCACACCCCACCGACAACTCCGCCGTTTCAAGATCCACAACGGCCGACTTGTCCACAGCCACCGAGTTGTCCACAGATCCCCCTCGGCCCCACCACCCGCCCCGCCCCACCCTGCAAGGTCGTACCCAACGACCCGCAGGGAGGCGAAGGCGATGGAAGCACCGGTACTGGTCCGCAGGCGGCCGCAGCAGGACCTGGCCCGCAGGGGCGAGGACCTGGCGTGCAGGTACCTGGAGCAGCAGGGCCTGGTGGTCCTGTCGAGGAACTGGACGTGCCGCGACGGAGAGCTCGACGTCGTCGCGGTCGACAGCGGCCAGCTGGTGGTCGTCGAGGTCAAGACGCGCACGGCGCCGGCCTGGGGGCGTCCGGACGAGGCGGTCGACGAACGCAAGCTGAGCCGCTTGCGGCGCACGGCGCTGCGCTGGCTCGGCGCGCACCAGGTCGGGTGGTGCCCCGTTCGGGTGGACCTGATCTCGGTGCTCTGGCCACCGGGCGGCGAACCGCAGGTGCAGCACCTGCGAGGGGCCTGACGTGGGCCTCGCGCAGGCGTGGTCGGTGTCGCTGTACGGCGTCGACGGCCTCGTGGTCGAGATCGAGGCGGACGTGGGGGTCGGCCAGCCGCGCACCCACCTGCTCGGGCTGCCCGACGCCGCGTTGCACGAGTCCAAGGAGCGGGTGAAGGCCGCCGTCCGCAACACGCGGGAGGAGTGGCCCAAGCAGCGCATCGTGCTGGGCCTGTCCCCGGCGGCGCTGCCGAAGGGCGGCAGCAGCTACGACCTCGCGATCGCCTGCGCCACCCTGTCGGCCGCCGGCTCGGTCCCGCCCGACCGCCTCGGCAGCACCGTGCTGCTGGGCGAGCTGGCGCTCGACGGCCGGGTCCGCGCGGTCCGCGGCGTCCTGCCCGCCCTGCTGGCCGCCCGCCGCGCCGGCCTGCGCACCGCCGTGGTGCCGGTGGACGCGCTGCCCGAGGCCGCCCTGGTCGACGGCGTGGAGGTGCACGGCGCGCAGACGCTGGGCGAGGTGCTCACGTGGCTGCGCGGCGACGTCCCGGCGCTGGCGCCCGTCCCCGAGCTGGCCGACCCGCCACCGCCGCAGGTCCCCGACCTGACCGACGTCGTGGGCCAGCCCGAGGCGCGCTGGGCCCTGGAGGTCGCCGCCGCGGGCGCCCACCACCTGCTGCTGACCGGCCCGCCGGGCACCGGCAAGACGATGCTCGCCGAACGCCTCGCCGGCCTGCTGCCACCCCTGAGCCGCCAGGACGCGCTGGCCGTCACCGCCGTCCACTCGGTGGCGGGCGTGTTGTCGAGCAACGCGCCGCTGGTGTCCAGCCCGCCGTTCGTGACGCTGCACCACACGACCTCCATCGCCGCCCTGGTCGGCGGCGGCAGCGGCCTGGCGAAACCCGGCGCCGCCTCCCGCGCGCACCGCGGCGTCCTGTTCCTCGACGAGGCCTGCGAATGGGGCCAGAAGGCCATCGAGTCCCTGCGCACCGCCCTGGAGGACGGCGAGATCCGCATCGCCCGCCGCGACGGCACCGCCCGCTACCCGGCCCGCTTCCAGCTGGTGCTCGCCACGAACCCCTGCCCCTGCGCCCCGCCGAAGGAGATCGACTGCTGCTGCACCCCGGCCGTGCGCCGCCGCTACCGGTCGCGCCTCTCCGGCCCCCTGCTCGACCGCGTCGACCTGCGCGTCCGCATGCGCCCGATGACCGCGATGTCGAACGCCGACGCCACCCCACCCGAACCCACCGCCACAGTGCGAGCCCGCGTCCTCGCCGCCCGCACCCGAGCCGCCGCCCGCTGGTCCGCCCACGGCCACCCCTGGCAGACCAACGCCGACGTCCCCGGCCCCGCCCTCCGCCGCGAGTTCGCCCTCCCACGCCCCGTGACCGCCCTCCTGGACCGCGCCCTGGCCACCGGCGCCCTGACCGGCCGCGGCGCCGACCGCTGCCTCCGCGTCGCCTGGACCCTCGCCGACCTCTCCGAGTCCGCCCGCCCGACCTCCGACCACGTGGCCGCAGCCCTCTCCTTCCGCGACCGCTCCTAACCCACCTCAACCCGCCCACCTACCCCCAACCCGCCCACCTACCCTCAACCCGCCCACCTACCCCCAACCCGCCCACCTACCCCCAACCCGCCCACCTACCCCCAACCCGCCCACCTGCCCACAACCCGCCTGCCCACAACCCACCCACCCACGGTCCACAACCCACCCACGGTCCACAACCCACCTCGCCCGCGCGGGCAACCAGCCCCAGCAACGCCACCGCCCGCCCCACTGCGGCGACCGCCGCCCCACCTCCGCCCCACGGCCACTGCTGCCACACCGCCGCTGCCCCACCGCTGCCCCACCACACGGCCACCACCGCCCCACGGCCACCGCCCCACCACCGCCGCCGCCGCCCCGCCACCGCGCCAGCACGGTTATCACCGCACATCGAGGGCGGCGCCTGCCGAAGCCAAAGCAGCGTCCGCCAGGCCCAAGGCGGCGTCCGGCAAGCCCAAGCCCTCTGTCCTGATCCGCCCAGCTCAATCAGCTCAGTCCCGCCCGATCCCGTCTGCCCGATCCCGTCCGCCCGACCCCGCCCGGCCCAGTTCCTCCCCGACCCAGCCCGACCGGGCTCGCCCGCCGCCCAGGACCGACACATCCCCGGCCCGAACTACGCCGTTCGACCCGCCCGTTCGACCCGACTCGTTCAACCCGCCCCGACCCGGCGCTGGCCGCCGCCCACCTCCCGCCGCATTCCGCCAGCACCAGACCGCCGGGCGCGGAGCCCACTCCCACTCCGCGCCCGGCCCCACCCCCGCCCCTCCGAAACCGCACGACCCCCAAACAGCCGGACGCAGAGCGTTCGAGCCCCGGCTCTGCGTCCGGCCCCACAAGCGGGACGCCCGCCCTCCCCGGCGGGCGTCCCGCTCTCCTCCCCCACAACGCCGCCTACGCGCCTCCAGCTCTCCTCAGCCCGTCCGCTCACGAACCGATCAACCCACCCACCTCAGATATCTCAGACAGGAGCCCGACCGTGAACCTGTTCTCCGCCTCGCCCGCCCTGGCCATCGCCGCCTCGCCGACCGCAGACCTGCCCTCCCACTGGCTGCCCTCGGTGGTCCGCGGCCGGACTCCTGCCACCAGTCCGCCGTGGTGGCCACGTCCATGGCAGCGGTGGCTTCCCTGGTGGTGGTTCCAGTGAGCGGCACCGCGCCCGACGACGTTCGTCTTGCCAGGGCATACCTCTCGCGTGTTGCTGAACCGCATGCCGGGGCGCTGGCCGGGCTGGTGTCGGAGGTGGGGCCGGTGGAGGCGGCGCGGTTGGTGCGAAGCGGCGAAGTTTCGCCGTCGGTGGTCAGCCAGACGTCCGCGCGCAGGGCCGAGGAGCGGGCGCATGAAGACCTCGAGCGCATCGCTGGGCGGGGTGGGCGGTTGGTGGTGCCCGAGGACGCGGAGTGGCCGGGGTGGCCGTTCATCGCGTTGACGATGGGGCAGGCGCGGCGGTTGCGGTGTGGTGGTGAGCCGTTGGCGTTGTGGGTTCGGGGGCCGTACGACCTGGGGGAGGTCACCGAGAAAGCGGTGGCCGTCGTCGGGTCGCGGGCTGCCAGCGGGTACGGCGAGCACGTTGCCGCCGAGTTCGGGTACGGGCTGGCGCAGGCCGGGGTGACCGTTGTTTCCGGTGCGGCGTACGGGATCGACGGTGCGGCTCACCGGGGTGCGCTCGGCGGTGGCGGGGTGACGGTCGCGGTGCTGGCCTGCGGGGTGGACATCGCCTACCCGGCCGGGCACCAGGGGTTGCTCGGGAAGATCGCGAAGGAAGGACTGGTGATCAGCGAGTACCCGCCGGGGGTGACGCCGGCGCGGCACCGGTTCCTGACGCGCAACCGGCTCATCGCGGCGTTGGGGGTCGGGACCGTCGTGGTCGAGGCGGGGCGGCGCAGCGGGGCCAAGAACACGGCGGCGATCACGGTGGCGTTGGGGCGGGTGCTCATGGCCGTGCCGGGGCCGGTGACGTCCGCGAGCTCTGCCGGGTGCCACGAGCTGCTCAGGGACCGGCAGGCGGAACCGGTCAGTTCCGTTGCGGAGGTCGTGGAGTCGGTGGGGCGGTTCGGGGACGACCTCGCCACCCGGCCCGCGCAGAAGCAGAGCGAGATCGGCGCACCGCAGGGCGAGGCGATGCGCGTGTACGAGGCGCTCGGGAAGCGCAGCGCGGTCAGTGCCGAGGTCGCGTCGGTCGAGTCCGGGGTGGCGTTGGAACGGGTGCGGGCGTTGTTGCCCGAGCTGGAGCTGGCCGGGTTGGCGCTGCAGGCCGACGGCGGCTGGCAGCGGGTGGAGGTGCCGCGGTGATCAGGTGACCGCATGACCTGCGCTTCTCATCTGTCCATTGTGGAGTCAAAATGAATCTGCCAGCGGTTCTGGTGTTAGGGCTTCATTCCACGTCGAGAGGGAAGAAGGTGGGCCTTCGGCCGATTGGGCGGTCGTGGTGGCCGTGAACGCTACTCCGAAAGGTGATCCGTGGCCGTTGTTGTGCCGATTGTCGTCACGGGGAGTGGGAACGTTACCGGCTGAACGATCATGAGAGCGCTCCCAGACGGCGTGGGGGTGTGGCGAGACTTGACCAAACGCCCCGACTGGCGCAGCGTCTTGGCCTATGTCCCCGCCGCCGCATGGTCGGACACGCCGTGTCGATCTCGTTCGCCTGCGCGAAAAACTGCCGACCAACGTCGCGGAGGCGTTGCGGCAGTACGAACGGCACCTCACGTTGGAGCGTGATCTCTCGCCGCACACGGTGCGCGCGTACGTGGGAGATGTCGTCGCGCTGCTCGGACACGTCGCGGGGGACAGCCCGGAGAACGCCGACGTGGGCCGGATCGATCTGACCGGGCTGCGGTCGTGGCTGGCTGCTCAACGCGCGGAAGGGTCGAGTCGCACGACCCTCGCGCGGCGTGCGGCGGCGGCGCGGACGTTCACGGCCTGGGCGCACCGGGCCGGGCACCTCGCCGCGGATCCCGGTCCGCGGCTCGCCGCACCGCGGCCGCACCGCACGTTGCCGGCGGTGTTGCGGGCGGATCAGGCGAAGGACGCGATGGAGGCCGTATCCTCTGGCGCTTCCGAGGGCGATCCGGTTGCGCTGCGTGATCAGGCCGTGGTGGAGTTGCTGTACGCCACAGGTGTCCGCGTGGCTGAGCTCTGCGGGCTTGACCTCGACGACGTCGACTACTCCCTAAGGGTGATTCGAGTTCTTGGCAAAGGTGGACGCGAGCGCACCGCACCGTTCGGCGTTCCGGCCGAGCGAGCGTTGCGGCGTTGGCTCGACCAAGGCCGGAATGCCCTGGTAGCAGCCGATTCACCGTCGGCGCTGTTCCTCGGCGCCCGCGGCGGCAGGCTCAACCAGCGGGCCGTTCGCCAGCTGGTGCACGAGGTCGTCGCCGTGGTGCCGGACGCACCGGACATCGGGCCGCACGGGTTGCGCCACTCCGCTGCGACCCATTTGCTGGAAGGAGGAGCGGACCTGCGCACCGTCCAAGAACTGCTCGGTCACGCTACGCTCGCAACGACTCAGCTTTACACACACGTCACTGTCGAACGGCTGAAGGCGATCCATGACCGAACCCACCCCCGTTCCTGACGCCGCAGGGGGAGGATCGCGTACGGCGACCGTGCCCCCTGAACCCATCGTGCCCGCAACCGCCACCAAGCAGGCGAGCAACGGTCACCGTCAGAACGGCGCGCCGCGCACTGAGGTGAGCACCGGGTCGGCCCCAGAACCCGGTGCGGACACGCACGTCAACGGCACGCCTGTGGCCGCTCCGACCGCGGTGACGCGCGCGGACGTGCGGTCCGGTGACGACGTCGAGGCCGGCATCGTCGCGCTGTGGCGCAGCTACGGCGGGTCGCGCGACCAGAACGAGCGCGACCGCCTCGTCCTGCACTACGCGCCGCTGGTCAAGTACGTCGCCGGCCGCGTCGGAACCGGCCTGCCCGCGCACGTGGATGTGGCCGACCTGATCCAGTCCGGCATCTTCGGCCTCGTCGACGCCATCGAGAAGTTCGAGCCGGAACGCGGCCTCAAGTTCGAGACCTACGCCATGCAGCGCATCCGCGGTGCGATCCTCGACGACCTGCGCTCGCAGGACTGGGTGCCGCGCTCGGTCCGCAGCCGCGCCCGCGACGTCGAACGCGCCCTCGAACGCCTCGGCGCCAAGCTCCAGCGCACGCCCACCGACCGCGAGCTCGCCGCAGAGCTCAAGATCGGGCTGGCCGAACTGCGCGAGCTCTACGGCCAGCTGCAGCTCACCAGCGTCGTCGCCCTCGACGAGCTGATCGCGCCGAACAAGGGCGGCTCCTCGCTCGCCGAGTCGCTGCCCGACGACGCCGCGGAGGACCCGGTCGCGAGCCTCGTCGACCAGGACAGCCGCCGGCAGCTCGCCGACGCCATCGCCCAGCTCGCCGAACGCGACCGCGTGGTCGTCACCCTGTACTACTTCGAGAACCTGACGCTCGCCGAGATCGGCAAGGTCCTCGGCGTGACCGAGTCCCGCGTCTGCCAGCTGCACACCCGCGCCGTCCTGCGCCTGCGCACGAAGCTCAACGAGCAGTCTGAGGCCTAGACCGCCTCCTTTCCGTCGCAACCTGGTCCGTACCGGGCTGCCGTTGACACGCGCCTGTGGTCTCGCCGCCGGAACATGACCGCTGGGCCACGGTTGATCGACTGGGGTGGGTGGTGGCCTGAGGCCGCCTGACCGAGCTGGTGGACTGAGGCTGGTGGGCCTCAGGCTCGTAGACCCGAAGCCGCTGGACCGGGCTGGAGGAGCTGGGGTTGCGGACAGGGTGGGTCGGGGCTGGTGGACAGAGTGGTTCACCAGGGACCGCCGGACCGAGCTGCGGTTCGCGCTGTGGCTCGCGCTGTGCACCCGCCGCCCGAACGGGGCATCTCGCCGCTGCCCGATCGGAGCCATGGCTCACCACCTCGCGCCCGGAACGTGCCCGAGTCGTGGTCCCCCTGTCGTGTCGGAGGGCGCCACGAAGGGGCGGCTTGAGGTCTCAAAGAGGTGAGTGGAGCTCGGAAACGAGGGTGAATCGGGCCTCCCGGAGGGGTGTCTGGGGCAATTCACTCGATCGAGTGGCGATCGGTTGCGCAGTGGAACCGGGGTGCGCGAGCGGCCCGTGCGGGCGGTGAGCGGAGGGCGGGTCACGGGCTGCGGATCACGGGCTGCGGGCCGTGGACGACGGGGGTGTGGGGAGCAGGCGGACGCGGCCGGAGGAGAGCAGACGGAGCGGGTCGACGTAGTCGTGGCCGCGGCGGGCGCCCCAGTGCAGGCACGGGGCCGAGCAGTGGCCGGGCTGGAGATGGCCGATCACCTCGCCGCGGCGAACGGTGCTGCCGGCGGTGACCGCGGGCGTGATCGGTTCGTAGGTCGTGCGCAGGGGGCCGCGGTGCTGGAGCGAGACCAGGGTTCTGGCGGCGACCGCGCCCGCGTAGGCGACGGTGCCGTCGGCGGCTGCCAGCACCGGTGTGCCGGCGGAGGCGGCCAGGTCGACGCCGCGGTGGCCGGGGCCGAACGGTGTGGCGGGGGCGGTGAACGCGCGCACCACGGGGTGCGGCGGGGGCAGGGGCCACGAGCAGCGCGTGGTGGCCGGGGTCAGGAGGGTCGCCAGGAGCAGGGTGGTGGGGAGGAGCATGGGGACAGCTTCGGGTAGGGGGTGTCCCGGGGACCACCGGCGAGCTGGGAACTGTGGACAACTCGGGGGTTGTGGACAAGTGCTCCCTCCGGCTACCTGCCGATTCGAGGTTTGTCGGGGGTGGGGCGTAGACTGTCGGGCGCGTCCCGTCTGTGCGGGACGACTTCGCGTGCCAACGCAGATCCGACCTGCTGTCACTAGCTGGGTCGAGTCACGACGTCCGACGGTCCTGGCGGTGCAGAGATGCTCCGCGGGTGCGGGCGACGGCTACGGCACCAGGGCCGACGGCCACCCCGGCCGGAGGCGTCAACCGAACCGACGCGCAAGGTGAGACCTGGCGCGTCCGACAGATGAGGTGCGAACCGGCCATGGCCGTCGTAACCATGAAGCAGCTGCTCGACAGCGGCGTGCACTTCGGGCACCAGACCCGCCGCTGGAACCCGAAGATGAAGCGCTACATCTTCACCGAGCGCAACGGCATCTACATCATCGACCTGCAGCAGACGCTGACCTACATCGACCGGGCTTTCGAGTTCGTCAAGGAGACGGTCGCGCACGGCGGGTCGATCCTGTTCATCGGCACCAAGAAGCAGGCGCAGGAGGCCATCGCCAACGAGGCGCTCCGCGTCGGCATGCCCTACGTGAACCAGCGCTGGCTGGGCGGCATGCTCACCAACTTCTCGACGGTCCACAAGAGGCTCCAGCGCCTCAAGGAGCTCGAGTCGATGGAGCAGACCGGCGGTTTCCAGGGTTTCACCAAGAAGGAAATCCTGATGATGAACCGCGAGAAGGACAAGCTGGAGCGCACGCTCGGCGGTATCCGCGACATGTCCAAGGTGCCCAGCGCCGTGTGGATCGTGGACACCAAGAAGGAGCACATCGCGGTCGGTGAGGCTCGCAAGCTGAACATCCCGATCGTGGCGATCCTCGACACGAACTGCGACCCGGACGAGGTCGACTACCCGATCCCGGGCAACGACGACGCGATCCGTTCCGCCGCCCTGCTGACCAAGGTCGTGGCCGAGGCCGCCGCCGCCGGTCTCATGCAGCGCTCCGGTGCCCGTCGCGACGCCGCCGAGGGCCAGGACAAGCCCGAGGTCGCCGTCGACGAGCCGCTGGCGGAGTGGGAGCAGGAGCTCCTCACCAACACCTCAGCCGAGGCCAGCACTTCTGCCGAGGCCAGCACCTCCGCCGAGGCCCCGGCCGCGGCAGAGCAGCCCGTCCAGTCCTGATCTCCCACGCGGCGCCCGCACACCAGCGGGCGCCGCGTGACTCAAGCGCGTACATCGCAGAAGGAAAACGATGGCGAACTACACCACCGCGGACGTCAAGAAGCTCCGCGAGCTCACCGCCGCCGGCATGATGGACTGCAAGAAGGCCCTGGACGAGGCTGACGGCGACTTCGAGAAGGCCGTCGAGATCCTGCGCATCAAGGGCGCCAAGGACGTCGGCAAGCGCGCCGAGCGCACCACGTCCAACGGCCTCGTCGCCGTCAAGGACGGTGCCATGGTCGAGCTGCGCTGCGAGACGGACTTCGTCGCCAAGAACGCCGACTTCATCGCGCTGGCGGACGAGATCGTCGCGATCGCCAAGGCCAACAAGGTCGCGGACGTCGAGGCCCTCAAGGCCGTCGAGGTCGACGGCAAGACCGTGGACGCGCTGGTCCAGGAGTTCTCCGCCAAGATCGGCGAGAAGCTCGAGCTGGCCAAGGCCGTCGACTTCGACGGTGCCGTCTCGACCTACCTGCACAAGCGCGCCGCCGACCTGCCGCCCGCCGTGGGCGTCCTGGTCGAGTACACCGGCGACAACGCCGAGGCCGCCAAGGGTGCCGCGATGCAGATCGCCGCGATGCGCCCGAAGTTCGTCACCCGTGACGAGGTCCCCGAGGACCTGGTCGCCAACGAGCGCCGCATCGCCGAGGAGACCGCTCGCGAGGAGGGCAAGCCCGAGGGCGCGCTCCCCAAGATCGTCGAGGGTCGCGTCAACGGCTTCTTCAAGGACGTCGTGCTCCTGGAGCAGTCGTCCGTGACGGACAGCAAGAAGACGGTCAAGGCCCTGCTGGACGAGGCCGGCGTGACGGTCACCCGTTTCGCTCGGTTCGAGGTCGGCCAGAGCTGATCACGGTGAGGGCGGGGTTGCGAGAAGACGGCGACCCCGCCCTTGCTATGTCCTGACCAATGGCGCTGAGGAGGACTGACCTGTGAGCGAAGAAGGTAGCCACGGCTACAACCGGGTGATGCTCAAGCTCGGTGGCGAGATGTTCGGCGGTGGTGGCGTCGGGGTCGATCCCGATGTCGTCCAGACAGTCGCCCGGCAGATCGCTGCGGTCGTCCGGTCCGGCGTGCAGGTGGCCGTCGTCATCGGTGGTGGCAACTTCTTCCGCGGTGCGGAGCTGCAGCAGCGCGGCATGGACCGCTCGCGCGCCGACTACATGGGCATGCTCGGCACGGTCATGAACTGCCTGGCGCTGCAGGACTTCCTCGAGCGCGAGCACGGCATCGACACCCGCGTGCAGACCTCCATCCAGATGACGCAGGTCGCCGAGTCCTACATCCCCCGCCGCGCGATGCGTCACCTGGACAAGGGCCGCGTCGTGATCTTCGGTGGCGGCGCGGGTCTGCCGTACTTCTCCACCGACACCACCGCCGCCCAGCGCGCGCTGGAGATCGGCTGCGAGATCGTGCTGATGGCCAAGGCCGTCGACGGCGTCTACACGGCCGACCCCAAGATCGACCCGGACGCGCTGATGTTCGACAACATCACCCACCGCGAGGTGCTGGAGCGCGGCCTCAACGTCGCCGACGCCACGGCGTTCAGCCTCTGCATGGACAACAACATGCCGATCCTCGTCTTCAACCTCCTCACCGAGGGGAACATCGCGCGCGCGGTCCGTGGTGAGAAGATCGGCACCCTGGTCAACACCCCCGGTGGCCGGCCCGCCTTCTAGACCTGGTGGGATCAGACCTGGACCGGGACAAGGGCACGAACACGCAGAGCAAGGAGCAGTCGTGATCGACGAGACCCTCCTCGACGCCGAGGAGAAGATGGAGAAGGCGGTTTCGGTGGCGAAGGAGAACCTCGCCTCCGTGCGGACCGGTCGAGCGACTCCCTCGATGTTCAACCGCATCAACATCGACTACTACGGCTCGATGACGCCGCTGAACCAGATGGCCAGCATCTCGGTCCCCGAGGCGCGCATGGCGGTCGTCAAGCCGTACGACGCGAGCCAGCTGAACGCGATCGAGAAGGCGATCCGGGACTCCGACCTGGGTGTCAACCCGAGCAACGACGGCACCGTCATCCGCATCGTCATCCCGCAGCTCTCCGAGGAGCGCCGCCGGGACATGGTGAAGGTCGCCAAGCAGAAGGGCGAGGACGCGCGCGTCTCCGTCCGCGGTGTCCGCCGCAAGGCGAAGGAAGAGATCGACAAGCTCGTCAAGGACGGCGAGGTCGGCGAGGACGACGGCGCACGTGGTGAGAAGGAGCTCGACGCTCTGACCCACAAGTACACCGCGCAGGTCGACGAGCTCGTGAAGCACAAGGAAGCCGAGCTCCTCGAAGTCTGATTCCCCCTGATGGTTCGCCCGGCCGAGTCGCGGCAGGCGTGATTGCCCTGGCCGGGCGGAGGTCGTGATGGGAGCACAGGTGGCAGGCGGTCCCGCGGACGTGCCCGCGTCGAAGCCGTCGCGGGCGGGACGTGACCTGAGGTCGGCGGTCCTGGTCGGCGTCGGCCTCGGCGCGGTGATCATCGCGTCGCTGCTGACCGTCAAGGAGACCTTCATCGGCATCGTCGCGGCCGCCGCGGCGGTGTCGACGTGGGAGCTCGCGAACGCCTTCAAGAAGGGCGGCATCAACGTCGCCCTGTGGCCCGCTCTCATCGGCGGCCAGGCGATCATCTGGCTGTCCTGGCCGCTGGGCCGCGACGGCATGATGACCACGCTCGTGGTCACCGTGCTGGTCTGCATGTTCTGGCGGTTCCGCGGCGGTTCCGACGGCTACCTGCGCGACCTGAGCGCGTCGGTGTTCACCGTCGTCTACGTGCCGCTGTTCGCGGCGTTCGCGGCCATGCTCGTCGTCCCCGACGACGGTGCGGGCCGCGCGTTCGCGTTCATCATCGGCGTGGTGCTGTCCGACGTGGGCGGGTACGCGGCCGGTGTGTTCCTCGGCAAGCACCCGATGGCGCCGACGATCAGCCCGAAGAAGTCCTGGGAGGGCTTCGCCGGCTCACTGGTCGCCGGCGTGGCCGGTGGCGCGATCACCGTCACCACGCTGCTGGACGGCCAGTGGTGGCACGGCGCGCTGTTCGGCGCCGCGATCGTCGTCACGTCCACCGCGGGCGACCTGGTCGAGTCGCTGATCAAGCGCGACCTCGGCATCAAGGACATGGGCACGCTGCTGCCCGGCCACGGCGGCATCATGGACCGGATGGACTCGCTGCTGCCGTCCGCCGTCGCCTCCTGGCTGCTGCTGCACCTGTTCGTGCAGTGACGCCCCACTAGTCGTCGAACGGGTCGTCCACCGCAGTGCGCGGCTCGGCCTCGACGACGCGGGACGGGTCGATCACGGAGAACGCCATTCCCGCGTGGTCCTCGACCACGGTGATGCGCCCGAACGGCGTGTCGTAAGGCTCCACGGTGACCCGTCCGCCGAGCTCCAGCACGCGGTAGGCCACGGAGTCCGTGCCGATCTCCGGCGCGGCGTTGAAGTACACCATCCAGTGCGAACGCTCGCCGTAGGGGAACTCGCGGCCCATCTTCTGCCGGCCGAAGACCTCGACGCCCTCGATGGACCACGACGCGTAGTCCAGCCGTTGCCCGTCGCCGATCTGCGTGATGTCGAAGCCGCACAGCTCGCCGAAGAACTCGTCGGCCGCCGCGCCGTCGCGGGTGTTGAGCTCGGCCCACGCGTAGGCGCCGTGCCCGTTCATGCCGAACCGCCAGTCCTCCGGTACGTGCCGGAACCCGACGACGGCGCCGGTCGGGTCGCTGATCACGGCGCTCTGGGTGTGGTCCGCCCCGTCCTCGGGGTCGCGCAGCACCGAGCCGCCGAGCAGGAGGGCCTTCTCCGCTGTGGCCCGCGCGTGCGGCGTGACCAGGTACAACCGCCACGGCTCCGGTTCACCCTGCGGTAAGCCGGCGACGGGGACGCCGTCGACCATCGCCACCGTGCAGCCGTTGTCGTCGGCGTAGTGCCAGCCGAACAGTCCGGTGTAGAACTCGATCGTCGCCCGGAGGTCGTCGACGGAGCGTTCGACCCAGCACGGGCTGCCTCCGAGTAAAGGCGCGAGCTGGGGTGTGTTGGGCGCGATCGACACTGCCGCCTCCTGCAGGGAAGGAATGCGGTCACGCTACGCCGTAAGTGGACGAATTCGTACGGTCACCGGCAAATAGAGGTCTTACAGTGGCTGCGTGAGGGGATTCGTGCGGGCGGCGCTGGCGGCGGTGCGCCCGGTGGACGTGGTGCCGAGCCCGAACATCTGGCATTGGCCCGAGGTCTACGAGGTCGAGAACCGCGCGCAGGACGTGCACGGCGCGATCTGGGCCGCGTTGCGCGAGGAGTGCCCGTTCGACGCGGCCGACGTGGTCGACGTCGGCTGCGGTGACGGTTTCCACCTGCCGATCTTCGCCGCGTCCGCGCGTTCGGTCGTCGGCGTGGAACCCCACCCGCCGCTCGTCGCGCGGGCTGGCCGACGGGTGGCCGGGCTGCCGAACGCCCGCGTCGTGTCCGGACCCGCCCAGCGGTTGCCGCTCGACGACGCCTCGGCCGACCTGGTGCACGCGCGGACGGCGTACTTCTTCGGTCCCGGATGTGAACCGGGGCTGCGGGAGGCGGACCGCGTGCTGCGGCCGGGTGGCGCAATCGCGATCGTCGACCTCGACGGGTCGGCCGCGCCGTACGGGCCGTGGTTGTGCGCGGACGAGCCGCGGTACGACCCGGCCGCCGTGGAGAAGTTCTTCACGGACAACGGGTTCTCGTTGCGCCGGGTCGTCGCCGAATGGCGGTTCGAGTCGCGCGAGGCCCTGGAGTCGGTGTTGCGCATCGAGTTCTCCGCCGGGGTCGCCGAGCGGGCGATCGCGTCCGTTGAGGGGGTGAGCTTTCCGGTGGGGTATCGGCTGCACGTGCGGCGCAAGCCGACCGGGCTGATCGTGTGAGCTGGGGAGCGTGGCTCCCCAGCTCACACGATCAGATCATCCACTGCCCCACATGCGGCTGGCTCTGGGTTTGGCGGGAGCGCCGAGGAGACGCTCCGCCGACGGAGTACACGAGGCAGCCGCCGGATCCGGACTAGGCTTCGGTTCGTGGAGAAGCGAAACGCAGGCAGGTTGAACCGCCAGGTCGGCGTCGTCGGGCTGGGGTGCTGGCAGCTCGGCGCCGACTGGGGCGAGGTGGACGAGAGCGAGGCGCTCGCGCTGCTGCACGCCGCCGCCGACACGGGGGTCGACTTCTTCGACACCGCGGACGTGTACGGCGACGGGCGCAGCGAGACGCTTGTCGGGCGGTTCCTCAAGGAGCGCAAGGACGACGGCGTCTTCGTGGCCACCAAGATGGGGCGGCGGCTGCCGGCGCAGACCACGGAGGGATACAACCGCGAGAATTTCCTCGCGTGGAACGACCGCAGCCGCCGCAACCTCGGGGTGGACACGCTCGACCTGGTGCAGCTGCACTGCCCGCCGACGCCGGTGTACAGCCGGGACGAGGTGTACGACACGCTCGACGAGATGGTGGAGCAGCAGCGGATCGCTGCTTACGGCGTGTCGGTGGAGAAGGTCGAGGAAGCGCTCGAGGCGATCAAGCGGCCGAACGTGGCCAGCGTGCAGATCATCCTGAACGCGTTCCGGCTCAAGCCGCTCGAAGAGGTGCTGCCCAAGGCGGCCGGGGCGGGGGTCGCGATCATCGCGCGCGTGCCGCTGGCGTCCGGGTTGTTGTCCGGCAAGTACAGCAAGGACACGCAGTTCGGCGCGGACGACCACCGCAACTACAACCGCAACGGTGAGGCGTTCGACGTCGGCGAGACCTTCTCCGGGGTGCCGTTCGAGGTGGGGCTGGAGGCCGTGGAACGGCTCCGGCCGCTGGTGCCCGAGGGCGCGTCCATGGCGCAGTTCGCGCTGCGGTGGATTGTGGACCAGGCCGGTGTCACGGTGGTGATCCCCGGTGCGCGCAACGTGGAGCAGGCGCGGTCCAACGCGGCGGCGGCTGAGCTGACCGGAGTGGACCAGGCTGCGGTCGCGGCCGTGTACGACGAGCTGATCAGGCCGCACGTGCACGACCGGTGGTAGGTCACTCCTCGGCGAGGATGGCGTAGAGCTTGCGCCGCAGCTCGTTGTAGAGCTCGACGGCACGGGCCTTCTGCTCGGGCGTGCCCGCGTGGGAGATCTGCTCCATCGCGCTGCCGAGCAGCCGGATCGCGGTGCGCAGCTCGCCGTCGACCGGGTCGAGCTGGAAGTTGATGTCGCGCCAGGGCGGGGCCGTGTGCTCCGTCCTGCCGTGCTCGGTGAGGGTGAACAGCTTCTTGCCTCCTTCTTCTGCGGAGGAGATCAGGCCCTCGTCGGCCAGCATCTGCAGTGTCGGGTAGACCGAGCCGGGGCTCGGGCTCCAGCCGCCGCCGGTGCGCCGGGCGATCTCCTGGATGATCTCGTAACCGTGCATCGGGCGTTCGGCCAGCAGGGACAGCACAGCCGCACGGACGTTGCCGCGCCGTTGGCGGCCGCCCCTGCCGCCGCCCCCGAACGGGCCGTGGCGGTGCCTGTGAACGCGGTTCCTGTGGTGTGGTCTCATCATCATGCCGTTAACGATATATCGGAATCTATCGCGATGCAACGGTCTTGTGTTGGCGAAGTTCGTGGGACACTGGATGTGCTATGACCTCGCTTCCCCTCGTCTTCGACGCGCCCAAGCGCGGCCTGCCGCCGCGCCACCTGGTCGACCTCACGCCCGCGCAACGCGCCGAGGCGGTGTCCGCCCTCGGTGAGAAGCCGTTCCGCGCCAAGCAGCTGTCGAACCACTACTTCAGCCGCCTGACCGTGGACCCGGCCGAGATGACCGACATCCCGGCCGCCACGCGCGACAAGCTCGTCGCCGACCTGATGCCGCCGCTGTTCACGGTCGTCCGCAAGGTCACCACCGACGAAGGCACGACCGCGAAGACGCTCCTGCGCGCGCACGACGGCACGCTCATCGAGAGCGTCCTCATGCGCTACCCGGACCGCGCGACGCTGTGCATCTCCTCCCAGGCCGGCTGCGGCATGGCCTGCCCGTTCTGCGCGACCGGTCAGGGCGGTCTGCAGCGCAACCTGTCGACCGCGGAGATCGTGGACCAGGTGCGCCTGGGTGCCGCGGCGATGCGCGACGGCGAGCTGCCCGGTGGGCCCGGCCGGCTGTCGAACATCGTCTTCATGGGCATGGGCGAGCCGCTCGCGAACTACAAGCGCGTGATCGAGGCCGTGCACCGCATCACCGCGCCGGCGCCGGACGGGCTGGGCATCTCGCAGCGCACCGTCACCGTGTCGACGGTCGGACTGGTGCCCGCGATCAAGAAGCTGACCGAGGAGAAGCTGCAGGTCAGGCTTGCGGTGTCGCTGCACACGCCGGACGACGAGCTGCGCAACACGCTGGTGCCGGTCAACACCCGCTGGGACGTGGCCGAGGTCCTGGAGGCGGCCCGCGGGTACGCCGACCAGACCGGGCGCCGGGTCAGCATCGAGTACGCGCTGATCCGCGACATCAACGACCAGGGCTGGCGGGCCGACCTGCTCGGCAAAAAGCTGCGCAAGCACCTCGGGCAGCTCGTGCACGTGAACCTGATCCCGCTGAACCCGACGCCGGGCTCGAAGTGGGACGCCTCGCCGAAGCCGGTTGAACGGGAGTTCGTGCGGCGGGTGCGGGAGCAGGGTGTCGAGTGCACCGTGCGGGACACGCGCGGGCAGGAGATCGCGGCGGCCTGCGGTCAGCTCGCCGCTGAAGGCTGACCGGCCCCGGACCGAGGTCTCGGCCAGGGCCTGGCCGGCAGCGTCGGAGGTCTACGGTTCCACCTCGGTCAAGGCCCCGGTGGCCACGTCGAACACGAAGCCTCGTACGGAGTCCTTGACCGGCACGAACGGGTTACCGGTGATGCGCGCGATCGACTGGCGGACGTCCTCCTCCGGGTCGGCGAACGCCTCGGCGGCCCAGGGCGGCTTCACGCCGACGTCCTGCTGGATCGAGCGCTTGAAGTCGTCGTCGGTGAACGTCAGCATGCCGCAGTCGGTGTGGTGGATGAGGATGATCTCCCTCGTCCCGAGCAGCCGCTGGCTGATCGCGAGCGAGCGGATCTCGTCCTCGGTCACGACGCCGCCGGCGTTGCGGATCACGTGCGCCTCGCCCTCGTTCAGCCCGAGCACGCGGTAGACGTCGAGGCGCGCGTCCATGCACGCCACCACGGCGACCTGCTTCGAGGGCGGTAGGGGCAGAGGGCCGGAGAACTGGGCGGCGTAGGTGGCGTTGTGGGCGAGCAACTCGTCGGTCACCGACATGATCTGGTCCTTTCACCTGGACGTATGTCGATGAGCCAACTGCCGCATGCGCATACCTGCAACAGTGCCCATGGGCTGGGAATGGCTCCGCAGCAGAAAGAGCGGAGACCGATCAGGTCGGGGACAGACCACCTCGCGGACGCGACGGCTGCTGACCCCTCAACGGGTGGTGGCGGGCTCCAGGCCGACGGGCGCGGTGTTGTCGAACGTCTCGCGCGCCTCGGCGACCGAGTCGTAGTTCTGCTGCGCCCACACCCGCAGCGCCGCGAGCGGTTCGATCACGCTGCGGCCCAGTTCGGTGAGCTCGTACTCCACGCGCAACGGCACCGTGGGGTACACCGTGCGCGTGACGAGCCCGTCGCGTTCGAGCGCGCGCAACGTCTGCGTGAGCATCTTCTGGCTGATGCCCTCCAGTTCGCGCTTCATCTCGCCGAAGCGCACCGGCCCGTTTTCCATCGCGCCGATCGCCAGAGCCGTCCACTTCGACGCGACCATGTCCAGCAGGTCGCGGCACGGGCACATCTTCGAGTAAACGTTCCTGATCACGGCTAGTTTCTATCAGGTACCCAGTGCACAAACTAGTGCCTGATTGCGAACGGTGACCAGGTCACGCAAGCTTGTGCACATGCGAGCGATCAGCCAGACCGAGTTCGGCGGACCAGAGGTCCTGACCCTCATCGACCTGCCCAAGCCCACGCCCGTTCCGACGGAGGTGCTGGTCAGGGTGCACGCGGTCGGCATCAACCCGGTCGACTGGAAGACCCGCGCCGGCGGTGGCATGGCCGGGTTGCAGACGTTCCCGCTCGTGCTGGGCTGGGACGTGTCCGGCGTGGTCGAGGAGGTCGGCTTCGGCGTCACGACCCTCAAGCCCGGTGACGAGGTCTACGGCATGCCGCGCTTCCCGCACGCCGCGAGCGCCTACGCCGAGTACGTCACCGCCCCGTCGCGCCACTTCGCGCGCAAGCCGCGGGGCCTCACCCACGTCGAGGCGGCCGCGCTGCCGCTCGCCGCGCTCACCGCGTGGCAGGTCCTGGCCGACACCGCCGACGTCCAGCCGGGGCAGAAGGTGCTGGTCACCGCGGCGGCCGGGGGAGTGGGGCACCTCGCGGTGCAGATCGCGAAGGCCCGCGGCGCGCACGTGATCGGGACGGCACGGGCGCAGAAGCACGCGTTCCTGAAGGACCTCGGCGTGGACGAGGTGGTCGACTACACGGTCGCCGAGTACGGGGGCCGCGACGTCGACGTGCTCGTCGACCTGGTCGGCGGCAGCTCGTCGGCACCGGTCAAGCCCGGTGGGCTCTTCGTCGGCGTGCCGTCGGGGGTCGCCGTCGGCCACCGCGACGACATCAGGACCAGCCCGATCCTCGTCGAGCCGGACCGCGCGGGCCTGGAGGCGATCACCGCGCTGGTCGAGTCCGGTGCGCTGCGGGTGCACGTCGACGCGACGTTCCCGCTGGAGGAGGCCGGACAAGCGCATGCCCTGGGCGAGAAGGGTCGCACCCGGGGCAAGCTCGTGCTGGAGGTCTGACGGGGGACTAGCGCCGCCAGGACGTCTTGCGGCGCGCCATGTCCCACACCAGCAGGGCGATGATCACCACGCCGGTGGCGACGAGGTAGACGTTCTCGATGCGACCGTGGTGGTTGCCGATCAGCATCAGGAAGCAGAAGATCGCGGAGAGCCAGCCGGCGATCCGGGTGCCCTTGGGCAGCGTGCCGTGCCAGCCCCACTCGTGCGACGGCTCCTCGTGAGGGTCGACGGCAGGACGCTTGTCCAGTTCCGAGGACGAAGCCACGGTTTCCTCCACTGCTCATCCGGTTACCTGGTCATCGTCGCACACGGGGACGCGCGCGGATGTGTGAGGTCGCGCGCGCACGCCTTATCAGCGGGGTCGTGCACCGTTACCGTTAGCGCGGCCCACCCGTCCCACCCTGCGAAGGCGCCACCGACTTGACCGGCTTCTCCCCCGCCGAGGGCTCCACCCCGGACACGTCCGCCCCCGTCGAGATCGGCCTGCACGGGGTGCGCAAGCGCTTCTCCGACCAGGTGGCGGTCGACGGGATCTCGCTCGACGTCCACGAGGGCGAGTTCTTCTCCGTGCTCGGCCCGTCCGGCTGCGGCAAGACCACGGTGCTGCGCATGATCGCCGGATTCGTCGACCCGGACGAGGGCCGCATCGAGCTCGACGGCAACGACATGGTGGGCGTCCCCCCGTACCGGCGGGACGTCAACACCGTCTTCCAGTCGTACGCGCTGTTCCCGCACATGTCCGTGTGGGACAACGTCGCCTACGGCCTCAAGCGCAAGAAGCTGCGCGGCGAGGAGCTGCGCAAGCGCGTCGGCGAGCACCTGGAGCTCGTGCGGCTGTCGCAGTTCGCGCAGCGCAGGCCCGCCCAGCTCTCCGGCGGCCAGCAGCAGCGCGTCGCCATCGCGCGGGCGCTGGCGGCCGGTCCGCAGCTGCTCCTGCTCGACGAACCGCTCGGCGCGCTCGACGCGAAGCTGCGCAAGGAGCTGCAGATCGAGCTGATGCGCATCCAGCGCGAGGTCGGCACGACGTTCCTCTACGTCACGCACGACCAGGAGGAGGCGCTGGTCCTCTCGCACCGCATCGCCGTGATGAACGCCGGCAAGATCGAGCAGGTCGGCTACCCCGAGGACGTCTACGAACGCCCCGCCACCCGGTTCGTCGCCGGGTTCATCGGCACGTCCAACATCCTGGACGCCGAGGTGTCCGGAGTGGACGGCGGCTTCGCCGAGCTGACCGCTCCCGGCGCCACCCGGTTGCGCGCGCGGCTGACCGGCAGCGCCGCCCACGGGCAGAAGGTCGCCGCGACCGTGCGCCCGGAGAAGGTGCACCTGTTCAACGAGACCGCGGAACCGCCCACGGGCTGGTGCGTGCTCCAGGGCGTGGTGCACGACGTCGTCTACACGGGCGTGTCGACCCAGTTCGTCGTGGACACCCCGGTGGGAGAGCTGGTGGCGTTCGTGCAGAACGCCCAGCGCATCGACGACGCGGGCGCGCCGGGACAACCGGTGCGGATGGCGTGGGACCCCGAGTTCACCGTGCTGCTGGAGAAGGCTGATGACTGACAAGAACGTCCGGATCGCCCGTCTGTGGGACAACGACTCAGCGCGGGTGACCCGGCGCACGATGCTGGGCTCGATGACGTTCTTCGCGCTGGCCGCCTGCGGTGTCGGTGAGGCGCCGACGACCGGCGGTGCCACCTCGGCCGCGGCGAAGGCCAAGAACCTGAAGGACGAGCTCAAGCTCAACTTCTACAACTGGACCGACTACATCGCGAAGGACACCCTGCCGGGCTTCCAGACCGCGACCGGCATCCAGGTCACCTACGACAACTTCTCCACCAACGACGAGATGGAAGCCAAGATCGCTTCCGGCTCCGCGGGCTACGACCTGGTGGTGCCGTCGGACAACTTCCTGCGCCGGTTCCTGCGCTCGGGCCTGCTGCAGCCGCTGGACCACTCGTCGCTGCCGAACCTGAAGAACCTGGAGAAGCGGTTCGTCGAGGCCGACTACGACGCCGGCAACAGGTACTCGGTGCCGTGGGCGTGGGGCACGACCGGTCTCGCGTACTCGAAGTCGCAGATCGGCGGCGACGTCACCGGGTTCTCCGCCTACGACCTGCCGAACGCGCAGGGCCGCAGCACGATCCTCGACGAGGCGCGCGACGGCATGGCGCTGGGCCTCCTCAAGCTCGGTCACGACCCGAACACCACCGACGCGAAGCAGATCGACGACGCGGCGAACTTCCTGCTGTCGTTGAAGAAGAAGCTCGGCCAGATCACCTCCGACGTGATCGAGCCGCTCACCTCCGGCCAGGTGCGGCTGGCGCAGGCCTACTCCGGTGACGCGTTCCAGGCGCGTGAGACCAGCGAGGACGTGGCGTACGCCATCCCGTCCGAGGGCGGACTGTCCTATGTGGACCTGCTGGTCATCCCGAAGGACGCGCCGCACGCCGAGAACGCGCACCGGTTCATCGACTACATCCTGGGTGCCGAGACCGGCGCGGCGCTGTCCAACGCCGTGCGCTACGGCAGCCCGAACGCGGCCGCCAAGCCGTTGATCGACAAGGAGCTGCTGGACGACCCGCTGGTCTACCCGTCGGAGGAGCAGCTGAAGAAGCTGCCGTTCACCAAGGACCTCGGCGGTGACGTGGAGGCGCGGTACGCCGACGCCTGGACGAAGGTCAAGACCGGCTGACCGGCTGGCTCAGCATCCCCCTGATCAGCACCGACTCGCGGAACGTCGCCGGACCCGCCAGCCGCAGGTCCGGCGCCGCACGCGCGATCGCGCGGAACGCGACCTCGCCCTCCAGCCGCGCGAGCGCCGCGCCCAGGCAGTAGTGGAGACCGCTGGAGAACGCCAGGTGCTCCGGCTGCTGCACCCTCATCACGTCGAAGCGGTGCGGCTCCGGGTAGACCCGCGGGTCCCGGTTCGCGGCGGCGAGGAGCAGGTGGACGCCCTCGTCCACGCCGATCTCCTCACCCGACAACGTGACCGGCTCGTGCGCGAGCCGGGTGGTGAACTGCACGGGCGGCGCCCAGCGCAGCGTCTCCTCGACCACGTCGGGCGCAATGCCGGGGTGCGCTGTGAAGAACGCCCACTGCGCCGGGTGGTCGAGCAACGCGCGCACGCCGTTGCCGATCAGGTTGACCGTCGTCTCGAAGCCCGCGATGAGCAACAGCGCCAGCGTGCTCAGCAACTCCGGCACGGTGAGCTCCTGCTCCGCTTCCGCGGCCACGAGCGCGCTGATCACGTCGTCGCCGGGCCGCGTCCTGCGTTCGGCGATGAGCCGCTCGAACAACGCGAAGACCCGGTCGTCGGCCTTGTCCTTCTCGGGGGAGACCCTGCCGTCGAACGACTCCGCGACGAGACGGCCGTAGCGCGCGAAGTCGCCGGTGTCGGCGTCCGGGATGCCGAGCAGTTCGCTGATCACGGCGATCGGCAGCGGTTGCGCGAAGTCGCTCATCAGGTCGAACTCGGCACCGGCCCGGTCGAGCAGCGCGCCGGCGACCTCCTCGACCCGCGGCCGGTACCCGTCGATCTTCTTCGGGCTGAACGCGGGCGCGGCCAGCCTGCGCAACCGGGTGTGGTCGGGCGGGTCCAGCTCCAGGAACGACCCGGACAGCACGTTCGGCGTGCCCGGATAGGTGCCGTTGGCGTATCGCACGCCGAAGCGGCGGTCGCGCAGGATCTTGTTCACCAGCGAGTGGCTGGTCGTGGTCCACAGGCCGCCGTCGCGCGTCAGCGGTCCCCGTGCGCGGATCCGTTCGTAGATCGGATGTGGGTCTTCATGGCCGTTCAGCTGCTCCAGCACCGCTTACCCCCTTGCCGGGAAGCGACTGCGGCATGTGGTCCTGCCGACAACCTTGACCACCACGGTACGGGAGCGGGCACGTGGCAGGATGTGCGCTCGTGCTCCGACGCTGGCTGAAGGCCAACGCCCTGCTCACGCCCACCGGGCTGTGGCTGGGGATTTTCCTGATCGCACCGCTCGCGCTCGTCGTCCAGTTCAGCTTCGCGACGCGGGACACCGGCGTGGCCCGCGCGGTGCTGCCGTGGACGACGCAGGCCTACCTGACGGCGCTGGACCCGGCGTTCCTGCCGATCTTCGGGCGGACGCTGGTCTACGCGGTGGCGACGACGGTCGCGTGCCTGCTGCTCGGGTTCCCGCTGGCGTGGTTCATCGCGCGGCACGGCGGCCGGTACCGGACGGCGTTGCTGGCGGCGGTGCTGATCCCGTTCTGGTCGAGCTACCTCGCGCGGATCTACGCGTGGAAGGCGCTGCTCGACGGGGAGGGCTTGGTCAACACCGTGCTCGGCTGGGTGGGGCTCGACCGCGACGGCGGCTTCCTGCTCACGCACGGCGCGGTGGTCCTCGGGCTCACCTACGGGTTCCTGCCGTTCATGGTGCTGCCGCTCTACGTGGCGTGCGAGCGGTTCGACTTCCGGCTGGTGGAGGCGTCGTACGACCTCGGGCACGGGCGGGTGTCGACGTTCTTCCGGATCGTGCTGCCGGGCGTGCTCACCGGCGTGCTGGCCGGGTCGTTGCTGGTCCTGGTGCCCTCGGCGGGTGACTTCGTCACGCCGAAGCTGCTCGGCGGGGTCGACCAGTCGACGTTCGGGTCGGTGATCGACGACCAGTTCCGCGGCGGCAACAACTGGCCGCTGGGGTCGGCGATGGCGGTGCTGCTGCTCGTGCTGGTGGTGCTCGTGCTCGTGTTGCGCGGGCGGCGTGGGGAGGACGTGCTGTGAACCGTCGGCCGTGGGCGCTCGGTGCGGTCGCTCTGCTCGTGTTCGTGTTCCTGTACGCGCCGATCGTGTGGCTCGCCATCGCGTCGTTCAACTCCTCGCGGTCGTTGTCGCGCATCAGCGGCGTGTCGACGCGGTGGTACGAGGAGCTGTTCCGCGACACCCGCGTGTTGGAGTCGTTGCAGCTGACGCTCCAGTTGGCGTTGGCGTCCGCGGTGATCTCGACGGTCATCGGCACGTTGGCGGCCTTCGGGTTGCGGCGCGCGTTCCCCGGTCGTGGGCTGTGGACGGTCTTGCTGTCGTTGCCGCTCGTGGTGCCCGAGGTCGTCATGGGTGTGGCGATGCTGGGGTTCTTCGTGAAGCTTGCCGGAATCCCGCTCGGGTTCGGGGCGTTGCTGCTCGCGCACGTGGCGTTCTCGCTCAGCTTCGTCGTCGTCGTGGTGCGGTCGCGGGTGTCCGGGATGGACGTCCGGCTGGAGGAGGCCGCGGCCGACCTCGGGGCGTCGCCGTTCGTGGCGTTCCGGACCGTGACGCTGCCGCTGGTCGCGCCCGCGGTGGTGGCGGGTGCGGCGTTCGCGTTCCTGCTGTCGTTCGACGACGTGGTGATCTCGTCGTACCTGACCGGTGTCGGGTCGACGACGCTGCCGGTGTTCGTCTACGCGCAGGCCTCGAAGCGGGGCATCTCGCCGGAGGTCGTGGCGCTGTCGACGTTGATGGTGGCGGCCACGGCCCTGCTGCTGATCATCGGTGTGGTGCTCGCGTCGTGGCGGGCGCGGAGGGCCGGGTCCACCGCGCAGCTTGTCTGAGGGTCAACTTTCGTCGCGGGAAACCGATACTCCAGCGTGCCGCGCGGTGGTGGGACGTCTCGTAGCTTGGACCGCGTGACTACTGCTGTGCGGGCCAGGGCCGAGGCGTTCGTCGCCGACAACCTGGCGCGGTTCAGGGCGCTGACGCCCGTGCGGGTCGCCGGGGACGTGCTCGTCGCGGTCGCCGTCGTCCTGCTGGACCTCTGGCCCGGCCCGTGGGCCGAGCAGCGGGTGACGGGCTGGCTGCTCGCCGCCTACTTCGCCGTCTACCTGGTGCTCCTGCCGCTGCGGCACGCGCTGCCCGCGACGGTGATGATCGCGGCCGCGGCGATCCCGTTCATCGGGGCGGCGCTGATGGTGGTGCTGAGCTACACGGCCGGCCGCCGGATCGAGTCGTGGGTCAAGGCGGTGGTGTCGACGGCGATCACGTTCGTCGTCGTGGTGCTGCTGTGGGACTGGGACGTGCGGCCGCTGGAGATCGAACCCGTCTACGGCATGCTCATCCTGATCACGATCTTCGGCGTGGCCGTGGCGCTGCCGTTCCTCGTCGGCCGCTACCTCGCCCAGCGCGAGGCGCTCGTGCAGGCCATGCAGGACCGCGAGGCGCGGATGCGCGGCGAACACCGGCTGCTGTCGCGGCAGGTGCGCCTGCGCGAACGCAGCCGCATCGCCCAGGACATGCACGACAGCCTCGGCCACCGCCTGTCGCTGATCTCCGTGCACGCCGGCGCGCTGGCGCTGGACCCGTCGCTGGGGGAGAAGCAGCGCGAGGCGATCGGCGTGCTGCGCTCGGCGGCGTTGACCGGAATGGGCGAGCTGCGGTCGATCATCGGGGTGCTGCGCGCGGAAGACGGCCCCGACGACGACCCCGCGACACGCACAGCGGAGTCCATCGACTCGTTGGTGGCCGACGCGCGCAAGGCAGGCGTGCTCGTCAGCCTGGTCCGTGGCGGGCAAGCGCACCCGTTGCCGTCCCGTGTCTCTCACGCCGCCTATCGCGTCGCACAGGAAGGCCTCACGAACGCGGCCAAGCACGCGCCTGGAGCGGCCGTGCAGGTGACGGTGAAGTACGAGCCGGACGCACTCGTCGTGGAGGTGCGCAACAACCCGTCCCGCAACGGTTCACCGACCGGTGAGCCGGGTGTTGGCCTGATCGGCCTCAGCGAACGCGTGCGCGTTGCCGGCGGCATCCTGCACGTGGGCGCGCTACCGTCCGGTGGCTTTCGCATCGCCGCCGTGCTGCCGTACGAGGAAGCCCCGCTCCCCGACGACCCCGAGGACGAGCAGGAGGAGACCCAGTCACCCGGCCGCCTGCGCAAGTGGGCCGGCGTCGGCTCCATCGCGGGCGCGTCCCTGGTGCTGTCCGTCATCATCGGCGGCTTCACCTACCTCGGCGCGCAGCCGGTCACCGAGGTCGTGTCGGAGCAGACCCTCGACAGCATCTCGGTGGGCCAGCCGGAGCCCGAGGTGATGGCCCTGCTGCCCGCGGGTGACGAACCCCTGGTCGGCGACGGTGAACGCCGTTCCCAGGCCACCCCCGAGCCACCCGGCTCCCGGTGCGTCTACCACATCACCGACGAGCAGTCGTACCTCGCGAAGGGCACCCGGGTGGTGCGTTTCTGCTTCAAGGACGGCAAGCTGGTCGAGAAGAAGATCCACGTCCAGAGGAACGAGCCATGATCCGGGTGCTCATCGCCGACGACGAGCCGTTGATGCGCGCGGGCATCAAGGCCATCCTCGGCACCGCCGACGACATCGAGCTGGTGGCGGAGGCCGGCGACGGCCGCGAGGCCGTGCAGATCGTGCGCGAACGCCGCGTCGACGTGGCCGTGCTCGACATCCGCATGCCCCGCATGGACGGCCTCGCCTGCGCGCGCGAACTGCGCGTCGTGGCACCGTCCGTGCGCGTCGTCATGCTCACGACCTTCGGCGAGGACGAGAACATCGTGCGCGCGCTGTCCGACGGCGCGGCTGGGTTCCTCTTGAAGGACTCGGCGCCCGAGGAGCTGTTGCGCGCCGTGCGCGCGGTGCACAACGGCGAGGCCTATCTGTCACCCATGGTCACGTCACGGGTCGTCGGCATGGTCGCGACCTCCGGGCAGCCGAAGCGGCAGGAGGCGCAGAAGGCCGTCGCGGGGCTGACCGAGCGCGAGGTCGAGGTGCTGGCGCTGCTGGGGCAGGGGATGTCCAACGCGGACGTCGGGGCCAAGCTGCACATGTCCGAGGCGACGGTGAAGACGTACGTGTCGCGGTTGCTGGCCAAGCTGGGGCTGACGAACCGGGTGCAGGCGGCACTGCTGGCACGCGATGCGGGCCTGGCGGGATAGTCCGCTCCCGGCACGCCGCGCGAGCGGGCGCAAGCGATTGCGGCTGAGTCCGGCCTGGTTGCGGTTCGCGACCAGCTTCCCGGCGAACCCGCCGCGCGAGCGAAGCGAGCGCCAAACAACACGAAGGGGCCGTTCGGGTGTCACCCGAACGGCCCCAAACGTCATGTGCGCCTACACGCGGCTTCGTCGCCCCGTCACGAGGCGGTAGATGCCGAGCAGGATCAACGATCCGACGATGGCGAGCAGCCACGTGCGCAGATCGAAGAACGTACCGAGGTCGGTCCCGAAGAGCGCCGATCCGATGAATCCACCGAGGATCGCGCCCACGATGCCGAGCAGCATCGTGATGATGATTCCGCCGGGGTCCTTCCCCGGCATGATGGCCTTCGCGATGGCTCCGGCCAACAGGCCGAGCACGATCCATCCAAGGATGCCCACGGAAAGTCTCCTTCCATCTGCCTGACGCGGACGGAATGCCCCCGAACTGGCGACTTCACACCTCCAAAACCACTCCGTTATCAAAGTAGCGGGCTGTGCCGGGCTCTCAGGCACTCTCCGGAACAATGAGGGGCGATGAGTACTCCACGCACTGTCCTGATCCTGGGCTCGACCGGCTCCGTCGGCACCCAGGCGCTCGACGTCATCCGCCGCAACCGCGACCAGTTCAGGGTGGTCGGGCTCGGTGCGGGTGGACGTCAGCTTGACCTGCTCGCGGAGCAGGCAGCCGAGTTCGGCGTGCCCGTCGTGGCGGTGGCCAGCGGTGCCGAGGTGCCCGGTGTCAAGACGTTGACCAGCATGGTCGACCTGATCGAGGCGTGCCCCGCGGACGTCGTCCTCAACGGAATGGACGGGTCACGCGGGCTCGAGCCGTCGCTGAAGGCGCTGGAGTCCGGCGCGACGCTGGCGCTCGCGAACAAGGAGTCGCTCATCGCGGGCGGGCCCCTCGTGCTGAAGGCGGCCAAGCCGGACCAGATCGTCCCCGTCGACTCCGAGCACTCGGCCCTGGCCCAGTGCCTGCGCGGTGGCGCGGCGCACGAGGTGCACAAGCTGGTGCTGACGGCGTCCGGCGGGCCGTTCCGCGGGAAGACCCGCGCCGAGCTCGCGGACGTCAGCGTCGGGCAGGCGATGGCGCACCCGACATGGTCGATGGGCCAGGTCGTCACGATCAACTCGGCGAACCTCGTCAACAAGGGGCTGGAGCTGATCGAGGCGCACCTGCTGTTCAAGGTGCCCTACGACCGCATCGACGTGGTGGTGCACCCGCAGTCGGTGATTCACTCGATGGTGACGTTCACAGACGGCTCTACACTCGCGCAGGCCTCGCCGCCTGACATGCGGCTTCCCATCTCGCTCGGTCTCAGTTGGCCCGACCGCGTGGCCGGTGCCGCACCCGCCTGTACCTTTGACAACGCCACCTCGTGGACGTTCGAGCCGCTGGACGACGTCACGTTCCCGGCGGTCGAGCTCGCGCGGCAGGCGGGCGGTGCGGGCGGGTGTCTGCCCGCGATCTACAACGCAGCGAACGAGGAGGCCCTCGCAGCTTTCGTCGCGGGTGCGACGTCGTTCCTGTCCATCGTCGACACCATCGGCCAAGTCGTCGGCGAGGCGGGCGACTGGCAGAGTGACCCCGCCGATGTGGCGGAGGTCCTCGCCGCCGAGGACTGGGCACGCGCACGCGCCCGCGAGCTGGTCGGAAGGAACTGAACGTCACCGTGAACACATTCATCAACATCCTCGGGGTGCTGTTGTTCGCGTTCGGCATCGCGGTCTCGATCGCGCTGCACGAGTTCGGGCACCTGCTGACCGCCAAGGCCTTCGGCATGAAGGTCACGCGCTACTTCATCGGGTTCGGCCCGAAGCTCTTCTCGTTCCGCAAGGGCGAGACCGAGTACGGCCTGAAGGCGATCCCGGCCGGTGGCTTCTGCGAGATCACCGGCATGACGGCGCTGGAGGAGGTGCACCCGGACGACCGCAAGCGCGCGTTCTACAACCAGAAGGTGTGGAAGCGCGTCGTCGTGCTGTCGGCGGGCTCCATCACGCACTTCATCCTCGGCTTCATCATCCTGCTGGTCCTCGCGATGTCGCTGGGCCTGCCGAACAACAAGGGCCTGCCGGTGCTGCAGGAGGTCACGCCGTGCGTGCCGGTCGCGAACGTCACCGACGGCTCGTGCCCGTCCGGCTCGCCCGCGCCCGCCAGGAACGCCGGCCTGCAGCCCGGTGACGAGATCGTCGCGATCGCCGGCCAGCAGACGCCGACGTGGCCGGACATGCAGCGGGTCACCCGCGAGCGCACCGGCCCGACCGAGTTCAAGATCCTGCGCGACGGCAAGGAGATGACGGTCACCGTCGACGTGGCCAAGGTCACCCGCACCCTCACCGACGGCAAGGGCGGCAAGGAGACCAAGGAGATCGGCGCGATCGGCGTGCTGCCGAAGGAGTCGTTCACCTACGGGCCGGTCGAGGCCGTCCCCGCGGCCGTGGCGTTCACCGGCGACATGTTCGTGAACACCTGGAAGGGCCTCATGCGCTTCCCCGAGCGCATCCCGGCCGTGGTCAAGGCCATCGGCGGCGGCGAACGCGACCTGGACACCCCCATCTCCGTCGTCGGTGCCTCCCGCCTGGGCGGTGACGCGGCCGAGCGCGGGCTGTGGGCGTTCTTCGTGCTCATGCTCGCGGGCCTGAACTTCTTCGTGGGTGTGTTCAACCTCCTGCCGCTGCTGCCGCTTGACGGTGGTCACATCGCCGTCAACCTCTACGAACGGGTGCGAGACTGGGTGAGGAAGCTGCGCGGGAAACCCGCCGGCGCCCCGGTCAACTACATGCGCCTGCTGCCGCTCACCTACGTGGTCATCTTCCTCGGCGGCGCCATCACGCTGCTGACCGTGACCGCCGACATCGTCAACCCGATCAGGTTGCAGTGACTTACGGAAAGGTGCACAACCCATGAGTGACGGCGTGATGCTCGGAATGCCGGCACTGCCGCCGCCGGTGCTGTCGGAACGTCGCAAGACCAGGCAGCTGATGGTGGGCAACGTCGGTGTCGGCAGCGAGTTCCCCGTCTCCGTCCAGTCGATGACGACGACGCTCACGTCGGACGTGAACGCGACGCTCCAGCAGATCGCTGAGCTCACCGCGGCCGGCTGTGACATCGTGCGCGTCGCCTGCCCGTCTCAGGACGACGCGGACGCGCTGCCCGCCATCGCCAGGAAGTCGCAGATCCCGGTGATCGCGGACATCCACTTCCAGCCGAAGTACGTGTTCGCCGCCATCGAGGCCGGGTGCGCCGCCGTGCGCGTCAACCCCGGCAACATCCGCAAGTTCGACGACCAGGTGAAGGAGATCGCGGCCGCCGCCAAAGACCACGGCACCCCGATCCGCATCGGCGTCAACGCGGGTTCGCTCGACCCGCGGCTGCTGCAGAAGTACGGCAAGGCGACCCCGGAGGCGCTGGCCGAGTCGGCGATGTGGGAGGCCTCGCTCTTCGCGGAGCACGACTTCCACGACATCAAGATCTCGGTCAAGCACAACGACCCGGTCGTCATGATCCGCGCCTACGAGCTGCTGGCCGAGCAGTGCGACTACCCCCTGCACCTCGGCGTGACGGAGGCCGGTCCCGCGTTCCAGGGCACCATCAAGTCGGCCGTGGCCTTCGGCGCGCTGCTGCGGCAGGGCATCGGCGACACGATCCGGGTGTCGCTGAGCGCACCGCCGGTCGAGGAGATCAAGGTCGGCCACCAGATCCTCCAGTCGCTCAACCTGCGCCCGCGCAAGCTGGAGATCGTGTCCTGCCCGTCCTGCGGCCGCGCCCAGGTCGACGTCTACACCCTCGCCGAGCAGGTCACGGCCGGTCTCGAGGGCATGGAGGTCCCCCTGCGCGTCGCCGTCATGGGCTGCGTCGTGAACGGCCCCGGCGAGGCCCGCGAGGCCGACCTGGGCGTCGCGTCGGGCAACGGCAAGGGCCAGATCTTCGTGAAGGGCAAGGTCATCAAGACCGTGCCCGAGCACGCGATCGTGGAGACGCTGATCGAGGAGGCGATGCGCCTCGCCGAGGAGATGGAGCCCGTCGAGGGCGGCACTCCGGCGGTCACGGTCGGCTGACGGCGTCTGCGAGCACCCCCAACTCATGAGCGGAATGATCATGAGTTGGGGGTACTCGCAGTGCGGTCAGTCACGATCAGGCCGCACTGTTGGCTGATCCCACACGCGCGGCAAATCTGGCACGCTGGATGACGTGCTGAGGCTGGCCGGAGCGCGCGTGCTCGACGAGCGCGACCTGATCGACGTGCGCGGGGTGCTCGACAGCGACCCCGTGGCCGCGTGCATGGTCGCGGCAAGGGTGGAGACCGCCGGTCTTGACCCGTGGCGCCTCGGGGGCGAGATGTGGGGGTCGGACGCCCGGCCGATGCGCGGCAAGGTCGACGGCCTGTGCTTCTCCGGGCCGAACCTCATCCCGCTGCGGGGCAGCCCCAGCGCCATCCGCATGTTCGCGGACCGGGCGCGCAGGAGGGGCCGCATGTGCTCCAGCCTGGTCGGACCGGCCGAGCAGGTGCTGACGCTGTGGGACGAGCTGCAGGGCGACTGGGGACCGGCCCGCGAGGTGCGCGGTGACCAGCCGCTGATGGCGCTCAGCCGGACCCCCGACGTCGCGCCGGACCCGATGGTGCGGCAGGTCAGGCCCAGCGAGCTCAACCGGTACCTGCCGGCCGCGATCGCCATGTTCATCGAAGAGGTCGGCATCGACCCGTGCGCGGAGGACGGCGGCGCGGGCTACCGGGCCCGCGTGAGCGAGCTGATCGCGGCGGGGAGGGCGTTCGCCCGGTTCGAGGGCGGCGAGGTCGTCTTCAAGGCCGAGATCGGGGCCATGTCGAAGCGGGTCGGGCAGATCCAGGGGGTCTGGGTGCGACCGGAACGGCGGGGTGAGGGGCTCGGCACCGCGGGGACGGCGGCGGTGGCCAGCCGGCTCGTGCACCACCTGGACCGCACGGCGAGCCTCTACGTCAACGGCTACAACCACGTGGCGCAGGCCGCCTACCGGCGGATCGGGTTCGAACAGGTCGGGCAGTACGCCACGGTCCTCTTCTGAAACGGGCATACTCGCGGCCGTGCGACTTCTGGCGATGACCACGGCGGTCCTGGTGGCGGTGAGCGGCTGCGGGCTGTTCGAGGACGAACCCGGCGCTCCGGAGATCACCGGCGACTTCCTGGGCAAGCTCGCCTCCGGTGACGTGCAGGGCGCGGCGAACCTGACCGACAACCCCGCCGACGCCAAGGAGACCCTGGAGAAGTTCCGCGGTGCGCTCAAGCCGGAGAAGCTGACCAGCAAGGTCGACCAGATCCGCAACAACGGCGACACGGCGGCCGAGGCGTCGGTCTCGCTCGACTGGGACCTCGGCAAGGGGCGGCACTGGTCGTACCCGACGAAGTTCGAGGTCCGGCGGGAGGGCGACGCCTGGAAGGTGCGCTGGGCCACGTCGGTGCCGCATCCCAAGCTCGCTCCACAGCAGACCGTCAAGCTCACCGAGCTCAGGCCCGACCCCGCGCCGGTGCTCGACCGCGACGGGACGCCGCTGCTCTCACCGGAACGGGTCGTGTCGGTGCTGCTGGTGCCCAAGGAGGCCGGTGACGTCGCCGCCGTCGCGAGGGCGCTGGGGGAGGCGCTGAACCCGCTCGACAAGGCGATCACCCAGCAGTCCATCACCGACGGCGCGGCCAAGACGCCGGAGGGGCAGGCCTACCAGGTCGCGGCGCTGCGGGACCCGGACTACCAGTCCGTGAAGCCGAAGATCTACGAGCTGCCCGGCGTGCGGTTCAGCTCGCAGACCTCGCTGCTCGCACCCAGCCGCACGTTCGGGTCGCAGGTGCTGCCCGCGATCCGCAAGGCCGTCGAGGACGAGATCGCGGGCCACACCGGCTTCCGCGTCGCCACGGTCAACGCGCAGGGCGCCGAGGTCGACGAGCTGCACCAGCAGGCACCCGAGCCGGCGAAGGCGATCGGCACCGCGCTGTCGCGGATCGTGCAGACCGCCGCGGAGGACGCCGTCGAGCCGCTGCAGCAGCCCACGATGCTCGTCGCGCTCCAGCCGTCCACCGGTGACGTCCTGGCCGTCGCGCAGAACGAGGCCGCCGACGCGCAGGGGGCGCTGGCGCTGACCGGCCGCTTCCCGCCGGGGTCGACGTTCAAGGCCGTGACGGCGCTCGCCGCTGTCCAGTCCGGTCAGGCCACCGCCGACACCCCGCTGCCGTGTCCCGGCAAGACCACCATCGCGGGCCGCCGGGTCGTGCCGAACTCGAACGAGTTCGAGAAGGGCACCATCCCGCTGCGCTCGGCGTTCGCGTTCTCCTGCAACACCACGTTCGCGCAGCTCGCCGTCGACATGCCGGCCGACCTGCTCACGAACACCGCGCTGTCGCTCGGCCTGGGCGTCGACTTCGACATCCAGGGCCTCACCACGATCACCGGCTCGCTGCCGCCGGCGCAGGACGTCGTGGAACGCGCGGAGGACGCGTTCGGCCAGGGCAAGGTGCTGGCCTCGCCGTTCGGCATGGCGCTGGTGTCCGCGTCCATCGTGAAGGGGTCCATGCCGACGCCGCAGCTGGTGCGCGGCAAGGAGACGAAGGCCGACAAGCAACCCGCCCCGCCCACGGCGCTCGACCCGGTGCGGCAGATGATGCGCGAGGTCGTCGACTACGGCACCGCACCACAGCTCAAGCCGTACGGGGACGTGCGGGGCAAGACCGGTACCGCCCAGTTCGGCGACGGCGTGCACTCACACGGGTGGTTCATGGGGTACCGGGGTGATCTCGCGTTCGCGACCCTGGTGCTCAGCGGGGAGACCTCCACCCCGGCGGTGGACGTCGCTGCGCGGTTCCTCAAGGCTGTGCCGTGATGAGCCCTGACGACCTCTCCGCGCTGCGGGAACGCCTGCTCCACGCGGAACGGCTGTGGCCGCACGCGCAGGACCAGGTCCGAGGCGGTTCCGTCGTCGCCCAGTAGGGTGGAGACCATGGCTGTTCGTGCTCCGCTGCAACCCGGTGTGCAATCTCCACGTCGTCCGGTGCCGTCGCGCATCGTTCGCCCCGAGTACGTCGACAAGCCCGCGCCGACGCGCGGCAACGACCCGTGGGTGCAGACGCCGGAGATCATCGAGGCCATGCGGGTCGCGGGCCGTCTCGCCGCCCAGGCGCTGCAGGAGGCCGGCAAGGTCGTCGTCCCCGGCGTCACGACGGACGAGATCGACGCGGTGGCGCACGAGTTCCTGTGCGACAACGGCGCGTACCCCTCGACGCTGGGCTACCGGGGCTTCCCGAAGTCGTGCTGCACCTCGCTGAACGAGGTCATCTGCCACGGCATCCCGGACTCGACGGTGGTCGAGGACGGCGACATCGTGAACATCGACGTGACGGCGTTCATCGGCGGCGTGCACGGCGACACGAACGCGACCTTCCTCGCGGGCGACGTCTCCGAGGAGGCCAAGCTGCTCGTCGAGCGCACGCACGAGGCGACCATGCGCGCGATCAAGGCCGTGAAGCCGGGCCGGGAGATCAACGTCATCGGCCGCGTCATCGAGGCGTACGCGAACCGCTTCGGCTACGGCGTGGTCCGCGACTTCACCGGCCACGGCATCGGCCGCGACTTCCACAGCGGCCTCGTGGTGCTGCACTACGACGAGCCGTCGATGAAGACCGTGCTCGAACCGGGCATGACGTTCACGATCGAGCCGATGATCACGCTCGGCGGCTTCGAGCACGACATGTGGGACGACGGCTGGACCGTCACCACCCAGGACAAGAGCTGGACCGCCCAGTTCGAGCACACCATCGTCGTCACCGAGACCGGCTCGGAGATCCTCACAGTCTGCTGAGGACGGCCTTGAGCGCGGCCGCGACCGCCGAGGGCGACGTCGCGGCCGCCAGGTGGTGCGACTCGACGCGCTCGACCGGCCAGCCGAGCTTCTCGGCCGCGTCCGCCGCGTCCTCGTAGACCGCCGACAGCAGCACGTACCCGCACGGTCCGTCCCACTCCACGACCGGCCGCTGCTCCTTCAGGAACTCCCACGCCACCTCGGGCGCCTCGTCACGCATCTCCCCGCGCAGCTCAGCGGGCACCAGCGTCAGCGGGTCGGTGTCGAACCAGCGGTCCCAGCGGGGCAGCTTGCCGTCGCGCACCGACGCCTTGACCTGGCTGACCAGCGCCGGGTCGACGGTGTCGCGCCACGCCCTGCCCGGCGTCGGCAGGTCGGAGTCGAGGAACACCAGGCCCGCCACCTCGGTCTCCAGCGCGTCGGCGAACCCCGGCAGCAACGGACCTGCGCCGCTGTGCCCGACCAGCACCAGCGGTCCGGCGACACCCGAGTCCTCCAGCGCGTCCGCGAACGCGCCGATCAGCCGCTGGTGCACCGGGGCCTCGTTCACCGTCATCTGCAGGTCCACCAGGAGCACCGCCACCCCGTCTGAGGCCAGTTCGTCGGCGAGCGGACGCATGCTCGACGGGCCTAGGAAAGGGCTGTGCATGAGCACGACGGTGACCATGCCCGTGATGATGGCAGCATTGGCGTCCATGCGGGGTGCGATGTTGATCTGTGGGACGACCTCGGACGCGGGCAAGAGCGTCCTGGTCGCCGGACTGTGCCGGTTCCTGGCGCGGCAGGGTGTCGACGTCGTGCCGTTCAAGGCGCAGAACATGTCCAACAACTCGTTCGTCACGCTCGACGGCGGCGAGATCGGCCGTGCGCAGGCGGTGCAGGCGCGGGCGGCGTTCAAGGAGCCGAGCGTGCGCTTCAACCCCGTGCTGCTCAAGCCGGGCAGCGACCGCACGTCCCAGGTGGTGGTGCTCGGCGAGGCGCGGGGCGAGGTCTCGGCGCTGAGCTACCGCGAGCGCAAGCAGGAGCTGCTCGGCACCGTGCTGTCTACTTTGGACGGACTGCGGCGCGACCACGAGGTCGTGGTCTGCGAGGGGGCCGGTTCACCGGCCGAGATCAACCTGCGCCGCAACGACATCGCGAACATGGGCCTGGCCACCCGCGCCGGACTGCCCGTGCTCGTCGTCGGTGACATCGACCGCGGCGGTGTCCTCGCTCACCTCTTCGGCACGGTGGCGGTGCTGGACGCGGCGGACCAGGCGCTGGTCGCGGGGTTCGTGGTGAACAAGTTCCGCGGCGACCCGCGCCTGCTCGAACCCGGGCTGCACCAGCTCCGCCACCTCACCGGGCGGCCGGTGCTGGGCGTGCTGCCGTGGCGGGAGGAGCTGTGGCTCGACGCGGAGGACTCGCTGTCCTACACCGCGGACGGCGTGATCGGCCGGCCGCTGCCACCGGTGCGCGACTGGCTGCGGGTCGCGGTGGTCAGGCTGCCGCGCATCTCGAACGCCACCGACGTCGAGGCGCTGGCCTGCGAACCCGGTGTGTCCGTGCGGTTCGTCACCGAGCCGTCCCGGCTGGCGGACGCGGACCTGGTGGTGCTGCCCGGTTCCAAGGCGACCGTGTCGGACCTGCGCTGGTTGCGGGAAACGGGCCTGGCCGAGGCGGTCTCGCGGTTCGACGGCCCGGTCCTCGGCATCTGCGGCGGGTTCCAGATGCTGTCCCGGCGCATCGAGGACGACGTCGAGTCCGGTGACGGTGCGGTCGACGGGCTCGGCCTGCTCGACGTCGACGTCCGCTTCGCCGCGCGCAAGACCCTGGCCAGGCCGTCGGACGTGGCGTGGGGCGAGCCGGTCACGGGCTACGAGATCCACCACGGCCAGGTCGTGCGCAGCGGGGAACGCCCGCTCGTCGGTGACGAGGGCGCCGAGACCGACCGCGTCCTGGGCACGCACTGGCACGGCCTGCTGGAGAACGACGGGTTCCGCCGCCGGTTCCTGCGGTGGGCGGCGGACCGGTCGGGGCGCGACTTCGTGCCGGGCGAGGTGAGCTTCCAGGCCGCCCGCGAGGCCCAGCTCGACCTGCTGGGCGACCTGGTCGCCGACCACCTCGACACGAAGGCCGTCACCGACCTGCTGGAACGAGGGGTTCCGGCGGGACTGCCGTTCGTGCCGCCCGGCGCCCCACCAGCTGCGGGATAGCGAGCCCCGCCAGCACCAGCCCACCGGCCGCCGCGCGGACGGCCGTCAGGTCCTCGCCCAGGAACGCCCACGCCGAGAACATCCCGAACACCGGCACCAGCAACGAGAACGGCGCGACGACGGACGACTCGTAGCGGCGCAGCAGGAACCCCCAGATCCCGAACCCGAGCAGCGTCGAGACCCACGCGACGTACCCGATCGCGCCCACGCCCGCCCAGTCCATGCGGCCCAGCGCGCTCATGTCCTCGGTGAGCGCCGACAGCGCGAACAGCGGCAGCACCGCCACCGCGCTCACCCACACCATGAACCGCAACGTGTCCGCGGGCCGCGCGTAGCGCATCAGCACGTTGGACACGCCCCAGCACGCCGCGGCCGCGATCACCAGCACGAACCCGAGCAGCGGTGACGACAGCCCGTAGTCCCACGCGATGATCCCCATGCCCGCCACCGCGAGCGCGATGCCGGTGATCTGCACGGGCCTGGGCCGCTCGCGCAGCACGACCGCCGCGAACACCGCGGTGAAGATCACCTGGCTCTGCAGCACCAGGCTCGACAACCCGCCGGGCATGCCCGCGTGCAGGCCGATGAACAGGAAGCTGAACTTCGCGACGCCGAGCACAAGCCCGACCGCCACCACCCACTTCCACGCGACGCTCGGCCGGCCCACGAAGAAGATCGCCGGCACCGCCGCGGCGAGGAAGCGCAGCGCGGAGAACAGGATCGGCGGGAACTCGTCGAGACCCACCTTGAGCACGACGAAGTTGAAGCCCCAGATGGCGGCGACCAGCACGGCGAGCAGGACGTGGCGTGGGTTCACGCTGCCCAGCGTGCGCCGCACGACTGTTTAGCACCAGTTCCAAGCCGTGGGGTATTGGGTTTAGCATCGCTACATGCTCGATCTCGGACGCCTGCGGGCCCTGCACGCCGTCGCGACCTACGGGACCGTCGGCGAGGCCGCCGACGTGCTCGGCTACACGCCGTCCGCGGTCTCCCAGCAGATCGCGAAGCTCGAACGCGAGACGCGCACGACGTTGCTCGAACGGCGTGGCCGCGGGGTGGCGCTGACGGACGCCGCGCTGCTGCTGGCCGACACGGCCGGGCAGGTGCTGAAGCTCGTCGAAGAGGCCGAGGTGGCGCTGGAGGAGCACCGCGGTGCCGCGGTCGGCCGGCTGTGCATCGGCGCGTTCGCCACGGCGGCGCGCGGGGTGCTGCCGGACGTCCTGGTCGGTCTCGCCGAGCAGCACCCCGCGCTGGACGTGCGGATGAAGGAGATCGACCCGCCGCTCGCGACCGAGGCCGTGGCACGCGGAGAGCTCGACCTGGCGGTCGTGCACGACTGGGAGAACACGCCGCTTCCGGTGCCGGACTCGTTGTCGCGGGTGGCGCTGTGCGAAGACCTCGCCGAGGTGCTGGTGCCGGCGTCGAACCCGTTGGCGGACAAGGAGTTCCTGGAGCCCGCCGACCTGGCGGGCGAGCGGTGGATGTGCCAGCCGGAGGGGGCGATCTGCTTCGACTGGCTGGTGCGGACGTTCCACGGCGCGGGCATCGAACCGGAGCTGGCCTACCGGGTCAGCGAGTACCAGACGCAGTTCGCGTTGCTGAGCAAGGGGATCGGGGTCGCGCTGATCCCGCGGCTGGGCAGGGGGGTCGTGCCGGAGAACGTGCGGGCGGTTCCGATGCGGCCCGCCCCCACCCGCACGCTCTACGCGATCTGGCGCACGCAGGCCTCGCGCCGCCCGGCGATCACCGCGGCGCTCGACGTGCTCAGGCAGGTTGCCGCTGCTCGATGACGTGCTCCTTCCCTGGCGCCATCACCTTCAGCACCGCCTTCGCCTCCCGCTCCACGCCGGCCAGGTCCTTCTTGGTGGTCCTGAAGTACGGCTCGATCGTCAGCGTCGCGGTGTCCCTGGTCTCCACCACGTTCCACGTGCCGCGCAGGAACCCGTCGACCAGGAACGTCGGCGGGAACACCCCGTTGCGCACCGCGCCCCAGCGGGAGCGGGCCTCCTCGCTCATGATCCGGGTGCGGTCGGCGTGGCCCAGCAGGACGTTGTCGAACGCGGGCAGCAGCCGGGCGGGCGCGGGGGTGTCGGCGGGGACGATCACGCCGTCCGGCACGTCGTAGAGGACCTTGCCGTCCTCGTTCTCGTACTCCACGAGGTCGAGGCCGGCGGCGTGCGCCTTGAGCCCGATCAGCCGCGACCACGCCTGCACGTCCGCGAGCGTCGCCGGGCCGAACGCGCGCAGGTAGCGCTTGATCAGCTCGGGCACGTCGGCCGACGAGGGCAGCTCCCGGCCCAGCCAGGTGGCCATCGCGACGTTCTGCGGCACCCCGCCGACGCCCCAGATGCCGCGCGGGGGCACCTGGACCATCGGCACCAGCATCTGCGCCTGGGTGGACAGCTCACGCGCCCTGGCCTCGGGGAAGTGCTCCTCCAGGTGGGCACCGATCTCCGCGACCGTGCGCGGTTCGGTGTCGATGTACTCGCGGGTGATGCGGGCCAGCTTCTCGAGGTCGATCTCGACGCGGGTGGCGGGCGGCATCACGATCTTCGCCCACTTGTTCAGCTCCGGCTGCAACGCCGTGCGCATGAGGTGGACGTCATCCGCCGAGATCAGGTGCAATGTGCCGCGCCACAACGTCATCCGCACCAGCGAGCGGTCGATGATGAGCTTGCTCAGCGCGTCGACCCTGTACGGCTTGAGCCGGGTCCACAGGGCGAGGTAGGGCGGGATCGGGGCCTGGGCCTGCAGTCCGCCGAGGTGCTCGACGGCGGCCACGATCGGCATGTCGGTGCGTTCCAGCAGCAGCTGCCGCTGGAGCAGCGTCCGGTTGAGCGTGCGGTTCGAAAGAGTGGTCACAGTGAGCCGAAGAACTTCCTGATGTCTTGGACCAGCAGGTCCGGTTCCTCCATCGCGGCGAAGTGCCCGCCGCGGTCGAACTCGGTCCAGTGCACGATCGTCGGGATCATCTTCTCCGCGAGCGACCGCACCGGCCGGCTGATGTCGTGAGGGAAGACGGCCACGCCGGTCGGCACCGTGGTGGGTTGCTGGTTGCCCCAGGACGCGGCCTGCTCCTTGTAGAGGGCGGCGGAGCTGCCGGCCGTGCGGGAGAACCAGTAGAGCGAGACGTTCGTGAGGACGTGGTCGCGCGCGACGGCGCTCTCGGGCGTGCCGTCGTTGTCGGTCCAGTCGTGGAACTTCTCGGCGATCCACGCCAGCTGGCCGACGGGGGAGTCGGTCAGGCCGTAGGCCAGCGTCCGCGGGCGGGTGCGCTGCTGGTGCATGTAGCCGGAGAGCTCCTTCTGGTAGTGGTCGAGCGACTCCAGCGCCCCGAGCTCCTCCGGTGAGAGGTCGTTGACGCCCTGCGGCCGGAAGGTCTGCAGCATGTTCACGTGCACGCCGACGACCTGCTCGGGGAAGACGCGGCCGATCTCCTGCGCGATGCCGGAGCCCCAGTCGCCGCCCTGGGTGCCGTAGCGGTCGTAGCCGAGGCCCTCCATGAGCTTCGCGAACGCCCACGAGATGCGCAGCACGTTCCAGCCGGGCTTCTTCACCGGCCCGGAGCAGCCGAAGCCGGGGATGGAGGGGATGACCAGGTGGAAGTCCCGCGAGAGCGGCTCGATGACGTCCAGGAACTCGACGAACGAGCCGGGCCAGCCGTGCACCAGCAGCAGCGGCAGCGCGTCCGGGTTCTGCGAGCGGACGTGCAGGAAGTGGATGCGCTGCCCGCTGATCTCCGTCGTGAACTGCGGGTGGGCGTTGATCCGCGCCTCCTGCGCACGCCAGTCGAACCCGTCGGCCCAGTAGTCGGCGAGCGGTCGCAGGTAGCTCAGCGGGATGCCGTAGGACCAGCCGACGCCCGGCAGGTCGTCCTCCGGCCAGCGGGTGTTCGCCAGCCGGGAGCGGAGGTCGTCGACCTCGGCCTGCGGGATCTCGAGTCGGAACGGCGCGATCTCCATGGCCCCCACGCTATGAGCTCGTGCGGACAGGTGCTGTCCGCGTTCAGCAGAACTTCTCGATCAGCTCCTCGAAGAACCCGCCCGCCTCGATCGCCGCCTTCTCCTGGTCGCCGTCGCGGACCGCGTGCAGCAGCCCGGTGTGCGACACCTGGTCACGACCGGGCTGGCTGGTGTCCACAGAGGCCGCCACCGAAGCTTTGACCGCCTCGGTCAAGCCCTGGTAGAGCTCGGCTAGAAGCGTGTTGTGCGAGCACCGCACGAGCAGCACGTGGAACGCGGTGTCGTGCTCGACGACCTCCGCCCACTCCTGCGCCTCCATCGCCGCGTCGCGCCGGCGCAGCTGCTCGGTGAGCTGTGCCAGCTCGGCGTCGGTGCGGTGCTTGGCGGCCAGTCGGGCGCCCTCGACCTCCAGCGTCCTGCGGACCTGGAGGACCTCCTTCAGCTCCGTTCCGCACATCCGGCGCACGGCGCCGGAGATCTCGCTGGTGGCGCGGACGAACGTGCCGTCGCCCTGCCGCACCTCCAGCAGGCCTGCGTGCGACAGCGCCCGCACGGCCTCGCGAACCGTGTTCCGACCCACCCCGAGCGCCGTGACCAGCTCGGGCTCGGGCGGGATGCGCTGCCCGACGGGCCATTCGCCGCTGGTGATCGCACCTCTCATCTGCTCGATCACCTGGTCGACGAGGCCCGTCCGTCGGGTAGTGGCCAACGGCACAGCGTCATCCTTTCATCCGAACATCCCATGTCTGCGATAGTGGTGCGCGTGACGATCCAGCAGACGACTAGTGCCGCACAGACTGCCACCGATCGGGGTCGCAGGGTGACGGTCGTCAAGAATCGTCACGTTCCGCTGGTCGGGTCCACGCTCCTCGCGGTCGGGGTCGCCCTCGCGGCGGCGAATCTCCGCCCAGCGGTCACCAGTCTGGCCTCGGTACTCGGCGACGTCCGCGCCGCCCTCGGCGTTTCCGCCGCGTGGACCAGCGCGCTGACGGCCGTTCCGGCGCTGTGCTTCGGCTTCGCGGCGTTCGCGGCGCCGTGGCTCAGCCGCCGCCTCGGCATGGCCCGCGCGATCGGGCTGTCACTGGGGGTGCTCACGCTCGGCCTGGTGCTGCGCGTGGTCGACGGCCCGTGGGTCGTGCTGGGTGGCACCTTCATCGCGTGCGCGGGCATCGCGGTCTCCAACGTGCTGATCCCCGTGGTGGTGAAGGCGTCGTTCCCGGACCGCGTCGGCCTGATCACCGGCGTGTACACCGGAACGCTCGCCGCGGGTGCCGCACTCGCCGCGGCGCTCACGCCCCGGCTGGAGGACCTCCTCGGCTCGTGGCGCCTCGCGGTCGGCTCGTGGGCGCTGCTGTCGCTGGGCGCGGTGCTCGTCTGGTCCGCCGCGGCCCGGCACGGTTCCTCCGCCACGGTCGTGAAGCCGGCGACCCCGGCGGAGAAGCGCTCGTTGCTGCGCAGCCCGCTCGCGTGGGTCATCACCGTGTTCTTCGGCCTGCAGTCGCTGTTCGCCTACACCGTCATGGGCTGGCTGCCCGCGATGCTCGTCGACGCCGGCGTGGACCGGAACACCGCCGGCCTGCTGCTCGCGGTCTCGATGCTGCTGAGCGTGCCGGTGAGCCTGTTCGTGCCGCCGATCGCCGCCCGGTTCTCCAGCCAGGGCCCGATGGTGCTGGTGCTGGGCGTGCTGTCGTTCGCGGGAATCCTCGGGATGCTCGTGGCACCGGCCGCCGCCCCCGGCCTGTGGATGGTGCTGATCGGGTTCGGCATGGGCATGTTCCCGTTGGCGCTGCTGATGATGTCGCTGCGCACGAAGTCAACGACGGACACCGCGCGGCTGTCGGCGATGGCCCAGAGCCTCGGCTACCTCATCGCGGCCTCCGGGCCGTTCGCGTTCGGCCTGCTGCGCGACGCCACGGGGTCGTGGACGGTGTCGCTGGTGCTGCAGCTCGTCCTGCTCGCCGCGCTGACGGCGCTCGGCTGGGTCGCCGGCCGTCCCCGTTACGTCTAGCTTCGGTCAGGAATCGAGAAGCACGGCGTTCGCGCTGCTCATAGCGTTGCCGGCATGGACATCACCATTCACGCCACGTTCCTGCCGCACACCGACCCGGACGCCTCGCTCGCGTTCTACCGCGACCTGCTCGGCTGGGAGGTCCGCCTGGACGTCGGTCAGGGCGCGCACCGCTGGATCACCGTCGCACCCGCCGGTTCCGCGTCGTCGGTCGTGCTCGAACCGCCCGCCATGGCCGACGGCCTCACCGACGCCCACCGCACCGCGATCGCGGAGATGATGGCGGCGGGGAGCTACGCGTACATCACGCTCGCGACCCCGGACCTGGACGGCGTGTTCGACAAGCTCCAGGCGGGCGGCGCGGACGTGGTGCAGGAACCGACCTCGCAGCCCTGGGGCGCCCGTGACTGCGTGTTCCGCGACCCGGCCGGCAACACCGTGCGCGTCCAACAGTCCTAACCCCTTGCTCCGCTGGCATCTGCAAGTACTGGTACTTGCAGATGCCGTTAGCAGCAGGGGAGTCGGCGTGGCGCGGCGCCGTTGGAAGGGCCTGCCTCAGTCCAGAGGCAGGTTGAGGAGTGCGTTTTCCACGAGCTCCGGCATCGCCGGGTGGATCCAGTACTGCCCGCGCGCCATGGTCTTCGCGTCCAGGCCGAAGCTCATCGCCTGGATGAGCGGCTGGATCACCGTCGAGGCCTGCGGCCCGATGATGTGCGCGCCGAGCAACTGCCCGGTGGCCGGGTCGGCGAGCAGCTTCGCGAAGCCCGTCCGGTCCTCCATCGCCCACCCGTACGCGATGCTCGCGTAGGCCTGGCTCGCGGTGACGTACCGGATGCCCCGGGCCTTGGCCTGCTCCTCGGTGAGCCCGACGCTCGCGATCTGCGGGCTGGAGAACACCGCGGCCGGCACGAACCGGTGGTCGCTCGCGATCGGCTCGTCCGGGTGCAGCAGGTTGTGCTGCACGACCTTCGCCTCGTGGTTGGCGACGTGCTTGAGCTGGTAGTCCGAGCTGATGTCGCCCAGCGCCAAGATGTGCGGCTGGCTGGTGCGCTGGAACTCGTCGACCTTGACCCGGCCGTCCTCGTGCAGCTCGACCGCCTTGCCCGCGTCGAGCAGGTCGGTGTTGGGCTGCCGGCCGACCGCGACGAGGAGCTGCTGCGCCTCCACGGTCTCCTCGCCGTCGGGTCCTTCGAGGTGCAGCCGCACCCCGGTGGCGGTCTTCTCGGCGCGCGTGGTCTTGCGCTGCAACCGCACGTCCCACTTGGTCTTCGCGACCTCGGTGAACCGCTCGGCGACCTCCAGGTCCTCGTGCCGCAGCAGCAGGTTGCTCCGCGCGATCACCGTGACCCGCACGCCGAAGCTGCTGAAGACGTGCGCGAACTCGGAGGCGATGAACCCGCTGCCCACGATGATGAGGCTCTCGGGCAGCTCGTCCAGCCGCATGACGGTGTCGCTGGTGTGGAACCCGGTCGTGTCGAGGTCCGCGATGTCGGGGGTGGTGGGCCGCGACCCCGCCGCGATGACGATCCGGTCGGCGGTGATGGTCTCGCCGGTGCCGGTGTCGATCGTGTGCGCGTCGATGAACCGCGCCGTGCCCTCGTAGACGGTGACGTTGGCGTTCTCGTTGGCCCGCCAGTTCCGGCCGCCCTGCGAGATCGGGTCGATCCGGCCGAAGATCCGGTCGCGGATCTCCGGCCAGTGCACGGCGTCCAGGTGCGCGTCCACGCCGAGCTTCTTCGCGTTGGCAGGCGCCGCGGCCTGGTCGGCGGTGTGGACGAACATCTTCGTCGGGATGCAGCCGACGTTCAGGCAGGTGCCGCCGAACGTGCCCTTTTCGAGGATGGCGATCCGCCAGTCCGCCATGGCGTCGTTCGGGATCGAGTTGCCGGAGCCGGTGCCGATGATGACCAGGTCGAAGTGCCTCACGTGACGATCCAACCATTGTTCGGGGACCGGTGTTCCCGAGACGGGGCCCGCCGCACGACGGTGCCCGGCCCGCCCGCGGGCGCACCGGGCACGGCCGGACCAGGTCAGTGCCGGTAGGTGGGCGTGATGATCGCGCGCGCCAGCGTGTGGAACGCGAGGTTGAAGCTCACCACCGCGGGGGAGGCGTCGGAGTCCACGTCGAGGGCGTCGACGTCGACCGCGTGCACCACGAAGAAGTAGCGGTGCGGGTGGTCGCCCTTGGGCGGGGCGGCACCGCCGAACGCGCGGGTGCCGTAGTCGGAGCGGACGTGGAACGCGTCACCGGGCAGCGTGGCGTCGGACTCGCCGGCGCCGGTGTCCAGCGAGGTGGTCGAGGCCGGGAGGTTGACGGCCACCCAGTGCCAGAAACCCGACGGGGTCGGGGCGTCCGGGTCGAAGCAGGTGACGACGAAGCTGCGGGTCTCGGCCGGGAAACCGGACCAGGAGAGCTGCGGCGAGGTGTTGCCGCCCTCGAACACCTGGGCGTCGGGGAGCTGTTCGCCGTCGCGGACGTCCGCGGACGTGACGGAGAACGTGCCGACCGCGGGGAGCAGGGCGTAGGGGTCGGGAGCGACTGGACGCTCAAGGCTCATCGGAACTCCTCCTCTTTGTGATCATTTCGACCTTATCCCCGTGCAACCATGAGTGCCTGCGCGGCGTCTTCCGCGTGGAGGGGGAAATGATGTCCAAGTTGCGGCTTTGTGCTGCCTTTGTGCTGGTCGTGGTGTTGGTCGCATGTGCGCGGCAACCCGACGCGCAGCCGGGTGGGCCGGTGCTCACGACGGCGCCGCAGACGACCACCGCCACGACCGAGCAGCCGAAGCGGATGTTCGAGCCGCCGTACACGTACGGCACGGTGCAGGCGCACGCGCCGGCGGTCCACGACGGCATGGTGCCCGTCGTCACGCGCATCGAAACCGCCAAGCCGTACGTGTTCATCACGATCGACGACGGCGCGGTGCAGCACCCGAAGGCGCGCGAGCTGATGGAGAACGCGGGCGTGTGGCCGTCGCTGTTCCTCAACACCAAGTACGCCGAGGGGCACAAGGACTACTTCAAGCACATGCCCGTCACGGTCCACAGCCACACCACGAACCACCCGAACCTGCAGGGCAAGGGCTACGAGTTCCAGCGGCAGGAGATCTGCGGCAACGCCGACTTCCTCGCGGCCGAGTACGGCAAGCGGCCCACGTTGTTCCGCCCGCCGTTCGGCAACTACGACGCGAACACCCGCAGGGCGGCTGCCGGCTGCGGGTTCAAGGCGCTGGTCAACTGGACCGCCGCGGTCAACGACGGCCGGGTGCAGTTCCAGGTGGGCGACCGGCTGCGGCCGGGGGACATCGTGCTCATGCACTTCCGCACCACGTTCGTGGAGGACTTCACCGCGTTCCTGGAGCGGGCGAAGCACGACGGGCTGACGCCGGTGCCGTTGGAGGACTTCCTCGCCTGACCGCGCACCCGCGGTCGTCGTCGACATCTACCCGCAGCGCGACGCAACTGTGGCCCGGGTCACACGTCCTCAGGTCATCGAACGAACCTTGAGAGGGGCCGAAGATGAACACACGTCTCACCGCGGTGCTGGTGGCGGTGCTCGCGGTCGGCACAGTCGTCCCGACGGCGTCGGCGCAGAGCACACCGACGCTGTCCGACATCAGGACCGGCCGCAACACCGGGTTCGACCGGGTGGTGCTGGACCTGTCCGGCCTGCCGGCCGAGCACCGGGTCCGCGAGGTCACCGCTGTTTCGAACTGCGGGTCGGGGCTGCCGGTCGCCGTTCCCGGGAACGAGGTCCTGGAGGTCACGCTGATCGGTGCGGCCGCGCACGACGACGCCGGGAACCCGACCTACACCGGGTCGCGCAACTTCCCGACGCCCGGTCTGGAGAACGTCCGCGGGGTCGCGCTCACCTGCGACTTCGAGGCCACGCTGGGCATCGCCGTCGGGTACGGCGACGCCGCGTCGTGGCACCGGGTGTTCACGCTGACGGGTCCGAACCGGCTCGTCATCGACATCGGTCACTGAAAAGCCCCGTGGGGGCAGCAGTCGCCGCTGCTGCCCCCACGGGGGGTCTACCGGAGACCGTTACGCCGCAACGGTCTCCTGGGCCGTCTCCGCCGACAGCGCGTGCCGCAGCACCTCGGACACGTCCGAGACGAAGTGCACGGTCAGCTGCTCGCGCACCGACTCCGGCACGTCGTCCAGGTCCGGCTCGTTGCGCTGGGGCAGCAGCACGGTCGTGATGCCGGCGCGGTGGGCGGCGAGCAGCTTCTGCTTCACGCCGCCGATCGGCAGCACCCGGCCGGTCAGCGAGATCTCACCGGTCATCGCCACGTCCGAGCGCACCGGGCGGCCGGACAGCAGCGAGGCCAGCGCCGTCGTCATCGTCACGCCCGCGGACGGCCCGTCCTTCGGCACCGCACCCGCCGGGACGTGGATGTGCACACCCCGGTCGGCCAGCGCCGCGGCCTTGTCGTCGTGCGAACGCAGGTAGGACAACGCGATCTGCGCCGACTCCTTCATCACGTCGCCGAGCTGGCCGGTGAGCGTGACGCCGGTCGACCCGGTGTCCTTCGGGGCCAGCGAGGCCTCGATGAACAGCACGTCACCGCCGACGCCCGTGACGGCCAGACCCGTTGCCACACCGGGCACCGAGGTCCGCTCCGCCGACTCGGGCGTGTTCTTCGGGCTGCCCAGGTACGACTTGAGCGACGGCCGGTCGACCTCGATCGGCAGCTCCCGCTCACCCAGCGCGACCTTCGCGGTCACCTTGCGCAGAATCCGCGCGAGGGACCGTTCCAGCTGCCGCACACCGGCTTCCCGCGTGTACTCGCTCGCGAGCTGGTGCAGGGCGGCTTCGTCGATCGCGACGTCCTGCGCCGTGAGACCGGCCCGGTCGAGCTGGCGCGGCAGCAGGTGGTCGCGGGCGATCGTGACCTTCTCGTCCTCGGTGTAGCCGTCGAGCTGCACGAGCTCCATGCGGTCGAGCAGCGGCGCCGGGATCGACTCCAGCACGTTCGCGGTCGCGAGGAACACCACGTCCGAGAGGTCGAGCTCGACCTCCAGGTAGTGGTCGCGGAACGTGTGGTTCTGCGCCGGGTCCAGCACCTCCAGCAACGCCGCCGTCGGGTCGCCGCGGTAGTCGGAGCCGACCTTGTCGATCTCGTCGAGCAGCACGACCGGGTTCATCGAACCGGCCTCGCTGATCGCGCGGACGATCCGGCCCGGCAACGCGCCGACGTATGTGCGGCGGTGACCGCGGATCTCGGCCTCGTCGCGCACGCCGCCCAGTGCGACCCGCACGAACTTCCGCCCCATGGCGCGCGCCACGGACTCGCCCAGCGACGTCTTGCCGACACCGGGGGGACCGACGAGCGCGAGCACCGCACCGGAACGACGACCGCCCACGACACCAAGACCGCGGTCGGCCCGGCGCTTGCGCACGGCCAGGTACTCGGTGATGCGCTGCTTCACGTCGTCCAGACCCGCGTGATCGGCGTCGAGCACCTCACGCGCGGCCTTGATGTCGTACGAGTCCTCGGTTCGCTCGTTCCACGGCAGTTCGAGGACGGTGTCGAGCCACGTCCGGATCCAGCCCACCTCCGGCGACTGCTCCGAGGTGCGCTCCATCTTCTCGACCTCGGCGAGCGCCGCCTTCTCGACCTTCTCCGGCAGGCTCGCGGCCTCGACGCGGGCCCGGTAGTCGGCCTCCTCGGACGCCGGCTTGCCGTCGAGCTCGGCCAGCTCCTTGCGGATCGCGGCCATCTGCTGGCGCAGCAGGAACTCCCGCTGCTGCTTCTCGACGCCTTCCTTGACGTCCTTCGCGATCGTTTCGTTGACGTCGAGCTCGGTCAGGTGCGCCTGTCCCCACTCGACCAGCTTCTCCAGCCGCGCGGTGACGTCGCTCGTCTCCAGCAGCCAGATCTTCTGCTTCTCGTCGAGGTAGGGCGCGTAGCCGGCGAGGTCGGCGAGCGCGGACGGGTCGGTGATCTGCTGCACCGAGTCGACCATCTGCCACGCACCCCGCGTCTGCAGGACGTTCGTGACGATGGCCCGGTACTCGCGGGCCAGCTCCCGCGTCCGGTCGGTGACCGGCGACTCGTCGGTGACGGTCGCGTTCACCCACAGCGCCGCACCCGGCCCCGTGGTCCCCGTCCCGATCCGCACGCGCTTGGTACCGCGCACGACCGCCGCGCGCTCACCGCCCGGCAGGCGTCCCACCTGCTCGATCTCGGCCAGTGTGCCGACCGCCGCGTACTTCCCGTCCAGCCGTGGTACCAGCAGAACCTGGTGGTTCGCCGCCGTCGTGGCGGCGTCCACGGCGGCACGGGCCTCCGCGCTGGCGTCCGCACCGGAGATGCGGATCGGCACCACCATGCCGGGCAGCACCACAACGTCGTCCAGCGGCAGCACCGGCAGGGCCAACGTCTCGCCCATCTCCATCACCCTCCAAAGTTGAGTCTGTACCGCTCAACCAACTTCAGCGGGGTGGTGTTCCCCCGGTCCGTTCGCTGTGAGCGAGCGGGGAAGCGGGTGACACGGCGGGCGACCGGGCGTGTGGCGGTGGACACCCGTGCGGCGATTAGCGAGGATCTTCGCGTGAAGGAAGAGCTGAAGTGGGTCCCGTCCACGGTCGACGTCACGCGTCCGAGCGTCGCGCGGATGTACGACTACTACCTGGGCGGCTCGCACAACTTCGAAGCCGACCGCGCCGCCGCCAAGCAGGTGGAGAAGATCTTCCCCGGCATCGCCCACAGCGCGGGGGCCAACCGCTCGTTCCTGCGCAGGGCCGTGCGCCACCTGGTCGCGGAGGGCGTCGACCAGTTCCTCGACCTGGGCTCCGGCATCCCGACCGTGGGCAACGTCCACGAGATCGCCCAGCAGGACAACCCGTCGGCACGCGTGGTCTACGTGGACTTCGAGCCCGTCGCCGTGGCCCACAGCACCGCGCTGCTCGCCGACAACCCGCACGCCACGGCGTTGCAGGCCGACCTGCGCGCGCCCGCGAAGGTGCTGCACGCCGCCCGCGACGTCCTCGACTTCGACCGGCCGGTCGCGGTGCTGATCATCGCGGCCCTGCACTTCGTGCCCGACTCCGACGACCCGTACGGCGCCGCCGCCGAGTACATGGCCGCGTTCCCCTCCGGCTCGTACCTGGCGATCACGCACGCCACCCACGACGGCCTCTCGCCGCAGGAACAGGAGGAGGCCGCGCAGGTCATGGCGGTGTACCGCAGCACCGACAACGCGATCAGCGTCCGCTCGCACGCCGAGGTCGTCCGCTTCTTCGACGGCATGGACGTGCTGGAGCCGGGCGTCGTCCCGGTGAACGAGTGGCGCCCGGACTCCTACGAGGACCGCATCAGCATCTACGGCGCGGTCGCCCGCAAGCGCTGAAGCAGCCGGTCCCTCAGCTCGTTCGTCTCGCGGTCGGTGAGGGTGCGCTCCGGCGCCCTCATCGTCACGCGGATGAGCACGTTCTTCTGCCCCAGCTGGGCACCGAGGCGCTCCCGGACGTGCGCGGGCAGCTCCTCGGCCGGTGTCTCGCTGAGAACCGCGATCTCCTCGACCAGGTCCTGCGGGTCCAGCGCGCGAATCCGGTCACCGAGCGTCTCGGCGTCCTCGTGCCCGTCGGCCACGATCGAGATGTCCCTGGTCGCGGCCGGGTGCCGGGAGATCGGGCGGTACTCGGCCAGGTCCCGCATCTGCTCCGCGATGCGCGCGTCCCCGTTGCGCAGCAGGCGGATGTCGGGAACGCCCTTGCGCAGCATCACCAACCGGTCGAGGCCCAGCCCCATCGCAAGCCCGTGCGGGTGGTCCTTGAGGACGTGCCGCGCCGCGTACCCGCACTCGCCGATCTCCACCCACTGGCCGTCGTGCCACACGTCGATCTGCTTGCCGTGCGTGGTGTACGGGTGTTCGGCGTCGATCGTGCGGTAGCGCTTGCCGGGGAGAACTGTGCTCACGACCACGTGGATCAGTTCTTCGAGCGGTTCGGCTCCGTGCGTTATGCGCCAGAGGTCGAGCTGGTGCGGTGTGCCCGTGTGCAGCCTGTCGACCGTGTCACGGCGGTAGACCAGACCGGGGCACAGGAGCGTGACGTCGGGCCGCGCGTCCTTGAGAGCGGGCGGGATCATCGCCGTCGTGTGGCTGCGCAACATGCACGTCTCGCTGACGTACCTCGTGTAGCGGGCATCGCGCGTGATGGCGTCGGCGGGATAGCCGAGGTGCTCGTAGTTGTGCTCCACCGGTACGAGCGGATGGTGGCGCACTTCTCTCGTGTCCGGCAACGCTGCCTTGAGGTCGGCGATCAGCAGTTGCATCGCGTGCGGGCCCTGGGCGGGATCGGTGAGGTCGCGGACCTTCAGGGCGCGCACGAGTTCATCGGTGCGGTACATGGGTTCTTCCCGTTCTCGGCGTGGGGTGCTGGTGCGAGGTCCCCCGACCGACGGGAAGGTGGTTCAGGCGCGCGCCACCGCCGCGGGTCGGGGGTGGCTGAATCGGCGCGTCATGTCCACGAGGGTAGCGCGCTCACTCGGGCGGTGTCAGCCGCAGATCCGGGTCCACCGGCGGTACCCCGTCGAACGGACCGCCCTCCGCGAGCCGGCCCACGTCGTCCAGCGCGACCTCGATCGCGTCGCGGTACGGGTCGCCGTCCGCCGGTGGGGTGCGGAACCACTCGTGCAGCGCCTCGGGGATCTCGAACCGGGCGAGCACGGCGTCGTAGAGCGCCTCGCGGTCCTCGGCCTGCACGCCGAGCTCCTGGTACTCGCGCAACGCCATGCGCAGCCGGATCCAGCGGTAGCGGTCGGTGTTCTGCTGCTGCGTGAACCGCTCGCGCAGCAGATCGCCGGCCTTCTGCCCGCGCAACGCCAGCGTGCGGATGGTCTCGGGCGTCATGAACAGGTTCGTGCCGCCCTCGTCCTCCGCCTGGCGCACGTGCGCGATGCGGCCGCGGTAGCCGGGCAGCGCCGACTGCATCGTGTCCCGCCAGTCGAGGAACGTGTCCAGGATGGACATCAGGAATCCCGGCATCGACGTGAGCTGCCGGTAGGGCGTCCCGCTGTCCGACGCGTCCTGCTCGGGCAGCCACACCTCAGCCGTGTCGCCGTCGGGGTAGGACTGCAGGCTCAGCCCGAACGTGGGCCACCGCGGCAGCAGCGCGTCGAAGAAGTGGATCGGGAAGTTGCTGGTGATCCCGCCGTCGGAGAACCAGTGCACCTTCCCGCCGCGGCACAGCGGCACCGCCGCGATCAGGCCGGGGAACGACAGGCTCATCCGCACCGCCACCACCACCGGCAACCGCTCCCGGCCCGGCAGCTGCCGCAACGGCATGTGCTCGTGCAGCGGGCACCGGCCGTCCGCCGGTACGCCGTCCAGCTGCTCCACGACCCGTCGCGGCAGCACGTACCCCAGGCACTCCTCGCAGTACTGCCACTCCTCGCTGAGCGGCAACCGGTACGGCCGCCCCTCGGACAGGTCGGTGGTCATCAGCACGAGGTTGACCTCGCCCAGATCCCCGAACGTCAACGCGCGTTCGGTGCCCGCGAGCTCGTCGAGCCGGTCCGCCAGCCAGTCCGCGAGCGGCGGCACCCCGGTCGACTTCGGCACCCCCGCCAACCGGTCGAGCCACGACGGCCGGAAGTCACCCGTGCCCGGCACGAGTCCGAAGTGGACGGCGCGCGCGTTGTTCTTCATGTACCGCTGCATCGCATACGCGTACGTGGCGATCAACGCGCTGACCATCGCCAGCGTCAACACCAGCCACACCAGCAACACGACCGCCGCCGTGCCGTAGTGCCGGGCGAACACCATGCCGAGCACCAGCGGCACCGCCATGAACACCCATGCCTGCCAAGGCAAGCTGTTCCGCAACGGCCACAACACCAACGGCACACATGCCACCGCCACGACCGTGAGCGCTATCGCGAGCCACGGCAGGTACTCCCGCGGCGCCAGCCACGCCGACCACAGCACCGGCCCGGTCAGCCACAGCAGCGCCATCAGCCCGAGCACGGCCTTCGCCCGCAACCCGACCGCGCCGAGCAACGCGAAGAACAGGCACGACACCGCACTGCGCCCGGTCGTCGCCCGCTGCTGCATGGTGGCGACGACGATCCGGTACAGCGCGCGCGTCTTGGCGTTCGGCTGGAACAGCTGCGCCAGCCGCCACCGGTCCGCCCCGGTGCCGCCGGCGAACCAGTCGACCAGCCCCGCGAGCTTCTCGAACCCGCCGCTGCCGCGCCCCTTCTCGGCGGCGGCGGCGAACGCCGCGGCGATCGCCCCCGCCGACGCGCCGCCGATCTGCCGGAACTCGTAGTGGCGTGCCAGCGACGCGACAGCCAGCGGGTACACGACTCCGCTGGTCGTGCCGCCGCGCATCGTCAGGTCGCAGTAGCGGTCGTACTCCATGTGCCCATGGTCGCGCGATCACCACGGTCCGTCAGCGATGTTCACTCAGACGCCACCGAACCGGTCCCGTCCCGTGCTGCCGGCGGGTCCTGCAAGCCTTCCGCCGCCGCGACCGCGGCCAGCTCGGCCGGTGTCCCCGCCATGATCACCCGCACGTGCTCCGTCACCTTCTCCACGGGCCACTCCCACCACGCGACCCGTTGCAGCACGGCGACCTCCTCGTCGCTGTACCGCGTCCGCAGCAGCCGGGCCGGGTTGCCGCCGACGATCCCGTACGCGGGCACGTCCCCGACCACCACCGACCCGGCGGCCACGATCGCCCCGTCACCGATCCGCACGCCGGGCATGACCACCGACCGGTACCCGAGCCACACGTCGTTGCCCACCACCGTGTCCCCGCGCGACGGCGCCCCCAGCGCGATGTCCAGCGTCTTCTCCGCCCAGGCCCCGCCGAAGATCGTGAACGGGAACGCCGACACGCCGGACATGCCGTGGTTGGCGCCGGACATGATGAACCGCACCCCTTCTGCCAGCGCGCAGTAGCGGCCGATGACCAGCTTCTCGGGGCCGAAGTTGTAGAGCACGTTGCGGTGCTCGAACTCCATGGCGTGGTGCGGGTCGTCGTAGTAGGTGTACTCGCCGATCTCGATCTGCGGGTTCTTGACCAACGGCTTGAGGAGCACGGTGCGGGGCATGTCCGGCAACGGGTAGAGGTTGTCGGGCGAGGGGATGGTCACGGCGCTCCGATCGGCTCTTCGCTGAACTGGGTGCGGTACAGCTTGGCGTAGTGGCCGCCGAGGCCCAGCAGGGACTCGTGGGTGCCGCGTTCGACGACCTGGCCGGCGTCGACGACGAGGATCTGGTCGGCGGCGCGGACGGTGGACAGGCGGTGGGCGATCACCAGCGAGGTGCGGCCGGCGAGGGCTTCCACCAGTGCCTCCTGCACGGCCGCCTCGGAGCGGGAGTCCAGGTGCGCGGTGGCCTCGTCCAGGATCACGACGCGGGGCTTGGCGAGCAGCAGGCGGGCGATGGTGAGGCGCTGGCGCTCGCCGCCGGACAGGCGGTAGCCGCGTTCGCCGACGACCGTGTCGAGCTGGTCGGGCAACGACGACACCAGGTCGGCGAGGCGGGCGCGGCGCAGGGCGTCCCACAGCTCCTCGTCGGTGGCGGCCGGTGCGGCGAGGCGCAGGTTGGCGCCGATCGACTCGTGGAACAGGTGGCCGTCCTGCGTCACCATGCCGACGGTCTCGCGCAACGAGTCGAACGACAGCGTGCGGACGTCCACACCGGACAGCCGGACGGCGCCGGAGTCGGCGTCGTACAGGCGGGGGAGCAGGGAGGCGATCGTCGACTTGCCCGCACCCGAGGCGCCGACCAGTGCGATCAGCGAGCCCGGCGCGGCCGTGAAGGAGATGCCGCGCAGGACCGCGTCACCGCCGCGGGTGTCGAGGGTGGCGACCTCCTCCAGCGAGGCCAGGGAGACCTTGTCCGCGGCCGGGTAGGCGAAGTGGACGTCGTCGAACTCCACCGAGACCGGGCCGTCGGGCACGGAGACCGCGTCGGGCTCCTCCTTGATCAGCGGCGGCAGGTCGAGCACCTCGAAGACGCGCTCGAACGACACCAGCGCCGTCATCACGTCCACACGTGCACCGGCCAAGGCGGTCAACGGGGCGTAGAGGCGCGTCAGCAGCAGCGCCAGCGTCACGATCGTGCCGGGTGCCATCTGACCCATGAACGCGAAGTAGCCGCCGAGGCCGTAGACCAACGCAAGGGCCAGCGACGACACCAACGTCAACGCCACCAGGAACAGCCACTGCGCAACGGCCGTGCGCACACCGATGTCACGCACACGACGAGCGCGCGCACCGAACTCCGCGCTTTCCAGGGCGGGACGGCCGAAGAGCTTGATCAGGGTCGCGCCGGGAGCGGAGAACCGCTCGGTCATCTGGGTCGTCATGGCCGAGTCGAGGTTCGCGGCCTCGCGGTGCATGGACGCCAGGCGCCTGCCCATGCGCCGCGCCGGGATCAGGAACACCGGCAGCAGCGCCATCGCGAGAACGGTGACCTGCCACGACAGCGTCAGCATCACGACCAGCGTGAGCACCAGCGCGATCAGGTTCGTGACGACACCGGAGATCGTCTCGGAGAACGCCCGCTGCGCGGCGATCACGTCGTTGTTGAGCCGGGAGACCAGGGCGCCGGTGCGGGTGCGGGTGAAGAACGCGATCGGCATGCGCTGCACGTGGTCGAAGACGGACTGCCGCAGCCGCAGGATCAGGTCCTCGCCGACGCGGGCGGACTGCCAGCGCTCGGCCAGCGAGAAACCGGCCTCCAGCACGGCGACGCCGGCGATCGCGAGTGCCAGCCACACCACCAGGTCCAGGTCGCGGCCGCCGATGATCGTGTCGACCACGCGGCCGGCCAGGACCGGGCTCGCCACCGCCAGCACCGCGGCCACCGCGCTGGTGGCGAGCAGGGCCAGCACCGCACGCCGCTGCGGACGGGCGAACCGGGCGACGCGCTTCAACGTCGCCCGGCTGACGCGGCGGTTCTCCTTGTCCTGCATCGCGCTTTCGAGCGCGTACCAGGCGTTGAAGTCGATGTTCACGACGCCCAGTCTGCGACCTCCAGCTGAGTCGAGGTCAAGCCGTTTTCAAGAACGCGTCGACCTCCGCCAGCGCCGCCGCGCGCACCGGTTCCGGCGACAGGAACAGGTCGTGCAGGCCGGCCTTGATCTCCACGACCTTCACGGACGTGCCGAGCTTCGGTCCCCACCTGCGCATGCCCTCGACGTCGAGCACCGCGTCGGCCTTCGCCACGTCCTCGTTCCACTCGCGGGCGCCGAGCGTGCTGCGGTCGGAGTGCAGCACCAGCACGGGCACGCGCACGTCGAGCCCGGCGTGCACCTTCTCCTGCGCCACGAGCACCGCGCGGATCCACCCGGCCAGCACCGGGAACCCGTCGAGCGGCTTCCACCTCAGGTCGAAGTCCCACTCGCCGTTGCGCGAGGAGTGGATCGAGGCGCCGTACGCGTCGCCCAGCCCGCCGCGGACCTTCACCGAGGGCGCGACCTTCCCGAGCAGCTTCACCACCCGCCGCAGGAGCGGCGGTTCGACGACGTCCAGCCACGGGCTGTTGAGCACGAGGGCGTCGATCAGGTCCTCCGAGCGCCGTTCGTGCGCCCACAGCGACGTCGTGAGCCCCCCGGTCGAGTGGCCCATCAGCACGACCCGCGAGTGCTCGGCGCGGACGACGGCGACGGCCGCGTCGATCTCCTCGAAGTACACGGCCATGTCGGTCGTGTAGTTCGGCACCTCGCCGTCGCGCAACGACCGCCCGTAGCCGCGCAGGTCCACGGCGTAGAAGTCGTAGCCCTGAGCGTTGTAGTGCTCGGCGACGTGCTCCTGGAAGAAGTAGTCGGCGAACCCGTGCACGTAGAGGATCGCGCCGCGGTCGGCCTGCGCGGCCCGCCTGCGGACCAGGGTCGCGGTGGCCCCGCCGCGCAACGGCAGGACCGTGGTGTCTTCGTCGCTCACGGCGCCAGTCTGCTCCCGAAAACCGGCGATTCCGCGCACCCTTGTCCGGATCGTGTCTAACCTGGACCGATGACGGGGGACATCGAACAGTCGTCGAGGGTGCGCTTCCCGGGGATCAGCTCGCGCGCCTACGAACACCCAGCCGACCGGGGCGCGCTCGCCGTGCTCCGCGCCGTGCCGGCCGTGGCACCGATCGTCAAGGCGGTCGCGGCGGCGTTCTCCGAACGCGGGGAACGCCTGGTCCAGGTCGCCTCCTCGGTGCGGGTGGGCCCGAAGCAGTACCCGGACCTGCACCGCATCCAGAACGAGGTCGCCGCCGCGTTCGACCTGGAGGAGGCGCCGGAGGTCTTCGTCCGGCACTCTCCGGAGGTCAACGCGTTCACGCGGGGCATCGACAAGCCGTTCATCGTGCTGAACTCCGCGCTGGTCGAGCGGTTCGACCGCGAGGAGCTGCGGTTCGTCCTCGGGCACGAGACCGGCCACGCGATGTCCGGCCACGGGCTCTACAACACCATCCTGGAACGCCTGCTCAACCTGCAGTACGCGTTCGGCTGGATGCCGGCGGGCGCGTTCGCCCTGCGCGCGGTCATCGCCGCCCTCTACGAGTGGCAGCGCAAGACCGAGCTGTCCTGCGACCGGGCCGGGCTGCTCGCTTGCCAGGACCCGCAGGCGGCGCTGCGCGTGCACCTCGCGTTCGCGGGCGACATCGGCGGCCAGGTCGACATCGCGGCGTTCCTCGAACAGGCGAAGGAGTACGAGGGCGAGGACATCCGCGACAGCATCCTGAAGCTGATGGACAACGAGCGCCGCTCGCACCCGCTGGCCGTGGTCAGGGCCGCGCAGCTGCAGCGCTGGGCCGCGGGCGAGGAGTACCGGGAGATCCTCACCGGCGTCTACCCGCGCCGCGAGGACGACCACCCGACGAGCAACCTCACCGACGACGTCAAGAGCGCGGCGCGGTCCTACCGGGAGTCGGCGAGCAGCTCAGCGGACCCGCTGATCAAGACGATCAACGACATCGGCGAGACCGTGATGGGTGCCGCGGGAAAGATGTGGAGCAAAGTTGCTCCAAATGGACCAGCGGAGTAGCTACCATCTGGAGTCATGAGACGACTCGCTGTTGTGGTCCTGGCTCTGCTCCTGACGGCGGGCACCGCTGCCGCCGACGAACAGGTCGTCGGCGGTGAACGGGTCCCCATCGCCACGACCCCGTGGGTCGTCTACCTGACCGACCCGAACGGCTACCAGTTCTGCGGCGGCACGATCGTCGCCCCGACGAAGGTCCTGACGGCGGCGCACTGCGCGGTCGGCCGGCCAGCCTCCCAGTTCCGCGTCGTCGCGGGCCGCGAGGACAAGAAGAGCTCGGAGGGCGTGGTCGCCACGCCGGTCGAGGTCTGGGTCCACCGGCAGTACGTGGCCGCCGACCGGGGCGAGGACCTCGCCGTGCTGACCATGGCCACGCCGCTGCCGTTCACCCCGCTGCCGATCGCCGGGCAGGCCGACACCGACCTCTACCGGCCCGGCACCCCGCTGCGGGCGCTCGGCTGGGGCCGCACCAGCGAGAACGGCAGGACCTCCCGCTACCTGATGGGGGCGACGGTGCCGGTGCTGCCCGACGCCGACTGCGCGGGCTCCTACCCGCAGTTCGTGCGGGCGGACATGTTCTGCGCCGGCTACCCCGAGGGCAAGGTCGACACCTGCCAGGGCGACTCCGGCGGCCCGGTCGTGGCGGCGGGCAGGCTCGTCGGCGTCACGTCGTGGGGCGAGGGCTGCGCGCGCAGGGGCAAGCCCGGCGTGTACGTCCGGGTCGCCCGGTACGCGAAGGACCTCCAGCCGGTCGTGGGCGTCGTGGAACCCCCGGCGGAGGAGCCTCCCGCGGAGGAGCCCCCGGCGTGAGGACCCGCCCGGTCCGGCCGTGAAACCCGATCGCCGCGGGCCCGGCGCTGTGCCAGCCTGGGCCCGTGGTGGTGCTGCGACGGGCCCGGCCGGACGAGGCGGGCGTGCTGACCGAGCTGGCGCTGGCGGCCAAGGCGCACTGGCCCTACGACGCGGCGTTCCTGGAGGCCGTGCGCGCCGAGCTCACCGTCCGGCCGGAGGACGTGGAGCGGCGGCTGCACGTGGTCGCCGAACGGGACGGCGTCGTGCTGGGCTGGTACGGCATCGGCGGGACGCCGCCGGCGGGTGAGCTCACCGACCTGTGGGTGGAGCCGGCCGCGATCGGCACCGGGCTCGGTCGTGCGCTGTGGGACCACGCCGTGGCGTCCGCCGCCGGCTACGACCACCTCGACATCGATGCCGACCCGTACGCCGAGGGGTTCTACCTGCGGATGGGCGCCGAACGCATCGGTGAGTCGCCGTCGGGCTCCATCCCCGGCCGGGTGCTGCCCCGGCTGCGCGTGCGGACGTCCTGACGGCCCGTCCCCGGACCGGCCGCCGCGGTGAGCCGTCTCAGACCACGAGGCCGACGGACATCGTGAAGAACACGGTCGCGCACACCACGTCCAGCGCCTTCGTGACCCCGGGCCGGCGCAGCCGTCCTGCGACGCTGCTCGCCGCCAGCACGATCATCAGCTCCCACACCGCGGCCAGGCCGAGGAACACCGCCGCGAGCATCGTGAGCTGCGCTGCCGGTTCACCCGATCCGATGAACTGCGGCAGGAACGCCAGCGCGAACAGGATCATCTTCGGGTTCGTGATGTTGGTCAGGAAGCCCTGCCGGAACGGCCGGTCGCCGACGACCTCCTCCGGCTCCCGCACACCGCGCTTCAGCAGCCCGCGCGCGATGGAAACCGCGAGGTAGAGCAGGTACCCGGCACCGATCCAGCGCAACGCGACGAGCACCGCCGGGTACCGGGCGAGCACCACTCCCAGGCCCGAGATCACCAGCGCCACCTGGACCGCGGCGGCCGTGTGGATGCCGGCCAGCGCGAGCAGCCCCGACCGCACTCCCGACCGCAGCGACGTGCGCAGCAGCAGGAACGCGTCGACACCGGGGGTCACGATGACGACCGCACACGCGATGAGGAAGGCCGGAACCTGGCCGAAGTCGAACAACACCGCACATACCCCCGTGATCTACGACACTGACCGTAAAATCTCCGGCCAGATGGAACACTAACACCAAATTCTCCGGTTTTGACGCCGTCCTAACGTGCTCGCTACCGTTGGTGACCAATCGTCCACCTGGCGCAACGAGGAGTGACCCGTGAGGGGTAAGCGGTTTGCCGTGCTCGCCGCCGTTGTCCCGCTGGTCAGCGGGGCAGCGACGGCGAACGCGATCGTCGGGGGGACACCCGCGCGGGCGGCCGACACGCCCTGGGTTGTGGCGATCACCACCCCGGACGGGCAGCTGATCTGCGGTGGCGCGCTCGTCGCCCCGGACAAGGTCGTGACGGCGGCCCACTGCGCCACGGTGAAGGGCCTCGCGGGCCGCACCCAGCGCCCGGTCGAGCACATGCGGGTGATCGCGGGCCGCACGGACCTGCGCACGACCGAGGGTGCCGAGGCGGCGGTGACGAACGTGTGGCGCCACCCCGACTTCAAGGACGTCACGCAGGGCGACGACGTGGCGGTGCTGACGCTGGACCGGGAGCTGCCGTACCGGACGATCGCGCTGGGCGACGCGGGCGAGAGCGGTGTCGTGCTCGGCTGGGGCCGCACCGCGGAGCTCGACAAACCCGCGATGTCGCTGCGCAAGGTGACGGTGCCGATCCTGCCGGACGGCGAGTGCGCGGCGAAGGAGCCGGACTACCGGCCGGGGGCGATGCTGTGCGCCGGGCGCGGCGGCAAGGACGCGTGCACCGGCGACTCGGGCGGGCCGCTGGTCGTCAAGGGCAGGCTCGCCGGTGTCGTGTCGTACGGGCGCGGGTGTGCGCGGCCGGACGAGCCGGGCGTCTACACGCGGCTGGCTCACTACCGGTCCACGGTCGGCTTCTGATATCCAAGGTCCGGTGCGAACCACACCGTTCCCGGCCACCCTGCGCCGGCAGTGGGGGCTCGACCTGAGCCCCGCCCAGCTCTACGCGATCCTGCGGCTGCGCCAGGACGTGTTCGTCGTCGAGCAGAACTGCGTCTACGCCGACGTGGACGGCCGCGACCTGGAGCAGGGCACCCGGCACTTCTGGCTGGAGGCGGACGCGACGCACGAGCCGCTGGCGTACCTGCGGCTCACCGAGGAACCCGGCGGCACGTTCCGCATCGGCCGCGTCGTGACCGGCCGGATGGCCCGCGGCCGCGGGTTCAGCCGCCGGCTCGTGCAGGCGGCGCTGGTCGACGTCGGTACCGCGCCGTGCGTGCTGGACGCGCAGACCTACGTCACCGACTTCTACGCCTCGTTCGGCTTCGTGCCCGAGGGCGCCGAGTTCATCGAGGACGGGATTCCACACCTGCGGATGCGGCGCACTCCGTGATCACGCGCACCGCGCGCTCGATGTCGGCCTCGGTCAGGTCGGCGCGCGCGGTGAGCCGCAGGCGCGAGATCTGGTCCGGCACCGACGGCGGGCGGAAGCAGCCGACGACCACGCCGTTGGTGCGGCACGCCTCGGCCCACCGGAACGCCTGATCCGGCGAAGGGGCCCGCACGCTCACCACCGCCGCGGTCGGCGTGCTGACCTGGAACCCGGCCTCCTTCAGGCGGAAGCTCAGGTCGTGCGCCACGGTCAGCGCGCGCTCGGGGCGGTCCGGCTCCTCGCGCAGGATCTTGATGGCGGCCAGTGCGGCGGCGGCGCTGGCCGGGGCGAGACCGGTGTCGAAGATGAACGTGCGCGCGGTGTCGACGAGGTGCTTGATCACCCGGCTCGGTCCGAGCACCGCACCGCCCTGGGCGCCCAGCGACTTGCTGAGCGTCAGCGTCGTGACCACGTCCGGTGCCCGCACGAGCCCGGCCTCCGCGACCGCGCCGCGCCCGCCGGGGCCCACGACGCCGAGGCCGTGCGCGTCGTCGACCACGAGCCCGGCACCGTTCGCGCGGCAGGCCTCGTGCAGCTCGGCGAGCGGGGCGATGTCGCCGTCCACGGAGAACACCGAGTCGGTCACCACGATCGCGCGCCGCTTGCCGCGGGTCTCCAGCGCGTGCCGGACCTTGCCCACGTTGCAGTGCTCCGCGACCACGACGTCGGCCTTGGACAGCCGCGTGCCGTCGATCAGCGAGGCGTGGATGTGCTGGTCGGCGACGATCGCCGTGCCGGGGCCGGTGAGCGCGGTGACCGCGCCGAGGTTCGCCGCGTAGCCGGAGGAGAACACCAGCGCCGACTGGCTGCCGCAGAAGTTCGCGAGCTCGTACTCCAGCTCGGCGTGCAGCTCCGTCGACCCCGAGACCAGGCGCGATCCCGTCGACCCCGCACCCCACTTGAGCGTCGCCGCGGCGGCCGCCCCTGCGACCCGCTTGTCCCGCGCGAGCCCCAGGTAGTCGTTGCTCGCGAGGTCGAGGTCCGCCGAGTCGGCCTGGCGCGGCCGCAGGCGCCGGGACAGACCCGCCTTGGCGCGCGCCTGGGCCCTGACGTCGATCCAGTCGAACGTCGCCTCACCACCGCTGGACGACGCCTCAGTTGTGCTCACGCTCACCGACTGAGTCTCCCATCCGCCGACTAGCGTGCCGCTCGTGGACCTGTTCACCTTCACGCGCGCCGAGCTGACCTCGCCGGTCCAGTTCTGCGACGGCCGCTGGGTGGTGTCGTCCTGCGCCGACGTGCGCGCGGTGCTCGCCGACCCGGTGACCTACCTGCCGGACAACGCGCTGACCGCGGTCACGCCGGTGACACCAGCAGCGCTCCGGTCCCTGGTCAGGGCCCGGTTCTCGTTGCCGCCGACGCTCGCGAACAACGGGTCTGACTCGCACGCCGGGTTGCGGCGGCTGGTCGCGTCGTTCTTCACCCCGGCACGGGTCGCCGCCGCGGAGCCCCGCATCCGCGCACTCGCCGTGGAACGGCTTGGTGGCTCAGATCTCGTGCGGTCGCTGGCGTGGGACCTGCCGGCGATCGTGCTGATGGACCTCCTCGGGCTCGACGACGTGGACATCCCGACGCTCAAGCGGTGGAGCACGGCGTCGCTGGAGTTCTTCTGGGGCGACATCACGCGTGACCGGCAGCTGGAGCTGGTCGACGACGTCGGCGCGTTCCACCAGTGGCTGGTCAAGCGGTACGAGGCCCGTGACGGGGCGTTGTTCTGCGCGCTGGCCGACGCCGGTGTGTCCGCGGAGGACTCCGCCGGGCTCTGCTACTTCCTGCTGATCGCCGGTCAGGAGACGACGACGCAGCTGCTGTCCACGGCGTTGCGGCGGGCGTTGCGGGACCGCTCGGTGTGGGAACGGCTGCCGCTGCCCGGTGTCGCGGAGGCGTTCGTGGAGGACGTGCTGCGCACCGAGACGCCCGTGGTGACGTGGCGGCGGCTCACCGCACGGGAGGTCGTGCTGTCCGGTGTGCGCGTCCCGGCCGGTGCGGAGCTCGTGCTGGTGCTGAGCGGCGAGGAGGACGACCCCAGGCACCTGGCGTTCGGGTACGGGCGGCACTTCTGCCTGGGCGCGGGGCTGGCCCGGCTGGAGGCCGCGGTGGTGCTGCGGACCGTGGCCGAGCACGAGCCCTCGCTCCGGCTCGCCGGTGACGAGCCGGAGTGGCTGAACCTCCTGTCGTTCCGCGCGCCTCGGTCCGTCACGGTCGCGCGATGAGCCCGGCGATCTCGCCGCTGGTGCTCGGTGAACAGCTGCGGGACGGGGACATCCCGCTCGCGGAGTCGCTCGCGGCCGGTGTTTGATGCCGGGGTGATGAACCGCCAGCTCTCGGGAGTCCGCAAGAAGACGCTGCTGGAGTCGCTCGGCCCGGTGCCGGACGCCGCCCCGGACCGCTACGGCGACGGCGGCCCGGTCGAGGAGCTGGAGACGCGGGTCGCCCGGCTGCTGGGCACCGAGGCGGCGCTGTTCGTGCCGACCGGCACGATGGCGCAGCAGATCGCGTTGCGCTGCTGGGCCGACCGCACGCACAACCCGATCGTCGCGATGCACCCGCAGGCCCACCCGCTGCACCACGAGGACGACGCGCTGACCGCGCTGTCCGGCCTGCGCCCGGTCCGCGTGGCGAACGACGAGGTGGCGGCGTGCCCGGAACCGTTCGGCACGCTGCTGGTCGAGGTGCCCGACCGCGAAGCCGGGTTCGTGCTGCCCACCTGGGACGAGCTCGTGGCGACCGTGGACGCCGCCCGCGAGCGGGACGCGGTGGTGCACCTCGACGGCGCGCGGCTGTGGGAGGCCGTGCACGGGCTGGGCAAGCCGCTGGACGAGGTCGCCGGCCTCTTCGACTCGGTCTACGTGTCGTTCTACAAGTCGCTGGAGGGCATCTCCGGCGCGGCGCTCGCCGGGTCCGCCGACTTCGTGGAGCAGGCGCGGGTGTGGCGGCACCGGTACGGCGGGATGCTGTTCCAGCAGTGGCCGGCGGCGCTGTCGGCGTTGCACGGCCTCGACACCGCGCTGCCGCGGCTGGGCCGCTACGTCGAGCACGCGAAGGTCGTGGCGGCGGCGATGGACCTGCCGGAACCGGACACGCACCAGTTCGCGCTGCACCTGCCGGGTGATCCGGCGCGGCTGACCGAGCTGAGCGGGAAGTTCCTCGGCCGGTTCTGGCGGTCGGGGCAGCTGGCGAAGACCGAGGTCACCGTCGCCGAGCCGGCGCTGGAGTGGACGGCGGACGAGGTCAGGGAGGCGTGGCGGCAGTTCCGCGGGTCGCTGTGAGCCGTCCGCTCCTGCTGTGGGGGCTCGTCGCGGCCGGCAGCCGGTTGCCGGTGGCGATGGCGCCGCTCGCGCTGGTGTTCCTGGGGCGGTCGGCCTCCGGCGGTTACGCGCTCGGCGCAGGGGCGGCGGCGCTGTACGTGGTCGGCGAGATCGCCGGGTCGGCGGTGCTCGGCGCGCGGCTCGGCCGGTCGCGCGGGCAGCTGCCGGCGGGGATGGTCGTCGGTGCGCTGGCGTTCGCGGTGCTGCCGTTCGTCGACGGGCCGGTGCTGCTCGCGGTCGTGTTCGTGGCAGGCGCGGCACCCGCCGCGGCTCCGGGTGGCACCCGCGCGATCCTCACCTCGCTGGTGCCCGAGTCGCGGGCGGCGCGGGCGCTGAGCGGCGAGGCCGTGTTGTCGCAGGTCGTCTGGGCGGCGGCACCCGCGCTGGTGGTGTTCCTCGCGCTGCAGGTCCACCCCGGTGTGCCGCTGGTGCTCGCGGCGGCGTTCTTCCTGGTCGGCGCGCTGGGGCTGCGCTGGCTGCCCGCCCCGGAACCGGTCACCGCGCCGATCAGCCGGTCGCTGTGGCGGGCCTGGCCGATCTACCTCACCGGCACCGCCTCGAACGCGGTGTTCGCGGCCACCGAGCTGATGCTGCCGGCGTTGCTGGAGCAGCGCGGGATCGCGGTGGGCTGGGCCGGGCCGTTGCTCGCCTGGTTCGCGCTGGCCTGCGCCGGGGGCGCGGTGCTGTACGGGCTGCGCACGTGGCCGGGCTCGCTGCGGGTGCAGTGCCTGGTGCTGCTGGTGGCCATGTCCGGGTCGATCGCGCTGGTGGCCGTGTTGCCGGGGGTGGCGGGCATCGCCGCCGGGTTGCTGGTGGCCGGCCTGTTCCAGTCCGGTGCGATGGTGTCGCGCAGCCTGGCCCTGCGCGAACGCCTGCCGTCCTACGCGCACGCACCCGCCTACTCGGTGATGTACGCCGCGGCCGGGGTGGGGTACAGCGCGTCGGCGGGCATCTCGGCGGTGGCGGTGGAGGCGTTCAGCGCTTCCGCGGCGGTCCTCGTCGGCGTCGGTATCACGCTGGTGGTCGTCGTGGTGAGCGCGGCAGGGGAGCGCCCTGTCGTGAAGGCCACCTGACCGCGGGGTTGGTCCTGCCGGTGCGAGGTGCGACGATCTCGGGGCTGTGAGGGGAGCGCGAGGAAGCCGGTGCGAATCCGGCGCCGTCCCGCGACTGTGACCGACGCGCGTCGGGAGTCAGGAACTCGTCCCCCTCTTACCCGACCGGACCCGGGCGTGGACACCCGAGGAAGGACTCGCTGGAGCATGTTCCCGTTTTCGGCCGTCGTCGGACACGACGACCTCCGGCTCGCCCTGTTGCTGAACGCGGTGCACCCCGGCATCGGCGGCGTGCTCGTGCGCGGCGAGAAGGGGACCGCGAAGTCGACCGTCGTGCGGGCCCTCGCCGCCCTGCTGCCCGAGCTCGACGTGTCGCGCGACTGCCGGTTCGGCTGCGTGCCCGGCAGCACGGACTGCCCGGACGCACCGCACGCCGGGAGCGAGCGCAGGCCCGCCCGGCTGGTCGAGCTGCCCGTGGGCGCCACCGAGGACCGCCTGATCGGCTCGCTCGACCTGGAGAAGGCGCTGACCGAGGGCGTGCGGGCGTTCCAGCCCGGCCTGCTCGCGGCAGCGCACCGGGGCGTGCTCTACGTCGACGAGGTCAACCTGCTGCACGACCACCTGGTCGACCTGCTGCTCGACGCGGCGGCGATGGGGCGGGCGCACGTGGAGCGCGAGGGCGTCTCGGTGGCGCACCCGTCGCAGTTCCTGCTGGTGGGCACGATGAACCCGGAGGAGGGCGAGCTGCGTCCGCAGCTGCTCGACCGGTTCGGGCTCACGGTGTCGGTGAAGGCCGCGCGGGACGTGGCCGTGCGCACCGAGGTGATCCGGCGCCGGCTCGCCTACGAGGCCGACCCGGAGACGTTCGCCGGTCGCTGGGCCGACGAGGACGCCCGGCTCAAGCAGCAGATCACCAACGCCCGCGCCGCCCTGAAAACCGTGTCCCTGCCCGACGGCGAGCTGCGCCGGATCGCCGCCGTCTGCGCGGCGTTCGAGGTGGACGGCATGCGCGCGGACCTCGTGGTCGCCCGCACCGCCACCGCTCACGCGGCCTGGCGCGGTGCCGCCGAGGTCGAGGAGACCGACGTCGAGGTCGCCGTGCGGCTCGCGCTGCCGCACCGGCGCCGGCGCGACCCGTTCGACGAGCCGGGCATCGAGGAGCAGCAGCTCGAGGACGCCATGCGGCAGGCGGCCGAGCACGCCCGAGAGCCAGAGGACCAGGAACCCGATCCCACCGACGGCCCCGACGACGACGGCCCCGGCGGCGGCGAGCTGCCCGAACCGCAGGACGGTCCCAAGGGGAACGGGAACGCGCAGGGCGACCGGCCCGCACCCGAGCCGTCGCCCGCGTTCAAGGCCCGGCTGCTGGAGGTGCCCGGCGTCGGCGAAGGCGCTCCTGGCAAGCGGTCGCGGGCACGCGCGCGCACCGGCCGGGTCGTGCGTTCCTCCACAGTGGACGGAAGCGGGCTGCACCTCGTCGACACCCTTGCCACCGCGGCACCGCACCAGCACGACCGCGGGCGCACCGGTGCCGGCCTCAAGCTGGTGCCGGGCGACCTGCGCAAGGCCGTCCGCGAGGGCAAGGAGTCGAACCTCGTCCTGTTCGTCGTGGACGCCTCGGGTTCGATGGCCGCGCAGAAGCGGATGTCGGCGGTCAGCGGCGCGGTGATCTCGTTGCTGCGCGACGCCTACCAGCGCCGCGACAAGGTCGGCGTGGTGACGTTCCGCGGCAACCAGGCCGAGGTGGCGCTGCCGCCGACCACCTCGGTCGACGCCGCCGCGACGCGTCTCAAGAAGATGCGCACCGGCGGCCGCACCCCGCTCGCGGACGGACTGCTGAAGGCGCACAAGCTCCTCGAGATCGAACGGCTGCGCGATCCCCGCAAGCGCCCGCTCGTGGTGCTGCTGACCGACGGCCGCGCCACGTCGTCCGGTCTCGGCGGCGACCCCACGAAGGACGCGCTCAAGGCCGCCGCGCTGCTCGAACAGACCGCTGTCGTCGTCGTGGACTGCGAACAGGGCCACATCAGGCTCGGGCTCGCGGCCAAGGTCGCCGACGCCCTGCGGGGCACCTGCGTCCGCCTCGACCAGCTCAGCGCCGACCACCTCGCCGGCGTCGTCCGCGCCGCCTAGGGAGGAGACCCAATGCCACAGGGACAACCCACCGCGGTGCCGCAGGACGGCCTCACCACGCGACAGCGGCGCAACCGGCCGTTGCTGATGGTGCACACCGGTGAGATGAAGGGGAAGTCGACGGCGGCGTTCGGCCTGGCGTTGCGCGGCTGGAACCAGGGCTGGGACATCGGCGTGTTCCAGTTCGTGAAGTCCGCCAAGTGGAAGGTCGGCGAGGAGAACGCGTTCAAGGCGCTCGGCCGGCTGCACGACGAGACCGGCGAGGGCGGCGCGGTCGAGTGGCACAAGATGGGCGAGGGCTGGTCGTGGTCCCGCAAGCAGGGCACCGAGGAGGACCACTCCGCCGCCGCGCTGGAGGGCTGGCAGGAGATCCGCCGCCGGCTGGAGACCGAACGCCACGGCCTCTACGTGCTCGACGAGTTCACCTACCCGCTGCACTGGGGCTGGATCGACGTCGACGAGGTGGTGGAGGTGCTGGTCAACCGGCCGGGCCACCAGCACGTCGTGATCACCGGCCGGTACGCGCCGCAGCAGCTGGTGGACGCCGCCGACCTGGTGACCGAGATGACCAAGGTCAAGCACCCGATGGACGCGGGGCAGAAGGGCCAGCGGGGGATCGAGTGGTGAACCGGCTGGTCGTCGCCGCACCCGCGTCGGGCAGCGGCAAGACCACGGTGGCGACGGGCCTGATGGCCGCGCTGCGCAGGGCCGGGTCGCGGGTCGCGCCGTTCAAGGTGGGACCCGACTACATCGACCCCGGCTACCACGGGCTCGCGACCGGGCGGCCCGGCCGCAACCTCGACCCCGTGCTGGTCGGCGAGCACCGCATCGCCGGCCTGTTCGCGCACGGGTCGAGGGGCTGCGACCTCGCCGTGGTCGAGGGCGTGATGGGCCTGTTCGACGGCCGCGTCGACACCGCGGGCATCGGCTCGACCGCGCACGTGGCCAAGCTGATCGGCGCGCCCGTGCTGTTCGTGGTCGACGCGCGGGGGCAGAGCCGGTCGCTCGCGGCGCTGCTGCACGGCTTCCGCGGCTACGACCCGACCGTGCGGCTCGGCGGCGTGATCCTCAACCAGGTCGGGTCGGAGCGCCACGAGCAGGTGCTGCGGTCGGCGTGCGACGAGGTCGGCCTGGACGTGCTCGGCGTGCTGCCGCGCGACGCGCAGTTCTCGTTGCCCTCACGGCACCTGGGGCTCGTGACGGCGGCCGAGCACGGCAGCGAGGCGGTCTCCGCGGTCGACGCGATCGCCGCCGCGGTGGCCAAACACGTCGACCTGGACGCGGTGCGCGCGCTGGCGTCGTCGGTGCCGGCGATGGCCGTGGCACCGTGGGAACCGCAGGTCGAGGCCGTCCGCGGGGAACCGGTGATCGCGGTGGCCGGCGGGGCGGCGTTCACGTTCGGCTACGCGGAGCACGCCGAGGTGCTGGCGGCGGCCGGTGCCGCTGTCGCCGTCGTCGACCCGCTGCGCGACGACCGGTTGCCCGAGGGCACCGCCGGTCTGGTGCTGCCGGGTGGTTTTCCCGAGCAGCACGCGGAGGCGTTGTCGGCCAACGCGCCGCTGCGCGAGGCGGTCGCGCGGTTCGCCCGCTCGGGCGCGCCGGTGCACGCCGAGTGCGGCGGGCTGCTGTACCTCGCGCGCTCGCTCGACGGGCACGAGATGTGCGGCGTGCTCGACGCGGAGGGCTTCATGACGCCGAAGCTGACCCTGGGCTACCGCGACGCCGTCGCGGCCACCGGCTCGTCGCTGCACCCGCCGGGCGGTCGCGTGACCGGCCACGAGTTCCACCGCACCCAGCTGTCCACACCGCACTCGCTGCCGCCCGCGTGGCACTGGCGCGGCGTCGAGAACCGGCCGGTGGCCGAGGGGTTCGTCGTCGGCGGTGTGCACGCCTCGTACCTGCACACGCACCCGGCCGGCGACCCGGAGGCGGTGGCCAGGTTCGTGCGGTCCTGCCACCCGTTCGTGGCGGGTTCGGCAGGCGGTACGGTCTTCGCCTAAGCCTTTCGTCCAACCCCTGTGGAGCTGTCGTGACGACGACCGGTCGGGTTTCCTTCGTCGGCGCCGGTCCGGGTGCCGCCGACCTCATCACCCTCCGCGGCGCGCGCCGCATCGCCGAGGCCGACGTCGTCGTCTGGGCCCCCAGCGCGGTCGAGGCCGAGTGCGTCCGCGAGCACGCGCGCGAGGGTGCCGACCTGGTCGACTTCTCCCGCGTCACCGCGGAGGAGATCACCGACCTGTACCGCCGTGCCGCCGCCGCGCGGCTGAAGGTCGTGCGGCTGCACGCGGGCGACGCCGCGACCGGTGGCGGAGTGCAGGAGCAGCACGACCTGTGCCAGCGCCTCGGCCTGGAGGTCGAGGTCGTGCCGGGCGTGTCGGTCGTCGCCGCCGCTGCCGCGCGGATCGGCCGCGAGATCACGCTGACCGAGGCCTCCTCCGCGGTGTTCCTCGCGCCGGAGGGCAGCGAGGGCGTCCGCGAGTTCGCCGCACTGCAGACCACGATGGCGGCCACGGTCTCCGGTGCGCGCACCGGCCAGTTCGTGGAGCAGCTGCTGGAGGGCGGCTACACCGCCGAGACGCCGGTCGTCGTCGCGTACAAGGTGAGCCAGGCCGACGAGCTGGTCGTGCACACCACGGTCGGCGAGCTGGAGGCGGTGGTGAAGCAGCACAAGCTGTACCGCCCGACGCTCTTCCTGGTCGGCGCCGCGGTGAAGGCCGCACCGGCCCGCCGCCAGTCCGCGACCGCGGCCGCCGCCGACGAACCGGCCCGCACCGCCCGCCCGACCCGCTGGTCGCGCAGGGCCGCCTCGCGCATCGCGACGCGTGCGGACGAGCCGGTGCCCGCTCCCGCCGTCCCGGTCGCCCCACCGACCTCCGCCGAGCCGAACCCGGCCTGGAACGCGGTGGAGGAGCTCCAGCAGTCCGTGCGCAAGCAGGCTGAGGAGTCCTCGCAGAAGCCCAAGCCGAAGCTGACCGTGGTCGCTGCCGCGACGCCGAAGCCGCCGACGGTGCAGGCCTCGACCTCGAACCCGCCCAAGCGCCGGTCCACCGCCCGCAAGCCCAAGCGCGCCAACTGATGTCAGCCCTCGTCGAGGAGCTGCGGGAAGCGGCGGGCCGGCCCGGCGTCGAGGTCGTGGACGCCGCCGACGGCCTGCGGCCCGCGCTGAACCTGTGCCGCGCCCGGTCCGCCGTCATCGTGAAGGTGGCGGCCGGCGCCGGTCCGGCCGAGATCGGTGCGGGACTGGCCGGCTGGCGGCGCACGCTCGTGGTCGCCGACGTCGGTGAGCTGTCCACAGTGGACCCGAAGGATGCGGTCACCCGGCGCTGGATCGCACCGGAGGCCGTGCTGTGCCTGGCGGACACCGAGTTCCTGCGCGGCACCGGGTGGGCGCTGCCCGAGGACGCGTTCTCCACCAGGACGCGGGTGCTGGGCGCCGAGGTCCGCGCGTTCGTGCTGGCCGTGCTCGCGCCCAGGCCCGGTGTGCTGGTGTGGGACGTGCTCGCGGGCTCCGGCGCGGTCGGCGTGGAGTGCGCACGGCTCGGTGCCGCGGTCGTGGCGGTGGAACCGGACCCGGTGGAGTGCGTGCGGATCATCGCGAACGCCTCCGCGCACGGCGTGGACGTGCGCGTGGAGGAGGCCGGGCTGGACACGACGGCGTTACCGCGCCCGGAGGCGGTGTTCGTCGGCCGCGGGTCGCTGCCCGAGGTGAGGGCGTGCGCGGCGGTGAACGCGCGGCGCGTGGTCGTGGTCGCCGAGCGGGTGGACGAGGTCGTGCCGGCGCGGGACGCGCTGCGGGCGGCCGGGTACGAGGTGGAGGGCGTGCAGCTGACCGCCTCCCGCCTGCTCGACTCCGGCTTCGGCGCCGCGGCGCCGGTGACCGTGGTGTGGGGAACCAAGAAGTGATGTCGTGGGTGGGCGGCGGTGTCGTGGTGCGGGGAGTCCGGCCGTGATCGGTGTGTTCGCGGGGACGGCCCAGCGCGGTGACGCGGCCGACCTCGCCGGGGTGCTGGGCTCGGACGCCGTGGTGCCGGACGGGCCGATCCGGCCCGCTGTGCACCGGCTGTGGGACCGGCTCGACGCGCTCGTGCTGTTCCTCGACGCGGGAACCGCTGTCCGGTTGATCGCGCCCCTGTTGCGGGACAAGCGGACCGACCCCGCGGTGGTGTGCGTGGACGCCGGGTTCGCGGTGGCGCTCGCCGGTGCCGCGGACGACCTGGCGTGGCGCGTCGCGGACGCGTTGAACCGCACCGCCGTCGTCACGACCGGCCCGTCGATCGACTCGGTGCTGGACGAGCTCGTCGAGCAGCTCGACGCCACGGCCGACGGCGACGTCGCCGCGTGCGCGGCGGCCATCGAGTCGGGCGAGAAGGTGGTGCTGCGCAACCCGTTGAGCTTCCCGCTGCCCGCGCTGTCGGCGAACGTGGTGTCGGCCGACGAGGACGCCGCGTGGGTGATCGTCATCGACGACCGCGCCGCCGCGCCGAAGGACAACGTGCTGCGGATCGTGCCGCGCACGCTCGTCGTGGGCGTGGGGTCGACGCGGGGTGCGTCGGCCACGAGCGTGGGTGCCGCGCTGGCCGAGCTGGACGCGCAGGGCGGCCTGGACCTGCGCGCCATCAAGGCGTTCGCGACGGTCGACGTCAAAGCGGACGAGCCCGGCATCGTGGACGCGGTGGAGGACTGGGGTTTCTGGCACGGCGACACGGCCGACCTGATCACGTTCAGCGCCGAGGAGCTCAACGCGGTCGGTGTGCCGAACCCGAGCTCGGTGGTGCGCAACTCGCTGGGCACCGCGAGCGTGGCGGAGGCGGCGGCGCTGTGCGGCGCACGGCAGGTCGCGCACGGCGCACCGGTCGAGCTCGCCGCGGAGAAGTTCAAGCGGGACAACGTGACCGTGGCCGCGGCACGGGTGCTGCCGCGCGGCCGGCTCGCGCTCGTCGGCCTCGGTCCCGGCGGCGCCGAGCAGCGCACGCCGCGTGCGGAGGCGGAGATCCGGCGGGCCGCGGTCGTCGTGGGCACGCCCGAGGCCGTGCACGCGGTGGCCGCTCTGCTGCGGCCGGGCACCCAGACGCGTGCCGATGGTGCGCCGGAGCTCGCGGAGGGCGGCGCTGCGGTCGCGCACGTCGCGTTCGGAACTGGACCAACGCTGGACAATCCGGTCGAAGCCGACGTAGTTGTTGTTCCCGGAGTGTGGGAACAGTAGCGTTTTTCCTTCTTTCGTAGGGTCTGCCCAGAAGATTTGCGGATTAGCGTCGCCATGCACACGGCCCACCCTGCCGGGCCCGGATGCACTGGAGAGCGACATGAGAGCCCGTCGTCTCGTCGCGGTCGCCTGCACAGCAGGTGTCGCCCTGTCCATGCTCACGATCAACGCCGCCGCCGCTGCCCCGAAGGACGGCCTGCGCCTGCTCGCCGTGCGCGACTCGCTGACCGCCACGCACACCTGGTACGAGCAGACCTTCGACGGCAAACCGGTGCTGGGCGCCTACTACGTCGAGCACGTCGACAAGGCGACCGGCGCGAAGACCGTGGACGACGGCCGCATCGCCGTGGGTGCCGTCGACCTCACGCCCGCCGTCACCGCCGAGGACGCGCGGACGAGGTCCGCCGGTGTGCCCGAGACGGCGAAGCTGACCGTCCTGCCGGGGACGGGCCTGGTCTACGAGGTGATCTCGGACAACGGCAAGGGGTCCGAGCGCACGCTGGTGCACGCGGAGACCGGCGCGGTCGTGCGGACCGAGAGCCTGGTCAAGCACGCGGACGGCACCGGCAAGGTGTTCAGCCCGAACCCCGTCTCCGCGCTGCAGAACCAGAACCTGACCGACGCCGACGACGCGGACTCCGCCGTGCCCGCCGCGGCCTACCGGTCGGTGACGCTGTCCCACCTGGACGGTTCCGGCTACCTCAGGGGCAAGTACGCGACGCTGACCGGGCCGAAGAGCAAGCTGGCCTACAGCAAGGCGAACAAGTTCGAGTACACGCGCGCCAACGACCTCTTCGAACAGGTCAACGCGTACTGGGGCGTGACCGAGGCGCAGAAGTACATCCAGGGCCTCGGGTTCACGAACGTCAACAACGAGGCGCAGAAGATCACCACGATCGGCCTCACCGAGGACAACTCGTTCTACGACCCGTCGAAGGACCAGATCACGTTCGGCACCGGCGGTGTGGACGACGCCGAGGACGTCGAGGTGGTGTGGCACGAGCTCGGCCACGCGATCCAGGACGCCCAGGTGCCCGGCTTCGGTTCCACCACGGAGGCGGGCTCGATCTGTGAGGGCTTCGGCGACTGGTGGGCGTTGATCATGTCTTCGCGCGACGCGAAGGACACGGCCACGACGCCGCTCGCGTGCATCATGGACTGGGACGCCACGGCGTACACGACCGAGACGCCGCATTGCCTGCGCCGCACCGACACCGAGCTGAAGTACGCCGACCGCAAGGGCGAGGTCCACTTCGACGGCCAGATCTGGTCGCGGGCGCTGTTCGACGTCTACAAGGCGTTCGGCCGCGACAAGGCGGCGAAGATCGTGCTGGAGGGCCAGTTCTCCTACGCCCCCTCGACGACGTTCGCGGCCGCTGCCAAGGCGACGGTCGCCGCGGCGAAGAAGCTCTACGGCGACAAGGACGCCGCCACCGTCCAGGCCGCGTTCACCGCGCGCGGCATCGCGTGAGTCAACTGTGAAGCCGGACATGTCCGACTAGTGGCGGTTGTGCCACTTCGATCCCGGGCGTGACGCTGTGTGTGCCGCCGCTGGACACCCTGCACACACAGCGTCATCGGGAAGGACTGGCAACATGGCGAAAACCCTGCGTCGCCTGATCTTGTCTGTCGTGGTCTCCGCTCTCGCGAGCATCTTCTTCACGGCTCCCGCAGCCAACGCCGACGACGTCTCGCCGATGATCGTCGGTGGTACGCGCGCCAGCACGGCGACCTACCCGTGGGTCGTCTACCTCGCTTCCACCACCGGTTCGCAGTTCTGCGGCGGAACGCTGGTGAAGGCCAACAAGGTCGTCACCGCCGCCCACTGCGTCGCCGGCCGCTCGGCCTCCAGCACCCGCGTGGTGCACGGCCGTGACGACAAGCAGAGCACCGCGGGCACCGTCGCGAACGTGACCCGCATCTGGTCGCACCCGAGCTACACCACCGCGACCGCCGGCTACGACGTGGCCGTGCTGACGCTGGACCGCAACATCAGCTCGGCGACCCTGCCGCTCGCCACGCCGTCCGACACCGCGCTGTACGCCGCGGGCAACTCCGCGCTGATCCTCGGCTGGGGCACCACGTCCTCCGGTGGCTCGGCGTCGCGCTACCTGCTGCAGGCGAACGTGCCGCTGACGTCCGACTCGACCTGCAAGACCGCGTACTCGCAGTACAGCAACACCTCCATGGTGTGCGCGGGCTTCCCGCAGGGCGGCGTCGACACCTGCCAGGGCGACTCCGGTGGCCCGCTGGTCTACGGCGGCAAGCTCATCGGTGCCACGTCCTGGGGCCGCGGCTGCGCCGGCGCCGGCTACCCCGGCGTGTACGCGCGGATCGCGCCGTACAACTCGGTGATCACCGCTCAGCTGTAAGCACTTCGCCACCGCGCACCCCGCGTCCACAGTGGACCCGGGGTGCGCGGTCGTATGCTGCCCGGATGACGGATCTGGAAGCAATGCCGGAGGACTGGGCGAGCGCGCTGGTCGTCGTCGCCCACCCCGATGACATGGAGTACGGCGGTGCGGGCGCCATCGCGCGGTGGACCGCCCAGGGCAAGAAGGTCGCGTACCTGCTCGCGTGCCGCGGTGAGGCGGGCATCGACTCGCTCTCACCGCAGGAGTGCGCGCCGTTGCGGGTCGAGGAGCAGATCGCGTCCTGCGCGGCCGTCGGCGTGACCGAGGTCGAGTTCCTCGACCACGCGGACGGCATGATCGAGTACGGGCTGCCGCTGCGGCGCGACATCGCGGCCGCGATCCGCCGGCACCGGCCGGAGTTCGTGATCACCGGTAACTTCCGCGAAACGTGGCCGAGCGGAAACCTCAACATGGCCGACCACATCGCGGTCGGCCGGGCCGCCGTCGACGCCGTGCGCGACGCGGGCAACCGGTGGGTGTTCCGGGATCTGGACATCGAGCCGTGGAACGGCGTCCGGTACGTGGCGGCGGCATCCTCGCCGATGGCCACGCACGCCGTGGACATCACCGGCTCGTTCGACGCTTCCGTGGAGTCTTTGCGCGCCCACAAGGCGTATCTCGATGCGCTGAGCGGGGACATGGCCGAGCCGGAACCGTTCCTGCGCGGCATGGCGGAGGCCGTCGGCCAGCGGTTCGGCGGCGTCCTGGCGACGTCTTTCGAGCTGTTGCGCCTGTGACCATGTTCCCTTCGGCTGGACACGGCCGGTCTCGTGTGGATGCTTCTACGCATGCCCGTTGAACAGCACTACCTGGTTGGCCTCGATCTCCGGGGCCGGCGCGTCCTCGTGGTCGGCGGAGGCACCGTCGCCCAGCGGCGCCTGCCCCGCCTGATCGCCTCCGGCGCCGTCGTCGAGCTCGTCTCGCCCGTCGTGACCCCCGCCGTGCAGGGCATGGTCGACGCGGGGGAGCTGACGTGGCACGAGCGGCTGTTCGAGCCGGGGGACGTCGAAGGCGCCTGGTACGTGCTGGCGTGCACGTCGGACATCGAGGTGAACGCCCAGATCGGCGAAGAGGCGCTCGCACAGCGCGTGTTCTGCGTGCGCGCGGACATCGCCGTGGAGGGCACGGCGGTCACACCGGCCGTGGGCTCGCACGACGGCATGGTGCTCGGCGTGCTCGCCGGCGGTGAGCACCGCCGTTCGGCAGCAGTGCGCGACGGCGTCGTGGCGGCGTTGCGCGACGGCCGGATCGCCGACCAGTCCACCCCGCCGGTCGGCGTCGCCCTGGTCGGCGGCGGCCCCGGCGACCCCGAGCTGATCACGGTGCAGGGCAAGCGCTTGCTGGCCCAGGCGGACGTGGTGGTCGCGGACCGCCTCGCCCCCCGCGAACTGCTGGAGGAACTGCCCTCGCACGTCGAGGTCGTGGACGCGGCCAAGATTCCCTACGGTCGCGCGGCGACGCAGGACTTCATCAACCAGACGCTCGTCGACCGCGCCAAGGAGGGCAAGTTCGTCGTCCGCCTGAAGGGCGGCGACCCGTACGTCTTCGGCCGCGGCTTCGAGGAGCTGCTCGCGTGCGCCGAGGCCGGCATCCCGGTGACCGTGGTACCCGGCGTGACGTCGGCGTTCGGTGTGCCCGCGTTGGCCGGTGTACCCGTGACGCACCGAGGGGTGGCACACGAGGTAGTCGTCGTCTCCGGTCACGTGGCACCGGACGACCCGCGCTCCCTCGTCGACTGGCCCGCCATCGCACGGCTGCAGGGCACAGTCGTGCTGATGATGGCCGTCGAACGCGCGGGTGCGTTCGCCACGGCGCTGATGGAAGGCCGCCCCGGCAGCACGCCCGTCGCCGTCGTGCAGGAGGGCAGCACCTCCGCACAGCGCGTGTACCGGTCCACTCTGGAAACCTTGGGCGCGGACGTCGTGGCCTGGGGAGTGCGCCCGCCGGCGATCATCGTGGTCGGCCCGGTGGCCGACATCGCGCCCGCCTAGCCGGGTTCTCGCTCGACGCCGCTCGACGCCGCTCGACCGGTGGGCCCCGCAGGTCCACCGGTTCCTGCGCCGCGACGGCCCACGGCGCCGGTCACTTGAATTCGCTCGCGACCACTCCGCTCACCAGCGCGCCGACCGGCTGAACACGGCTGGGTGGCCAGCGTCTGCGCACTGCTGACCCGGCGGCGCGACCGCGCAGGTCGGGCCTGCGGCCTGGTGACGGCGTAAGTCGGGCCTGCGGCCTGGTGACGGCGCGAGTCGGACTCGCAGCTCAGCGATGGCTCGAATCTGGCCCGCGGCCCGGTGACGGCGCGACTCGGGCCCGCAGCTCACGACCGCGCGAGCCAGGCTCTCAGCCCGGTGACGGCGCGAGCCAGGCCTGTAGCCCGGTGACCGCGCAAGCAAGGTCCCGCAAGTCAAAACTCGCGCAGGGCAGGGCCCCGCCCTCCCTGGGGGCAGACCACCCACCTCCACTCAACCTAACCAAGATCCGGCCGTGTCAACCCACCGTTCGGCGATCTGTGGACAACTCGGCACGCGACGAGGGCCGCCTTCCCGACCGGAGAGGCGGCCCTCGTCAAATCAACAGGTCGGCAGGGCGGCACGAATGACTGCCCGTCAACGCCAAGAACAGCCCTCCGACCGGAGCTGCGGTGCCACGTCCGCGGCAGCCAGCCCGGGCGAGCTGACCGCCGACGACGAAGGCCGCCTCCCCAACCCGGGGAATCGGCCCTCGTCAGATCAGCCGATCAGTGCTGCGGCGCCCGGCGCGGGCGCCCGGTGGTGCTGCCGCCGCGGCGGGGACCGCCGCCTTCGCCGGCTGGGCGGCGCGGGGCGCTGCGGAACTCGCCGCCCTCGGAGCGGCGACCGGAGCCGCCGCGGAACTCGCCGCGGCCACCGGCCGCGGGGGCGCCGAAGCGACGGCCGCTGCCGCCGGAGCGGCGGGCGGGCTTCTCGCGTTCGACGACCGGCTCGCCGCTCGGGAGGCGGGCACCGGTGATGCGGATCAGGTCCTCGTCACCGGGGCGGACCTTCGTGCTCTCCGGGCGGATGCCCGCGCGAGCGGCCATGCCCTGGACGGCGCGGCGCTGGTCGTGGGTGACCAGCGTGACGACCGTGCCGGACTGGCCGGCGCGCGCGGTGCGGCCCGCGCGGTGCAGGTAGTCCTTCGGGTCGGCCGGCGGGTCGACGTGCACGACGAGCGAGACGTCGTCCACGTGGATGCCGCGGGCGGCCACGTCCGTCGCGATCAGGACCGGCGTGGTGCCCTCGCGGAACTCGCCGAGCACGCGGGTGCGGGCGCTCTGGGCCTTGCCGCCGTGCAGCGCGCCGGCGTGGACGCCGACCGAGCGCAGCTTCTTGGCCAGGCGGTCGACGTGGTGCTTGGTGCGCACGAACATGATCGTGCGGCCCTCGCGCGCGGCCACCTCGGTCACCACGTTCTGCTTGTCCTCGGCGGACACGAACAGCAGGTGGTGGTCCATCGTCGTGACGCTCGCGGTGGCCGGGGCCACCGAGTGCGTCACCGGGTTGTGCAGGTACTGGCGGACCAGCTTGTCCACGTCGCCGTCGAGCGTCGCGGAGAACAGCAGGCGCTGGCCGTCCTGCGGGGTCAGGTCCATGATCGCGCGGACCTGGGGCATGAAGCCCATGTCGGCCATCTGGTCGGCCTCGTCCAGCGCGGTGATCTCGACCTGGGACAGGTCGCAGGTCCCCTGGCGGACGTGGTCGGACAGCCGGCCCGGCGTGGCGATCAGCAGGTCGACGCCGCGGCGCAGGTGGTCGATCTGGCGCGGGAACGACGTGCCGCCGACGACCACGCGGCACCACATGTTGAGCGCGCGGGCGTGCGGCATGAGCGCCGTCTCCACCTGCATCGCGAGCTCGCGGGTCGGGACGAGGATCAGCCCACGCGGCTTGTGCGGCGTGGAGCGGCCGCCCGCGAGGCGGGTCAGCATGGCGAGGCCGAACGCCAGCGTCTTGCCGGAGCCCGTCTGGCCACGGCCGAGGATGTCCCGGCCCGACATCGCGTCGGGCAGGGTGGCGGCCTGGATGGGGAACGGTGCGGTGATGTCGTTGGCGACGAGCGACTTGATCAGCGCGTCAGCCAGGCCGAGCTCGGCGAACGAGGGCAGCGGGCCTTCCGGCAGCGTGCTCTCGAAGTGCTCGGCGACGATCGGTTCCTCGACCCGCTGCTGCGGGCGTGAGGAGTTGCCCTGGCGACCCGAGCGGCGCCGCGGTGACCTGCGGCTCTGTGCGCGCTCGGAACGGCCTTCGGACATTGATGGCAAAACAAACCTCCGAGACATGGCACGTCTCAAGGCTGCCCCGCGCTTGTCGCGGTGCCAGTTCACAAGGACGAGCCCGGCGTGGTGTGCACGCCTGAATGAGTAGGTGGACGCACCGGTCAACGGCGGTCAAGCCTGCATCGGTGCTCTTACAGTCTAGCTGATCAGTGCGAGTGACCGGCGCGCCCGGCAGTGTCGTTGGACACGGCCGGGCGCGCAAGGTGAGTCACCCCATACCCGCCACGTCCAGCAGCGTCGCCACCAGCGCGGACGGCTCACCGATCTCCGGTGGCAGGCCGCGCGCGGCGAACCAGCCGCAGATGTTGCGGACGTCGCGGTCGAGGAACTCCACGCCGCGGGGGTTCGCGACCAGGTCCACCACCTGCGGCAGGTCGATCATGATCAACCGGCCGTCGTGGACCATCAGGTTGAACGCGGACAGGTCGCCGTGCGTCAGGCCCGCCTCCGCGAGCGTCATCAGCGTCGCGACCAGCTGCCGCCACAGGTCGAGCAGCTCGTCCTCGTCCGGGCGCGCCTGGGCGAGCCGCGGCGCGGCGTTGCCCTCGGCGTCCCCGATGAACTCCAGCAGCAGCTCGGTACCGCTGCGCTGCACCGGGTACGGCACGGGCGCGCCGATCTGCCACAGCTGGGTGAGCGCGGCGAACTCCGCGACCGCCCACTGCTCCGCGATCAGGTTGCGCCCGAACGCGGTGCGGTTCTGGATCGCCCGCATCTCGCGGGACTTCTTCATCCGGCGACCCTCCAGATATCCCGCGTCGCGGTGGAACATCCGGTGGTCGTTGCTGCGGTAGCGCTTGGCGGCGAGCAGGCTCGACCGCTCGCCGATCGCGCGTTCCAGCAGGAAGACGTCCGCCTCCTTGCCGGTCTTCACGATGCCGAGCTCGCGGTCCACAGCGGCCAGCTCGGTGATGAGCCAGCTCGGGTGCGGCTTCGGGCCCTGCTCGGCGTCGCCCCACGTGGACCAGCGGTCGCCGTCCTCGGGGGTGTCGGCCGTGCTGAGCTGGTCCTCGCGCACTCGCGCGACGCGCACCTTCTCGGCCTCGGTCATGCGGCCGCGACGGGTGGGCTCCGCGTCGTCGCCGCGCTTGGTGGTGCGCTTTCCCTTGCGCCGCATGGTGTCGTCGGCGCCTTCGAAAGCAGACTCGTAACGTTCGTAGAGATCGTGCTCGCGCACGGTAGGGTCTCCCAAGAGCTGAAGGTGACCGCCCCACTGGCGCTCTGCGATCAAACGGTGCTGATCAGGCGCGAAGGGCGGCTGGACGGGTCGCGAGTGCGGTGCCGCGCCCAAAGACAGGCTCTGACATGTCGCACCTCCTCGATCCAGCTCCGTTGTCACGCTTCGGGGAAGAGTCTGCCGTGCGGGCCCGGTGCCCGCAACCGAATTACGCCGTGATCAGGTCGGCCGTCTTCTCGCCCGTCGGCACCATGGTCAACCCGGCCTTCCGCGCGAGCTTGACCAGGCCTTTCAGGTCCGCCGGCTCCGCGCTGGACTTCGCGATGGCGCGCGCGAGCAGCCCCTTGTGCGCCTTGTTGAAGTGGCTGACGACCTTGCCTTCGCTCGTGACCACCCGGACGACGACGGCGTGCGGGATCTTCGCGAGGCTGGAGTACGCGCCGGAACGGAGGTCGACGACGAACTCGTCCGCCTCCCTCAGCACCGGCTCCAGCGAGGGCTTCCACAGCGTGCGCAGGCTGCCGTGGTCGGGCAGGGCGCTGCCGCCGGACAACCGGTACGCGGGCACCGGGTCACCGCCGCGCACCGCCCCGAACAGCGCGGACGCGACCGCGAGCCGCTGGTAGGCGCGTTCCCTCTCGGCCTTGCGGAGCGAGGGGAAGTCGAGGTTGTCGTAGAGCACGCCGGTGTAGCGCAGCAGTGCGGGCGTGGTTCCCGACGTGCGCAGGGACGCGTTGCGGTGCACCTCGTCGACCTGCCGCTCGGAGATGTCGAGCGCCTTGAGGCTCGCCGGGACGTCCGCCGCGAGATCAGCCAGCGCGGACACCAGCTTGTCGCGCACCGGGTTGAGCTCGGGGAACGACAGCGCGTCGAGGTCGAGCGGCGCGCCGTCGCCGCCGATCGCCTTGGTCTCCGACGGGGGAAGCAGCACCAGCACGGTTCGCAAGCCTAGGCCAACGCCGTGGAACCGCCGGACCTGCGTGGCGCCTCCGGACGGCGTGGACGGTCGGCCCGTCGGGACGCAGCCGACCTGGTCATGGTGCGTGCGGCGCGGCTTCGTCGGCCCGCCGGCCGCCTAGGGTGCCTGCAGCGTCAGGTAGGCGAGGCCGAGCACGCCCCGCCAGCCGTGCAGCCGGTAGGTGCGCTGCCGGTCGGCCCTGGCCCTGACCTCCTCGGCGTGCGGGGAGTCCGGGTTGGCGCGCAACCAGCGTTCCCAGGCCAGTCCGTGGCCGTTCTCGAAGACGTCCCACTCATCGAGGCTCGCCTGCTCCGCCGCGAGCAGCCGGTAACCGTGGCCGAGCGCGTGGTCGACCAGCCCGGCCAGCGAGCGGTACTGGTCGCGCGGAACCGGCATGGCGGCGAGCTGCGCGCTCGTCGGTTCCCGCTCCCAGAAACCCTCGCCCAGCAACAACCTCCCGCCAGGGCGCAGCAGTCCCTTGGCCGCGACGAGCGCGTTCTCGGTGTGCTGCAACGGGTCTCCGCCCCACACCTGGGTGGCGCCGTTGACGATCACGGCGTCGGCCGGGCGGTCCGGCTGCCACCGGGCCACGTCCGCGACGTGCAGGCTCACCCGCCCGGACAGCCCGCGCCGTTCGGCGTTGGCGCGGCCGTGCGCGATGTCGTCCTCCTTGAGGTCGACACCGGTGCCGGTGGCGGTGGGCGCGGCCTCGAGCGTGCGCAGCAGGAGCTCCGCCCACCCGCACCCGAGGTCGAGCACGTGCCCGCCGTCGAGCGGCAGCAGCGAGTCGACCAGGCGCGCGGCCCTGTCCGCAGACAGCGGTCCGTGGAACGTGACGTCGTCGTACAGCGGCGTGATCTCTGGAGTCGTCATCGTCGGGCAGCATGGCCCCGCACGCGCTGCCGGGCAACGTGTTATTCAGTTGTTGCGGGCATCACCTCCGCGTAGCTTCGACCGTCGTGGAACTCGTGTGGCGCGCGCTCACCACCGCGGACATCCCCGCGGTCACCGCGCTGTGCACGGCAGCGGAAGCCGCCGACGACACCGGCGAACTGCTGTCCGAAGAGGACTTCGCCCAGTCGTTCGCCAAGGCGGACCTGCCGACGTCCTCGCTCGCCGTGCTGGCCGGCTCCGAGCTCGTCGCCTACGGCCTGCTCGAGCCGCGCGCGAAGCCCGCCGACGTCCACCGCCTGCGGATCGACGGGATGGTCCACCCGTCGTTCCGCCGCCGCGGCATCGGCCGGGAGCTGTTGCCGCGCATGATGTCCATGGCCCGGACGCTGCACCTGGCCACCCACCCGGCCGTACCGCTGGTGGCGACCACGATGGTCGAGAGCCGCTCGGCCGGCCACGTCGCACTGTGCGCGTCGCTCGGCTTCACCGCGGACCGCCACTTCCACGAGATGGAGGTGGCATTGGGCGAGTCACTCGCCCAGCTCCCGGTCCCGCCGGGCTACTCGGTCGTCCCGTTCACCCCCGACCGCTCCGAAGAGACCCGTCGGGTCGTGAACACGACCTTCGCCGAGCACTGGGGCTCGACCGAGCGCACCCCGCAGGAGTGGGCGGCGTCCTTCACGGACAGCAAGAGGTTCGTGCCGGACACCTCCTTCCTCGCACTGGACAACGGTTCCGGCGCGGTCGTCGGTTTCGTGCTGGCCCGCCACTACCCGGCCGTCGAGGAGCAGACCGGCGTCCGCGAACTCTGGATCGGCGACGTCGGAACCCTCAGCGCGCACCGCGGGCGTGGCCTGGCGTCGGCGTTGCTGAGCTGGACGTTGACTCAGGCGCGGACGCAGGGGTACCAGCGGGCGGGGCTGTCGGTCGACACGGCCAACTCGACCGGGGCGCTCGGCGTGTACGAGCGGGCCGGGTTCCGGGTGGCGCGGACGTGGGTCGACTACGGCGTGCCGGTCGAGCTCGTCTGACGGACGGGGTCGGGTGGGACGGGCTGGGCTGAGCTGGACGGGCTGAGCTGGGCTGGACCAGCTGGGCTGAGTGGCCTGGTCGGACGGATCAGGCTCGGCTTGTCGGACCGGGTGAGCAGGGCTGGGCGCGGGTGGGCCGGTCGTCGGCTTGGGCGCGGCAGGGCTGCTGAGCAGGTCCGGATCGGGTGGAGTGCGGGACCGGGCCGGGCAGGGTTGCGCGGGTGGGCCGGTCGTCGGCTTGGGCGCGGCAGGGCTGCTGAGCGGGTCCGGATCGGGTGGAGTGCGGGACCGGGCCGGGCAGGGTTGCGCGGGTGGGCCGGTCGTCGGCTTGGGCGCGGCAGGGCTGCTGGGCGGGTCCGGATCGGGTGGAGCGGGGGACCAGGGCGGGCAGGGCTGCGCGGGTGAGCCGGGTACTGGCTTGGACGCGGCAGGGCTGCCTGGGCGGGACACGACCGGTTCGGACCTGGGCGTTCGGCGTGTGAACGCACGGGTCCGGGGTGGTGCGCGGCCGGCTCGACCCCGGAGCGCTCGGCGTGCACGAGCGCAGCGGGTTCGAGGTGACGCTGGCCGGGGCGGCCCCAGACCCAGGCCAGCTCCAGGGCCCGGACCGGCGCCGAGACGTCCGTGGCGCCTACAGCTCCTCGCCGGGCTGGCCGACGCAGAACTGGTTGCCGTCCGGGTCCGTCAGCACCGACCAGACGAGGCCGGGGACGCTGTGCACCCCGATCTCGGTGGCGCCGAGGGAGACCAGACGCGCGACCTCGGCCAGGCGGTCGGGGACGTGGGAGTCGAGGTGGACGCGGTTCTTGCCCGGCGTGACGTCCGGCACCTGCTGGAGGGCGAGTGCGGGGGCGCCCTCCGCGGTCGGGGCGAGGACGATGAACTCGCCCCAGTCGTTCTGCACCGCGGTGCCCAGGGCGGCGGTCCAGAAGTCGGCGAGCTTGCGCGCGTCGCCGGTGTCGATCGTGATCATGGCGATGGTCAGGGACATGGCAGGGACGCTACTCAGCGGGTCTGACAGTTTCGGGTTCGTGCAGCTCAGGACCCGTGGGAAGCACCGCGTGCACGTTCGTGCGCGCACCAACCAGTAGGCTGCTCCAACAGCCCGTGAACGAGGAGTACCCACCGTGATCACCAGGATGTCGTCGTTGTTCCTGCGCACCCTTCGCGAGGATCCGGCGGACGCCGAAGTGCCCAGCCACAAGCTGCTGGTGCGCGCAGGCTACGTCCGCCGCGTCGCGCCGGGCGGGTACTCCTGGCTGCCGCTGGGGCTCAAGGTCCTGCGCAACATCGAGGCCGTCGTCCGCGAGGAGATGGACGCCTTCGGAGCGCAGGAGATCCAGTTCCCCGCGCTGCTGCCCAAGGAGCCCTACGAGGCGACGAACCGGTGGGAGGAGTACGGCCCCAACCTGTTCCGGCTCAAGGACCGCAAGGGCGCCGACTTCCTGCTCGGCCCCACGCACGAGGAGCTGTTCACGCTCACCGTGAAGGGCGAGTACAGCTCGTACAAGGACTACCCGGTCACGCTGTACCAGATCCAGACGAAGTACCGGGACGAGGCGCGGCCCCGTGCGGGCATCCTGCGCGGGCGCGAGTTCCTGATGAAGGACTCGTACTCGTTCGACCTCACCGACGAGGGCCTCACCCAGTCCTACCGCGACCACCGCGACGCCTACATCCGCATCTTCGACCGGCTGGGCCTGGAGTACGTGATCGTCTCCGCCACGTCCGGTGCGATGGGCGGCTCGGCGTCGGAGGAGTTCCTCGCGGTCGCCGAGACGGGTGAGGACACCTTCGTCAAGTCCACCGAGTCGGGGTACGCGGCCAACGTCGAGGCCGTGCGGACGCCCGTGCCCCCCGCGCAGCCGGTCGATGACAAGCCCGCCGCGCAGGTGCACCACACGCCGAACACGCCCACCATCGACAGCCTGGTGGACTTCCTCAACGCCAGCACCGACCGCAAGTTCACCGCGGCGGACACGTTGAAGAACGTTCTCATCAAGACCCGCCAGCCGGGCACGAAGGAGTGGGAGCTGCTCGCCGTCGCCGTCCCCGGTGACCGCGAGGTCGACTTCAAGCGCCTCGAGGCCGCGCTGGAGCCCGCCGAGGTCGCGATGCTGGAGGAGGGCGACTTCGCGAAGAACGCCTTCCTGGTCAAGGGGTACATCGGACCGAAGGCGCTGCAGGACAACGGCGTGCGCTACCTCGCCGACCCCCGCGTCGTCACCGGCACCGCCTGGGTGACGGGTGCGGACAAGGCCGACCACCACGTCGTCGACCTGGTCGCGGGCCGCGACTTCACCCCCGACGGCGTCATCGACGTCGCCGAGGTCCGCGAGGGCGACCCGTCGCCCGACGGCAAGGGCGTGCTGGTCGCCGCGCGCGGCATCGAGATCGGCCACATCTTCCAGCTGGGCCGCAAGTACGCCGACGCGTTCTCGCTGGACGCGCTGGGCCCGGACTCGAAGCCCGTCCGCATCACCATGGGCTCGTACGGCGTCGGCGTCTCGCGCCTGGTCGCGGCGATCGCCGAGCAGTCGCACGACGACCGCGGCCTGATCTGGCCCCGCAACGTCGCGCCCGCCGACGTGCACGTCGTCATCGCCGGCAAGGACGAGGCGCTGACCGCGGCCGGCGAGGACTTCGCGCGGCAGCTCGACGCCAAGGGCGTGAAGGTGCTCCTGGACGACCGCAAGGCGAGCCCCGGCGTGAAGTTCGCCGACGCCGAGCTGATCGGCATCCCGACGATCCTCGTGATCGGCCGCGGCCTGCAGAACGGGGTCGTCGAGGTCAAGGACCGCCGCTCCGGCGAGCGCGTCGAGGTGCTGGTGGCCGAGGCCGTCGACCACCTCGTGGCCGTCGTCAGGGGTTAGTCGGACGACCGGACGCCGGGTCTGCGCGGGAACACCGCGCGGCCCGGCGTTCCCGCGTTCTGGACGTCGCGAAAAGTCGGTGGATCGCAGGGTGTCCCCGCCCTACGGTGACGCCATGAGCGATCAGCCGCCGGTCCCGGTGCAGGCCTTCGAACCGCCCTACTACGTGGCGGTCTTCACCACCGTGCGCACGCAGGAGCAGAGCGGCTACCGCGACACGAACGCGCGCATGGAGGAACTGGTCAGGGAGGTTCCCGGGTTCCTCGGCATCGACCACGCGCAGAACCCCGGCGGGCTGGGCATCACCGTCGGCTACTTCCGCGACGCCGAAGCGCTCGCACAGTGGCGGACCAACGCCGAACACCGCGCGGCACAGCAACGCGGACGGGACGACTGGTACCAGAGCTACACGCTGCACGTCGCGAAGGTGGAGCGCAGCCACGGGTTCACGCGCGAGCGGTAGGGGTCAGGTGTTCGGCTGCAGCGAGTCGATCATCTTCTGCAGGTCGGTCTCCTTGAGCAGCGGTGGCTTGTCGCCGCCACCCCCGCCTTCGAGGTCGCCGTTGACCACCAGCGCGTGCAGCTTGCCGGTGCCGTTGAGCAGCAGGACCTTGACCATGCCCTTGGACGCCAGGCACTTGTTCGCGGTCTGCGTGACCGTGGCGTCGACCTGCACGCCCTCGACGACGATCTTCTTGCCGTCCTTCTGGGTGTGCTGGATCTTCACGGGCTTGGGCTCGGTCAGCGCGACCTGAGGGGCGCCGCCCGACGAGTAGTACTGGGTGGCGACGGCCTTGGTGAAGTTCGTGGCGACCGCGTTGATGTCGCCCTTGTCCAGCAACGCGCCGCCGTTGGTGCCCTTGGTGTAGGAGCGTTCCTCGCACTTGTAGTCGCCGTACGAGGTCACGCTGGACAGCGCAACGCCCTCGAAGCCCTCGACCGGGACCCGGTCGTCGACCTGGGTCCAGTCCTTCGGCACCTGGTAGGTGTAGCCGAGCGTGGTCTGGACGCACTGCCAGCTCTCGTCCTTGCACGTGCCGGCGCCGTTGGGTTGCTGGGACGTGGTCGGCGGGGTCGACGACGCCGAGGCCGACGTCGTCGGCTGCGCGCCGGAGTCGCCGGACTTGTTCATGAGCAGGTACGTCGTGACACCGCCGCCCACCAGCAGCACGAGGACGACCGCGCTGAGCACCACCCACAACGTTGTTTTGCTCTTCTTCGGCGGTTGCTGGTCGAACCCGCCCCCGCCGTAGACGCCCAGGCCGCCGTACCCGCTGTTGTAGCCCTGGTGCTGCTGCGGGAAGCCACCGGTCTGCGGGTAGCCGACCGGCTGCGCGTGGCCCTCCTGCTGGGGGTAGGCGCCGCTGCCCTGGTAGCCACCGGTCGGGTAGTCGCCCTGCTGCTGACCCCAACCGGGCTGCTCGTTCCAGCCGCCCTGCCCGCCGCCGCCACCTGGGTAAGTCACGGGGAAACCGTACCTCGTGACCCCGACAGCCCTTAATTCATCAAGCGTTGACTTCCAGATCGTGACCGGCGTACCGTCGCGGCCATCGAATTCAACACATGATGAACTATGGAGGTCGCGATGCGCACCGCGCTGGTCACCGCCGCCGAGGCGCGGGCGCTGCTGGCCGGCCGGGAGGCCTACGGCGTCCTGGAGATCATGTCCGGCCAGGCCGTGGTCCGGCTCGACCCCGCGGTCAACCCGTCCGGCACGCAGGTCGCGCAGCAGGTGCTGACCGGGGTGGCCCAGGGCGCCGGACTGCCGGTGCGGGTCGAGGCACCCGCCGTCTCCTGTGGATCGGCGGGATGGTCGCCGGGGTGCTGTTCGTGCTGCTCAGGGGCACCCGGTTCCGGCTCCTGTCCGCGGTGACCGCCGCCGTGCTCACCGTCGGGTCCGTGACCGGTCTGCTCGCGTGGTGGGGCGTGGGCCTCACCGGTGGCGCGCTGGCGTTCCTCTTCACCGTCGCCGGTGCGTTCGCGCTGCTGCAGGCCGGGTTGTTCAAGCACCTCGGCATCCGCGCGATGGGCGTCCTCGGCGTGCTCTACCTGATGGCGCCCGCGGTGGCCGGCCAGGTGCCGGAGCTGCTGAACCCCGTCTACCGGGTGGCGCTGTGGTCGTGGACGCCGTTCCGGTTCGCCACCGAGGGCCTGTGGGCGGTGCGGCACGACGGCTCGGCGGGCACGGCGTGGTGGGTGTTCGCCGGGATCGCGCTGGCCGGGCTGGTGCTGGTGCTAGCCGGCCAGGAAGCTCAGCCGGACCGTCCGGACGGGGTTGTCGACGTTGGTGTCGACCAGGCAGACCGACTGCCAGGTGCCGAGCGCCAGCACGCCGCCTAGGACCGGGATCGTCGCGTAGGGCGGCACCAGCGCGGGCAGCACGTGGTCACGGCCGTGGCCCGGGGTGCCGTGCCGGTGCCGCCACCTCACGTCGCGGGGCAGGACGTGCTCCAGCGCCGTCAGCAGGTCGTCGTCGCTGCCCGCGCCCGTCTCGATGATCGCGACGCCGGCGGTGGCGTGCGGCACCCACACGTGCAGCAGGCCGTCGCCGTTCTCCTCCTGGAGGAACCGCTCGCACTCGCGGGTGAGGTCGTGCACGACCTCCTCGGCACCGGTGCGGACCTGGATCTCCTCGCTGCGCATGACCTCAGATCTTACGAACCACCCGCGCGGGGTTGCCGACCGCGAGCACGTGAGCAGGCAAATCACGCGTCACGACACTGCCCGCGCCCACGACCGTGTTGTTGCCGATGGTCACTCCCGGGCACACGATCACACCGCCGCCGAACCACACCTTGTCGCCGATGACGATCGGGGCGGTCGTCTCCCACCCCGCGATGCGCGCGTCGTGGTCCTCGATCGGGTGCAACGCGGTCAGCAGCTGCACGTTCGGGCCCATCATCACGTGGTCGCCGATGGTGACCGGGCCGCAGTCGAGGATGACGCCCCCGTAGTTCATGAAGCTGTTGGCGCCGACGCGGGTGTTGTAGCCGTACTCGATCTGCAGGCGCTGCATGAACGTCGTGCCCTCGCCGATCTCCGCGACGAAGCCCTTGAGGATCGCGTACATCCCGTCGAGGTCCTCCGGGTCGTGCGCGTTGAACCGGGCCATCTCCCGCCAGCCGCGCCGCCGGTCCGCGTCCAGCTCGGGGTCAGCGGGCAGGTACGGCTCGCCGTTGATCATCTTGTCGCGGTTGGTTCCCATGGGGACTCAGTATCGTCACGGCATGCGTGTGCTGTTCGCCAGCATGGCCGCCGTCGGCCACACCTATCCGTTGATCCCGTTGGCGGTCGCACTGCGCGATGCCGGCCATGAGGTGCACTTCGCCGTCGGCGAGGAGATGCACCCGGTGCTGGGCAAGCTCGGGCTGCGGCCGTTCCGGCCGGGCCTGGTGTTCGGGGAGATCTACGCCGAGGACATCGCCCAGGAGCTGGAACGGCTGCTGCCCGACCTCGTGGTCGGCGGCTGGGCGGTGCCCGAGGTGGTGTCGGAGGCGCGGCGGCGCGGGTTCCCCGCCGTGTGGCACGGGTTCGGTCGGATGTTCCCGGACGGCATCGGGCTGGTGCGGCCGGAGGGCGGGCGGCACGTCGACATCTGCCCGCCCTCGTTGCAGGACCCGGCTTTCCTGGAGCAGGACCGCATCCCGCTGCGGCCGGTGCCGTTCGCGCCGCCCGGCGAGGTCCCGGTGCGCACGGCGGGCAAGCTCGTCTACCTGACGCTCGGCACCGCGTTCGGCACGCGCGAGCTGCTCGCCGAGGCGGTCGTCGGGCTCGGCAAGCTCTCCGACGTCCAAGTGGTGGTCGCCGCGCCGCGGGTCGAGCTCACCGACGTGCCGCCGAACGTGACGGTGCACCCGTGGCTGCCGCAGGCCGAGGTGCTCCGGTACGCCGACGTCGTCGTCCACCACGGCGGCAGCGGCACGATGCTGGGCGCGCTGGTCGCCGGGGTGCCCCAGGTGGTGCTGCCGCAGGGCGCCGACCAGTCCGCCAACGCGACCGCCCTCGTCGCGGCCGGTGCTGCGGTGCGGCCGCAGGCGTTCAGCGCGGGGCCGATCGCGGACTGCGCGCGGCTGCTGCTGACGGACGGCCGGTACCGGGAAGCCGCTGGTCAGATCGCCCGGGAGATACGTCACATGCCGTCGCCGGAGGAAGTTGCGGACAGTCTGGCGAACGTTGTGTAACACTGTTTTTTATGAAGGCAAGCCGCCTGCGCCGCGGGATGAACCTGTGGCCGCCGTTCCTGTTCGCCGGTGTCCACGTCGAGGAGATCTCGCCGGACTACCGGTATGCGCGCGTGCGCATGCGTCTGCGCCCGTGGAACCGCAACTTCTTCGGCACCCACTTCGGCGGCTCGCTGTTCGCGATGACCGACCCGTTCTGGGTGCTGCTGCTGTTCAACCAGCTCAAGGGCGAGCACGTGGTGTGGGACCGGGCCGGTGAGATCGAGTTCGTCGCACCCGGCCGCGGCACCGTGCGCGCCGAGTTCCGGCTGACCGACGAGCACGTGTCCGAGGTCCTGGAGCAGACGTCGTCCGGCGCGAAGGCGTTGCTCTGGTTCGACACCGACGTGGTCGGGCAGGATGGGACCGTGATCGCGAAGGTGCGCAAGCAGGTGTACGCGCGGCGCAAGCGCGGCAAGCAGCTCGTCCATGTGTGAGGCGTTCGGGGCGGTCTTCGACGTCGAGCCGGGGTACCTGAACACGGCGTCCATCGGCGTGCCACCGCGGCACGTCGCCGACGCGGTGGCCGCCGCCCACGAACGCTGGCGGCGCGGGCAGGACACGTCCTCGTCGTTCACCGACGCGGTCGAGACCTCCCGTGCGGCCTTTGGACAGCTCGTGGGCGTGCCCGCGACGTCGGTCGCGTGCGGCGCCACCGTCTCGCAGTTCGCGTCACTGGTCGCCCAGTCACTGCCGGCCGGGTCGAGGGTGTTCGTCGAACCGGGCGAGTTCACCAGCGTCTCGCTGCCGTTCGTCGCGGCCGGCCACCGGATCGCCGCCTCCATCGACGAGTGCGACCTCGTCGCGGTCAGCGTGGTGCAGTCGGCCGACGGCGCGGTCGCGGACCTCGGCGCGCTGCGGGCGTCGGGCAAACCGGTGCTGCTGGACGTGTCGCAGGCGGCCGGCTGGATGCCGCTGTCGCTGGAGTGGGCCGACTTCGTCGTCGGCGTGGCCTACAAGTGGCTGATGTCACCCCGCGGTGCCGCGTGGCTGGCGGTGCGGCCGGACCGGCTCGAGTCGCTGCGGCCCGTGGCGGCGAACTGGTACAGCACGGGTGAGAACTACGGCACCGATCTGCTGCTGCGGCCGGACGCACGGCGGTTCGACCTGTCACCGACGTGGTTCGCGCACGTCGGTGCGGCGGTCGCGTTGCCGTGGGTGGCCTCGCTGGACCTCACGGCCGTGCGTGCGCACTGTGTCGGTCTGACGGATCGGCTCCTCACCGGAATGGGTCTGCCGCCCACCGGCTCGGCGATCGTCTCAGTGGGGGAGCCGGCCGCCGAAGGCGTCGTTTCGTCCGTTCGCGCAGGTAGGACCCGATATGCGTGCCACCTGTACAACACGGCCGAAGACGTTGATCGGGTGCTCGCAGCGCTGAGCTGAACGCCGTCCGTTACCGTGGGTCCTTGTGTCGGAACCACGCGAATCACCCGAAGAGGTGACCCAGAACCTGCCTCGCTTCCCACCGAGGCCGACCGACACCGCTCCGCTCTACCCGGCCGACGAGCTCGTGAAGCTGCAGTCGATCATGGACAGCCGCCGCGGTGAGCTGCCCCCGCAGCAGCAGCAGCAGCAGCAACAACAGCAGCGGTCGGCGCAGACGCCGAAGCGGATCTGGTTCGGCAGGGCGCTCGCACTGGTCGGCGTGGCGGTGGTGTCCGGCTTCGTGTGGTGGGTGCTGCAACCCACCGACCCGGTCGACAAGCCGGCGGCGGCCCCGCAGAAGACCGCGGGCGAGTTCGAGTTCACCACCTCGCCGCAGCTGCCGGAGCCGGTGAAGGACAGCGACTGCGCCGCCCACGCCACCACCAAGACGCAGGAGTTCCTGAAGGCGACCCCGTGCGTCCAGCTGACGCGGGCGTTCTACACGGCCAAGCTGCCCGACGGGCGCACCGTGTACTCCTCGGTGTCCGTCGTGCGGATGAAGACCGCGGAAGAGGCCAGGAAGCTCAAGGAGCTCACCGAGCAGAACGGCACCGGCAACATCAAGGACCTGGTGCTCGACAAGGCCGTGAGCGTCCCGCCGCTGACGACGCTGGCCAACGGCGGGTACGCCTCCGAGGTGCGCGACCGCGAGGTCGTGATCGTCGAGTCGGACGCGCTGACGAAGGGCCAGGACGCGCTCGCGCACAACAAGGAGATGAAGAAGGTCTCCCAGGACGCGCTCCGCCTCGCGTCCTCCATCGGGAACTAGCCGGAGGCCACGCCCGGCATCGTGATCGACGCCGGAGTGGTCCCCGCGGCCTTGCGCCACCGCGTCGCCCGCACCGCCGCCGTCGTCAACGCGTCCAGCGCACTCGTGCGCAGCGCCGCGTCGTCGGTCCGCTCCAGCACCCCGCGCCAGGCCGCGCACGCGTCCTGCTCGACCGCGACGAGGGCCGCGATCGCCGACGGCCCGTCCGACACCGGCGACGGCGGCAGGTATGCCGCGGCGGGCGGGTTCGGCGTCGCGTTGTGGTCCTTCAGCCATCGCTCCGTGGTGTCCCGGCGCGCGCGGTGCGCGTTCGCGCCCTCGGCGACCGCCGGGTTGTCCAGGAACGCCGATACGAGCCCGTAGGTCCACACCGCGGCGTGCTCGGTGCCCAGCGCGGTCTGCACCGCCTCCGTGCTCACGCCAGCACCTCCCGCAGCGAGGCGCAGCCCGCCGCCACCGACCCGACCAGGCCCGCGCGGTAGGACGGCAGCGCAGCCACGGCCTCCGACGCGGCGCGCACCGACTCGTCCAGCGCCGAGCGCAGCGCCGCGACCGGGTTCGGCGGCTGCGGCGGGGTCGGGGGAACGGGCGGCACCGCAGACGACAGCGGCGGGCGCTCGCGGTCCACCTCCGCCTGCAACAGCTGCGCGTGCGCCGCACGGGCCTTCGCGACCTCCGCGGCGGCCGGCACCGCCGTCAGCAACGTCGCCAGCGCCGCGTCCGAACGCGCCTGCGCAGCCAGCGCCGACAACGGGTCCGGCGGCGGAGGCGGGGGAGGTTCTGTGGTGCACGCAACGGCCAGAGGTGCGGCGGCCACCGCGAGCAGCACGCGGCGGCGGCTGACCGATTCGGAGATCACGCGAACCAATCTTGCCAGCGGACGGTGGGGCGGTGGCAGGCGGGCGAACGAGATACCCTGGGCGCCCACGGCCGCCGAAACACCGTCGGTCGGGGTTTTCATGCGTTCGAACTGAAGGAGACACCACGTGTCCAGCCCGCCGCGCGGAGAGCTTGCCGCGCAGCTAGCACCCGTTGTGCGGGAAGCGCTCGAAGCCGCCGGCTTCGACCTCGACGCACTCGACGTGAATCAGGCTGGGCGCCGCCGTCTGGTCAAGGTCGTCGTGGACGGCGAGGACGGCATCGGGCTCGACGAGGTCGCCGAGGCGAGTCGCGTGGTGTCCGCCGCGCTCGACGCGCACGACCACCTGATCAACGGGCCGTACACCCTCGAGGTCACCTCGCCGGGTGTCGACCGGCCCCTCACGCACCCGCGCCACTGGAAGCGCGCGCACCTGCGCCTCGTGAAGGTCAAGCAGCCGGACCGGGTCGAGTGGTTCGGCCGCGTCGGCGAGTGCGACGAGAGCGGCGTCGAGCTGCTGCACCAGGGCGAGCTGAAGCGCGTGGAGTACCGCGACGTCGAACGCGCGGTAATGGAGATCGAGTTCAAGCAGCCGCCGGTCGAGGAACTGGCTCGGCTCACTCGGAAAGCACCGGAGGAGGAGCCGAGGTGAACGTCGACATCGCCGCCCTGAGGGCGATCGAACGTGAAAAGGACATCCCCTTCGAGACGGTCCTGGAGGCGATCGAGTCAGCACTGCTGACCGCCTACAAGCACACCGAAGGGCACCACTCGCACTCGCGGGTGGAGATCGACCGCAAGACCGGGGTCGTGCGCGTGCTCGCGCAGGAGCTCGGCCCGGACGGCGTGGTCCAGGAGGAGTGGGACGACACCCCGGAGGGCTTCGGCCGGATCGCGGCCACCACGGCGCGCCAGGTCATCCTGCAGCGCCTGCGCGACGCCGAGCACGAGCGCACCTTCGGCGAGTTCTCCACCAAGGAGGGCGAGATCATCGCCGGCGTCGTGCAGCGCGACGCCCGCGCGAACGCCCGCGGCATGGTCGTCGTCCAGGTGGGGGACACCGAGGGCGTGCTGCCGCCGGCCGAGCAGGTGCCGGGCGAGCAGTACAACCACGGCGAGCGGATCAAGTGCTACGTCGTGAGCGTCTCCCGTGGCGCCCGCGGCCCGCAGATCGCCCTCTCGCGCACGCACCCGAACCTCGTGCGGCGGCTGTTCGCCCTCGAGGTCCCGGAGATCGCGGACGGCACCGTGGAGATCGCCGCGGTGGCACGTGAGGCAGGTCACCGCTCGAAGATCGCGGTGAAGTCGACGGTCTCCGGGGTGAACGCCAAGGGCGCCTGCATCGGCCCGATGGGAGCCCGTGTGCGCAACGTCATGCACGAGCTCGGTGGCGAGAAGATCGACATCATCGACCACTCGGACGACTCGGCCACCTTCGTCGGGAATGCCCTGTCACCAGCGAAGGTTGTGTCCGTGCGGGTGCTCGACGAACGGGCCAAGACGGCCCGTGTCGTGGTGCCCGACTTCCAGCTCTCGCTGGCGATCGGCAAGGAGGGGCAGAACGCCCGTCTGGCCGCCCGCCTGACCGGCTGGCGCATCGACATCCGCAGCGACGCGGAGGCTCCGGCTGCCGGAGCGGTCACATCCAGTTCGGCTGAATGAGCTCCAGGGGATAGAATTATCAACGGATCAACGTCGGGATCGGTTTCCCAGCACATCGGCCCTGTTCGCACGTGTGTCGGGTGCCGAGTTCGGACGTTGCCCTCTGAGCTGCTGCGAGTGGTCGCGGTGGACGGTTCGGTGGTCCCGGACGTCCGTCGGCGGCTTCCGGGTCGGGGTGCTTGGTTGCATTTCGATCTCGAATGTCTCCGCAACGCTGAGCGGCGACGAGCGTTCTCGCGGGCCTTCAAGGTCCAGGGAGCACTCGACGTCGCTTCGCTGCGCGAGCACGTCGAGCAGCACGGGAACTTGGCCTCGGGACAGCCCCAGGGCCAGCAAGCAACAAGGAAGCAGGTCGACCCGTCATGAGTCAGCCGTGAAGCTGAAGACATGAACGCGCGACGTTAAGACGAGGTCGATGGGACTTGCCCGCCGGCCTCACGACCTAGGAGAGCAGTGGCAGGCAAGGCCCGCGTGCATGAGCTCGCGAAAGAGCTCGGTGTTACGAGCAAGGAAGTTCTCAACAAGCTCGCCGAACAGGGCGAGTACGTGAAGTCCGCGTCGTCGACCGTCGAGGCCCCCGTGGCCCGGCGACTTCGCGACGCCTACGAAGCCAAGTCCTCGAAGCCGGCTCCCAAGCCGTCCGCTCCGAAGCCGAAGGCACCCGCACCCGCTGCTGCCGCAGCGCCCGCCGCACCGGCGGAGTCCAGGCCGGCAGCGTCCGACACCAAGCCCGCCGCGCCGAAGGCCATGCCCGGCCCGCGTCCGGCGGCACCGCGCCCGGCGGCGCCCAAGCCCGCTCCGGCAGCTCCTGCCGCGCAGGCCCCGGCTCCCGCCGCGCCCGCGCAGCCCCAGGCCCCGGCCGCCGCACCGGCACCCGCCGCGTCGGCTCCGGCCGCCCCCAAGGCTGCCCCGGCTCCCGGCTCCAAGCCGGGTGGCCCGCGTCCGGGCCCCCGCCCGGCTCCGCAGCAGACCCAGCAGCAGCAACAGCCCCAGCAGCAGCCGCAGGCCCCGGCCGCGTCGGCTGGTGGGCAGGCCCCGTCCGTGGTCCCGCCGCGCCCGCAGTCTCCCAAGCCTGCCGGCCCGCGCGCCCCGCGTCCGGGCAACAACCCCTTCGGCGTCGGTGGCGGCAACGCTCCCTCGCCGCGTCCTGGACCCCGTCCCGGCCCTCGGCCCGAGCAGGGCGGCGACCGCCCCGCCGGTGGTCCGAAGCCCGGTGACCCGCGTCCGGCGAACCCCCGTCCGAGCGGTGCGCCCGGTCAGGGTGGTCCGCGTCCCGCGGCCGCACAGGGTGGCGGTCGTCCCGGCCCCGGTCAGGGCGGTCCTCGCCCGGCGCCGGGTCAGGGCGGTCCCCGTCCCAACCCGGGCAACATGCCCCCGCGGCCGAACCCCGGCATGATGCCGGGCAACCGTCCGGCCGGTAACCGTCCTGGTCCTGGTGGCGGCGGTGGCCGTCCCGGTGGCGGTGGCGGTGGCGGCGGTCGTCCCGGTGGGGGCGGCGGCGGTGGCGGCTTCCGCGGCGGTGGCGGCGGTGGCGGTGGCGGTGGCTTCCGTCCCGGTGGCGGCGGTGGCGGCGGCGGTGGCTTCCGTCCCGGTGGCGGTGGCGGCGGCGGCGGTTTCCGTCCCGGCGGTGCAGGTGGCGGCGGCGGCGCGCCCGCTGGTGGCGGCGGTTTCCGCGGTCGTCCCGGCGGCGGTGGCGGTGCCGGTCGCGGTGGAACCGCTGGTGCCTTCGGTCGTCCGGGTGGTCCGGCGCGCCGTGGACGCAAGTCCAAGCGGCAGAAGCGCCAGGAGTACATGGACAACATGCAGGCGCCTTCGGTCGGTGGCGTCCGCCTGCCCAAGGGCAGCGGCGAGACGATCCGCCTGCCGCGCGGTGCCTCGCTGACCGACTTCGCCGACAAGATCAACGCCAACCCGGCGTCGCTCGTGCAGGTGCTCTTCCACCTGGGCGAGATGGTCACGGCGACCCAGTCGGTGTCCGACGAGATCCTGGAGCTGCTCGGCTCCGAGATGAACTACGTCGTGCAGGTCGTGTCCCCCGAGGAGGAGGACCGCGAGCTGCTCGAGACGTTCGACATCACCTACGGCGAGGACGCCGGTGACGAGGACGACCTGCAGGTCCGCCCGCCGGTCGTGACCGTCATGGGTCACGTCGACCACGGCAAGACCCGCCTGCTCGACACCATCCGCAAGGCGAAGGTGCACGAGGGCGAGGCCGGTGGCATCACCCAGCACATCGGCGCGTACCAGGTGCAGACCGAGCTCGAGGGCAACCCGCGGCTCATCACCTTCATCGACACCCCGGGCCACGAGGCGTTCACCGCCATGCGTGCCCGTGGTGCGAACGCGACCGACATCGCGGTCATCGTCGTCGCCGCTGACGACGGCGTGATGCCGCAGACCGTGGAGGCGATCAACCACGCGCAGGCCGCTCAGGCGCCGATCGTGGTCGCGGTCAACAAGATCGACAAGGAGGGTGCGAACCCCTCCAAGATCCGCCAGCAGCTCACCGAGTACGGACTGGTCGCCGAGGAGTACGGCGGCGACACGATGTTCGTCGACATCTCCGCGAAGCAGGGCATCAACATCGACAGCCTCCTCGAGGCCATCCTGTTGACCGCCGACGCTTCGCTGGACCTCCGGGCCAACCCGGACATGGAGGCCCAGGGTGTCGCGATCGAGGCGCACCTCGACCGCGGTCGCGGTCCGGTCGCCACGGTGCTCGTGCAGCGCGGTTCGCTGCGCGTCGGCTCCTCGATCGTCGCGGGTGACGCGTACGGTCGCGTCCGCCGCATGGTCGACGAGCACGGCGACGACGTCACCGTCGCGACCCCGTCGCGTCCGGTGCAGGTCATCGGTCTGACGTCGGTGCCCCGCGCCGGCGACACGTTCCTCGTGGTGGAGGAAGACCGGGTCGCACGGCAGATCGCCGAGCGCCGCCAGGCACGCACCCGCAACGCCGCCAACGCGGCGAAGCGCAAGCGCGTCAGCCTGGAGGACCTGGACGCCGCGCTCAAGGAAACCAGCGCTCTCACCTTGATCATCAAGGGTGACAACTCGGGTACCGTCGAGGCCCTCGAGGACGCGCTCATGAAGATCGAGGTCGGCGACGACGTCGAGCTGCGCGTGATCCACCGCGGTGTCGGTGGCATCACCGAAGGCGACATCAACCTCGCCGTGGCCGGTTCCGCCATCGTCCTGGGCTTCAACGTCCGGGCCGAGGGCAAGGCGACCGAGCTCGCGAACCGCGAAGGCGTGGACGTCCGGTACTACACGGTCATCTACCAGGCGATCGACGAGATCGAGGCGGCCCTCAAGGGTCTCCTCAAGCCGGAGTACGAAGAGGTCCAGCTCGGCCGCGCCGAGATCCGCGACGTCTTCAAGTCCTCCAAGGTCGGCACGATCGCGGGTTGCATGGTCCTGTCGGGCGAGATCCGCCGCAACGCGCGTGCTCGCCTGCTCCGTGACGGCAAGGTGATCGCGGAGAACCTCCCGATCAGCTCGCTCAAGCGGTTCAAGGACGACGCCACCGAGGTCCGCGAAGGTTTCGAGTGTGGTCTCACGCTCGGCAACTACAGCGACCTCAAGCTGGAAGACATCATCGAGACCTTCGAGATGCGCGAGAAGCCGCGCGCCTAGTCGGCCGATGAGGGGGTGCGGAGCCGCTTTAACCAGTGGCTCCGCACCCCTTTCTTCTGGAGGATCTTGCCCATGTACGTGGGGGCTTTGGAACTGGACGTGCTCCTGGGCGACGTCCACTCGTTGAAGGAGAAGCGCTCGCTGGTCCGCCCGGTCGTGGCGGAGCTGCGCAAGCGCTTCGAGGTGGCGGCCGCAGAGGCCGGCCATCAAGACCTGCACCGACGCGCTTTGATCGGCGTAGCAGTGGTTGCTGCCGACGCTGCGCACGTCAGGGACGTGCTCGACAGCTGTGAAAGGCTCGTCGCCGGACGTCCCGAACTGGAATTGCTCTCCGCCCGCACACGACTCGTGGGGCCGGAGGACGACTAGGAAGGGGAGGCTCGTGGCCGACACGGCACGTGCCCGCAAGCTCGCCAAGCGGATCTCGCAGATCGTCGCCTCCGCGCTGGAGCACGAGGTCAAGGACCCGCGCCTGGCCCGCGTCACCATCACCGACACGAAGGTGACCGGCGACCTGCACGACGCGACCGTCTACTACACGGTCCTGGGCGAGCGTCTCGACTCCGAGCCCGACTACGCCGGTGCCGCCGCGGCACTGGAGAAGGCCAAGGGCGTGCTGCGCTCCATGGTCGGGCAGCAGACGGGCGTCCGGTTCACGCCGACGCTGACGTTCATGACCGACACCGTGCCCGACACGGCGCGGAAGATGGACGAGCTGCTCGCCCAGGCACAGGCCGCCGACGCCGAGGTCGCCCGTCTCGCCGCGGGTGCCTCACCCGCCGGTGAGGCCGACCCGTACAAGGCGCCGCGGGCCGACGAGGACGAGGACTGACGAATCGGGACGGTCTCCGGCACACGCCGGGGACCGTCCACTTCGCACCGCTCCTGCCAGCTCCGTCGCCGGAAAGCCGCACAGGAATGGGTGCCTTGTCACACAGCCGGACCACGAGCGGTTAACGTCTCCCTGTGGCAGACGACCTGAGCACCACCATCGCCGAGGCCGCACGGTTGTTGGCAGATGCCCGTGACGTGACCCTGCTGGCGCACATCAACCCCGACGCGGACACGCTGGGCAGCGCGCTGGCGGTCGGTCTGGCATTGCACCGGCGCGGTGCGCGGGTGCGGGTGGCGTTCGGTGACCCCGAGGTCGTGCCGGAGTCGTTGCGGGCGTTGGACACCGCCGGACTGCTGGTGCACCGCGACGAGGTGCCCGCCCACCCCGAGCTGCTGGTCGTCCTGGACACCGCGAGCCTGCAGCGGTTGGGGCCCTTGGCAGATCGCGTCGCCGGCGCCCGCGGACCCGTGATCGTCGTCGACCACCACGTGTCGAACACGCGCTACGGCACCGTTCACTGCGTCGACGAACACGCGGAGGCGACGGTGCTGATCGCGTTGAAGCTCCTCGACGAGATGGACGTCGAGCTCGACGAGCCGATCGCGCGCTGCATCTACGCGGGCCTCGTGACCGACACCGGTGGCTTCCGCAACGCCGGGCCCGCCGCGCACCGGACGGCCGCGCGGCTGCTGGAGACCGGAGTGGACGCCTACCGGGTGACGCGGCCGTTGATGGACGCCCACCCGTTCGCGTACCTGGGCATGCTGTCGCGCGTGCTCGCCCGCGCCGAGCTGGACCCGGCCGCGGCGGGCGGTCTCGGGTTGGTGCACGCGGTCGTCGGGCTGGACGACGCGCAGGGCGTTCGCAGCGAGGAGGTGGAGAGCGTGATCGACGTGGTGCGCTCGACCTCCGAGGCCGAGGTCGCCGCTGTGCTGAAGGAACTGCGCCCCGGCCGCTGGTCGGTGTCGTTGCGCGCGGTGAGCCGGGTGGACGTGCGCGAGGTGGCCCAGGTGCTCGGTGGCGGCGGCCACCGCCTGGCCGCCGGGTTCACGTTCGAGGGCGCACCGGCGGAGGTCGTCGCCGCGCTCAAGGGCGCGTTGGAGCGGGTGGAGTCATGACGAGAACCGGAAGCCCGCGCCTGCTGCGGGAGATCAACGACCGCGCGGCCATCGAGACGTTGCTGCGCAGCGGCGCCATGACCCGCGCCGAGCTGGAGGAGGTCATCGGCCTCTCCAAACCGGCGACCGCGCAGCTCCTCGCACGCCTCGAAGAGGACGGCATGGTCGTCCGCACCGGCCTGCGCGGCGGCGGCCGCGGCCCGCGCGCCCAGATGTGGGCCGTGAACGGCGCCGTCGGCCACGTGGCCGCCGTGGCGCTGACGCCCGAGCTGATCGACGTGGTGATCGCCGACATCACCGGCACCCTGCTCGCCGAGCACAGCACCCCGATGCCCGCCACCGACACCCTCCAGGCCTTCCGCACCGCGGTCCAGAAGGCCGCCGCTCTCGCCGGCCTGCGCCTGGACGCCCTGTCCCACGTCGTCGTCGGCACCCCCGGCGCCGTCGACCCGGCCACCGGCTTCCTCGGCTTCGCCCCGCACCTCCCCGGCCTCGTCGAGGTGGACCTCCCCTCGACCCTGCGCACCCTGCTGGGCACCTCGGTGTCGATCGAGAACGACATCAACCTCGCCGCCCTGGAGGAGATGAGCACCGGCAAGGCCGTCGGCGTCCGCAACTTCGTCCTCTTCTGGCCCGCCGACGAGATCGGCTCGGCCATCGTCGTCAACGGCACCCTGCTGCGCGGCGTGACCGGCGGCGCCGGCGAGGTCGACTCGATGCAGATCCCCGGCGGCCGCTACGGCGACCAGGTGGACAACGAGGCGATCGTGGCCCTCGCCGCCTCGCACGGCATCACCGCCACCTCCGGCGTGGAGGCCGTTTCCGCCGCGTTGGAGGCCGGCGCTTCCGGCCGCGAGTTCTTGTCGGACCTCGCCCGTAGGATCGCTCACGGGTTGGCGAACGTGGTGTGCGTGCTCGACCCGGAACTGGTGCTGCTGTCCGGCGGAGTCGCGCAGGCCGGCGGCGAGACCCTGTGCGAGCTGGTGTCGGAGGAACTGCTGAAGCTGGTCGTCCCCCGCACCTCGGTGCAGCTCGCCCAGATCACCGCGAACCCGGTCCGGTCCGGGGCCCTGCACTCGGCGCTGGCCGTGGCGCGGGAGCAGGTGTTCGGGCTGCCGCAGCGGGCCTGAGCGGGTTCCTGCTCCCATCCCTGCTCCTTCACTCGAACGGGTGGATGTGGGCTGGTGGATGTCCGGATCTCGTCGCTCGGCTCCCTCGCTGGGGAGGAAGCGCGCGGGGGTGCGGGAACGAGGTGGGGCGGGAGTGCTTTCCATCGCTAAGTAGTTCGGTCGTGCGGCTTGAGCGCCTAGGTTCGGTGTGTGGAGGAACAGGGGCTAGGGGTCGGTGGGCAGGGCTCGGACGTGGACCGGGGCGCTGCGGGCCGGAGTGATGCGGGCCGGGATGCTGCGGCCTCGGCAGGGACCGTGGATGGAGCAGGCGCCGCGGGTGCGGGGGTGGATGCCGTTCGCGCCGGCGCGCCAGCCGGTGCCGACCACGCCACCGGCACCGACAACGACGACGACGGCGACCACGTGCCCGCCCGTCGCGTCATCGGCCTGGCCGTGCCCGCACTGGGCGTCCTGGCCGCGGAACCGCTGTACGTCCTCGTCGACACCGCCGTGGTGGGCCACCTGGGTGCGTTGCCGTTGGCCGGCCTCGCCCTGGGGGGTGTGCTGCTGACGCAGGTGTCGACGCAGCTGACGTTCCTGTCGTACGGCACGACTGCGCGCACGGCGCGGTTGCACGGTGCGGGGCGGCGGGGGGATGCCGTTGCCGAAGGGGTGCAGGCGACGTGGCTGGCGTTGGCCGCGGGTGTGCTCGTGGTGTTGCTGGGGCAGGTGTTCGCGCGGCCGTTGGCGGAGGTGCTCGCCGGAGGTGGGGCGGTTGCGGATGCGGCGGTCGAGTGGGTGCGGATCGCGTTGTTCGGGGCGCCGTTCATCTTGGTCACGATGGCGGGCAACGGGTGGATGCGCGGGGTGCAGGACACGCGGCGGCCGTTGCGGTACATCTTGATCGGCAACGGGATCAGTGCCGTGCTCTGCCCTGCGCTCGTGTACGGCGCGGGGTGGGGGCTGGAGGGGTCGGCGATCGCCAACGTCGTCGCGCAGGTGTTGTCGGCGGGGTTGTTCTTCAAGGCGTTGGTTGCGGAGCGGGTGCCGTTGCGGCCGCATTGGGCGGCTATGCGCGCGCAGCTCGGCATGGGGCGCGATTTGGTGCTGCGGAGTTTGGCGTTCCAGGCGTGCTTCATCAGTGCGGCGTCAGTTGCGGCGCGGACGTCTATTGCGGCTGTGGGAGCGCATCAGGTCGTGTTGCAGCTGTGGACGTTCCTGGCGTTGGTGCTGGACTCGTTGGCGATTGCGGCGCAGTCGCTTGTCGGGGCGGCGCTGGGGGCGTCGCGGCGCCGGCGGGCTGAGCGGCTCGCCTGGCAGGTGACGCGGTACGGGCTGGTGTTCGGGATCGGGCTCGGGCTGGTGTTCGCCGCGGTGGCGTCGGTGTTGCCGAGGGCGTTCACCTCGGACGCCGGGGTGCTCGCGGAGGTGCCGAACGCGTGGTGGTTCTTCGTTGCGCTGCAACCGATCGCGGGCGTGGTGTTCGCGCTCGACGGGGTGTTGCTCGGGGCGGGGGACGTGAAGTTCATGCGGACAGCGACGCTCGGGTCGGCGGTGGTCGGGTTCCTGCCGCTGGTGTGGGCCTCGTACGCGTTCGAGTGGGGACTCGCCGGGATCTGGACCGGGTTGTCGGCGTTCATGGTCCTGCGGCTGGTCGCGGTGGTGTGGCGGACGCGGACCGGGGAGTGGGCGGTCGAGGGCGCCGTTCGGTGACGGCTGTCCCGCAGGGTGGGCTGTGGCCGAGTTCACGGCATGGAATCGTTACCAAGAAGGTTGTTTAGGCGATGTAACTAATGTCTGCCCGTCTCCGACCTGGGGAGAGTGTCGCCTTGCCGGTCGTCCGCCAAGATCGAGATGCTGCTCGTGCCGCGTGGCTGATCTGGACCACCGCCGTACTCGTCTACTTCGCCGCCGTCTTCCACCGCAGCACGCTCGGCGTGGCCGGGCTGGAAGCGAGTGAGCGCTTCGGGCTCGGGCCCGCGCAGCTCGGTGTGTTCACCGTGCTGCAGGTGGGGGTGTACGCCCTCATGCAGATTCCCACCGGTCTGCTCGTGGACCGCTACGGGCCGAGGAAGGTCCTCACCGCCGCCGCGTTGCTCATGGGCACGGGGCAGCTCCTCTTCGCGATAGCCGAGTCATATCCCCTCGGGCTTGTCGCGCGCGCGGTGCTGGGCATGGGTGACGCGATGACGTTCATCAGCGTGATCCGGCTCGTCGCGGCGCACTTCTCACCACGGAAGTACTCGTTGGTCGTCGCGATCACGGCCGCGCTTGGGGGCGTGGGGAACCTCGTCGCGACGGTGCCCCTCACGCTCATGCTCGGCAGCATCGGCTGGACGTGGGCGTTCCTCATCGCGGGCGGCGCGACCGCTCTGTACGCGTCGGTGGCGTTCCTGAAGGTCCGCGACGTGCCGCCGGGAACCGTCACGCCGAAGCCGGAGGTCGTGCCGTTCCGCAGGATCTGGCCGAAGGTCCGGCAGGCGTGGAGCGTCCCGGGCACCCGGCTCGGGTTCTGGGCGCACTTCAGCACCATGTCCACGCCCGCTGTGCTCGGCCTGCTGTGGGGCTTCCCGTACCTCGTGCAGGCGCAGGGCATGTCACCGAAGGCGGCGTCGTCCACGCTCGGACTGCTGGTCATCGGCGCGATCGTCACGAGTCCGATCATCGGCGCGTTGTTCTCGCGCAACCCCGAGTGGCGCATGCCGATCGCGGGCTGGTTCCTGGCGTTCGCGTTCATCGGGTGGGGCGTGCTCTTGTTGTGGCCGGGCGGTCACGTGCCGTCGCCGGTCATCGCGGTCGTGTTCCTCGTGCTCACGATCGGTGGACCCATCTCGGGCGTGGCGTTCGCGTTGGCGCGTGACTACAACCCGTCGCACCGGCAGTCCACGGCCAGCGGCCTGGTCAACGTCGGCGGCTTCCTCGCCGTCACGGTGGCGGCGCTCGGCGTCGGTGTCCTGCTGGACCTGCTCGAGAACGTGCTGAGCCCGCAGAACGCCTTCCGCGTCGCGTTCGGCTTCCTCGTCGTGGTGCTCGCGTTGGGCGCTTGGCGGATGCTGGTCTGGTGGCGGCGCGCACGGGCCGCGGTGTTCGCGGCGGAGGCGCGCGGCGAGACGGTGCCGGTGCAGTTGCGGCGTCGGCGTTGGGACGCTCTGCGCGTCGCTTAGGATCAGCGGCCGTGAAAAGTTCTGTTGCACCTGGCCTGGTCGTCGTCGACAAGCCGGACGGCATGACCTCGCACGACGTGGTGGCACGGGTGCGCAGGATCCTCGGCACCCGCAAGGTCGGGCACGCCGGCACGCTCGACCCGATGGCGACCGGTGTCCTCGTGCTCGGCATCGAACGCGCGACGAAGCTGCTCGGCCACCTCGCGCTCGACAGCAAGGCCTACCTCGCCACGATCGTGCTCGGCGCGGCCACCACGACCGACGACGCCGAGGGCGAGGTGCTGTCCACCGCGGACGCGAGCCACGTCGAGGACGCCGCGATCACGGCCGAGATCGCGAAGCTCACCGGCCCCATCCAGCAGGTCCCGTCCGCGGTCAGCGCGGTGAAGATCGACGGCAAGCGCGCCTACGCACGGGTCCGCGCCGGTGAGCAGGTCGACATCCCCGCCCGCCCGGTCACCGTGCACCGCTTCGACGTGCTGTTCAGCCGCCGCGAGGACGAGAAGGTGCTGCTCGACGTCATGGTCGAGTGCTCGTCGGGCACCTACGTCCGCGCCCTGGCCCGCGACCTCGGCGCCGCACTGGGCGTCGGCGGCCACCTCGGCGCGCTGCGCCGCACCAGGGTCGGCCCGTTCGACCTGCGCGTGGCCCGCACGCTGCAGCAGCTGGAGGAGACCCCCGGCCTGTCGCTCGACCTCGACGCGGCGGTCGGCACGGCGTTCCCGCGCCGCGAGATCGACCCGCTGGAGGCCGCGGCGCTGTCCCACGGCCAGCGCCTGAGCGCCGGCGGGTTCGACGGCACCTACGGCGTGTTCGGACCCGACGGCCACGTGATCGCGCTGGCCAAGGACGAGGACGGCCAGGCCAAGCCCGTGGTGGTGCTCAGCCCGGCCGGATGACCCCGGAGGTGCGGCGCAGCCCCCGCAAGGCCTGCGCCGCACCACTTCCTCAGCCCTGCAACGGCACGTCCACGAACTCGCCGGCGCCGTCGGTCGCCGTGGCGGACCTGGCCGCCGCCGAGGAAGCCGCCACCCAGCGCAGCAGCTTCGGCACACCGCCGGGGGTCCGGAACGCGATGACCCAGGTGTCACCGGCCGGCGACACGGCCGGGTCGACCACGGTCTCGTCGGCGTAGTTCGTGACCTCGGTCCACGGGTGCCACGCCGTGCTCGCCGACGCGACCTGCCCGGTGCGGTAGACGAACCCGTCGTCACCGCGCACCGCGAGCTGCACCGTCCCCTGCGGCGCCAAGAGCGCGGACGGAGCGCCGACCGCCGTCACGCCGCTGGGCAACGAGCCGGGCACCGCGGTCCAGGTGTCCGGGATCGTGCCGCTCGACGTCGTCTGGACGGTGTGGACGGTGCCGTCCGACTTGCGCGCGAACATCTGCACGACGTTGTTGGGCAGGGCGACGACCGCGGCCGCGCTGGTGAACCCGTTGGTGGTGGTGCACTGCCACGCCGTCTGCACCAGGTCGGTGATGCCCGCCTTGCACTGGCGGCCGTCGGCGTTGCGGACGACCAGCACGATCGTGTCGCCCTGCGCGTACGCGGTGAAGTCCTTGCTGCCCGGTGCCACCGGTGCCGCGCCACCCGGCCTGCGCCACGACGGGAAACCGCCGTTGAGCACGCGCTGCTGGCGCAGCCAGAGCGCACCGGAGGAGTCGATCGCCACCATCGTCTGGATCTTGTTCGCGGTCCGCACGAACTGCGGGGCGCTGACCATGTACCCGCCGAAGTCGGCGTGCGGGTTCCACACACCGGGCGAGTTGCGCAGGAAGCCGTGCACGTTCGAGTCGGTACCCGGCCCGTAGACGCGGATCATGCCGTTCTCGTTCTCACCCGTCGTCAGCGCACCGGTGAAGGACGAGTAGCCGGTGCGCGTCTCGAACCCGTTGGGGGTCGTCCCCGACAGGTCGGTGATCTCCCCGTGCACCAACGACTTCGCGTTGTCGACGTAGCTGTAGTGGAGGTTGCCCGTGGTGGTGGACCTCAGCAACGACGGCTTGGCCGTCGGCTCGGACGCGGCCGCGGGGATCGCCGGGTTCGTCACACCGGTCACCGCGCAGGTGTCCGGTGCCGCCGTCGTCGTCGCGCTGTCCGCCGCCCAGTTCGTGCCGGCGGGCTGGGCACCGCTGCCCGTGGCGAAGCGCTGCTCGGAGTCGATCCACCGGTACCACCACACGGTCCGGTACTGGGCGTGGATGCCGTAGACGATGTCGCCGCCGGGGGAGAACAGCGTGCTGTGCGCGTTCCACCCCGTAGCAAGCTTGCCGCTGCGCGACACCCACCGCTGGGACGGGGCGTGGTAGCGGAACCGGTACACGTCACCGGCCGGGGTGCGGGCCCACAGCACGCCCTCGCCGGCGGCGACGATCGCGTCGTACTGGTTCCACCCGCCGTCGAGGTACCACTCGGCCCAGCTGTTCGAGGTCTGGTTGTACCGCTTCATCCGCAGCGCTCCGGCGGCGTCGACGTAGTAGAAGTCGCCGCGCGCGTCGATGGTCAGGCGCTGCCGGTAGGCCGGGTCCGTGTTGTAGATCTTCCAGCTGTCCGACGTGTCGATCTTCGTCGACTCGCCGTTCTTGTCCCAGCCGGTGCCCAGCCAGATCTGCTGGTGCACCTCGCCGGCCGAGTTGATGTAGTACACCTTGCCGCCGGGCCCGGCGTACGTCGAGGCGGGCCACCCGTTGCCGATGCCGGCGTTGTTGCCCCAGACGTTCTGACCGGTCTCCGGCTCCTCGTGGTAGTGGATGTGCAACCCGCTACCCGTCCGCGCTTCGAAGATCGGCGCGGTCGTCTTGCACGTGAACGAGTCCACCGCGGCGGCAGTGGGAGCGGTGACCGCGGCGGGGACCACCGCCAGCGCGGTGGCGACGGCCGCGGGCAGGGCGAATCTTCGGAAGTTCATGCGGTTCAAGCCTTTCTGAGCAGAAGAGCGGCGTGTCAGTCGCCGGCGGACGTGAACGAGCCCTGGTCGGCGACAGGAGCGCCGCCCGTGCGCGCCGCGGTCGTGCTCGGCACCCAGAACTGCATCTTCGGCACGCCGTCGGGGGTGCGGAACGCGATCAGCCAGGTGTCGTTGGCGAGCGACATGGCCGGGTCGGAACCTGCCTCGTCGGAGTAGTTCGTGATCTCCGTCCACGGCCACCACGCCGTGCTGGCGGGGGCCTGCTGACCGGTGCGGTAGATCCAGCCGTCGCTGCCGCGCACGGACAGCTGGACGGTGCCGTCGGGTGCTCTCAGCGCAGCGGGGTCGCCCACCACCAGAGCGCCCCCCGGCAGGTCGACCGGCACCGCGGTCCACGCGCCGGTCAGGGTGTCGCTCGCGGTGGTGCGGGTCGTGTAGACCCTGCCGTCGGCCCGCCGCGCGTACAGCTGGAGGGTGTTGTCCGCCAAGGGGACCACGGCCGCCGCGTCCGTGCCGCCGGAGCCGCCGCACGACCAGTCGCCGACCGCGGTGGGCGTGACCGTGAGCTTGCAGTAGTCACCGCCGGTGCGCAGGGCGACCACGTGGATGGAGGTGCCCGTCGTGACGGCGGTGACGTGCCCGGTCGCGCTGATCGGCTGCGCGGTCAGCCTGCGCCACGGGTACAGCGTGCCGTTCGACCCGTACTGCTTCGCCCAGACGTGGCCGTCGGCCGAGAGCGCGACGTAGCCGACCTTGCCGTCCGAGGTGCGGACGGCCTGCGGCGCGGTGAGCATCCGGCCGAAGTGGTTGACCGGCGCCTTCCAGGAGTTGATCGCCTGCCGGTCGAAGACGCGCGCGTCGGCGTCGGTGGCGCGGGCCCAGATCCTGGTGCTGCCGTCGGTGTTCTCGGCGAGCGCGGGCGTGCCGCGGAAGTCGACGGCGGTGTCCGGGAGAGCGCTGAACGGGTGGGGCCCGACCCGCACGTCGGCGATGTCCGAGTGGACGACGTCGCTGTTGCCGTTGACGTAGGCGAACTGGAGGTGGCCGTCGGAGGTCTTGAGCAGCGCGGGCTTGGCGTACCCCGTGGGCGGGACGCTCGGGCGGGCCGGACCCGGTTCGGTGACGAGGGTGCACGCGTCCGGCGCGGCGAGCGCGGTGACGCCGTCGGTCCACCACGTGCCCGCCTGCACGCCGGAGGTGATGTGGTGGGCGGTCTCGGAGTAGCGGAACCAGTAGACCTTGTTGTCGCGGATGCCGTAGATGACGTCCGCGCCGGGCGAGGTCAGGTTCTGGTACTGCTCCCACGGGATGCCGGGGATCGCGACGGGCGCGGGCGTGAGCCAGCGCTGCGAGCCGGCGTGGAAGCGGTAGCGGAACATCGCGCCGTTCGGCTGGCGGGCCCACAGCACGCCGTCACCGGCCGCGAAGATCAGGTCGTACCGGTCCCAGCCGCTGTCGATCGCCAGCTCGTCCCAGACACCGGTGGCCTCGTCGTAGGTGCGGCGCCACAGCCCGCCGTTGCCGTCGACCATGTAGAACGCGCCGGTGCTGTCGATCGTGAGCTTCCTGGCGCCGGCGGGATCGGCGTAGTAGCCCATGCCTTCGCGGATGGGCTTGCTGGTGCCGCCGTTCTCCCAGGACGGCGAGCCGGTGCCGAGCCAGCGGTGCCGCTGCAACGTGCCGTCGGCCGCGTTCAGGTAGTACATGCGGCCGTCCGGGCCCGCCCAGCTCGCCGCCGGCCAGCCCGAGCTCACCTCCGAGCCGTTGCTCCACGCGTCGGCACCGGTCGCCGGCGCGTGGTGCTCGTGCAGGTGCAGCTTGGTGGTGGCGCGCACCGCCCAGAGGCGGGCCGTCTGCTGGCAGGTGAACTCGTCGGCGGCCACGGCCGGTCGTACCGCGTCCGTCAACGCCGGTGCGGCGGTCAGGACGCCCGTCGCGGCGAGGACGGCCATGACCGCGGGCAGCGTTCTTCTGCGCGACAGCTGTGGTCGCATGGGATCTCCCCAGAGGTGGAAGGTGAAGTGCGGTGCGCCGGGAAGGCGGCCTTCCCGGCGGGTGGTCAGCGCTGGAGCACGACCTCGTCAGCGGCTCAGCGGAACGTCCACGAACGAGCCGTTGCCCGTCGGTGCCGCGGACCGAGCCGTGGCACTCGTCGTCGACGGCGCCGGGACGAAGGAGCGCAGCTTCGGGAGGCCCGCCGGCGTCCGGTAGGCGATGACCCAGGTGTTCTCGGCGAGCGACAGCGTCGGGTCCACCTCCGTCTCGTCGGCGTAGGCGGTGATCTCGTGCCACGGCCACCACGCGGTCGAGGCGTGGGCCTGCTGACCGGTGCGGTAGGTGAAGCCGTCGGTGCCGCGGACGGCCACCTCCAGCGTGCCGGAGGTGGGCGCCAGGACAGCACTGGGCGGGCCCGCCGCCGTGACGCCCGGCGAGAGCTCACCGAGGATCGGCGTCCACGTGCCGTTGGCCGCGGAGCTGTGGGTGTAGACCTTGCCGTCGGTCCTGCGGGCGAACAGCTGCAGGTCGTCGCCCAGCGCGACCGCGGCGGCGGGGCCGGTGTTGCCCGTGCCGCCGTTGTTCTGCCACACAACGGTTTCCGTGGTCGGCGTCAGCGCCGTGGTGCCGTACGTGCCGTCGGTGCGCAACGCGACGACCTTGATCGTGTTGTCGACCGCCAGCACGGTGAGCTGACCGGTCGGGCGGGGTTCGCCGGTCTGGAACGACTGGCCCTTCACCCGCGACCACGGGAGCAGGTCGCCGTTCGCGGTCTTCTGCGACCGCGTCCAGAGGAAGCCGTCCTTGTCCACGGCCACGTACGAGACGAGGCCGTTGGTGCGCACGAGCTGCGGCGGCGACTGCATCCGGCCGCCCAGGTCGGCGAGACCGCCGAACGAGGCCCCCGGCTGGGCCTGGAAGGCGCCGCGGGCGTCGGAGTCCTCGGTGTGCGCCGCGATCCGCAGCGACTGGTCCTGGTTGTCCACGATGGACGGAACACCGGTGAGGTTCGTGACACCGGGGAACGTCTCGAAGCCGTTGGGGCCGCCGGAGAGGCTGCGCACCTCGGCGTGGACGAGCATGCCGTCCTTCGCGACGTAGGCGTACTGCAGGTAGCCGTTGGACGTCTTGGTGAGCGCCGCGGCGGCCAGCCGGTTCCGCGGCACGACCGGGCGGTCCGGGTTCGGCTCCGGGGTGCGGACGCAGTTGTCGGTCAGCGCGAACACGGACAGGTCGTCGTGCCAGCCGTTGCCGACCTCCCGGCCGAAGCCGGTGACCGGGTCGCCCTGCCAGGTGCCGTTCGTCTCGTCGTAGCGGTACCAGAGCAGCTGGCCGGTGTCCGGTCGCGTGCCGTACAGCACGTCGCCGCCGGGGGAGAAGACGCGGCTGAACATCTGCCAGCCGAAGCCGACCGGCTTCGCGTACTCGAGCCAGCGCTGCGACGGCGCGTGGTAGCGGAAGCGGAACAGCTCACCGGCGGAACCGGCCTTGCGGGCGTAGACCACACCGTTGCCCGCGGCCGTGATGAGGTCGTACTGCTCCCAGCCGGTGTCGATGACCGTGGCGGCCCAGGCGCCGCCCGACTCGTCGTACGAGCGCCAGTGCAGGTTGCCTGCCTTGTCCACGTCGTAGAAGTGGCCGAGCGGGTCGACCGTGACCCTGTGCTTGAAGTTCGCGTCGGCGTGGTCCTGCCAGTCGTCGGCGATCTTGCGCCCGCTGCCGCCGTCCTCCCAGCCGGTGTTCGGGTCCAGCCGGAAGCGCCAGAGCTCCCCGTTCTCCTTGACGTCGTAGACCCGGCGGTCGGGGCCGCCGAACGCCCGCGACGCCCAGCCGGAGCCGACCTGGTTCCACTGGTTCCACTGCGCGGCACCGGTTTCCGGTTCCTGGTGCGGGTAGAGCCACAGGTTGCCGTCCGGGTAGACGGTGAAGATCAGCGCCTCGGAGTTGCACCTCAGGTAGCCGTCGGCCGCGTGGGCGACGACGGACGTGCCCGGTGCCACGACGGTGCCGAGCACCGCCGCCAGCGCGACGGCGATGGACGTGCTTCTTCTTCGCGACAGCTCAGGTCGCATCGATCCCCCCAGGGCATGTGTGAAGTTGGGCGATGGCCCGCGCCCCTCCCTTGGCCCGTGCACCGCGCACGAAGCATGCGGCGCGCACCCCGCCCACCGCAAGGGGCTTGCTTTCCGCGGCGCCGGAACGCATCCTGTGCGCTGCGTCGTGTCCGACCTGGGGAGGTGCCGGGCAAGGCGGCCTGGGTGGACACATGGGGGGATTCGACGTGGCCGAACCGCGGTTCTTCAGCATGCCCGGAAAACGGGCGCCGGGCAGCCGCGGCCGGCGTGCCGGTCTGGCCGGACTCGTGGGTGTGTTGGTGCTCACCATCGCCGGTCCCGCGCTCGCGGAGGTCTTCCCGGAGGCGTTGCAGCGCACCATCGCCGCGATGGGCCCGGCGTCCGGGCCCGGACAGCAGTGGGGTGACGCGGCCGCCGCGAACGGCGACCCGGCGGCGAACAGGGCAGACCCCCGGTCGTTGCAGGCGGAGTACCAGCCCGTGAAGGGCCAGGACACACCGTCCGCGAAGGACAACCCCACCGAGGTCGTCACGAGGGAACGCGGCGCCGTCCGCGGGTTCGACGCCGCCACGAGCAAGGAGCTCGCCGACCGGCGAACCGAGACGAGCCGCACGTTCGGCAACGCCGACGGCACCGAGACCACCGAGGTCAGCCAGGAGCCGATCAACCACCGCAGGCCGGACGGCAGCTGGGCACCGGTCGACCCGAGCCTGGTGGCCGCGGGCGGCGGCTGGCGCAACGCCTCGGACAGCGTCGACATCAGGCTCGCCGCCGCGGCCGACGCCACGCCGCTCGTGCGGTACGCCCTCGACGGCGACCACGAGCTCGGCTTCTCCCTGCGCGGGTCCGCCGCGTCCGCCGGGCAGGTGAGCGGCTCCTCGGTGACCTACCCCGCCGTCCAGCCGCGGGTCGACCTCAGGTTCGACATCAGCGCGGGCACGGTCAAGGAGTCCATCGTCCTGCACTCCGCGGACACGCCGCGGACGTTCGACTTCCCGTTGCACCTCAAGGGACTCACGCCGCGCATCAGCAACGGCAACCTGGAGCTCACCGGCCGTGACGGGAAGGTCGCCGCCGTCGTGCCCGCCGGGTTCATGGTCGACGCCCACGACGGCCCCGCCGGTGGCGTCCAGTCGAAGGGCGTGCGGTACGAGCTGGCCGGACAGGTGCTGCGGGTCACGCTCGACGACGCGTGGCTCCGAGACCCGGCGCGCAAGTACCCGGTCGTGGTCGACCCGACGGTGACCACGCCGGAGTCCGGCCACACCATGTACGTGCAGCGCGTCGGCAGCTCGTCGAACACCAGCTACTCCGACGGGGCCCAGCTGCGCGCGGGCACCGTGGTCGACAACGGCACGCGGATCAACGCCGCCACCTACCTCGACTTCTCCGGCATCGAGAACACCCTGCGCAACCACCGGATCTTCGGCGCCACCCTCGGCCTCACCAACGAGTGGTCGTACTCCTGCGGCGCCCGGCCGGTGTCGGTGCACCCGGTCACGCAGGGCTGGAACGCGTTCGCCGGCACGTACCCCTACCCCGGCCCCGCCTACGGTGGTGAGCTGGCGAGCTCGTCGTTCGCCTACGGCTACATCGCGCCGGGCAGCTCGCGGTCGAACTGCCCGCAGGCCACCGCCGCGATCGACCTCGGCGCCGCCGGTCGCGACCTCGTGCAGCGCTGGGTGACCGGCCAGCAGGCCAACTACGGCCTCACGGTCCGCGCCTCCGAGACCGACGTCTACGGCTGGAAGAAGTTCTACGGTCACGCGACGGCGAACAAGCCGAAGCTCTCGATCACGCACACCCCGTACGACGCCGAGTACCGCTTCGACCGCCCGGTGCCCAAGCCCGCGCTGCTCAAGGGCGGTGTGCCCGGCACGATCGGCATCAGCGTGACGAACCGGGGCGCCACCACGTGGACCCCGGGCGAGTACGTGCTGTCGTACCGCCAGTTCGCCGCCAGCGGTGCGCCCATGGTGCAGGTGAACGACTCCGCGACGCTCACCGGTGACGTCGGCCGCGGGCAGACGGTCGCGCTGGAGGCGAAGATCTTCCCGCCCGCGGACTGGGGCGAGTACACGTTCGAGTTCTCCATGCACCGCAAGGGACACGCGTACTTCGTCGACGAGCAGATCCCGCCCGCGGTGCTCAACCTCGAGATGCAGAACGTGCCGCCGGCGTTGCAGGAGCAGTACCCGCCGAACGGCTACTCGGCACCGACGCTGCGCCCCACGCTGTGGGCCGGCGGCATCGACATCGACAACGGCGGTGCCGGCCTGCAGTACCGGTTCAAGGTCTGCGACAAGGACAACGCTTCGTCCTGTGTGGACTCCGGGTACAGCGCGAACCAGTCGTGGACCGTGCCGGCAGGCGCGTTGCGGTGGAGCAAGACCTACCTGTGGAACGCGTTCGTGAAGGACTCCGGTGGCGCGGAGAGCCAGCCGGTCCAGGGCAGCGCGCTGCTCACCGCCGTGCCGCAGCCGGAGATCACCTCACACCTGGGCAACGCGCCCTACAGCGGCAGCACCGGTGAGGTCGACGCGCAGGTCGGCAACTACCGCACCAGCGCGGTGGACCTGTCGGTCGGCGGTGTCGGGCCCGCGCTCGGCGTGTCCCGCACCTACAACAGCCTCGACCCGCGCCGGGACCTGACGTTCGGCGCCGGCTGGAGCACCCAGTTCGACATGCGGGTCGTCGAGGACACCGACGGCTCCGGCAACGCCGTGGTCACCTACCCGGACGGCCAGCAGGTCCGCTTCGGCCACAACGGCGGCGGCACCTACTCGCCCCCGCCCGGCCGCTACGCCACGTTCTTCCGCAACGACAGCGGCTGGACGCTCGTCGACAAGAACTCGACCGGCTACTTCTTCCGCCCCGACGGCAAGCTGGCCAGGATCGCCGACAACAGCGGTCGCTTCATCGACTTCACCTACGACGCCACCACGGGCCGGCTCACCTCCGCCGGCAACCCCGCCTCCGGTCGCGCGCTGACCTTCACCTGGACCGGCGACGTCGTCACGCAGGTCAGCGCGACCGTCGACGGCACCGAGCTGAAGTGGGCCTACACCTACTCCACCGACCTGCCCGAACGCGGGCGGCGGCTGGAGGAGGTCTGCGACCCGAAGGGCGGCTGCACCACCTACTCCTACGGCTGGGGCTCGCACTACCGCAGCACGGTCCTCGACACCCGGCCCGAGTCCTACTGGACGCTGGGCGAGACCGACGGCTCCGCCAAGGCGCACAGCCAGATCGGCCTCAACCTGGGCAACGACGCGGCCACGTACACCGACGTGACCCGCGGTGTGACCGGTGTGGCCCAGGGCTCACCGGACAGCGCGGTGTCGTTCGACGGCACCAAGTCGCGGGTCACGTTGCCGGACAACGCCATCCGCAAGAACCGCAGCGTCGCCGTCGAGCTGTGGTTCAAGACCACGAAGTCCGGTCCGCTCGCCGCGTTCGCCGACAAGCCGTTCACCGAGAACTCCGCGTTCAACGGCATGTACGTCGGCACGGACGGCAAGCTGCGCGCCCGGTTCACCACCACCGCGGCCACCCAGCCGGCGCCGATCACCACCACGGGCACCGTCAACGACGGCCAGTGGCACCACGTCGTGCTCAGCGCGGACGTCGCCACGCAGGTCCTCTACCTCGACGGCGCCAAGGTCGGCGAGATCGCCGGTGACGTGCAGACGGCGGCGCTGAAGCACGGCCAGCTCGGCGCGGGCAACAGCTCCGGCCCCGCGTGGGGTGCGCCGCAGTGGTTCTTCCAGGGCGAGGTCGACGAGGTCGCCGTCTACGCGCACCCGTTGGGGCTCAACGAGGTCAACGCCCACGTGCAGGCCGCGAAGATGCCCGGCGCCCAGGTGGCGAAGGTGACGTTGCCGAGCGGACGGGTCGCGGGCGAGGTCCGCTACGACACGGTCCGCGACCGGGTCAGCGAGCAGATCGACCGCAACGGCGGCTCGTGGCGGTTCGGCGCGCCCGCGTTCACCGGCAACGAGCAGAACCCGGTGCGCACGGTCCGGGTCACCGACCCCGGGAACCGCCACCACTTCTACGACTTCGACCCGCTGCGCGGACGCATCCTGCGCTACCTCTCGCCGCTCGGCATGGAGACCCGCAAGGAGGACCGCCCGCCGGGCTCCACGGCACCGGCACCCGGTGAGCCCACCTGCGCGCCGCAGCCGGACGGCAGCTTCTGCGACGTCCCGGTCACCGGTGGCGGTGGTTTCGTGAACGTCGAGTTCCAGGGCGTGCGGAACTTCTCCTACGACGAGGCCGGGTTCCAGACGACGATCACCGACGAGGTCGGCAACCAGGTCGTCCTGGCGCACGACCCCCGCGGCAACGTCAAGTCCCGCAAGACCTGCCGCCGTGCCGCGGACTGCCAGGTCGCCCACTACACCTACTACCTCAACCCGGCCGACCTGACCGACCCGCGCAACGACAAGGTGATCGAGCACCGCGACGGGCGGTCGGCCGGCGCCACCGACAACACCTACCTCACCCGGTACTCCTACGACCCCAAGGGCCGGCTGCTCGAGCAGGTGACCGCGGACAACGCGTCCGTGAAGCACACCTACACCGACGGCAGCTCCGCGGCCGTCGGCGGCGGCAACGAACCGGCCGGACTGGTGAAGACCAGCCGCGATCCGATGGGCGCCGTCACGACGTACCTGTACCACCGCAACGGTGACGTGGCCGAGGTCCGGTCGCCGAGCGGTCTGCGGCAGGTCTCGACGTACGACGCGCTGGGCCGCAAGGTCACCGGCAAGACCATCTCCGACGCCTACCCCAACGGGCTGCTGACGACGTACAGGTACGACGAGCGTTCTCGGCTCGTGCGCGTCACGGCACCCGGTGTCGTGAACGTGCTCACCGGCAAGACGCACGTCCTGCAGACGTCCCTGGAGTACGACGCCGACGGCAACCAGACGAGGGTGTCGCGCGCCGACCTCACCGGCGGCGACCCGATCCGGGAGACGTTCACCCACTACGACTCGCGCGGCCGGGTCGAGCGGGTGGTCGACGCCGAGGGCGGGGAGATCTCGCTGGGGTACGACTCCTTCGGCAACACCACGTTCGTCGTCAACGCGGACGGCGTGCGCACCGAGTTCGCCTACACCGCCCGCAACGCGGTGTCCGAGGTGCGGCTGCGCGGCTGGAACGGCGACCCCGAGGGCGCGCCGGCGCTGCCCAACGGCTACCTCGTGGTGCAGCGCAACAGCTACGACCGGGCCGGCCGGCTCACCCGCACCACCGACGCCATGAACCGCACCGAGGTGCGCGACTACTACGGCGACGACCTGCTGTTCTCCCGCAAGCTGCTGGGAGCGGGCACGGGGACCGGCGCACCGCCGAAGATCGACCTGGAGACGAACTCCTACGACGGCGCCGGCAACCTCGTCGAACGCCGCCAGCCCGGCAACCTCGTCACGAAGTACACCTACGACGCCGTCGGCCGCACGCTCACCACCGTGGACGACCCCGGCGGCCTGGACCGGCGCACCGCGTTCGCCTACAACCTGAACGGCGGCATCACCCAGGTCACCCGCACCGGCAACACCTCCAACGCGGGGCAGCTGCAGAGCGGCACCGCGGAGGTCGTCGACTACGGCTACGACGCCTTCGGCCGGCGCACGTCGGAGGACGTGCGCCTGAACACCGGCCGGCTGCGCACCACGTGGGAGTACGACCAGCGCGGTCTCGTGCGCAAGGTCGTGCCGCCGCGGGGCAACGAACCGGGCGCCAGCGCCGCCGCGTTCACGACCGACCTGACCTACGACGAGGCCGGCCGCCTGGTCGGCACGACCTCGCCCGCCGTCTCCGTCGTGACCGCCGAGAACGACCCCGCGACCGTGCGGCCCGTGACGAAGATCGGCTACAACGCGTTCGGCGAGTCGCAGCAGGCGCAGGACGCCAACGGCGTCGTGCACCGCTCCGAGGTCGACCGGCTGGGCCGGACCGTCAAGGCCTCCGCGCCCTCCTACACACCGCCCGGTGCGTCGCAGCCGGTCGAGGGCTTCTCCACGGCGCGGTACGACGGCAACGGCAACGTGCTGGAGACCGTCGACGCGCGCGGTGCGTCGACGACGTTCGAGTACGACCAGATGGGTCGCGTGGTGAAGACCACCGGCCCGGCCGGCAGCGTCGTGCGGACCTACACCAGGACCGGCGAGCTGCTGTCCACCGTGGACGAGAGCGGTGCGCGCACCGAGTCGACCTACGACATGTTCGGCCGCCTCGCCACGAGCACCGTGCTGGAGCGGTCGCCCGCCAAGACCCTGACGAGCACCTACTCCTACAACGCGGCCAACCGCCTGGAGAAGGTCAGGTCGCCGCTGGGCGCCGAGTCGAAGCTGGAGTACGACGTGCTCGGCTCGCTCGTCCGCAGCACCGACCCCGCCGGTGTCGTCAACTCCTTCGGCTACGACCTCGCGGGCCGCCGGATCAAGGTGGCCGACGGCGCCGGCCGCGCCACGTTCACCGGGTACGACCAGGCGGGCCGGGTCGAGTCGGTCCGCCGCCTCAGCGCGTCCGGCGGGCTGGTCAGCCGTTCGACGTTCGTCCACGACGCCGCCGGCAACCTGACCACCGCCACCGACCCGCTGGGCCGCAAGACCACCTACACCCACGACGCGCTCAACCGCACCGTCGGCCAGGTCGAGCCGGTCTCCGACACCGAGTCGATCACCACGTCCTCCGGCTACGACTCGGCCGGCAACCGCACGCGGTTCGTCGACGGCCGCGGCAACCGCACCGCCTACACCTACAACACGCTCGGCCTGCCGGAGTCCACGATCGAGGCGGCGACGGCGGAGCACCCCGCTCCGGCCGACCGCACGTGGACCACGACCTACAACGCGGCCGGCGACCCCGTGTCCGAACGCGCGCCGGGCGGTGTCGTCCGCACCCGCACGTTCGACCCGCTGGGCCGGCTGACGAAGGAGACCGGCTCGGGCGCCGAGGCGGCCACCACCGACCGCGGCTACGACTACGACGCGCTGGGCCGCCTGGTCGGCTCGTCCAGCGCGGGCGGCACCGACACGTTCACCTACAACGACCGCGGCCTGCTGCTGACGTCGTCCGGACCGGGCGGCACCGCGTCGCGCGAGTACGACGACGACGGCAACCTGACCGCGCGCACCGACGCATCGGGCACCTCCCGGTTCACCTACCTGCTCGGGCGGACCCAGTCCGTGCAGGACGGCGTGACCGGTCTGACGCAGACCTTCGGCTACGACACCGCGGGCCTGCTGAAGACGCTCGACCTGGGCAACGGCCGCACGCGCACCTACGACTACGACGACGGCGGCCGCCTGGCCAAGGACACCGTCGCCGGCGCCGCGTCCGTCGCCTACACCTACGACCGCGCCGACCGGGTGCTCACGAAGACCTCGACCGGCACGACGGCCGCCGGTCAGCAGACCTACGACTACGACCACTCGGGCCGCCTGAAGTCCTGGACCTCACCGGCCGGAACGGTCTCGTACGGCTGGGACGCCGCGGGCAACCGCACCCGCGTGGGCGACGCCCAGTCGACCTACGACGAACGCAACCGCCTCCGCACCGAGAACGGAGCGGTGGTCTCCCACAACGCGCGCGGCGGCGTGACCTCCCGTGCGGGTGTCACGGCCTCGTTCGACGCCTTCGACCGCATGGTGAGCCAAGGCGCGCAGACGTACACGTACGACGCGTTGGACCGCGTGACCAAGCGCAACGACAAGTCGTTCCAGTACAGCGGCACGTCCAGCGCGGTCGTGTCGGACGGCACCGCGGTCTACGGCCGCGACGCCTCCGGCTCGGTCCTCGCCATCGGCCAGGGCACCGACAAGAAGCTGGCCGTCTCCGACCGGCACGGCGACGTCGTCGGCACCCTCGACCCGGCCGGCACCATGACGTCGCTGGCCGACTCGACCGCCTACGACCCGTTCGGCGTGGTCACCTCCGGCGCCAAGCGCGCGGTCGGTTTCCAGGGCGAGTGGACCGACCCGGCCTCCGGCACGGTCAACATGGCCGCGCGCTGGTACAACCCGGGCAGCGGCGGCTTCGAGTCACGCGACTCGTGGACCCTGCCGGCCGCTCCGTCCGGCATGGCCAACCGCTACTCCTACGGGCTCGGGTCGCCGGTGAACCACGTCGATCCGACGGGCCACTACCCGTGCAAGGGCTTCGGCGGCGGCAACCCGTGCGGCGACGACAGCGGTGGCGGTCTCTGCATCCTCATGCCGATGCTGTGCTCGTGGTTCCCCGGCGGTGGCACCCACGAGGACCCCGGTGTCGGTGGCAGCAACCAGTCCAGCAGCAACCAGGGCAGCAGCAACCCGAGCAACAACAGGAAGAACAACAACTCGAACCAGCGCAGGACCCAGCAGCAGACCGACCCGTCGGTCAACGCCCGCAAGCAGGCCCAGGACTACGGCCGCCGCAACCCGTTGCCGGTGCCGGAGGCGATGACCCAGCCGTCGTTCAGCGGCGACCGCAAGCCGCCGGTGTCGTCGGCGCCCGACCGGCGTTCCGAGGTCGCGAGCACGTACTCGAACCCGGTCAACGACGTGAACAACAGCTACCGCAAGCTCGAAATGCTGCTCGTGGTGCCCTCGAACGCCCTGATCGGCTCGGTGTCGCTCGCGTCGTCCGGCCCAGGCGAGATGACGTCGGTGCACTGGCGTCAGGACCGCGACCGCGATCCCGACGGCGTGCGGCCGCCCAAGGAGTGCGACCCCGACACCTACCTCAACCACAACGACCTGTGCCCTGCCGGCTCCGTGCCGCCGACGCCGCCGGACCCGCTCGCCGGCTGCGACTCGAACACCAAGGCCAACAAGCCGGAGCTTTGCGGGCAAGGCGGCTTCACGATGTGGGACCTCTTCGGAGGTGAGATCGAGGCCACAGCCGCCTGCGTGCAGGACCCCGGCGTCACCTGGGCATGCGGTCTCGCCGCCGCAGGTGTGGTCCTCGCCGTCATACCGTGGGGGAAGATCTTCAAACGCGCCGGCAGCGGTGTGGTGCGGCTGAGTCCGCTGGAACGGGCTGCGAGCCCGACGCTCACGGACCTGGACGAGGTCGCCGCGCACCTCGGCAAGCTCGACCACTCGCCGAGCAACGACCTCATGATCGGCCGAATCAGGGGCAACCTCCAGGCGGGAAGGCCGCTTCCGCAGAGCCAGACGAACTTCATGCGGCACGAGCTCACGGAGTCCGGACTCATGCAGCAGGGCATGAAGTACGAAGACGCGCACGAGCTGGCGCTCAAGACCCACGACCCCGGTAAGAACTACGACGTTGACATCATCGACAACGACCCGTCGTTCGGCCCGTGGTGGCGCAAGCAGAACGGCCTGCCGCCGAGGAAGTGAGATGTCGGCATGATCGAAGTAGATCTCCAGGGCCGCGGTGTGGTCGCGGTGGAGTTCGGCCGGATGAGCGCTCCACTGCTGGCGGACGACTGGCTCATCGACCGTTCCTCCGCGACCGCCACCGGTGCGGCGGGCAGCACCGTCGTGACCGTGGAGCTGTTGCGGCGGTTCGGCGGCGTCGCTCCGAGGGCGTTGCTCGGAGCGACCTACACACCACTCGGTGCAGAGGCGTCGGCGGGTGTGTTGGAGGTGCGGGTGCCCCGCGCCGCCACGCCGGCCGGCGGCGAGATCACCTGCGCGTCCCGGCTGTGGAAGAACCCGTTCGAGGTGGGCCTGCCGGAGGACTTCCCGGAAGGGGCCTTGAAAGGCGTTCTCTCCGGTGGGGCGGAGCTGCCCGCCGGAACGCTGGTGGTCGACCAGGCAGGCTTCGACGAGATGAACTCGTCGGCGTTCGCCTTCGAACAGGCGGGCGCACTGCTGCGCCGGGTCCTGTCCGCCTCGATGCGTGGGGAAGACGTCGAGGCCGTGGTGGTCAGGACGATGCAGAAGTGGTGACGGAGGACCTGGCGAGGTAGGCGGGCAGCGGCACCGGCCGTCGTCGTAGGCTGATCACCGTGCAACGCTGGCGCGGACTGGATCACCTCCCCGGCGGCTGGGGCCGCTGCGTGGTCACCATCGGTGTGTTCGACGGGGTCCACAGGGGGCATCAGGCGCTCATCGGCCGGGCCGTCGAGCTCGCGCGGGAGCGGGGGCTGCCGGGTGTCCTCATGACGTTCGACCCCCATCCGTCCGAAGTGGTCCGGCCGGGCAGCCACCCCGCCCAGCTCACGACGCTGCGGCGCAGGGCCCAGCTGGTCGAGGAGCTCGGAGTCGACCACTTCGTGGTCGTGCCGTTCAGCCTGGAGACCAGCCGGATGCCGGCGGACGAGTTCGTGCACGAGGTGCTGGTCGAGAAGCTGCACGCGGCGGCTGTCGTGGTGGGTGAGAACTTCACCTTCGGGCACAGGGCGGCGGGTAACGTCGCGATGCTGCGCCAGCTGGGGCAGCGGTTCGGCTTTGTGACCGAGGGGGCTGATCTGGTGTCCGCTGACGACGTGACCTACTCGTCGACCTACATCCGCGCGTGCATCGACGCCGGTGACGTGAAGGCCGCCGCGGAGGCGCTGGGGCGGCCGCACCGGCTGGAGGGGATCGTCGTCAAGGGCGACGGGCGGGGCAAGGACCTGGGGTTCCCCACCGCGAACCTGTCGACGCCCCGGTTCGCGGCCGTGCCCGCGGACGGGATCTACGCCTGCTGGTTCACCGACGCCAAGGGACGGACGCTCAAGGCCGCCGTCTCGGTCGGCACGAACCCGACGTTCTCGGGACGGGAACGGCGGGTCGAGGCGTTCGTGCTGGACGTGGACGAGGACTACTACGGCCAGCGGGTCGCCGTGGACTTCGTGGAACGGCTCCGCGAGATGGAGAAGTACGACTCCGTCGAGGCGCTCCTGGAGCAGATGCACCGGGATGTAGACCGAACGAGGGAACTGCTCACCGAGTCGTGACCGTCAGATGGCACGAAGTGCGCATGTGACGGCCTTCGTGCTGGCAGGATGCGGGTCGAAGCAGGCTACGGGAGAGGCCAAGGTGGAGGACCACAAGATCGTTCAGCGCAACCTCGCCCTCCAGCGGGAGTGGTACGGGGAACCCCTGGGAGACCGGGTGAGGCGCTTGGTCGTGGCCTTCAACGTGTCGCAGGCGCAGCTGGCCGACGTGCTGGGGATCAGCGCGCCCATGCTCAGCCAGGTCATGAGCGGGCGGCGGGCCAAGATCGGCAACCCGGCCGTGCTCGCGCGGATGATCATGCTGGAGCGCAAGGTGCTCACGCCGGACGTGGCGACCGGGGCGCCGGAGGCGTTGCAGCGCGCGCTCGACGACGTGCGCGACTCCAAGCCGACCGTGTCGCGCGACTCGCTGCCGGTCAACGGCGACGAGAGCGTCGCGTACCCGGTGCTGCGCCGCGTCGCCGACCGGGTCGAGCTGCAGCAGGCCGCCGACCTCCTGCACGAGGACTTCCCCGCTATTGCCGAGCTGTTCCGCCGCGCCATCCGGGCCGCCGGGCCCCGGTGAGGTTCTTCACCGCCCTCTTCCCGCCCCGGAACGTGGTCGACGAGCTCGACGCCGTGCTGGACCGTTCGCTCGACATCGGGTGGACGAACTCCGGGAAATGGCACATCACGCTCTGCTTTCACGGCGAAAGCGCTGATGAGGAACGTTTCCGGGCACTCGCGGGACATCCCGCGCCGCAACTGCGGGTGAAGGGCTTCGGCGACTTCCGCGGCACGGTCCTGTGGGCGGGAATCGACGGCGACTTAAATGGGTTGGCACGGGCGGCGGGCGCGGACGACAATTGGAAAGCGCACCTGACGTTGGCCTACGGGTATCGGGGCCAGCCGATGCCGGCCTTCGAGAGCAGCCCGTGGACGCCGGCCGAGGCGGTGCTCGTGAGCAGCGCAGACGGCGTCCACTCGCCCGTGGCACGGGTGGGGTTGCGCACGTCAACGCGCCGTTGAGCGGTGTGCCTGATAACCTTCGCAGTTGGGTCTGGCTGCGGTCCGTGGCGGCCAGTACCGGCTACCCCGGCCAGCAATTCGGCGGGCGTGGGGCCGCACGGACCTGAACAAGTAGGAGAACCACCCAGTGGCACTGTCCACGGAGCAGAAGAAGACCATCCTCGGTGAGTACGGTCTGCACGACAGCGACACCGGCTCGACCGAGGCGCAGGTCGCGCTCCTGAGCAAGCGCATCGCCGACCTCACGGAGCACCTCAAGCAGCACAAGCACGACCACCACTCCCGCCGTGGTCTTCTGCTGATGGTCGGCCGTCGCCGCCGTCTGCTGAACTACCTGACCAAGGTGGACATCAACCGCTACCGCGCGCTGATCCAGCGCCTCGGTCTGCGCAGGTGATACCCGCCGAGGGGGAGTGACCGGCCGGTCGCTCCCCCTCGGCGCACAACCGGGTGTATACAGACCCCTGGTTGCAAAGAGGAACAAAACAGGGCCCGCATCGCGCGAAGCAGTTATCGCCGGTCCTCGGTAGTGGCCCTCTGGTGGAACGCCCCAGAGGACTTCGATCGAAGACCGGCCTCGTCAGAACGCGTGTTGCGGTGTCCCAAAAGACGAGGAGAAACACTTATATGACGGACATCGAAGTTCACGAGGCGACTGCCGTGATCGACAACGGCAAGTTCGGCTCGCGCACGATCCGCTTCGAGACCGGGCGCCTGGCGCGCCAGGCCGCGGGCAGCGTGGTCGCGTACCTGGACGACGACACGATGCTGCTCTCCGCCACCACGGCGTCGAAGCAGCCGAAGGAGCACTTCGACTTCTTCCCCCTCACGGTGGACGTCGAGGAGCGCATGTACGCCGCGGGCCGCATCCCCGGCTCGTTCTTCCGGCGTGAGGGCCGTCCGAGCACGGACGCCATCCTGACCTGCCGTCTGATCGACCGTCCGCTGCGCCCGTCCTTCGTGGACGGTCTGCGCAACGAGATCCAGGTCGTCATCACGGTCATGAGCCTCAACCCGGCCGACCTGTACGACGTCGTGGCGATCAACGCCGCGTCCGCGTCGACGCAGCTCGCCGGCCTGCCGTTCTCCGGCCCGATCGGTGGCGTCCGCGTCGCTCTGATCGAGGGCCAGTGGGTGGCGTTCCCGACCCACGAGCAGCTCGAGAAGGCCGTGTTCGACATGGTCGTCGCGGGCCGCGTGGTCGACTCCGGCGACGTCGCGATCATGATGGTCGAGGCGGAGGCCACCGAGAACGTGATCGACCTGATCGGCGAGGGCGCCGTCGCCCCCACCGAGGAGGTCGTGGCCGCTGGCCTCGAGGCCGCGAAGCCGTTCATCAAGGTCCTCTGCGAGGCGCAGGCGCAGCTCGCGCAGGTCGCCGCCAAGGAGACCGGTGAGTACCCGACGTTCCCGGCCTACCAGGCCGACGCGTTCGAGGCCGTCGAGTCGGCCGCCTCCGGCGAGCTCGCCCAGGCGCTGACCATCGCGGGCAAGGCCGAGCGCGAGAACAAGCTCGACGAGATCAAGGCCGCCACGCTGGACAAGCTGGCCGAGCAGTTCGAGGGCCGCGAGAAGGAGATCGGCGCGGCGTTCCGCTCGCTCACCAAGAAGCTGGTCCGCCAGCGGATCCTGCGCGACCAGGTGCGCATCGACGGCCGCGGTGTCACCGACATCCGCGACCTGGGTGCCGAGGTCGCCGTGATCCCGAGGACGCACGGCTCGGCGCTGTTCGAGCGCGGCGAGACCCAGATCCTGGGTGTCACCACGCTGAACATGCTGCGCATGGAGCAGCAGATCGACTCGCTGTCCCCCGAGACGCACAAGCGCTACCTGCACCACTACAACTTCCCGCCCTACTCGACCGGTGAGACCGGCCGCGTGGGCTCGCCGAAGCGCCGCGAGATCGGCCACGGCGCACTGGCCGAGCGCGCGCTCATGCCGGTGCTGCCGAAGCGGGACGAGTTCCCCTACGCGATCCGCCAGGTGTCCGAGGCGCTGGGCTCCAACGGCTCGACGTCCATGGGCTCGGTCTGCGCCTCGACGCTGTCGCTGCTCAACGCCGGTGTCCCGCTGAAGGCACCGGTCTCCGGCATCGCGATGGGCCTCGTGTCCGACGAGGTCGACGGTGAGACCCGCTACGTGGCGCTGACCGACATCCTCGGTGCCGAGGACGCGTTCGGCGACATGGACTTCAAGGTCGCGGGCACCAAGGAGTTCGTGACGGCGCTGCAGCTCGACACGAAGCTCGACGGCATCCCGTCCGAGGTGCTGGCGGCGGCGCTGGGCCAGGCCCGCGACGCGCGCTACACCATCCTGGAGGTCATGGCCGAGGCCATCTCCGACCCGGACGAGATGAGCGCCTTCGCTCCGCGCGTCACGTCGGTCAAGATTCCGACCGACAAGATCGGCGAGGTCATCGGCCCGAAGGGCAAGATGATCAACTCGATCACCGAGCAGACCGGTGCCGACATCTCCATCGAGGACGACGGCACGATCTACGTCGGTGCGGCGGACGGCCCCTCGGCCGAGGCCGCGATCGACATGATCAACGCGATCGCGAACCCGCAGCTGCCGAAGGTCGGCGAGCGCTTCCTGGGCACCGTGGTGAAGACCGCGGCGTTCGGCGCGTTCGTCTCGCTGCTGCCCGGCAAGGACGGCCTCGTCCACATCTCGAAGCTGGGCAACGGCAAGCGCATCGCGAAGGTGGAAGACGTCGTCAAGGTCGGCGACAAGCTCCGCGTCGAGATCGCCGACATCGACCAGCGCGGCAAGATCAGCCTGGTGGTCGTGAACGAGGACGCCGCCGAGGCGCCCGCGTCCGACGCCACCGAGGCGCCCGCTGCCACCGAGGCCGCTGAGGCGGCTCCCGCGCAGTGAGCACGACTGACAACAACGTGACGGCCGCGGGTGCATCCACCCGCGGCCGTCCGCGTACTCCAGCGCTGGGGCACCTGCAGAAACCGGGCAGCACGCGGGTGCTCGAGACCTCCGCGGGCTCCGAGGTGCGGCGCAGCATGCTGCCCTCGGGGCTGCGGGTCATCACCGAACGCATCCCCGGCGTGCGGTCCGCCTCGGTCGGACTGTGGGTGCAGGTCGGGTCGCGCGACGAGCGCCCGGCGGTCGCGGGCGCGGCGCACTACCTGGAACACCTGCTGTTCAAGGGAACGGCGCGGCGTTCGGCGGCGGCGATCGCGGAGGAGATCGACGCGGTCGGTGGCGAGCTGAACGCGTTCACCGCCAAGGAGCACACCTGCTACTACGCGCACGTCCTCGACGAGGACCTGCCGCTGGCGGTGGACCTGGTGGCGGACGTGGTGTTCGAGGCGTTGTGCGCGCCGCGGGACTTCGAGACCGAACGCGGTGTCGTGCTCGAAGAGATCGCGATGCGCGACGACGACCCCGAGGACCTGCTGCACGACGCGTTCATCGAGGCGTTGTTCGGCGGGCACGCGCTGGGCCGTCCGGTGCTGGGCACCGAGAAGTCCATCCAGGACATGGAACGGGACAACCTGTACTCGTTCTACAAGAAGAACTACACGTTGCCGCGCATGGTGTTCGCCGTCGCGGGCAACATCGAGCACGCGCACGTCATGCGCCTGGTGCGCAAGGCGATCGGTGACCGGCTGTCGCGGGAGGGCAGCGCGGTCGCACCGCGGGCGGGCCGGGCGCGCATCGCCGACGCCCGCAAGCTGGTGCTGCACACCGACGACACCGAGCAGGCGCACCTGATGCTCGGCATGAAGGGCCTCGACCGCCACGACGAGCGCCGGTTCGCGTTGAACGTGCTGAACGCGGCGGTCGGCGGCGGCATGAGCTCGCGGCTGTTCCAGGAGGTCCGCGAACGCCGCGGCCTCGCCTACCAGGTGTACTCGTCGGTCGGCATGTACGCCGACACGGGCACGTTCGCCGTGTACGCGGGCTGCCAGCCGGACCGCCTCGGCGACGTCGCCGGCGTGATCCGCGAGGTGCTGGTGGACGTGGCGCGCGGTGGCCTGTCCGACGCCGAGGTGGCCCGTGGCAAGGGCCAGCTGCGCGGCGGGCTGGTGCTGGGCCTGGAGGACACGAGCTCGCGCATGTCGCGGATCGGCAAGTCCGAGCTGAACTACGGCGACCACCTGAGCGTCGAGGCGACGCTCGCGCGGATCGACGCGGTCACCGCCGAGGAAGTGGCGCTGCTCGCACGTGATCTGCTGCGCCGACCGGTCGCCGCCGCGGTGGTCGGTCCCTACGATCATGCCGACGATCTGCCGGACCAGGTACACGAGGTGATTGCATGATTCGCGTCGGTGTTCTCGGCGCGCGGGGCCGCATGGGCTCCGAGGTGGTCCGCGCCGTCGAAGCGGCGAAGGACATGGAGGTCGTGGCGGCACTCGACGCCGACGACCCGTTGCCGGCCCTGGTGGACGCGGGCGCTCAGGTCGTCGTCGACTTCACGCACCCGGACGTCGTGCTGGGGAACCTGGAGTTCTGCATCGGCGCCGGAATCCACTGCGTCGTCGGCACTTCCGGCTTCGACCAGTCCCGTTTGGACGCCGTGGCGGCACTGCTCGCCGACCAGCCGTCGGTCGGTGTGCTGATCGCGCCGAACTTCGGCATCGGCGCGGTGCTGCTGATGCGCTTCTCGGAGATCGCGGCCCGCTACTACGAGTCGGCGGAGATCATCGAGCTGCACCACCCGCGCAAGGCCGACGCGCCTTCGGGCACGGCCGCGCACACCGCCCGGCTGATCGCGGCGGCCCGCGAGGGCATGGACCCGATGCCCGACGCGACCACGCAGGAGGAGCCGGGTGCCCGTGGCGCCGTCGTCGACGGCGTGCGCGTCCACTCGCTGCGCATCTCCGGCATGATCGCGCACCAGGAGGTCGTGTTCGGCGGCGAGAGCGAGACGCTGACGCTGCGCCAGGACTCGTTGCACCGCACGTCGTTCATGCCGGGGGTGGTGCTCGGGGTGCGGGAGATCGTCTCGCGGCCGGGGCTCGCGGTCGGTCTCGACAAGTACCTGGACCTGTGAAGACCCGGATCACCGTGGGGCTGCTGATCGCGGCCCTCGCGGTGTACTTCGTGCTGCTGGCCGGCCGTGCCGTGGCGTTGCTGCGCACCGGTGACGTGGTGGCGGTGCTGCTCGGCGTCGGCGTGCTGATCCTGCCGCTGCTCGGTGTGTGGCTCGTGTACTCGAACCTGCGGTTCGGGTGGGAGACCGAGAGGATGGCCCGCGAGCTCGACGCGGACGGGCTGCTGCCGGACGTCTCGCACCTGCCGCGCCGTCCGTCCGGGCGGGTCGACCGGGATGCCGCGGACGCGTGGTTCGAGGAGCGGCGCGGTGAGGTCGAGACCTCGCCCGACGACTGGCGCGCCTGGTTCCGGCTGGCGTACGCGTACGACGTCGCCGGGGACCGCGGCCGGGCCCGGGAGACGATGAAGAAGGCGATCCAGCTGCACTCCTGACCTCGTCGGGGTGCTGGACACGGTGAGACGCAGGGGTTCCCGCAACGGGGACCCCTGCGTTCGTTTGTGCGGGTGAAAGCGGCCCTCGACCGGCGAGCAGGCACATGCGCCATTGACAAAAAAGCTTTGAACGTTCAAAGTTGTTTTTGCGATGAGAGACGTCATCTACCTGGAACGGATGGAGCAGGCCGAGACCCTGCTCAAGCCGCAGCGGATCGAAGTGCTGCGGCAGCTCGCCGCGCCGCGATCGTGCACCGAGGTCGCCGAGGTGCTGGAGCAGACGCCGCAGCGGGTGCACTACCACGTGAAGCAGCTGGTCAAGGCCGGGTTGGCCGTTCAGGTCGCCGAACGCAAGGTGCGCGGGGTGCACGAGGGGCTCTACCAGGCGGTGGCGCGGTCGTACTGGCTGTCGCCCGCGCTGGTGGGGCGGATCGGGACCAGGGACGAGCTGGCGCTGGGGCACCTCGTGGACCTGGCCGAGCAGGTGCAGTCGGACATCGCGGCGCTCGACCGGGACGGGGAGCTGCCGTCGGTCGGGGTGTCGGGGGAGATCCGCGTGCGGCCGGAGGACCGGCAGCGGTTCCTGGCCGAGCTGCAGACGACGTTGCAGGAGCTGTTCACCCGTTATGGCGGGGACGAGGGTGATGCGTTCCGCGTTGCCCTCGCCTGCTATCCGAAGGGAGACAACCGATGAGCACGGGAGTGGTGCGCGTTCGGGCACGGGCTTCGGTCGAGCGCGTGCGGGAGGCGTTGACGAGGGCCGGCGAGCTGCGCGTGTGGCTGGCGGAGTACGCCGAGGTGGACCTGGAGCGCGGCGTCTTCGAGTTCTGGGGGCGGTTCACGCCGGAGGGGGAGCGGGGGCGGCAGAAGCTGCTCGGGTTCGACGAGCGGTCGGTGCGGTTCTCGTGGTTCCTGCACGGCGAGGAGCACACGGTGGAGCTGTCCGTCGAGGAACGGGACGGGGAGACCGTTGTCGCCGCCGCGCAGTCGCCGTACCCGGAGTGGGGCGAGGCGATCGTGGACGAGGTGCACGCCGGGGTCGAGCAGACGTTCTGGTCGTTCGTGCTCGCGAACCTCGTCGAGCACGTCGAAGGACGCGAGGTGTTCGGGTTCTGCGACTTCTCGACGTCCGAGCAGCGGTTCGAGGTCGACATCGCGGCGCCGGCCGCGCGGATCATCGACGCGTTGACCGACATGGAGAAGTTCCAGCGGTGGTTCGGGGCGCGGGCGTCCATCGAGCCGCACGTCGGCGGCCGGTGGGCCATGGGGAGCTTCGACGACGAACCGAACCCCGGCAAGGTCCTCGCGCTCGACGAGAACCGGTTCGCGATCGAGTTCCCGGACGGGATGGTGTCGTCGTGGGAGCTCGCCGAGTCGGGCGGGAAGACGCACCTGACGTTCGTGCAGAGCGGGTTCGATCCGGAGCGGCCGCCGTACGGGTCGTGGATGGGCTGGCTCAGCGGGTTCGCGGACCTGCGGCGGATGCTGGAGATCCCGGACTGGAAGCCGATGTGGCACTCCGTGGAGGTGCCGGGACTGCCGGATGGCGTGCTCGTGCTCGAATGATCGGGCGTGAAACGGCGGGTGAGAGCTGGATCATCCGGCTCTCACCCGTTTGCACGTGGCTTTGTCCGGTGCGGGCTCGCTAGTTTGAGGCACGTGCTGAAGGAGACCCGTGTTGTGTTCGCCGCGCTCGTGATCGCGTTCTCGGTGGCGGTGTCGATCGTGTTCGGCTAGAGCCACGCCATGATCAGGCCGGGTGAGGCGCACAGGAGGCTGAACCTGGCGAACCGGCCGACCAGCCCGGTGACCACGAAGACCAGCGTGGACATCCCGGCGAGGCCGGCGAGGACGCTCGTCGCCATGAACGGCGGCAGACCCACCAGCGAGCTGACAGCGTGGGTGCCGGCCATCCAGTTCGGGTGCGCCCGGCACTTCACGTGGATCCAGTCGCCCCACCGGTGCATGCGGGTGCCCTCGCCGAACCAGCGCTGCGCCAGCGTTGGCTTCGTGCGCTCTTTCTTCTTGCGGTGCAACCACTTCGGCAGCTGGATGTCACCGCGCGCCGCGTAGAAGTACACCAGCTTGCCCAGCACCTGGCCGACGGCGACGACGAGCCCGACCACCCAGAACGGGAGGCCCGGCCAGCGCGCGCCAAGCCCCACCACCCACGCTTCGATGCTGATGAAGGGGAGGAGCGCGGAGCCGAGAGCGATGCCGAAGGTGAGGCCCACCAAGCCGAACACCCGCCCGAGGCTACACAGTTCTCAGTCGCCGAGTCGGACCTCGAGCGGACCGGACAGCCGCACCTCGCGCAACGGACGACCGCCCGCGTCCAGGGTGCGCACCGTGCCGTCACCCGTCCAGCCCAGTCGCTCGTAGAAGTTCCGCGACGCCTTGTCGGCCTCGGGGACCCACGCGATCCCCCTGGTGGCGCCTGCTTTCGCAAGCTCGCGGCACGCTTCGGCGACGAGCCGGGTGCCGTGGCCGCGGCGGCCCCAGCGGGGTTCGGTGAGCACGCTCAGCAACGCGGTCGTCGCGGCGTCCTCGGGCAGCGACCCGTCCGCCCTGGCGACCTCTTCGTCCGGGGCCTTGGTCGCCACGGCGAAACCGACGGTCCACTCGCCCTCGGTCGCCACGAGCACGGCGCCGTTCTGCACGGCCAGCGACCACGCCTCGTCCGTGTCGAGCGTGCTCAGCACGTCTTCCGGCAGCAGTTGCGCGTAGGCGAGGCGCCAGGTCTCGCGGTGGATGCGGATGATCTCCGGAACGTCGTTCGCGGTGGCGGTGTGCACGCCGGCGTCGGCCATTGCCGCACCTTATCGGCCGTCCCCCGGAGAATTGTCAGGGGTGCGTGGCAGCATCGACGGGGTGCAGAGGATGAGTGCGGACGTCGCCCGGCGGATCGCCCTGGGGGCGCAGGGTTTCACGGACGGGCGGCCGTCAGCGGCCACGCGCAGGCACCTGCAGCGCGTGCTGTCGCGGGTGCAGCTGTTGCAGATCGACTCGGTGAACGTGGCGGTGCGCGCGCACTACATGCCGTTGTTCTCGCGGCTGGGTGCGTACGAACCGGTGCTGCTGGACGACGCGGCGTGGACGCATTCGGCGCGCAGGCCGCGGATGCTGGTGGAGACGTGGGCGCACGAGGCGTCGCTGGTGCCGGTGGCCGACTGGCCGCTGTTCCACTCCGGGGCGAAGAAGCGCGGCTGGTGGCAGAACTACCAGACGATCGTGGACCGTTCGCCCCAGCTCGTGGACGAGGTGCTGGCGGCGGTCAAGGAGCTCGGCCCGATCGGCGCGGGCGCGCTGGAGAAGGCGCTGATGGGTGACACGGGCCGGGCGAAGGGTCCGTGGTGGGACTGGTCGGAGGTCAAGCGGATCTGCGAGGTGCTGTTCGGCGTCGGCGTGCTGACGACGGGCACGCGCCGCGGCTTCGAACGGCTCTACGACCTCACCGAGCGGGTCATCCCGCCGGACGTGCTGGCGCGGCGGCTGAGTCCGGAGGAGGGCGCGCGTGAGCTGGTCACGCGGGCGGCGGTGGCGCTGGGCGTTGCCACGGAACCGGACCTGCGCGACTACTACCGGCTCGACCCGCGGCGCTCGCAGGCGGCGGTGGCCGAGCTGGCGCAGGAGGGCGTGCTGGAGCCGGTGGCGGTCGACGGCTGGCGCGGTCCTGCCTACCGGCACGTCGAGGCGAAGGCGCCGCGCCGGGTGACCGGGCGGGCGCTGCTGTGCCCGTTCGACCCGCTGATCTGGGAACGGGCCCGCACCGAGCGGATCTTCGGCTTCCGGTACCGCATCGAGATCTACGTGCCGGAGCCGCGGCGGGTGCACGGCTACTACGTGTTCCCGTTCCTGCTGGACGGCCGGCTGGTGGCGCGGGTCGACCTCAAGGCGGACCGGGCGGCGGGGGTGCTGCGGGTGCAGTCGGCGTTCGCGGAACCGGAGGTGGACCGGCCGCGCGTGGCGGCGGAGCTGGCGGCCGAGCTCGCGCACATGGCGGAGTGGCTGGGCCTGGAGGACGTGCTGGTCGTGCCGAAGGGAGATCTGGCAGGCGAACTGGCGGCCGCGCAGGCGTGAAGCGCGGAGCGTACAAATAACGGCTGACAGATGTTGAAATCTGTCAGCCCAAGGTGCATAGTCGACCTCAGCCACAGAGGAGGAGTTCGTCATGCAGAAGCGTCAGCTCGGCAGCACCGGCCCGGTCGTGTCCGCGCTCGGGTTGGGCTGCATGGGCATGTCCAACGCGTACGGACCGGCCGATCGGGACGAGAGCATTGCCACGATCCACGCCGCCCTGGACGCCGAGGTCACGCTGCTCGACACCGGTGACTTCTACGGTCAGGGCCACAACGAGCTGCTGATCCGCGAGGCGATCAAGGGCCGCCGCGACGAGGTCCAGCTCAGCGTCAAGTTCGGCGGCATGCGAGACCGCGCGGGGGCGTTCATCGGGTTCGACACCCGGCCCGCGGCGGTGGCCAACTTCCTGGCCTACTCGCTGGAGCGGCTCGGCACGGACTACGTGGACGTCTACCGGCCGGCGCGGCTCGACCCGGCCGTGCCGATCGAGGAGACGGTCGGCGCGATCGCCGAGCAGATCGAGAAGGGGTGGGTGCGGCACATCGGGTTGGCGGAGGTGGGCGCGGAGACGCTGCGCCGGGCGCACGCCGTGCACCCGATCACGGACCTGCAGATCGAGTACGGCGTGCTCAGCAGGGGCATCGAGGCGGAGATCCTGCCCACGGCCCGGGAGCTGGGCATCGGCATCACCGCGTACGGGGTGCTGTCGCGCGGGCTCATCTCGGCCACGCCGAGCAAGGAGTTCGCGGCGAACGACTGGCGCAGCCACACGCCGCGGTTCCAGGGCGACAACCTCACCCACAACCTCGGCCTGGTCGAGAAGCTCGCCGGGATCGCCGCCGACAAGGGCGTCACGGTGGCCCAGCTGGCCATCGCGTGGGTGCTGGCGAAGGGCGACACCGTGGTGCCGCTGATCGGCACGACGAAGCGTGCGAGGCTGGGCGAGGCGATCGGCGCGCTCGACGTCGAGCTCACCGAGCAGGAGCTGCGGGAGATCGACACCGTCGTCCCGGTCGGGGCGGCCGCGGGCACGCGGTACGCCGCCGAGCAGATGGCGATGCTGGACAGCGAGAGGTGAGGACGTGGCGGAGGCGTTGACCGGGGAGGCGATCCTCGTGGCGACCGAAGAGGTCCTGCGCAGGTACGGGCCGGCCAAGGCGACGGTGGTCGACGTCGCCAAGGCGCTCGGGGTGAGCCACGGCAGCGTCTACCGCCACTTCCCGACCAAGGCGGCGCTGCGGGAGGCCGTGACGCGCCGGTGGCTCGACCACACCCACCGGGAGTTCGCCGCGATGTCGGACCACGGGGGCAGCGCGTCCGACCGGCTGCGCGCGTGGTTGCAGGAGCTGTTCGACCGCAAGCGGCGCGCGCACCTGGAGGAACCCGAGCTGTTCGAGACGTTCCAGGTGCTGGTCAAGGAGAGCGACAGCATCCCGGAGTACCACGTCGGGCACATGGTGGAGCTGCTCGCGCGCATCATCCGCGCGGGAGTGGAAACCCAGGAGTTCATGGCGGACGACGTCGCTGTGACGGCACAGGCGGTGTGGGACGCGACGGACCGGTTCCACCACCCGAGCCACGCGCCCGAGTGGGGGGATCCTCACATTCAGGCCGCGTTCGACGCCGTCGTCTCCCTGGTGATCGCTGGACTGCGGTACAACCGAGGTCCGAGTTCCGCAGGCGATGCTTGAGGGTCACGGAGGTGAGCGGTGCCGCCTGACGAGTGGATCGACCTGCTGGGAGCGCCCGAGCGGCGTCCGGACCCGGTTGACTGGGACGCGGTCCGGGCACGGCTGGGCACACCCCTGCCGACCGACTACGTGCACCTCGCGGAGGCGTACCCGCCGCTCATCGTGGGCGGCTACGTCCGCATCCTGCACCCCACGGCACGTGCGGGGTTCATGAACTGGATGTCGCAGGCGCCCAAGGTCCTGCGGGCGGTGCGGCGCCAGCCGGGGCTGCGGGCCCACCCGGAGCAGCCGGGGCTGCTGCCGTGGGGCACGACGCTGGGCGGCGACCACTGCCTCTGGTACACCGCCGGCGAGCCGGACGAGTGGACCGTCGTGATCACCGACCTGCGGCAGAGCTGGTCCTACGACGGCACGTTCTCGTCGTTCGTGCGGAAGTTCCTGACCGGGGAGATCCGCTGCCCGATCTTCCCGGACGACGTCCCCGGCGGCTCAAAACCGTTCCAGGAGCCCTAGCCCGAAGTGCACGCGGGGAGCTTTCGTACTCCACTGGAGCACGGGAGGTCCCCGCGTGCGGTCCGCCGAAGCGGAAGTCACGCGGGAGTCCCGCGTTTCCCCCAGGGGAACGCGGGGCCCCTGCGTTCCCCTGGGGTCAGCTTGTTGCGGCGGTTACCAGGGCGGTGCCGCTGCCGGTGCGGCCGGTGACGGACAGCGCGGCCTCGCCCAGCGGCTCCGCGGAGACGTCGAGGTCGCTGCGCGCCGCACCGGACGTGGACACCAGGTCGATCTTGGCCAGCGTGCCGGAGCGGATGCCGACGCGGATGTTGCCCGAGCCGGTGCCGAGCTGGATGTCGCCCGCGGCGGCGTCGGCCACGGTCAGGTCACCGCTGCCGGTGCGCACCATGACGTCACCCTGCACCGCGCCCAGCCACACGTCGCCGGTACCGGTGATGAGCACGGCGTTGTCGCCCACGGACGACACCTCGACGTCACCGCTGCCGGTCTTGGCCTTGAGGCGGGCGAGCATCGTGCCGAGGCGGACCGTGCCCGACCCCGAGTTGATCTTTGCCTCGCCGGTCGCGCGGTCGACGTTCACCGCGCCGGTGCCGGTGTTCAGGTCGACCCGGCCGGCCTCGCCGGTCACCGACACGTCGGCGGCACCGGTCTTGGACTGCACGTGCGAGCCCGCCGGTGCCGTCACGACGACCGACAGCGGCACCGCGCGCAACGGCAGCGCCTTCGACGACTCGATGCGCAGCCGGTTGCCCAGCAACTCCACGCGGGCGTCCCGCACGGCCTCCTCCGGCCCAGCGACCGGGGTGCCCCGGTCGGAGCCGAACTGGCCGCTGACCCAGCTGAGCACGCTCGACAGGCCCTCGGTCCAGGTGTTGCCCGCCGCCGGGTCGTGGCGCACCTCGACGTGCACGCCCGGTTCGTTGACCAGGTGCACCTGCACCCGGCCGCTGAGCAGCGAGATGTCGATCTCCGCGACACCCGCGAACTCGAAGCTCTGCTGCCGCACGACGGCGGTCGGCCCACTCGACGGATCGGTCATCCCGCTCACCCCTGCACCCATCCGCGGACGCGCGAGCCGGAGCCGCCCTGTCCGCTCGGCCCCTTGTGCTGCTGCTTCCAGTGCTCGCGGTGCTTGCCCTGGATGGCACCGCCGACGGCCTGCTGGATGAACGAGTTCAGCGACACGCCCTGGGCGGCTGCGGCCTGCTCGGCCTTCGCCTTCAGCTCGTTGATCATCCGCAGCGTGATGCGGCTGATGTCACCGGTGGCGTCACCGGCGACGTACGGTGGTGGCACGTCCTGCTGCGGCCCGCTGTCCTGCTCGGGGGCCGAACCGGTGACGACCACCTGGACGTCGCGGCCGGCCAGCCTGACCTCCACGACCTGGCCGTCCAGCGAGGCGGTGACCTCGGCTGCCAGGTCCGACAGTGCGTTCATGATTGCCAGTCGCGCGGCTGGCTCGAGCGCTGCGGACAACGCGGCGGCCGTTCGACGGGTGCTTTCGTCCCCCGCAGATGCGGCCGTCGCCAGGTCCTCGCGCAGTGACGCGATGTAGGGCGACAGATCCATGACACCACTATGACGTCACTCGTGGTGTCGCGCAAGCACCGGCTAGTGTCGGCACCATGCCGAGAGTGCGTTTGGTGGCGAAAACCGAGTTCATCCCGCCGGACGACGTGCCGTGGACGACCGACGCGGACGGCGGCGCGGCGCTCGTCGAGTTCGCCGGACGGGCCTGCTACCAGTCCTGGGACCGGTCCAACCCCATGACGAACACGAACGCGACGTTCCTGCACCACCTGCTCGACGTCGGGCACCTGGCCGCGTTCGAGCACGGCAGCGCCACCCTCTACCTGACCGAGCTGCCCCGCTCGCTCACCCACGAGCTGATCCGGCACCGGCACTTCTCGTACTCGCAGCTCTCCCAGCGCACCGACCCGACCGACGTCGTCGAGCCCGCGCTGATCGCGGCGGACCCCGAGCTGCACGCGCGGTTCGTCGCGGCCACCGACGCCAGCCTGCGCGCCTACGAGGACCTGGTGCACAGCCTGGAGAAGACCGTCAACGGCCGGCGCGCGCGGCAGATCGCCCGGTCCGTGCTGCCGAACGCGACCGGCACCGAGATCGTCGTCACGGGCAACTACCGCTCGTGGCGGCACTTCATCGCGATGCGCGCCACCGAGCACATCAACGTGGAGCTGCGCGAACTGGCCGTGGCGTGCCTGCGCGAGCTGACGAAGGCCGCGCCGAACGCGTTCGCCGACTTCGTCGTCTCGACACTCCCGGACGGCACCGAAGTTGCCTCCAGCCCGCTGGTCGTTGAAGGCTGACGGTCATGAAGCGGCTCATCGTGGACGTCCGCCCCGGCGGGTACACCGTCACGCGCCTGGCACCCGGCACCCCGCTGCCCGCAGGGCTGCTGGACCTGACCGACGTCCTGGTGTCCGTGACCAGGACCCCGGACGAGGTGTCGGTCATCGCGCCGTCGTCGTTCGAGCTGCCCGCAGACACCGCCGAGGAGGGCTGGCGGCTGCTCACCGTGCGCGGGCCGCTGGAGTTCACCCTGACCGGCATCATGGCCGCGCTGGCCGGTGAGCTGGCGGCGGCGGGCGTCCCGTTGTTCGCGCTGTCCACTTACGACACCGACCACCTGCTGGTGAAGCAGAGCGACCTCGACCGCGCTGTCGTCGCGCTGCGTGCCGCAGGTCACGAACTGGTTGTAGCGCCGGAAGCGTAGGAACCGATCCTCCAGTCGGCGGGTCTGAAGTACCGTCAACGCCCCCCGGTTCCGAGGTCGTAGGAGCGCACGTTGCACGGACAGGCTGTCGAACCGCGCGTCATCGCGGGCAGGTACGCCCTGGTGGCCGAGCTCGGCCGCGGTGGCATGGGCATCGTGTGGCGCGCACAGGACCGTCACATCGGGCGTTTCGTCGCCATCAAGGAACTGCACCTGCCGGACGGCCTCGCGCACGAGGAACGCCGTGTGCTCGAAGAGCGCGCTCTGCGTGAAGCGCGCACGGCCGGCAAGTTGAACGATCCCGGCATCGTGACCGTCTACGACGCGATCAACGAGAACGGCACGACGTACATCGTCATGGAGCTGGTCGAGGCGGCCACGCTCTCGACGTTGATCAGCACGCACGGCCCGATGCCGCCGAACCAGGTCGTGTCGATCGCGCTGCAGGCGTTGTCCGCGCTGGAGACCGCGCACCAGGCGAAGATCGTGCACCGCGACGTCAAGCCCGGCAACCTGATGGTCCGCCCGGACGGCAAGCTCAAGCTCACCGACTTCGGCATCGCCCAGGCCGTCGACGACCCGCGCCTCACCACCAGCGGCAGCCTCATCGGCTCGCCCGCCTACATGGCACCGGAACGCATCCACGGCCACGAGGCCGGCCCCGCGTCCGACCTGTGGGCGCTGGGCGCGACGCTCTGCTACGCCGTCGAGGGCTGGAGCCCGTTCGAGCGCTCCTCCACGGCCTCCACGCTGCACGCGATCATGAGCGAGACCCCGCGCCTGACCAGGGCCACCGGCGTGCTCGGCGCGGTGATCACCGGTCTGCTGATCGCCGACCCGAACGCCCGCCTGTCCGGCCCGCAGGCCCGCGCCATGCTCTCCAGCATCGGCAACCAGCCCACGCCGCCCACCGGCATCCCGCCGGTCGCGACGCAGCAGTACCAGCAGAACACCGCGGCCGTGGACCCGGCGAAGAAGAAGCGCACCCGCATCATCGCGTCGGTGGCGGCCGCGGCCATCGCCGTCGCGGCGTTCGTCGGCGGCATCTACACGCACAGCTGGTTCACCTCGCCCACGAGCGGCGGCACCAGCGCCATGACCTACGGCGAGGGCGGCGAGGTGCCGGTGTTCGCCCTGTACGAGAACTACTGCGGCGTCGGTGAGGTCGCGCCCACCAAGCAGCTCGACTCCGACGCCCGCGAGGAGTGCGACAAGCCGCACGACTTCGAGGTGTTCGACGCGATCGACCTGCTGCCGGTGTCGTCGAGCCTCCCGGACGCGGCCTACCCTGGCGTCGAGGCGCTGAAGGACGTCGGCATCCCGCGCTGCCAGCTCGTGCTCGACTCGCAGTGGATCAAGGACGGCTCGAAGCTGAAGATGTCCGTCCTGGTGCCCTCGCAGTCGGCGTGGGAGAAGGACAAGAGCGGCAGCGCCCAGCGCAAGGTCTTCTGCGTCGCCGGCACCAAGGACGGCAGCAAGCTCGACGGCAGCATCAGCGCGAAGAAGGACAGCTGACGGTGAAAAGACGGGTCATCTCGTTGTTGCTGGTCCTCGGCTGCGCGGCCACGTTGCCCGCGTGCGCGAACAACGAGGACAGGTTCGTCTCCGAGCTCAAGGCCGCCGGTTTCACCAACCCCGGCGAGCCCAGCACGGAGAAGGAGAAGAAGACCAAGAAGATCGGCAAGCGCACGGTCAAGTCCTCGGAGAAGACCATCGAGGTCGTCGTCCGGGTGAAGGGCTGCGACCTGGAGTTCGCCAAGACCTCCGGCCAGTCCGGCTACTGGCTGGACGAGCTGCACGTCAACGGCCAGGAACCGGACTGGCCCGACTACCCGGAGAACCTCACCCGCGCCCAGACCGTGTCCCTGCTGGCCGGCGGCTCGGCCAAGCCGGCGGGCTTCACCGGCTGCTACAGGCCGAACGAGCCCTGACCCGGCTGTGGTGCAATGGAGGCGTTGCGCTGAGCCCGGCCAGGAGGACATGACGTGGGTCTAGCCCGCGACGAACGCAAAGCGCTCGTCGACCTGATGACCGAGCTCGGCCCGGACGCGCCGACCCTGTGCAGCCCCTGGCTGACCAGGGACCTCGCCGCCCACCTGGCGATCCGCGAGCGCCGCCCGGACACCGCGCCGGGCATCCTCGTGCCCGCGTTCGCCAAGTGGACGGAGAAGGTCCAGGGCGAGTACGCGCACAAGGCGTGGAGCGAGCTGCTCGACCTCGTGCGCACACCGCCGTTCTGGATCCAGCCGGTCGACGAGCTGATCAACGCCGGCGAGTACTTCGTGCACCACGAGGACGTGCGCCGCGCACAGCCCGACTGGGAGCCACGCCCGTACGACGCCTCTCGTGAACGCGCGCTGTGGAAGCTGCTGCCGCTCACCGCGCGCATGACCTACCGCTCGTCGCCCGACGGGGTGACTTTGGTGCGGCCCGACGGCGAGCACGTCGTGGCCAAGCCGGGCGCGAACGGCGTGGTGATCACCGGTGAGGTGGCCGAGCTGGTCCTGCTGGCATTCGGGCGCGACCAGGCGCGCGTCGAGTACAGCGGTGACGCCGCCGCCGTGGCACGCGTGCGGTCGGTGAACCGAAGTGTGTGACCTCGGGTAACGTTCCGCGCATGTCCGGAAGCCCGTACGCTGGGCCGAACCGCCCGTTCGGCCGCGTTCTCACCGCCATGGTCACGCCCTTCGACACGCGTGGCGAGGTCGACCTCGCCAAGGCGCAGGAGCTGGCGAAACACCTGGTGGACTCCGGCAACGACGGTCTGGTCGTCAACGGGACCACGGGGGAGAGCCCGACGACCACCGACCGGGAGAAGGCCGCGCTGATCACGGCGGTCGTCGAGGCCGTCGGCGACCGGGCGACCGTGGTGGCGGGTGCGGGCACTTATGACACGGCGCACAGCATCCACCTCGTGCAGCAGGCCGAGAAGGCGGGCGCGCACGGGGCACTGGTGGTGACGCCGTACTACTCGCGGCCGCCGCAGGAGGGGCTGCTGGCCCACTTCACGGCCGTGGCGGACGCGGCCGGGCTGCCGGTCATGCTCTACGACATCCCGCCGCGCGCGGTGGTGCCGATCGAGGTCGACACGATCCTGCGGCTCGCCGAGCACCCGCGGATCCTCGCCGTGAAGGACGCCAAGGGCGACCTGCACGCGGGCAGCCGGGTGATCGCGAGCACCGACCTCGCCTACTACTCGGGCGATGACCCGCTGAACCTGCCGTGGCTCGCCGTGGGCGCGGTCGGGTTCGTGAGCGTCATCGGCCACCTCGCCGCAGACCGCCTCCGCGACATGGCCGACGCCTACGAGAGCGGGGACGTGGTCAGGGCGAGGGAGCTCCACGAGTCGCTGCTGCCGCTGCTGCGACCCTTCCGCCGGGTTCCCGGCGTTACGTACACGAAGGCGGCGCTGCGCCTGCGCGGACTCGACGTGGGTGACCCGCGTCTTCCGCTCGTGCCGGCCGCCGCCGAGGACATCGAGGCCATCGCGGCCGAACTGGGAGTCAACGCGTGACCCACTCGACCGAACTGCCACCCGCACTGCCGGAAGGCGGCCTCCGCGTCGTCGCACTCGGCGGAATTGGCGAGGTCGGCCGCAACATGACCGTCTTCGAGCACGCCGGCCGGCTGCTCGTGGTCGACTGCGGCGTTCTGTTCCCCGAGGACGACCAGCCGGGCGTGGACCTGATCCTGCCCGACTTCCGCGCCATCGAGGACCGGCTCGACGACATCGACGCGATCGTCCTGACGCACGGTCACGAGGACCACATCGGTGCCGTGCCGTTCCTGCTGAAGCTGCGCCCCGACGTGCCCGTGGTCGGCTCGCGCTTCACGCTGGCGCTGCTCGCCGCCAAGTGCAAGGAGCACCGCCAGAACCCGCAGCTCGTCGAGGTGAAGGAGGGCGAACGCCACCCCTTCGGCCCGTTCGAGCTGGAGTTCTTCGCCGTCAACCACTCGATCCCGGACGCGCTGGCCGTCGCCATCCGCACCGCCGCGGGCCTGGTGCTGCACACCGGTGACATCAAGCTCGACCAGCTGCCGCTCGACGGCAGGCTGACCGACCTCGCCGGGTTCTCGCGGCTGGGCGACGAGGGCGTGGACCTGTTCCTCGTCGACTCGACGAACGCCGAGGTGCCCGGTTTCGTGGTGCCCGAGCGCGAGATCGGCCCGGTGCTCGAGAACGTGATCCGCAAGGCGGACCAGCGGGTCATCGTCGCCTGCTTCGCCTCGCACGTGCACCGCGTCCAGCAGGTCCTCGACGTGGCCGTGCAGTACAAGCGCAAGGTCGCCTTCGTGGGCCGGTCGATGGTCCGCAACATGGGCATCGCGTCCGAGCTGGGCTTCCTGAACGTGCCGGACGGCCTGTTCGTCGACCTCGACGTGGCCATGCGGATGGAGGAGGACGAGGTCCTCTTCGTCTCCACCGGGTCGCAGGGCGAGCCGCTGTCGGCGCTGTCGCGCATGGCCCGCGGTGAGCACCGGCAGATCTCGATCCGCGAGGGCGACACGGTGATCCTCGCGTCGTCGCTGATCCCCGGCAACGAGAACGCGGTCTTCAACGTCGTCAACGGCCTCGCGAAGCTCGGCGCCACCGTGGTGCACCAGGGCAACGCCAAGGTCCACGTCTCCGGCCACTCGCCCGCGGGTGAGCTGCTGTTCCTCTACAACGCGGTGCGCCCGTCGAACGTCATGCCGGTGCACGGCGAGTGGCGCCACCTGCGCGCGAACGCCGCTCTGGCCGTGGCGACCGGTGTGGCCGAGGACCACGTCGTGATCGCCGAGGACGGCGTCGTCGTCGACCTCGTGGATGGCAAGGCCGCCGTGAGCGGACGTGTCGTCGTCGGTCACGTGTACGTCGACGGCCTGTCCGTGGGCGATGTGGGCGAGTCGACGCTGTCGGACCGGCTGGTGCTGGGCGAGGGCGGGTTCATCTCGATCTCCGTCGCGATCGACCGGACGACCGGCAGGGCCGTCACGGCGCCGACGATCTCCGGGCGCGGGTTCTCCGACGACCCGAAGGCGCTGGAGGCGGTCGTCCCGCTGGTGGAGATGGAGCTGGCGCGCACCGAGGCCGAGGGCATCACCGACACCCACCGGATCGCGCAGGCCGTGCGCCGCGTGGTCGGGCGCTGGGTCGCGGAGGCCTACCGGCGCCGGCCGATGATCGTGCCGACCGTCATCCCCGTCTGATCATCGGTCCGATTTCCGTGACCCTGCTGTGACCTGCGTCCCCCTCGTCCGATAAAGTTTGGTCCCAGACCTTGGACGAGGGGGACGCCCATGGCCGCAGACATCGTCTTCAACCCACCCGGCAAGCCGGACATCTACCTGCCGCCGATCTTCACCTGGCACGACCCGTTCGGGCTGCCGTTCGCCGTCGAGATCACCAAGCCGATGGTGCTGCTGGTGCTGTCGATCGTGATCATCACGGTCTTCTTCCTGGCCACGACGAGGAAGTTGAAGGTCGTGCCCGGCCGCTGGCAGTTCGCCGCCGAGTCGATCTACGACTTCGGGCGCAACAACATCGCACGGGAGCAGATCGGCGCGAAGGAGTTCGCGCCGTACGTGCCGTTGATCGTCAGCATCTTCTGCTTCGTGCTGGTGAACAACCTCTACGGGCTGGTGCCGCTGGTCCAGTTCCCGACGATGACGCACTTCGGGTTCCCGGTGGCGGTGGCGCTGCTCATCGTCTTCCCGCTCTACCACTTCGTGGGCATCAGGAAGTTCGGGCTGCGCGGCTACCTGCGCAACCAGTTCGTCATCGAGGGCGTGCCGAAGCCGGTGCTGTGGGGCCTGCTGATCCCGACCGAGGTCATCCTCAAGTTCTTCTTCGACCCGGTGAACCTCGCGATCCGGGTGTTCGCGGCGATGTTCGCGGGCCACCTGCTGGTGCTCGTGTTCACCCTCGGCAGCGAGTTCCTGTTGCTGCAAACCAACGTGTGGCTCAAGCCGGTGTCATTGCTCGGGTTCGCGCTCGCCATCGCGATCGTGTTCCTGGAAGCGCTGATCCAGGTGCTCCAGGCGTACATCTTCGCCACGCTGTCGGCGCACTACATCGGCCGCGCGCTCGCCGCGCACCACTGAGCCGCTAGGTGTAGTGACTAATCAGGTTGTTGACGGCGTGTCGGGTTGAACATGGGAGGACCTCCGGGCGGAGTGGATGTGTCTGACGCATCCCATCGGCACACGGAGGTCCTCGCGTGCACAGTAACGCCCGCACCACCATCCATGCCCGCAGGCTGATCGTGACCCGCCGCGCGGCCGGGTGGTCACCGGCGTGCATCGCCGAGCAGCTCGGCATCTCCCGCGCCACCGTGCACAAGTGGCTGGCCCGCTACCAGCGTAAAGGCGACGCGGGCCTGGCCGATCGCAGCTCGCGTCCGCACCGCAGCCCGGCCCGCACACCGGTCGAGGTCGAGGACCGCATCCTGGCCGTGCGGCGGGAGACGCGGCGGGGCCCGGTGCACCTGTCCGGCCTGCTCGGGCTGCCGGCCTCCACGATCGGCCGGGTCCTGCGCCGCCGCGGCGAGCCCGCGCTGGCCGCGGCCGACCCGATCACCGGTCTGCCGGTGCGGCGCCGCCACAGCGGCATCCGCTACGAACGACCCCGGCCCGGCGACCTGCTGCACGTCGACGTCAAGAAACTCGGGCGCGTGCCCGACGGCGGCGGCTGGCGGGTCCACGGCCGCAGCGAAGCCGTGCGAGGCCGCGGTATCGGCTACGACTATCTGCACGTCGCGGTCGACGACCGCACCCGCATCGCCTACGTCGAAGCACTGCCCGATGAGAAAGACCGCACCTGCGCGGGCTTCCTGCACCGGGCGGTGGCCTGGTTCCGCGACCAGGGCGTCGTGGTGCTGCGGGTGCTCACCGACAACGCCAAGGTCTACCGCGTCGGCAGCACCTGGGCAGCGGTCTGCGTCGCGCTGGGCATCCGCCGCCGATTCACCAAACCCCGCTGCCCCTGGACCAACGGCAAAGCCGAACGCTTCAACCGCACCCTGCAAACCGAGTTCGCCTACGCCCGAGCCTGGACCGGCAACAACCACCGCCTGGCCGCCCTGCCCAACTGGGTCCACCACTACAACACACGACGCGCCCACACCGCCCTCGGCGGCCAGCCACCCATCACCCGACTGACCGCCTAGACATCAACAACGTCACGAATCAGTACAGCTAGGGGCGCTGGCACACCAGGTGCAGCGACTCCTCGGGCATGGCGCCGGGGTAGGACGGGGTGAACACCGGCCGGCTCCGGCGCACGACCCGCAGGCCGACCTCGCCGAGGTGCGCCTCGAAGTTCTCCTCGGAGAACGAGGACACCTCGATCTCCTGCCCCATCCAGGGCAGCCGGACCTGTTCGACGTCGATCGCCACGGTGGCCAGGAAGAAGTGGCCGCCGGGCCGCAACCAGGTCGAGACGCGGCCGAGGGTGTCGATGATCTCCGCCTGCGTCATCTGCAGCAGCGAGAAGACGGCGCAGATGACGTCCCAGGAACCGGGCGGCGACTCGAAGTCGCGGATGTCGATCTTGTGGAACGTCGCGTCGGGGACCTGCTCGGTGGCGAGGTCGACCATGACGGGCGAGACGTCCAGACCGGTGACCCTCATGCCCGCCTTGGCGAGCGTGCGGGCGACCGGAACGCCGGTGCCGCACCCGATGTCGAGCACGCGCGAGCCGGCCGGCTGGGTCGCCGCGAACCAGGCGAGGGTGCCGTGCAGGGCCGGCTGGTGCGACCATGCTCGTTGGTACTCCAGCCCCAGCGTGTCGAACACCTCGGCCGCGTTCATCCCCGCCCCCCTCATTTCGGCCCAATCCACCTGATGTGAAGTGTGGAGAAGGGCTCTGCACGGACTCTGGATGGCTTCTGGACGAACCCTGACGGTAGGTTGCTAGCTGACTGCGGACAGCGACGAAGTGGGACAAAGGGTGCAGAACGAGTTGCGCGTCAGTCTGCTGGGCGCGCTCGCGGCGACCGTGGCCGGCCAGGAGCTCACCCTCGGGCCGCCCAGGCAGCGCGCCGTGCTGGCGGTGCTCGCGCTGCGCGCCAACCACGTCGTGTCCCGCAGTGAGCTGATCGACGCGGTCTGGGGTGACGAGCCGCCGGCCAGCGCCGACAACGGCATCCACACCTACGTCGCCGGTCTGCGGCGCCTCTTCGAGCCGGGCAGGGCCTCGCGCGCGCCGAGCTCGGTGCTGCTCTCCACGGACACCGGGTACCTGCTGAGGCTGCCCGCCGACGCGAACGACGTCGCGATGTTCCGCGCCCACCTGGACGAGGCCGGGCGGTTGCGCCGTGAGCCGGCGGCCGCCATCAGAGCGTTCGACGCCGCCCTCGGGCTGTGGCGCGGCGTTGCCCTGGAGGGCGTGCCGGGACCGTTCGCCGCCGTCGAACGCGCGCGCCTGACCGAACTGCGGCTCACTGCCGTGGAACAGCGTGCGGCGCTGATGCTGTCCGTCGGGCGTGAGGCGGAGGTGGCGGCGGAGCTGACGACGTTGATCAACGCGCACCCGCTGCGCGAGAGGCTGCACGGCCTGCTGATGTCCGCGCTGTACCGCGGTGGCCGGCAGGCGGAGGCACTGGCGGTCTTCGCGGACCTGCGCCGGCTGCTGGTCGAGGAGCTCGGCATCGAGCCCGGTCCCGAGCTGCGGCAGCTGCACGAACAGCTGCTGGTCGGCCGGCACGAGCCGCAGCCGGAACCGGTCGCCCCCGCGCTGGTGCCGGTCCAGCTACCGCACGAGATCCGCGACTTCACCGGCCGCGCGAAGGAGCTCGCGAAGCTCGCCGAGGTCGTGCCGCACGACCACAACCCGGCGCTCGTCGCCATCACCGGCACCGGCGGTGTCGGCAAGACCGCGCTGGCCGTGCGGTTCGCGCACCAGGTCGCCGAGCGGTTCCCGGACGGGCAGCTGCACGTCGACCTGCGCGGGTTCGACGCCTCGTCGCCGCCGGTGCAGCCCGCCGCCGCGCTGCACCAGCTGCTGCAGAGCCTCGGCGTGCCGCCCGAGCGCATTCCGGAGGACCTGCCCGCGAAGTCCGCGCTGTACCGCAGCGTGCTGGCGGGCAAGCGCGTGCTGGTGCTCCTCGACAACGCGCGGCTGGCCGAGCAGGTCCGCCCGCTGCTGCCCGGCCGGTCGTCGTCGATGGTGCTGGTGACCTCCCGCAACCACCTCGGCGGTCTCGTCGCCCGCGACGGCGCGCACCCGGTGACGCTGTCGACGCTGACCCGTGACGAGGCGCTGGCGCTGCTGACCTCCGCCGTCGGCCCCGACCGCGTCGCCGCCGAGCCCGAGGCGGCCGCGCGGCTCGTCGAGCTGTGCGGTCACCTGCCGCTGGCGGTGCGGATCGCGGCCGAGCGCGTCGTCACCCGCCCGCACCTGACCCTGGCCGACCTGGCCGGCGACCTCGCCGACGAACGCGACCGCCTCAACGTCCTCGCGACCGGCGACGACGAGGACACCGCCGTGCGCGCCGCGTTCTCGTGGTCCTACCTGGCCCTCAAACCCGACGCCGCGCGGATGTTCCGGCTCATCGGCCTGCACCCCGGTGCCGAGATCAGCCTCGCCGCGGCCGCCGCGCTGGCCGGAGTCCCCTCGTCGCGCGCGCGGACCCTGCTCGACGTGCTGGCCGGCGGCCACATGCTGGAGGAGGTCGCCCGCGGCCGTTTCCGCCTGCACGACCTGCTGCGCCTGTACGCCACCGAGCTCAGCGCCACCGAGGAGTCCGGCACCGGCCGCTCCGAGGCCGTGACCCGCCTGCTGCGGTGGTACGCCGACACCGCGAACGCCGCCGGTCTCGCCATCTCCCCGCCCGACCACCCGGCGTTCCTGTTGCCGCCGCTGTCCACTCAGGACTTCACGTCGCACGACGACGCCTTCGGCTGGTGCCGCGCGGAGTCCGCGAACCTGCTCGCCGTGACCCGCCTCGCCGAGGACGCGCACTCCTCCACCGCCTGGCAGATCCCCGTCGCGCTGTGGAACTACTTCATCGTCTCCAGCGCGCTCGACGAGTGGACCCGCACCTACCGCGTCGCCGAACGCGCCGCCGCCGTCGACGGCAACCAGGCCGCCCGCGCCTGGGCGGTGCACGGCCTGGGCCTCGCCGCCTGCCGCGGCCAGCGCTTCGCCGACGCGCTGGAGCTCTTCGACCGGGCCCTCGCACTCCGCCGCGACATCGACGACCGCGTCGGCGCCGCCTGGAGCCTGACGGGCCTCGGCATGGCCTACGGCGGCCTGCGCCAGTTCGACCTCGCCGTCGACCGCTTCCGCCTCGCACTCGACCAGCACGCCGCGGTCGGCTCGTGGTTCGGCGAGGGCGGCACGCGGCTGTTCCTGAGCGACATCCTGCGGTCCGCCTGCCAGTTCGAGGCTTCTCTCGCGTCCGCACGGATGGCTTACGACCTGATGGACTCCCACGGCGCCGTGCATGGCAAGGCGATGGCGCTGGTGAGCATCGGCCGCGCCCAGCTCCGCCTCGGCGCACGCGCCGAGGCCCGTGACTCGTTCCGCACCGCCGTCGAGGCCCTGCGGGTGCTGGGGGACCGCAAGAGCCTGGCGGAGGCGCTGCACGGTCTGGGGGAGACCAGCTCCGGGCAGCCCGAGGTGGCGCGCACGCACCTGCTGGAAGCGCTGACGATCTACGAGGACTACGACCACCCGTTGACGGCGGAGGTCCGGGCCCGGTTGCACGAGCTGGCCTAGGAGCACCCGGGGGAGATCCCTGATGCGTAGCGAGTCGATGTGTAGGCACACTACACGTCATGGCGAAGCGGTTGAGGACGTTGGTGGTGTGGCTGCACGTCGTGACGTCGGTGGGCTGGCTCAGCCAGGCCGTCGCGTTGCTGGCGTTGGTGCTCTACGGCCTGAAGACCGGTGACGGCAGCGCTTTTCGCATGGCGCGGGTGCTGGACCACCGGGTGCTGGCGTTCATGGGGGCGGCCAGTGCGTTCACCGGCATGATGCTCAGCGCCACGACGCCGTGGGGGTTCTTCCGGCACTGGTGGGTGACCGCGAAGTTCGCGATCACCGTCGTGCAGCTCTACGCGGGGATCTTCATCCTGAGCGACAACCTTGAAGCGGCGGCCCAGGGGCACGTCACGCCGTGGCTGCCGGTCGGGACGGCGTGCATGATCAGCGCGTTCTCGTTCCAGACGTGGCTCAGCGTCGCGAAGCCCTGGGGGCGCACGCCGTGGGCGGACCCGGGGGTCAAGCTGCCCGCGGCGAGCGCGAAGGCGTTCGCGCTGGCGCTGGTCGTGCCCGCGGCGGACCTGGCGATCGGGCTCTGGACGGGCAGCCCGGCGCCGTTCCTCATGCTGGTCACGGTGATCGCCTACGCGGTCAGGCGGGCCGCCAGGGGGAGACGCCGGTGGTCGGGCGGGTCGGGTCCTGGAAGCGCGGCAGGTCGGGCTCGTCCAGGCGCAGCGGCACCAGGTTCTCGGTGATGGCGCGCATGATGCGCTCGTGCGCGCGGCGGGCGTCGCCCATCGTGTCCGCGGACAGGTCACCGAGCTCGACCGGCTTGCCGAAGTGCACCTTGAAGGTCGGGCGCTTGCGGACCGCGGAGAACCACGACGTCAGGTACGGCAGGAGGTCCCGCCACCCGTTGACGTGCAGGTTGCCCCAGTACACCGCCTCGTGCGCGCCCCACTGGCTGATGGGGATCACCGGGATGTCGCCGCCCAGCGCCATGCGGGCGACACCGGTCTTGCCGCGCTCGGGCCACATGCCGGGGTCGAGGGTGATCTTGCCCTCGGGGTAGACGGCGATCGGGTCGCCGCCGTTGCGCAACGCCGCGACGGCGCGGTGCATGGCCTCACCGGCGTTCGCCGACGCGCGGTCGACGCGCAGGTGACCGCACGCCTTCAGGGCCGGGCCCATGACCGGGGCGTCGAGCAGGCCGCCGGCGAGCATGAACCGCGGGTTGATCCCGACCTTGCGGCACGCGGCGATCAGCACGAACGGGTCGAGGTTGCCGATGTGGTTCGAGGCGAGCAGCAACGGCTTGCCGAGCAGATCCGGTGGCACGTCACCGGAAACCTCGAGCTTGCCGGTCAGCGCGACGAGGCCGCGGTCGACCACCATGAGCACGCGCCAGAAGAGCGGTGTGGACACGCGGGGCAGCGTACGGCGTGTCGGATCGTCTTCGTGCACGAACGGGTGAACGATGGGGTTTCGCGCGCGTCCCAGTTGCGAACGAGGCTGGTGAGGCGCAAGGGACTACCTTGTACACATGGCCGGGCGCACAGGGACTTCGAGAAAGACCACGTCACGCGGCAAAGCACCAGCGAAGCCACGGGCGCGGTCCACCGCGTCCAGAAAGCCCCCCGCGCGCAAGAGCGGCGGCGCCGTCAGCGCTGTGTGGGGCGGCGTGGGACGTGGCGTCGGCAGTGTGGTGCGCACGGTGAGCCGCACCAAGGACCTCGATCCCGAGCACCGCCGTGACGGGCTCGGGCTGCTGCTGATCGCACTGGCGTTCATCACCGGTGCCGGTGTGTGGTGGCAGGCGGGTGGTCCCGTCGGCCAATGGGTGGACGTCGCCGTGCGCAGCTCCGTCGGGTTCCCCGCGGTGATCGTGCCGGTGGTGTTGCTGGGCATCGGCATCACGTTGATGCGCACCGACGCCGTGCCCGACGCGCGGCCGCGGCTGATCATCGGCTCGCTGCTGATGATGATCGGCGTGCTCGGCATGTTCCACCTCATCGGCGGCCTGCCGATGGACCCCGTCGCCCGCCGCGACGCCGGTGGCGCCCTCGGCTACCTGGCCGGCGGGTTCCTGGCGCAGGGCCTCACGTCCTGGGTCGCGGGACCGTTGCTGTTCCTGATCTTCTCCTACGGCCTGCTGGTCGTGACGCACACGCCGATCCGCCAGGCGCCCGAGCGGATCCGGTCCCTGCTGCACCCGCGGCAGAAGACCGACGTGTTCGCGGACGAGGACGACGAGCTGCCGGAGGAGGAGCCGAAGCCGGTCAAGCTGCGGCGCCCGTCGCGCCGCCGCCAGGCCGTGGCCCCGGTGGAGCCGGAACCGGAGATCGAGCTGCCGCTGGAGGAACCGGAACCGGCGCCGAAGCCCGCGCCGAAGGAGTCCGCGAAGAAGGCGCCCGCACCGGCGATGGCCGTGCGGGCCGTCGAGGGCGACTACCAGCTGCCGCCGCCGACCATCCTCAAGGACGGCGACGCGCCCAAGGCCCGCAGCAAGGCCAACGACCAGATGATCGAGGCCATCACCGGCGTCCTCGACCAGTTCTCGATCGACGCCCAGGTCACCGGCTTCACCCGCGGCCCGACGGTCACGCGCTACGAGGTCGAGCTCGGCCCCGGTGTGAAGGTCGAGAAGATCACCGCGCTGACCAAGAACATCGCCTACGCGGTCGCGACCGACAACGTCCGGCTGCTCGCGCCGATCCCCGGCAAGTCCGCGGTCGGCATCGAGGTCCCGAACAGCGACCGCGAGATGGTGCGCCTCGGCGACGTGCTGCGCGCCGGCTCGACGGTCAAGGACACGCACCCGATGGTGATCGGCCTCGGCAAGGACATCGAGGGCCACATGGTCACCGCGAACCTGACGAAGATGCCGCACCTGCTGGTCGCGGGCTCCACGGGTTCCGGCAAGTCGTCGTTCGTGAACTCGATGCTGGTCTCGCTGCTGGCCCGCGCGACGCCCGACGAGGTCAGGATGATCCTCATCGACCCGAAGATGGTCGAGCTGACGCCGTACGAGGGCATCCCGCACCTGATCACGCCGATCATCACGCAGCCGAAGAAGGCCGCGGCGGCACTGGCGTGGCTCGTCGAGGAGATGGAGCAGCGCTACCAGGACATGCAGGTCAACCGGGTGCGCCACATCGACGACTTCAACCGCAAGGTGAAGTCCGGCGAGATCAGCGCACCCCCCGGTTCCGAACGCGTGTACCGCCCGTACCCGTACATCATGGCGATCGTCGACGAGCTCGCCGACCTGATGATGACCGCGCCGCGCGACGTGGAGGACGCCATCGTCCGCATCACGCAGAAGGCGCGTGCCGCGGGCATCCACCTGGTGCTGGCGACGCAGCGCCCGTCGGTCGACGTCGTGACCGGCCTGATCAAGACGAACGTGCCGTCACGGCTGGCGTTCGCGACCTCCTCGCTGACCGACTCGCGGGTCATCCTCGACCAGCCCGGCGCCGAGAAGCTGATCGGCATGGGCGACGGCCTGTACCTGCCGATGGGCGCGGGCAAGCCGGTGCGCATCCAGGGCGCGTTCGTGGGCGACGAGGAGATCGCCCAGATCGTCGACTTCACCAAGAACCAGGCACAGCCCGAGTACACCGACGGCGTCACCGCGGCCAAGGCCGGCGAGAAGAAGGAGATCGACGCCGACATCGGCGACGACCTCGAACTGCTCGTCCAGGCCACCGAGCTGATCGTGACCTCGCAGTTCGGCTCGACCTCGATGCTGCAGCGCAAGCTGCGGGTGGGCTTCGCGAAGGCCGGTCGGTTGATGGACCTGCTGGAGACGCGGGGCGTGGTCGGGCCGTCGGAGGGGTCGAAGGCGCGGGAGGTGCTGATCAAGCCGGACGAGCTGGAGTCGGTGATCTACCTGATGCGCGGTGGCGGGCCGGCCGACGAGGACTAGGGCGTCTGGGCCGTTCGGGGCTCGGGTGGGCTGATGGGCCCGGTGTGATGGGGCGGGCTTGGGGGCGTGAGGACTGGCTTGGCGAGGTCGGCTTGGCTGGGTCTGGCTTGGCTGGGTCCAGCTCGGCGAAGTCTGGCCTGGCGAGATTTGGCCTGGCGAGGTCCGGCTCGGCGAGGTCCGGCCGCGCCCGTTCCTCTCCCGTCGAACGCTGACGCAGGGGTACCCCCGGATCGGGGACCCCTGCGTTTCAACGTACTCAGCGGGTCTGACAGTGCCGGGCGACCTACCGCAGGCCGGCCTGCTGCAACGTGGCCGCCGTCGACGAGCCGCTGCCACCGAACTGGCGCACGGCCGCGTAGTACACGTCGGCCGTGCGGTTGCACGCCCAGTTGCCGGCGCAGATGCCGTACATGTCGGACTTGAAGCGGTTGTCGATGCGCAGCCGGTTCGCATCGGTGAAGCGCGACTGCCGCTTGAAGTTGCGGTAGCCGAAGTCGTGGCGGCGGCAGGCGGGCTGGAACTTGAAGCCGAAGGGGCTGTCCGGCGAGTACGAGCAGCCGTCGGACGACCAGTCGAGCTGGTCCGCGTAGGGCTGCTGGGCACGCAGTGTTGTGAACTGGCCGACGGTCTTCGTGAACACGTAGTCGTCGGTGACCGCGACGATGTCCACGGCCTGGGCGGGCGCGCCGGTGAAGATCAGGGCCACGGACGCGGCGACACCCACGAATGCCGAGCGCACGGTCTTCGACATGACGGGCTCCTCTGTGTGTGAGCGGGGTCTCGTTCCGTTGTAGCCGGTGATCCACAGGTGCCGGTAGACACGATCCGGTGAACGTCAGGTGACCGCACCGCGGTTCGTGCCGCCACTGCTGAACCGCCGCTCAGCTCTCGGGGTCCACATCGGACAGACTGCGTGGTGCGCACGACGAGCACCAGGCCGGGTCAGCGACCAGGCTCGTCCTCGTCCCCTCTGCGCAGGAAGTTCTCGATCTCCTGTTCGCTCGGCAGGTCACCGGCCGGGTCGACGATGTTCTCGGCGATCGGCGGCAACGGCTGCTCGGCCCACGCGGGCTGGAAGTCGTCGCTGGGCAACAACCCGTGCCGCGCCGCGAACTCCTCCGCCGCGTCCCGGATGGACTCCCGCAGCGTGCCGACCACCGCGGTCTCCGCCGTGAAGGTCAGCTCGACGAGCAGCGAGCGGACGTTCTCCAACTGGTTGTCGTCACCGGCCTTGCGGGCCAGCTCCGGCCAGAACCGCTGCTCGAACAACCGCACGAAGTCCGCCGCAATGGAGTCCGTGGCCGCGCGGAGCCGGGTGAAGCTGTCCATCACGTCGTCGCTGGGCACCCTCAGCCCCGCGAGCCGCCCACCGGCCTCGAGGGCCCACCTGCGCGCGTGCGGCCAGCCGTACTTCCAGCGGACGAGACCCAGCCGCATTGCCCGGAGGAGGAGACGCGGCTGGACCTCACCCATGGGCACGAGGTGCTTGATGTCGCGCACCTTGATCCGCACCCAGTCGTCCGGCCCCTCGGTTTCACCCATGCCGAGGACTGTGGCGACGCTTTCACCCTTCTCGCGCGCGGCGATGAGCTCGGCGATCGCGGGCAGCGAGAACCCCCGCTGCTGCAACCGCTGCACCAACGTCAGCCGCTCGACGTGCGAGGCGTCGTAGTACGCCACGCGCCCCTGCCGTCTCGGCGCGTGCAGCACACCTTTCGTCTGGTACATCCGAATGGTGCTGCTGGGCAGCGCGACACGGGCGGCGAGCTCGTCGATGGTGAGCGATTCGGGCACGGTTACGAGCTTGGTGGGCCCGCGTTAGTCGAGTCAAGACTCTTCGAGTGAATACTCGAAGGGTTACAGCTCCAGGAGCATCCGGCTGTTGCCCAACGTGTTCGGCTTCACGTAGCTCAGGTCGAGGAACTCGGCGACACCCTCGTCCACCGACCGCATGATCTCCTCGTAGACCTCCGGGCTCACCGGCGTGCCCTCGATCTCCACGAACCCGTGCTTGCTGAAAAACCGCGTCTCGAACGTGAGCACAAAGATCCGCGCGAGCTGCAGCTCCTTCGCGGTGGCGATGAGCTGGGCGACGATCCGGTGCCCGACCCCGCGGCCCAGCGCGACGGGGGACACGGCGACGGAGCGGATCTCGGCCAGGTCCTCCCACATCACGTGCAGGGCGCCGCACCCGAGCAGCTCGCCGTCCTCCTCGGCGACCCAGAACTCCTGGACCGCCTCGTACAGCGTGACCAGGGGTTTGGAGAGCAGGACCTTGCCGGCATACCCGTCGATCAACGCCTTCATGGCGCGCACGTCGCTGGTGCGGGCGCGCCGCACGACTACCCCACTGGTCACAACTGTCAAGTATGGGCCGCCGTGTCACATGGGCCGCTGGCGGTAGCTACGAACATGAAAACCGGATGGGTGGAGAGCCACAGCTTGTTCTGTGCGGTTTACTTGCACAGATCGGCTTGTAGATTCTCGGGAGGTGGGTTGCGGTGCTGCGCAGCTTTCGGCTGGACAACCACCGCTCGTTCCGCGACGAGCACGAGTTGTTGCTCATGCCCGCCTACTCGAAAGACCGCGAAGCCCTGCCGGTGGCGGGGATCTACGGGGCCAACGCCTCCGGCAAGTCGAACCTGCTCGACGGGTTGGCGTTCATGCAGCGCGCCGTTCGGGACTCGTTCTCCTCGTGGACTCCGGACGCAGGTGTCCCACGCCGGCGTTTCGCGCTGAACGGGGACGGTGAGACGTCCACCTTCGTGGTCGAGCTCGTGCTCGACGGAGTTCGGCACACCTACGGCTTCGAGGTCGACGACGACTCCGTTCATGAGGAGTGGCTGTACTCCTACCCGGAAGCGCGCAAGCGCGTGCTGTTCGAGCGGGACGAGAAGGGGCTGAGGTTCGGGAGCACCGTCGACGATCGCGCAAGACTGGAGCTGCTGGGAGGTCTGCTCAGGCCCAACGCGTTGTTCCTCAGCCTGGCGGCGCAGTCGGCGGTGGCCCACGTCCTGCCGGTGCGGGGGTGGTTCACGCATCAGCTCCACTTCCGGCTCGGCGTGAGCGCCTCGGCCGGCGAAGACCCCATGGCCGAGTTCCTCAGCAACCAGCCCTCTGAGCACAGCCGGGCCGTCGAACTGGTTCGAGCCGCCGACTTCGGGATCACGGATCTGGTCGTCGCCAACGTGCGGCGTCCGGACGGCGAGCTCAGGCCAACCCTGATCGTGGCTCACGGAGGCTTCGGGCTGTTCCTGGGCGACGAGTCGGCAGGAACCAGGTCGTGGCTGGGCTTGCTGCCGACAGTGCTGACGACCTTGCGCACCGGCGGCACGCTGGTGATCGACGAGATCGACGCGAGCCTGCACCCCCTGCTCGCCGCCCGGTTGGTCGCCCTCTTCCACGACGGCGAGGTCAACCATGCCGGGGCTCAGCTGATCTTCACCACCCACGACGCGACGCTGCTGCACCCGCCCCTGGGGGAGGAGGTGCTCCGGCGCGACGAGATCTGGTTCGTCGAAAAGGACCGGGAGACCGGCGCCAGCACGCTGTACCCGCTCACCGACTTCAAGCCCAGGGCCGAGGACAACCTCGAACGCCGCTATCTGGCCGGGCGGTACGGAGCGGTGCCGGAACTGTTCCAGGACCGGTTCGCCGAGGCGGTTCGAGGTGACCGTGGCGAGGCGTGAGAACACGCAGCACCGCAGAGGACGCGACCGCGCGCTGCGGCCAGGGCACCTGTTGGTCGTGTGCGGAGGTCAGCGCACCGAACCCAACTACTTCAAGGGCATGGCGAGGACGCGCGGCGTTCGGCTGAAGGTCAGGACCAAGGTCGAGTCACCGGAGAACCTCGTCCGGTACGCCAAGAGCATCTTCACCGCCGATGAGTACGACGGTGTGTGGTGCGTGGTCGACGTCGACGAGTTCGACGTGGAAGCCGCACGCCGGGCGGCGGAACGGGCTGACGTCGAGCTCGCGGTCTCCGAGCCGTGCTTCGAGCTGTGGCTCCTGCTCCACTTCCGCGACCACCGTGCGCACATCGACGACGGGTCAGCGGCGTGCCGGCTGGTGCAAAAACACGTGCCGGGTTACGACAAGAAGCTCGACTACGCGGCGTTCGACCACGGGGTTGAGATGGCGGTCACACGGGCGAGGGAACTGGGGCCGGGCAACCCCTCGACCGGTGTGTGGCGCCTCGTCGAGGTGCTCCTGCAGCACTGAGTTCAAGCGTCGGCACCCGGGGCGGTTACGCTGAGCGCCGTGTCTTCTCCCACCACTCCGCGACGCGTGTCGCTGCTGACCCTGGGCTGCGCCCGCAACGAGGTCGACTCCGAAGAGCTCGCCGGACGGCTCGGCGAGGGCGGCTGGGAGCTGGTGGACGAGGGCGCGGACGTCGTCGTCGTCAACACGTGCGGCTTCGTCGAGCAGGCCAAGAAGGACTCGGTCGACACGTTGCTCGCCGCGTCCGACACCGGCGCCAAGGTCGTCGCGGTCGGGTGCATGGCCGAGCGGTACGGCAAGGAGCTCGCGGACAGCCTCCCCGAGGCGGCCGCGGTCCTGGGGTTCGACCAGTACAACGACCTGGCCGAGCGGCTGCAGGACGTGCTGCACGGCAAGCCGGTCGAGTCGCACGTGCCGGTGGACCGGCGCACGCTGCTGCCGATCACGCCGGTCAAGCGCCAGGAGGCCAAGGACGCGGTGCAGGTGCCCGGCCACGGCTGGGGGCCGACGAAGGTCCAGCGCAAGCGGCTCGACGACGCGCCCGTGGCGCCGTTGAAGATCGCGTCCGGGTGTGACCGGCGGTGCAGCTTCTGCGCCATCCCGAGCTTCCGCGGCGCGTTCGTGTCGCGGCACCCCGACGAGGTCGTGTCCGAGGCCATGTGGCTCGCCGAGAACGGCGTCAAGGAGCTCTTCCTCGTCAGCGAGAACTCCACGAGCTACGGCAAGGACCTGCCGCGGGAGCAGGGTGCGCTCGAACAGCTCCTGCCGCGTCTCGCGGGCATCCCGGGCGTCGAGCGGGTGCGGGTGAGCTACCTGCAGCCGGCCGAGACCAAGCCGAGCCTGGTGGCCGCCATCGCGAAGACCGACAAGGTCGCGAACTACTTCGACATGTCGTTCCAGCACTCCAGCGAGAACGTGCTGCGGCGCATGCGCCGGTTCGGCGACACCGACAGCTTCCTCAAGCTCGTGTGGCAGATCCGCGAGCACGCGCCCGAGGCGGGCATCCGCAGCAACTTCATCGTCGGCTTCCCCGGTGAGACCGAGGAGGACCTGGCCGAGCTGGAGCGGTTCCTCACCGAGGCGCGCCTGGACGCGGTCGGCATCTTCGGCTACTCCGACGAGGACGGCACCGAGGCCGAGGACCTCGACGGCAAGCTCGACGCCGACACCATCGCCGAGCGGGTCACCCGGATCGGCAACCTCGTCGAGGAGCTCACCAGCCAGCGCGCCGAGGACCGGGTGGGCACCGAGGTCGTCGTGCTCATCGAGCACGAGGAGGACGAGGAGAGCGACTGCGTCGGGCGCGCCGAGCACCAGGCGCCCGAGGTCGACGGCGAGTGCATCGTGCTCGAAGCCGAGGACCTCAAGCGCGGTGACCTCGTCCGCTGCCGGGTCGTCGACTCCGAGGGCGTCGACCTCGTGGTCGAGCCGATCGGGGTAGTGGGCACATGACCGAGGCCCGGAAGGTCCCGCTGCTCAACGTCGCGAACATCCTGACGATGGCGCGGCTGGTCCTCGTTCCGGTCTTCCTGTTCTCCCTGTTCGAAGCTGGCGGTTTCGACACGACCTGGCGGCTGATCGCGTTCGGCGTGTTCGCCGTCGCGAGCTTCACCGACCACATCGACGGCACGCTCGCCCGCAAGCACGGCCTGATCACCGACTTCGGCAAGATCGCCGACCCGATCGCGGACAAGGCGCTCACCGGGTCCGCGCTGGTCGGGCTGAGCATCCTCGACGTGCTGCCGTGGTGGATCACGATCACCATCGCCGTGCGCGAGGTCGGCATCACGCTGCTGCGGTTCTGGGTGATCCGCTACGGCGTCATCCCGGCCAGCCGCGGCGGCAAGGCCAAGACGCTCGCGCAGGTCATCGCGATCGGGTTGTTCGTGCTGCCGGGGAACGACGTGCTGGAGCTGGTCGCGTGGGCGATCATGGCGCTGGCGCTGGCGCTCACCGTGGTGACGGGAATCGATTACGTCATCAGGGCGTTCAAGATGAAAGCAAGGGCAGATCGGGCCGTCGCATGACGAACGTGGTCGATCTGCTCAAGGCGAGGAACCAGACCGTCGCCACGGCCGAGTCGCTCACCGCGGGTCTGCTGTGCGCGACGATCGTCGACACACCGGGGGCGAGTGCCGTGGTCCGCGGTGGGTTGATCGTCTACGCCACCGAGCTCAAGCACGAGCTCGCAGGCGTGGACCAGCAGCTGCTCGACGAGCACGGTGCCGTGCACCCCGAGGTGGCCCTCCAGCTGGCCGACGGTGCCCGGACCAGGTGCGGGGCGGACTGGGGGATCGGGCTCACCGGGGTCGCCGGACCGGACCCGCAGGACGGCGTCGCTCCAGGCACGGTCCACATCGGCTTGAGCGGGCCTGGAGTGTCCACGGTGCGGACCATCACCGTGAGTGGCGACCGAAAAGCGGTCCGTCTCACAGCGGTGGAAAAAGCCCTGGTCCTGCTCTCGGACGAGCTGCTGGGCACCGCGGACGGGAACAAATGACGACCAACCGTTCGTTCGCCCTGGGCGGACGTGTTCGGAAGTCACTGCCCGTTGTCGGTGTCGATCGGTAACGTAGGGACACGGCCGGCCGGAAGGAGGCGCGCGATGACCGTGCTGCTGCGCGAGGCGATCGGTGATCGGCTTCGCCATGCCCGCACCAACCAACGCCGCACGCTGCGCGAGGTCTCTCGGACCGCCCGCGTGAGCCTGGGGTACCTGTCCGAGGTGGAGCGCGGCCGCAAAGAGGCGTCCAGCGAGCTCCTCGCGGCCATCTGCGAGGCACTGGAACTGCCGCTGTCCGAGCTCCTGCACCACGTCGCCTCCGACATCGGCGCCGTCCAGCAGACGCCGGACACGGTGCCGGACACCGTTCAGAGCGGTCGTGCGGACCACGGGCGCGGCAAGCTGGAGGGCGGCCGCGTGCTGCCCACAACGCTCTCGGACGACCTGTCCGACCTGCGGTTGCAGCCGATGCTCAGCCACCGGCTCACCAGTAAGATCGGCGAGCCGCCCAAGGCAGTGGCCGCCGCATAACTACCCATGTCGTTCTCGGCCCCGTTCGCCCCCTGGTGAGCGGGGCCGCTGGCGTTCTGGTGAGCTGAGAGGGCGCTGAGAGCCGCTGTGGCCGCCGCCACGTGACTCGCTGCAACAACATCGTGCGCTCGTGCGTTCAACTGACAACGACCCCCGTCGGCTGAACGGGAGACAACGGCTTGGCCACAGCGGGTGGGGTCACCGCGTCCCAGGACGCGGGTGCGGGCAGGATTGCACGTCGTCAGGCGTGTTCTCCTCAGTCCCGGGGTGGGGTCAGGGTGTTCCCGGATATCTCCCCGTGTCGGTGGATACGCCGACGCACAATTGAGACGATGGATCCAACACCGGCACCGAGAAGGCAGGCGTAGGAGATGGCCAGTCCGTTCGTGAAGTTCTGGAAGTACCTGATGGCATCGTTCTCGTCCAAGATCGACGAGCACGCTGACCCGAAGGTGCAGATCCAGCAGGCCATCGAGGAGGCGCAGCGTCAGCACCAGGCGCTCTCTCAGCAGGCCGCGGCCGTCATCGGCAACCAGCGGCAGTTGGAGATGAAGCTCAACCGCCAGCTCGGCGACGTGGAGAAGCTGCAGGCCTCCGCGCGCCAGGCGCTCGTGCTCGCCGACGAGGCGCGCGCGAAGGGCGACGAGCAGAAGGCGCAGCAGTTCGAGAACGCGGCGCAGGGCTTCGCCACCCAGCTCGTGACCGCGGAGCAGGGCATCGAGGACCTCAAGACGCTGCACGACCAGTCGCTGCAGGCCGCCGCACAGGCCAAGCAGGCCGTCGAGCGCAACTCGATGATGTTGCAGCAGAAGCTCGCCGAGCGCACGAAGCTGCTCAGCCAGCTGGAGCAGGCGAAGATGCAGGAGCAGGTCTCCGCGTCGCTGAACCAGATGAGCGAGCTCGCCGCGCCCGGCAACGTGCCGTCGCTGGAAGAGGTCCGCGACAAGATCGAGAAGCGCTACTCCACCGCGCTCGGGTCCGCCGAGCTCGCCCAGAACTCGGTGCAGGGCCGGATGCTCGAGGTGCAGGCCTCGACCACCCAGCTCGCCGGTTCGTCGCGGCTGGAGCAGATCCGCGCGTCCATGCACGGTGGCCAGGCGAACACGCCGCAGCAGGTCACCCAGGGCAACAGCGCGGCGGCGCAGATCCAGGCCGAGATCGCGCAGCGCGTGCAGCACGAGCAGAAGACCACGCAGCAGCAGGTCCCGCCGGCTCAGAACTGAGCGGGGCAGGAGGAGTCAGCAGGTGATCATGGAGCCCTGGAGAAACCGTCCCAACAACGAGATCGTCCGCAAGGTCGTCGGCGAGTTGGGTGCGTCGCTCCAGGGCCACCCGCTGGCCGAGCAGGCGCGCTACCGCCTCCAGAGGTGGAACGACCCGGTCGCGAAGCTCGAACGCAGGCGCAAGCGCACCAACGCCGTGCTCACGTTCTGGGCGATCCTGATCATGATGCTCGGCACGCTGGCCGTCTTCGGCTTCACCGGCGTGCTGGGCACCTGGGCCGCCGTCGCCGGCACGGTCGGCGCGGCCGTGCCCGCGGTCCTCGCCGTGCGCAGCGGCTTCAAGCTGCGCGAGATCGGCGCGGCCCGGCAGCGGCTCGCACTCAGCCCGCCGCCACCGCCCCGGCCGCCGCTGCCCGCGCACATCTCCGCGGCACGGGTGCCGATGGAGAAGCTGCACAGCGCCGAGGACACGATGACCGAGCTGCTGAAGCAGCTCGACTCGCCGGCGCTCACCTCGTTGCCGACGGAGTCGATCCAGCACGCCCGGCAGACCGCCCAGGAGGCGTCGGCCGCCATCCGTTCGGTGTCCGCGCAGCTCCAAGCCGTCGAACGGGCCCGCGACACCGCGCCGCACCTGGAGCGCGGCTCGCTCGTCGAGGGTGTGCGGGTGCTGCGGATCCAGCTGGCCGACGGCGTGGACCGCTACTGTGCGCTGGTGGCTGCGGCGGGCCAGGCGCTCGCGGCGAGCACCGCGTTCCAGGACCCGCGCATGGTGCTGGACGACGCCACCGACCACATGGCCGGTCTCGCGTCCGCAATGCGGGACGTGACAGGCTATTCAGCGTATTAATCGTCACCCTGGGTAATCACGTGCGTCTATCGGCGTGGATTGCTGGAGATATTTACGGCAATCGTGTGATTATCAGACCGTTATCTAGCCGTGGCCACTACCAGGCGTGGCAGGATTCCGGGGCCGGGCAGCGGGAAGTCCGGGTGGGTTGCCGGGAGGCAGTGCGTTGGCGTTGTGGACCGTGCACGGGGACGGTCGGGTCACCGACGGTGAGGCCGTCGCACCGCAGGAGCGGGCGAGCTGGCCGCTCACCATCGGGTTCGGCGTGCAGCACCTGGTCGCCATGTTCGGCGCGACGGTGCTGGTTCCCACCGCGACCGGCCTGCCGGTCGCCACGACGCTGCTGTTCTCCGGCCTCGGCACGCTGCTGTTCCTGCTGATCACCAAGAACCGGGTCCCCAGCTACCTCGGCTCGTCCTTCGCGTTCGTCGCGCCGCTGGTGGCCGCCCGTGAACAGGGCATCGCCGCGCAGCTCGGCGGGGTGGTCGCCGCCGGTCTGCTCGTGATCGTCGTCGGCATCGCCGTGAAGGCGCTCGGCGTGCGGCTGCTGGAGTCGGTCATGCCGCCGGTCGTCACCGGTGCCGTCGTGGTCATCATCGGCCTGAACCTCTCGCACCAGGCCACCTCGCACTTCGCGGAGCAGCCGGCGCTGGCCGCGATCACGACCGGCGTGGTCCTGCTGGCCGGTGTCCTCGGCCGCGGGCTGCTGGTCCGGTTCTCGGTGCTGGTCGGGTTCGTCGGCGTCTGGGCCGGCGGGGTGCTGGCCGGTGCCGTGCCGCCGGCGCGGTTCACGGCGTTGCGCGAGGCGTCCTGGGTGGGGCTGCCGCAGCTGCACCAGCCGGAGCTGCGCCCGTCCGTCGTGCTGCTGATGCTGCCGGTGGTGATCGTCCTGGTCGCGGAGGTCGTCGGCCACGTCAAGGCGGTGGCCGCGCTGACCGGCCGCAACCTCGACGGCAGCGCGGGCGACGCGATCATCGCCAACGGCCTGTCCACGGCGCTCTCGGGCCTGGGCGGGGGCGTGGGCACGACGACGTACTCCGAGAACATCGGCGTCATGGCCGTGACCCGGATCTACACCACGGCGGCGTTCGCGGTCGCCGGGGTGCTCTCCGTGCTGCTCGCGTTCTCCCCGAAGGCCATCGCGCTGTTCGGCACCATCCCGCCCGGTGTGCTGGGCGGGTGCACGCTGGTGCTCTACGGCCTGATCGTGCTCATCGGCGTGCGGATCTGGATGGACCGCGGCGTCGACCTCACCAACCCGGTCAACGCCATGGTCGGCGGGGCGGCGCTGGTCGCCGGCGTCGGCGACCTGACCATCGAGATCGGCTCGCTGAAGATGGGCGGCCTGGTGTGGGGGTCGCTGTTGGTCGTGATCCTGCACCCGGTGATGCGCTGGCTACGCGCCGCCCGGCACCCCGCGTAGCGCCTCGTTGATCCGGCTCACCAGGCCGGGACCCTCGTAGATGAAACCGGTGTAGAGCTGCACCAGGCTCGCGCCCGCGTCGATCATGCGCAGGGCGTCGTCGGGCGTCGCGATGCCGCCGACGCCGATCACCGGCAGGTCGCTGTTCTTCGTGATGAACCGGACGACGTCGTTCGCCCGCTGGGTGAGCGGCCTGCCGCTCAGACCGCCCGTCTCGTCCCTGTGGGGGCTCCTGAGGCCCTCGCGGCCGAGGGTGGTGTTCGTGGCGATGAGGCCCTTGATGCCGTGGTCCACGCACACCTGGATGACCTCGGCGATGGCGTCGTCGGTGAGGTCGGGCGCGATCTTGACGAGCATCGGCTTCTCGGTGGCCCGCGTCATCGCCGCGACGAGCTCGGTGAGCGCGCCCTTGTCCTGCAGGCTGCGCAGGCCAGGGGTGTTGGGCGAGCTGACGTTGATCGCGTAGTAGTCGCCGTGGTCCTGAAGGGCGCTCAGCGAGTTCAGGTAGTCCTCGACGGCGTGCTCGACCGGGGTGACCTTCGACTTGCCCAGGCTGATGCCCAGCGGCGCCCTGAGGGTGGTCTTGTCGAGCTTCTGCGCGAGCGCGCGCGCTCCGGCGTTGTTGAAGCCCATCCGGTTGATGATCGCCTCGTCCTCGCGCAGGCGGAACAGCCGCGGCTTGGGGTTGCCCGGCTGCGGGTGCCACGTGACCGTGCCGACCTCGACGAACCCGAAGCCCAGCGCGGCCCACGCCGGCAGCGCCCTGCCGTCCTTGTCGAGACCGGCGGCGAGCCCGACCGGGTTGGGGAACCGGACGCCGAACACGGTGCGCGGGTTGTTCTGGCCCCGCGCGAACCTGGCCAGCGGGCTGAGCCGGGCCATGGCGGCGAGCGTGGTCTCGTGGACCCGCTCCGCGTCGCCACCGTGCATCGAGAACAACGCCTTGCGAACCACCTGCTTGTAGACCACGCGCCCACCCTATAACGCCAGTTCAGAACGGGCGCACCGGCTCTCGTCCGCCAGCGCCGGTCAGGACGGCCTGGGCACCTTCACCGTCGCCTGCTCGTCGAGCGGCACGGCCGGCCTGGCCAGGAACCGCACCGGCAGCGACCGCAGCCCCCGGCTGCCCAGCGACACCCGCCAGCCCAGCGGTCGTGCGGTGTCCAGGGCGAGCCCCGTGCAGCGGCCCAGCAGCGCGCGGAACGCCACGTCGCCCTCCAGCCGAGCCATCGGCGCGCCGAGGCAGAAGTGCATGCCGTGCCCGAACGCCAGGTGCTGCCGATCCGCCCGCTCGATGTTGAGCTGGTCGGCCCGCGGGTAGCGCGTGGTGTCGCGGTCGGCGGAGGCCAGCGACAGCAGCACCACGTCACCGGCGGGGATTCGCACGCCGCCGATCGTCAGGTCCCCGCTCGCGAACCGCAGCAGGTGCGAGGCAGGGCCGTCGAACCGCAGGAACTCCTCGATCGCGCCCGGCAGCAGCGACGACGAGCGTTGCAGCAGCTCCAGCTGTTCCGGGTGGCGCAGCAACGCCAGCGCGCCGTTGCCGACGAGGTCGACCGCGGTCGTGTACCCCGCTACGAGCAGCAGGAACGCCAGCGAGGCGAGCTCGCGGTCGGACAGCGCGGCCTCGCCGCTCGCACGGGCCAGCCCGCCGATCAGGTCGTCGTCGCCGGAGGTCCGCTTGTGCGCCACCAGGTCGAGCAGGTAGCCCGAGGCCTCCTCGCGGGCCGAGGCGGCGTCACCGTCGGCGAGCCCGGTGACCACGTCCGCCCAGTACCGGAAGTTCTCCTGGTCCACCGCGGGCACGCCGAGCAGCTCCACCAGCAGCGTGATCGGCAGCGGCGCCGCGAAGTCCGCGACCAGGTCGCAGCGCCCGGCGTCGAGGAACCCCTCGACCAGCGTCGTCGCGAGCTGCTCGGCACGCGGGCGCAGCGCGGCGATGCGGCGCGGGGTCAGCTCGCTCGACACCGCGCGGCGCAGGCGGGTGTGGTCGGGGGCGTCGCTGTTCATCATGTGGTCCGACAGGTCGCCGAACCACCACGACGCGAAGTGCGGGTGCCCGCGCAAGGGCTCGGCGAGCGCGGAGCCGTGCGAGGACAGCAGCGGGTGGTCCAGTGCGGCCCGCACGTCGGGGTAGCGGGTCACGAGCCACATCGGCGCGCCGAAGTTCTCGACCCGGTGCACGGGACCCGCTTCGCGCAGGCTCGTCAGCACCGGGTACGGGTCGTCGGTGAAGCCCGGGCGCAGCGCATCCAGATTTACCGCCATGTCGAAGGACACGGCCGGACGAGCCCTTCGGTTCAACCGGACTGGCATTTTGGGCAGAAGTAGACGAACCTGCCGTCGAGCTCGCCCGACCGGACCCTGGTGCGGCACCGCAGGCACGGTCTGCCGGTGCGTTCGAAGACGTAGTGCTGCACGCGCAGGTCGCCCGTCGTGGACTGCTCCGGCCGCCACTGGTTGGCCTGCAACAGCTTCCGCGACAGCGCGACCGCTCGGGCCGAGTCCACCGCGGACACCGGCGCCGTCGGGAGGACGCGCAGCAGGAAGCAGACCTCCGCGCGGTAGAGGTTGCCGACACCGGCCATCACGCGCTGGTCCAGCAACGCGATGCCGATGGCCCGGTCGGGGTCCGCGGTCAACCGCCGCACCGCCTCGGCGGCGTCGAAGCCGGGGGAGAGCAGATCGGGCCCGAGGTGGGAGATGAGCTCGTCCTCGCGTGCCGTCGGCAGGAGCTCCATGTCGTGCAACGCGAACCCGATGGCCTGCCGGTCGTCGACCTCCAGCACCGCCCGCGCCTGGTGCCCCGGCCGCTTCCAGCGCTCGCCCGGCCGGTACAGGTGCCACGCGCCGTCCATGCGGAAGTGGCTGCGCAGGCTGTTGCCGTCGGAGAACCGGGTGAACATGTGCTTGCCGTACGTGCGCACACCGAGCACGTCGAGCCCGGCCAGGTCCACCGCGGCCAGCCTCGGGTGCCGCAGCTCGCCGCGCACCAGCGTCTTCCCGGCGAGCGCATCGTTCATCCGATGGCCGGCCAGGAAGACGGTGTCGCCTTCAGGCATCCACCGCCTCTTGGATCTCGTCGTCGTCGAAGTCGTGGTGCACCGCGCGGCGGCGGCTGCGGGAGATGCGCTGGATCCGGGCCAGCAGCAGGTTGAACGCCAGCGCCACCTCACGTGCGCCCGGAGTACCCCACTCGTGGATCGGCATGCACGCGCCCTGCGCCTGCTGCACCGCGAGCCGGTCCGGCAGCGCCACCGGCATCACCAGCGGGCCGAAGATGTCGCGCAGCTCGTCGATGCGGAACTGGTGCTCGTGCGAGCGCGGCCGCACCCGGTTCACCACCACGCCCAGCGGCTGCAGGTCGGTGTTGTTCTTCTCACGTTCGTTCTGCACCGCCTCGAACGCGCGCTGCACGCCCGCCACGGCGAACATGGTGGGCTCGGTCACCAGCAGTGCGCGATCGGCCGCGACCAGCGCGGAACGGGTCAGCTGGCCCAGTGAGGGCGGGCAGTCGAGCAGCACGAGCTGGTAGGGGAACTCGTCGTACATGTCGCGCAACGTGCGCAGCGCGGTCTTGAGCCGGTGCAGGCGCGACTCGTTGGGGTCGGGGTGGTTGAGCAGCTCGGCGTCCTCCGACCCGGACAGGACGTCGATGCCGTCACCCCACCTGCTGGGGCGGATCGCCTGTTCCAGGTTCTCCTCCGACGGGTCCTTCAGGACGTCGTAGATGCTGGCCTTCGGATCCTCGGGCTCCAGCGTCGACGTGGCGTTGCACTGCGGATCGAGGTCGATCACCAGAGTGCGGACACCACGGCGGAGGGCGGCAGAGGCCAGGCCGAGCACCACCGTCGTCTTGCCGACGCCTCCCTTGAGGCTGAGCACGGACACCGTATGCACAGACCTACTCTAGGGTCTCCTACGCTGTGTGCCATGCGACCGGACGCCGTACACAGGGTGCTCGACGCCGAACTGACCGCCGCGCGGGAGCGCAGGGGCGGCGAACCGCCCCGCGTCCTCGACGTCGGCGGCGGCAGCGGCGTGTGGGCAGTGCCCCTCGCCGCCGCGGGCTGTGCCGTCACGGTCGTGGAGCCCTCGCCGAACGCACTGGCCACCCTGCACACCCGTGCGCGCGAGGCCGGCGTGAAGATCAACGCGGTGCAGGGCGACACCGACGCGCTGGGTGTTCCCGCCGGTGAGGCCGATGTGGTCCTCGCGCACGGGGTGCTGGAGGTCGTGGACGACGCGTCCGCCGCGCTCACGGCGCTGGCCGCCGCGGTGACGCCGGGCGGCGCGGTGTCGGTGCTGGTGGCGAACCGGTTCGCGGCGATCCTGCACCGCGCGATCGCCGGGCGGATCGTCGACGCGCGCCGGTTGCTGGACGACGACGCCGGTCAGCTGGCGGGCACGCGCGACCCGCTGCAGCGCCGGTTCGACGTGGCGGGCCTCGAGAAGCTCGTCCTCGAAGCCGGGTTGTCGGTCGAGTTGCTGCAGGGCCACGGCGTGGTGTCCGACCTGGTGCCCGGCGTCGTGCTGGATGCGAATCCGGGTGCGGCCGACGCACTGGCGGAGCTCGAGCTGGCCGCCGCGCGGCGGTCTCCCCTGCGAGACGTGGCGGCCCGGCTGCACGTGCTCGCCCGCCGCACGCACTGAGCCTTTGCTTTCGGGACGAATGCAGTCCCGGGGAGTGGCCCCAAACGACTCTGCGGCGAAAGATGTAGTCTTCGCCAGTCGACGTAGGGACCCGCGCCATGGAGAGTTCCGACCTGCTGGCCTCGTTGGTCAACGAGGCCGTCGCGGGTGACCGGCCTGCCGTCGAGCGGCTGCTGGCCTCCGTCCGCCCGCTCGTGACCCGGTACTGCCGGGCGCGCGTCGGGCACGGCGAACGGGCGCAGACGTCGGCCGACGACGTGGCCCAGGAGGTCTGCCTGGCCGTGCTGACGGCGCTGCCGACCTACCGCGAGCAGGGCCGGCCGTTCCTGGCGTTCGTCTACGGCATCGCCGCCCACAAGGTCGCGGACGCCCACCGCGCCGCCGCTCGCAACCGCGCGGAGCCGGTCGCCGAGGTCCCGGACGGGCCGTCCACCGTGCCCGGCCCTGAGCAGCACGCGCTGCTCGGGTCGCTGTCGGTGCGGCTGGGCCAGCTGCTGGCGGCGCTGCCGGACAAGCAGCGCGAGATCCTGGTGCTGCGCGTGGTCGTGGGCCTGTCGGCCGAGGAGACGGCGGAGGCGGTCGGGTCGACGCCGGGTGCGGTGCGGGTGGCGCAGCACCGCGCGCTCGCGAAGCTGCGGTCGTCGGTGGGGGTCGAGGAGCTCATCTGACCGGGCGCTGCTCCTCTGCTGATCGCGGGGACGTGCTCATCGCGTTACGCGAGAGCCGTGGCGGACCGTCGTGGGCAAGGCACGGCATCGGGTGATTGCTCGTGACGAACTCACTGGAACGGCGGAACCGGAAGGTTCCGGTTGCCTTCAGTCGTTCCTCTCCGCGTTCCACGAGTCGTTGTTCATTGCTCCAAACGAGTGACGTTCAGAAGTTGCCCCTACTTTCCGCATAAGGAGTGACGATCCGCACGTCTCCTCTGCGGGACGAGGACGAGGGGACGCTCGGATGGAAAGTTCGGCATTACCCGCTGAGGTGGTCAGTGCAGCGGTGAACGGGGATCGCAGGGCCACTGACCTGCTGCTTCGCTACTTGCGACCGCTGGTGGTCAAGTACTGCCGCGCGCGCGTGGGCCGCTCGGCCACGACGGCGGACGACGTCGCGCAAGACGTGTGCCTGGCCGTGCTGACAGCGCTGCCGAACTACCGTGACCAAGGTCGCCCCTTCCTGGCCTTCGTCTACGGCATCGCGGCGCACAAGGTGGCCGACGCCCACCGCGCGCTCGCCCGCAACCGGGCGGAGCCCACGGCGGAGGTGCCGGACCAGGTCTCGCGCGGCGCCGGTCCCGAGGACTTCGCCCTCCAGGGCGAGCTGAACGGCGCGCTGGCGAAGCTGCTGCGCGTGCTGCCCGAGAAGCAACGCGAGATCCTCCTGCTGCGCGTGGTCGTGGGTCTGTCGGCCGAGGAGACGGCCGACGCGGTCGGGTCGACCCCCGGCGCCGTGCGCGTGGCGCAGCACCGTGCCCTGGGCCGGCTGCGCAGGGAGGTCGCCGAGGCCAGCGTCCTGATCTGATGGGGAGGCAGGAGACAGCCGACGAGCACGTCGCCGGCGCACTGGCCGGCGACCGCGGCGCCGTGGCGAAGCTGCTGGAGGCGATCCGCCCGATGATCGTCCGCTACTGCCGGTCCCGCGTCCGGGGCACCACGTCGGCCGACGACGTCGCCCAGGAGGTGTGCCTGGCCGTCCTGACCTCGCTGCCCTCGTACCGCGACCAGGGCCGCCCGTTCCTGGCGTTCGTCTACGGCATCGCCTCCCACAAGGTGGCCGACGCCCACCGCGCCGCCGCGCGCAACCGTTCCGAACCGACCTCCGACCTGCCCGAGTCGGCCGACCGGGCGGCGGGACCGGAGCAGCGTGCGGTGGACGGCGACCTGTCCCGGCGGATGGCGCGGCTGCTGGAGGTGCTGCCGGACAAGCAGCGCGAGATCGTGCGGCTGCGCGTCGTCGTGGGCCTGTCGGCCGAGGAGACGGCGGAGGCGGTCGGCTCGACGCCCGGCGCCGTGCGGGTGGCGCAGCACCGCGCCCTGGCCCGGCTGCGCAAGGAGGTCGACTCGCTCGGCGAGTGACCGGTATTTGCTTTCGGAACTAGTTGGGCCGATCGCGGGGGGTGCGTGCGGCCGAACGACATCTCCATTGGCAAAGGCACCAACCCGCCGCCGACGTAGGGACCCGAGTGCATGGGGCGAACCCCGGATGCAGCCGATGAGCGCGGACCGGGCAGACCGCTGCTCTCCGTGGCGGACGTCGTGCACCACTTCAGCTCCGCCGAGGCCGACCAGCTGCACATGGACCGCGTGTTCGTCCAGCACTTCCGCGAGACCGGGTGCGCCGACCCGCTGTGGTCGGCCTTCCTCGGCAAGGTCGTCGGGTACGGCTTCGAGATCGTCAGGAACCTCGTGAAGTCCGGGGCCATGTTCGCGCGGGTCGACCGGCGCAGGTGGTCCGTGGCGCGCCAGGAGGTGTTCTTCCACGAAGCGGAGGAGCTCGCCAGCGAGGCCGTGTGGGCCGGGTTCAACCTGTTCCGCGAGGAGGGCGTGCTCGGCGGCAAGTGGTCTGAGGAGCACGGACCGTTGAAGGAGTACTTCGTGAACGCGTGCGTGCTGGCCTTCCCCAACGTCTACCGCAGGTGGCGGACCAGCAACAACGCCTGGCACGAACGGCACCTGCTGGACGCGTGGGCGCGCCTGGAGCACGTCGCGGCCGGCGGGGACCTCGAAGACGCCGTCGTGACCCGCGAGGCGGTGGACGACGTGTTCGCCGAGCTCAGCGAGGACCGGCGCACGCTGCTGTTCCTGAAGGACCAGAACTACTCGCACGCTGAGATCGCCGAGTTCATGCGGATCACCCCGCGGGCGGTCGAGGGGAAGCTGCGGCGTGCGAAAGAGGCCGCCCGCGAGGCGTCGAAGGGAAATCGGTGACCGCCATGGAGTTCTCCACCGGTCTGCACCGGACGGTTCCAGAAGCCGCCGTGGCGAACACCTCGGTCGGCGACGCCACGTCCGGGCAGCTGGCGAACCGTGCGCTCGGCCCGCGGTTCGACGCGCTGCTCGAACGCGCGAAGGCGGTCGGGCCGGCCGAACCGGTCGAGGCGCCCTCGGCCTCCTACCTGGCCCGGAGGCCGGACACCGCGGACACCTACGTGACCAGGGCCGCCGCCGGTGACCGGGGAGCGGCGGAGAGGCTGCTCGCCACGCTGCGGCCGTTGATCGTGCGGTACTGCCGTGCGCGGGTCGGCGGGCAGGACCGGTCGTCCACCTCGGCGGACGACGTCGCGCAGGAGGTCTGCCTGGCCGTGCTCACCGCGCTGCCGGCCTACCGGGACCAGGGGCGGCCGTTCCTCGCGTTCGTCTACGGCATCGCCGCGCACAAGGTCGCCGACGCCCACCGCGCGGCGGCGCGGCTGCGGTCGGAACCCGTGGCCGAGCTGCCGGAGACGACCGACCTCGGCGCCGGGCCCGAGCAACAGGCCCTGCAGGGCGAGCTGTCCGAACGCATGGGCGCACTCCTGCGGTTGCTGCCGGGCAAGCAGCGGGAGATCCTCGTGCTGCGCGTGGTGGTGGGGTTGTCGGCGGAGGAGACGGCGGAGGCGGTCGACTCGACGCCGGGTGCCGTGCGCGTCGCGCAGCACCGCGCCCTGAGCCGGTTGCGCAGGGAGATCGCGGCCCAGGAGGCGTTGCGCTCGGCCGCCCGTCAGTGACGCCGGCGCGTTTCGTGGCCGCGGTGCGGTCGGCGCTCGCCTCCACGACTGCCATCGGGACGAAGTCCGTTGCGGCGTACCGGATCGGGCTCGGGCTGTCGGCACAACGACCAGCGGACGCCGATGTCGTGCGGGGGTGCTCGGGGCGGTTGGCCGACCCGGTTGGTGATCGCGTTCCTGGTGTGGGAGGCGTTGGACGCGGGGCTGCCGTTGCAGTCCCACGTCAGACACGGCGATTCGGACGCGGATCTGTCCAAGGGCGACCGTTGTTGTTGACGCCGTTCCTGCGCGCAATGGCTTCACGTGGCGTGCCGTGCTGTTGTTGCACAACTATCCGTTCTACCGGCAGGCGGGCTACCTCGCGCATGTGTTCTGCGACCTCGGGCTGGCGACGCACGGGCTGGGGCACCAGGCGCCACGGGTGCTCGCGGAGGCGCTGGAGATCGTGCCGTACGGGAAGTTCCTGTTCTCGACCGACGCGTTCGGCCTGCCCGAGCTGTACTCCCTGAGTGCGCTGCTGTTCCGGCACGCGCTGCCCGAGTTCCTGGCTGACGGGGTGCGGCTCATCGCGTCGGAGAACGCTGCCCGCGTGTACCGGTTGTAGGATGTCGAACAAGGGTTCGAGAGGGGTTGTCATGGGTCGCAGTGCGAACCTGCCGCGCGGCCTGCGTGACCGCTTCCGTGCGCGCGACGGCGTGTGGCCTGATGACACGGGCTGCCGGATGTTGCACGTGGACATGGACGCCTTCTACGCGTCCGTCGAGATCCGCGAACGCCCCGAACTCGCTTCCGTGCCCGTCGTCGTCGGTGGCGTCGGTGGGCGCGGTGTCGTGTGCTCGGCCAACTACCTCGCACGCGAGTTCGGCGTGCGGTCCGCGATGCCCACCGCGCACGCCCGCCGGCTCGCGCCGCACGCGGTGTACCTGCCGCCGCAGTTCGACCTCTACCAGGAGGTGTCGCGCGGGGTCATGGCGATCTTCCGCGACATCACGCCGCTGGTGGAGCCGCTGTCGTTGGACGAGGCGTTCCTCGACGTCGGCGGGGCGCTGCGGCGGATGGGCACCACGCCCGGCGGGATCGGCGAGCTGGTCCGGTCGCGGGTGTTCGAGGCGTACGGCGTGACGTGCTCGGTCGGGGTGGCGCCGACGAAGTTCCTGGCGAAGCTGTCGTCCGGCATGTGCAAGCCGGACGGGATGATGGTGATCCCGGCGGACTCGGTCCTGGAGTTCCTGCACCCGCTGCCGGTCGGCGCGCTGTGGGGCGTGGGGGAGAAGACCGCCGCGCGCCTGTCGCAGCTCGGCCTGGAGACCGTCGGCGACGTCGCCGCGGTACCGCTGGCGACGTTGCGGCGCAAGATCGGCGTGGCGCTGGCGGAGCACCTCTTCGCGTTGTCGCGGGGCGTGGACGACCGCGCCGTGGTGCCGGAGTCGCGGGAGAAGTCGATCGGCGCGGAGGAGACCTTCGAGGTCGACCACCTCGACCGCGGCGTGCTCCGCCGCGAGCTGCTGCGCCTGTCCGAGCGGACGGCGAGCTCGTTGCGCGCCAAGGGTTTGCACGGCCGGACAGTGTCCATCAAGGTCAGGTTCTCGGACTTCACGACGATCACCCGCTCGCGCACGCTGCCCACGTCGACGGACGTGACGCAGGAGATCTACCGCACCGCCGTGGAGCTGCTCACCACCCAGGTGCCGCCGGGCGCGGTCCGCCTCATCGGTGTCCGGATCGAGGGACTTGACAACTCCGACTCCGCCCACCAGCTGATCTTCGACGCCCCCGAGAACGGCTGGCGCGAAGCTGACCAGGCCGCTGACCAGGCCCGTTCCCGCTTCGGCTCACTCGCCGTCCGCCCGGCCTCCCTCCTCGGCAAGGGTCCACAAAGGACCGCCGAGTTCGGGCCGAAGCCCGAGTGATCGCGACCTGTCCACAACCCGCGAGTAACCCACAGCCCCCCGTTTCCCCGTGGCACACCCCCGGCCCCCCGGTGCAACCTGGACCCCATGCGCCACCCCGTAGACCTGGAATCGCTGCACATCCTGTTCCGCCACCGCATCGCGCCGGTGGCCGCCCTGGTCCACATCGGACTGACAGGCGCCGTCATCGACCAGCGGTGCCGGCACGGCACCCCCTGGCAGCGCCTCCTGCCCGGCGTCCTGTTGCTGGGTGCCGCGAAACCCACCCGTGAGCAGTGGCTGCAGGCCGCCCTGCTTTACGTCGGCGACCGCGGCATGGTCACCGGCTTCGACGCCCTGCACCTGCACGGCCTGAAGTCCGCCCCGGTCCCGTCCTCGGTCCACCTGCTGACCCCGCGCTGCTCCCGCGCAGTCAGCTTCGGCCCGCTGAACCTGATGCGCACCGAGCACATCCCCACACCGGTGCTCCGCCGCGGCTTCCACACCGCCCCGCTGCCCCGCGCCACGATCGACGCGATCCGCTGCACCAAGTCCATCGCCGACACCCGAGCCATCCTCGACGAGGCCACCCACCTGGTGGGCCTGCACGCCCTGCGCACCGAACTCGCCTTCGCCCCGCGCAAGGGCACCGCCCTGGCCCGCAAACTCCTCGGCGACTCCCCGATCCGCCAACTCGAACACGCAGTCCTGTCCCGCCCCTCACCCACAGCCCCTCGCCGCCGCTCCCTCACCCCCGCTGTTCCACCCCCGGCAGCGCTGCCCGCCGCGCCCCGCTGCCCCGACCCGGCACCCTGGCCCCGCTCGGCTCCGTCCCGCGCACCGGCCACGATCCGCCGAATCCCTTGCCACACAGCCGAAGAACCACCCCGCCAGCTGACCTGACCACCGCTCCCGCGCACCGCCCACCCAAGACGCACTCACCCACGCGCGTCGTCGCCCACCCGTGCACGCGTCGCCTACCTGCGCCGCCGTCGCACGCGCGCCGCCTACCCGCGCCGCCGCCCATCCACGCGCGCCGTCGCTCACCCGCAGCCGCCACCCGTGCGCGCGCCGCCCATCCACACCGCCGCCACCCGTGCGCGCCACCCGCCCGCTGAAAGGAGCCTGCGACGTCACCCTCGAACCGCGCGCCGCCGCACCCGGCATCCCGCGCATCGCCCACCGCCGCGCCCCGGACATCCGCGCGCCGCTGCCCCCCGACATCCGCGCACGCCCCGGTTGCTCGCACAGCCCGCTGCCCACCGGCCTGCTGTCGCCGTGGTCGCAACGCCGACCCACCGCCGCAGCCCGCCACCACACAGCGGCTCGCTCCCTCCGCCGCCGACCGCCACCGCCGACCGCCACCGCCGACCGCCACCGCCGACCGCCACCACCGACCGCCACCACGCCCACCTCGCCAGGCCCCATCCCCGCCCGGCCTCAACGCGCGGCGCGGTCCGAGACCACCTCCCGGCTACCCCGCCTGAACGGCCCTACCGCCGCCCAGCTCTACCCTCGCCCAGCCCTACCCTCGCCCAGCCCTACCCCCGCCCAGCCCTACCCCCGCCCAGCCCTACCCCCGCCCAGCCCTACCCCCGCCCGCCCTACCGTCCGTCCACCCCGCCTGAACGGCCCTACCGCCCACTCCGCCCAACCCGAGCCGCCCGCGAGGCCCCTTTCATGGCATCCCCGCGCAAACTCAGAAAGGAGAGCACCGGCATCTCGAAGTAGTTCCACGGCGCAGCGTCCGCGTGCCCGCCCAAAACCCGGAACTGCGCCACGGCCTCGTCGAACCGCCGCAGCCGCAACAGCGCGAGGATCGCGTACCCCCGGTCGTCCCGCACCGCGACCGTGTCGGCACCTTCGTCCGCCAGCCGCTCCAGCAGGACCTCCAGCGCCCGGCCGACCTCGGGCGTCTTCCACAGGGAGGGGTCGGTGTCCTCGGCCTCCAGCGCCGCCTGCAGCGGCAGTGCGGCGAAGCGCGGCGAGGTGTCCGCGGCGTCCAGGGCGAAGCCGAGGGCCATTTCGTTGGAGCCGCGCCACTTCGCGCACCAGTACTGCAGGGCCTGCTGGTGCCCGTCGTGGTGCAGGGGGTCGCGGGCGACGAGTTCGGACCACAGGGTGCGGAAGTCGTCGTGGCTCGCGCCGAGGCCGCGGGCCGTGGTGATGAGGGTGCTCCACGGGGTCGGGTCGTCGGGGAGGACGGCGGCTGCGGCGCGGGCGGCGTCGCGGGCCTCGGCGAGGGTGCGGTGGAAGCCCTCGAACTGGGCGTGGGTGGTGTCGGTGGCTCTGGCGCTGCCGCGGATGTCCCAGGCGAGGGACACCAGGGACAGGGCGTGGACGACGGACCGGTGGGGGTCGTTCGGGCGGGCGGTGTGCCAGGTGGTGAGCCAGGTGTCGTCCTTGGCGGCGAGGTCGGCGAGTGCCCAGGCGATGCGTTGGCGGCGGTCCCACGTGCCGTAGGAGGCGGCGGTGAGGTCGGCGGCGTTCTCCCAGTGGCCGGCGCGGACGTCGGCGCGCACGGCCTCCAGTGCGGGGTCCTCGACCGGCGGGTCGGCGGTGACGTCCGCGTCGGGGACGAGGCCGAAGCGTTCCGGGCGGGTCTTGGGCAGCAGGAAGGCGGCGACGAGCTCGGTGGGCAGTTCCTCCACCTCGACGCCGCGGCGTTTCGCCTCGCGCATCAGGCGGATGACGGAGAGGGCTTGCTTGGGCTTGAACAGCAGCGAGAACACCACGGGAGGGAGGGCTCCAGTCAGCGGGTGGGGCGGTAGTCGAGGGCGATGCCGGCGGAGGCGAGGGCGTGGCGCAGGGGCTGGGTGTCGGCCTGGTCGGCGACGGCCTCGTCGAGGTGGTCGGCCAGGTCGAAGTCGTCCGCCGCGGTGACGAAGGTGGTGCGGCCGAGCCAGTCGACCTGCCAGTGGGCCAGGCCCGCGTCGGAGAAGGCGAGGGCGAGCAGGGCGGAGAGCTCCGCGTGCACCTCGGTGCGAGCCATCGCGCGGCGGGCGCGGGGGCCGGCGGTGGGGCTGCCGGGGACCGACGAGTCGGGGCCGATCTCGGCGAGCAGGCCGGCGTCCAGCGCGTCGAGCACGGTGGTGAGCGACGGAGGTCCGCCGGTGGCGGTGGCGGCCGCGGTCAGGAGGCGTTCGGTGCCGCGGACGACGCGGGCGCGGGCACCGATGTGGCCGAGGGTGGCCCAGTCGACGCGTTCCTTGGTGCCGGCGTCGTCGACCAGGGCGTTGAGGACGGAGGCGTCCAGCAGCGGCATCGGGTCGTCGAGCAGCTCCAGTGCCGGGCGGTCGCCCCAGGACTCGGGTTCTGCGTGCAGGGCGTCGATGGCGGCGATGCGGTCCGGCAGCGGCGGGTACGGGTCGTACGGGCCGCGGTCGGGGTCGGTCGGGTGCTGGCGGAGCTCCTCCAGCTCGGCGTGCAGCTCGGGGGAGGTGCGCAGGTGGGCGAAGCCCTCGAAGAACGTCGTGGGCAGGTAGCCGGTGTCCCACGCGACGGTGAGGTGGCGGTTGGTGAAGAGGTCCCAGGCGGCGTCGATCACCGGCAGCTCGCGCAGTGCGCTGGACGCGGCGGAGGAGCCGGCCAGGCGGGCGGCGTGGGCGTCGGCGGCGCGCTGGCGGGCGCGGGCGACGGGCTGGGAGAAGCGGAGGAACAGCGTGGCGTAGCCGCGGAACAGCTTGGCGGCCAGACGTTTGAACCACCTGTCGGTGGCGAGCGCGGAACCGGCGCGCAGCACGGCGCCGCGGGCGGAGATGACGACTGCGGCCAGGCGGCTGTCCTTCTGGGCGTAGTAGCCGAGCTCGGTGGCGAGCACGGCGAGGAGCTGCTTCTCGGTCAGCGTGGTGAGCAGCGGGGCACCGATGAAGAGCCGGCGGTGCCGCACGCCCAGGCCGAGGAAGCGGGTGTCCTCGGAGATGCCGGAGTTGACCACGGCGACGACGCGGAGCTCGTCGGGCGGGCGGGTGCCGAGGTCGGCGGACAGGCGCTGGACGAGCTCCCACAGCGCGGGTTGCTCGGCCGCGGTGACGGGGACGCCGGGCACCTCGTCGTAGCCGCGCCGTTCCAGTGAGACGAGGAGGTGCACCAGGGCGTAGGCGACGGGCAGTGCGAGGAACGCGAGCTGGACCGCGGCGACCGGGCGGTTGATCAACGCGTAGACCTCGGCGAAGAGGATCGCGCAGACCAGCCCGATGGTCAGCACGTAGTAGTTGACGAGCAATGCGACTGCGCCGGCAGCACGCAACGAAGCACGCATGAGTAGAGCGACCTTCCCCCAGGAGCTGCCTGCGCGGGCAGCAGGAGTGAAGTGTGCAGCACGGGCGGGAGCGAACTCAACGCCGTATCACGGGGAGAGCGTGACCACGTGGTCACGCTGGTCACCGGTGACCGGGTGCCGGTGATCGTGCGGCGAGCGGCGGGCGCGCGCTCGGTGCGGGACAGCGCTTTCCGCGTTGGATGAAGACGGCCTCGCTGCGCGCCAAGACAATGGGCGCGGCGAGCGGCACGGGGGGAGGTGACGATCATCCGGCCTACCGGGTCGCCGCCTGAGCGGACGGGGGAGCGCGTCCGGGTCGACCGCCCGGACGCGCTCCCTCCGGTCAGGGCCTGCGGTACTGCGCCGGTGATCCGGCCGTCGCCGGGTCCTCGTAGCTGCCCGCCACCCCGCGGTCGACGTGGAACGTCGTCAGCGTCGACACGGGGGACGCGGCGTCGCGGCGGTCGGCGATGACGCGCATGTGCGTGCTGAACCGCCGCGGGGTCACCTCGTACACGTCGTAGCCGTACCTGTTGCCCTCGAAGTACTTCAGGTGCGGGTTGGCCGCTCCCATCACCGGCCCGTTCACGGCGTTCCACTCCGGCGAGTACGCCCCGGAGGTCACCGAGTGCGCGGTGAACTCGGTGCCGATCACCGGCGAGGTCACGTCGTCGAAGTCGGGGCGGATGTCGTCGACGAACGCCGAGTGCCAGTCGCCGGTGAGCACCACCAGGTCCTCCATGCCGGTGGCCGCGACGTGGCCGAGGACCTCGCGCCGCTCCGCGCGGAAGCCGTCCCACTGGTCGGTGAAGTAGTAGCCGCCGCCGGTGCGCGCGAGCTGCGAGAGCATGATCGAGTTGATCCACACCTGCCACGCCTCGCGGGCGCCGGAGATGCCGTCGAGCAGCCACTGCTTCTGCTCGGCGCCCAGGATCGTGCCCGCGGGGAGGTTCTGCGCGGACCGGTACTGGCGCAGGTCGAGCACCGTCAGGTCGAGCAGGTCGCCCCACTGGCGGCGCCGGTGGATCCGCGGCTCCAGTGCGCTGCCCGCGCGGATCGGCAGGTGTTCGTACCAGGCCTGGTAGGCGGCGGCACGGCGCTTCACGAACGGGGCCGCGCCCTCGGAGCCGCTGTAGTCGTTCGCAACTTCATGATCATCCCAGGTCAGGTAGAAGGGATGTGCGGCGTGGGCGTCGCGCAGGGACGGGTCGCCCTTGTAGAGCGCGTGGCGGCGGCGGTAGTCGGCCAGCGAGAGGACGGCGGGGCCCTCGTGGTCGCGGACGTGCTGACCGCCGACCTGGCCGTGCTCGTAGATGTAGTCGCCGAGGTGCACGACGAAGTCGACGTCCTCGCGGGCGATGCCGCGGTGGGCGGCGTAGAAGCCGTCGTGGAACGCCTGGCAGTTCGCGGTGGCGAAGCGGACGCGGGAGACGGGCCCGACCGGCGCGGTGCGGGTGCGGCCGACGCGGCTGCTCCTGCCGAGAGCGCGGAACCGGTAGTGGTAGGTCTGGCCGGGGCGGAGACCGTGCACGGGCACGTGCACGCTGTGCCCCAACAGGTTCGAGGCCGCCACGGTGCCGCTCGCGACGCGCCGGCGCAGCGCCGGGTCGGTGGCCACGGTCCACTCGACCTCGACGACCTCGGGCAGCGGCTGCTCGAACGCGAGCGGTTCGGGGGCGAGCCGCGTCCACAGGAGCACGCTGTCGGGCAACGGATCGCCGGACCCGACGCCCAGGGTGAACGGGGCCGCGTCCCAGGAGGCGCCGAGCTGTTCGGCGGCCGCGCGGGCCTGGGCGGGGGAGAGGCCCTGCGCCAGCGGCCACGCCGTGCCGAGGGCGCCGGCGGCCGCGGCGGCGCGCAGGAGGTCACGCCTGTTCAACATCAGCGGGCTCCGATCGTGAACGAGATGTTGTCGGCGTAGCCGTCGTTGGACGTCCCGCTGCCGGAGCGGGTCAGCTGCAGCGTCACCACGGCGGTGCGGCTGCCGGGCGGGACGGTGCCGCTCGCGGTGCGCTCGAACAGACCGGTGCGGCCACCGCGTTCCTCCGCCGTGAGCGGGCCGAGCACCACGAGACCGCGCGGGGTGCCCGCGCCGTCGAGGAACTCCACCGACAGGCGGGCGCCGTCCTGCTGCGATGCGTAGCCGCCGAGCCACGCGGAGATCGAGAACTCCGACGGGCGGCCTGGCAGCGTCACCCTCTGTCGCAACGCGGACAACGGTGTCCCGCCGCCGCCGAAGAACGCCGCACCGCGCTGCGCGGGCCCGGGATCACCGGGTCCCGGATACCCCTGCCCGGTGTCGTAGCGCAGCACCACCGGCGTGCCCGCGAGGGTGTGCCAGCCGCTCAGGCCCTGCTCGGCGCCACCGTTGACGATGAGTTCGGTCATGGTCCCGATCCGACCAACCGGTCGTGGCGCCCGCGGAGCGCGTGGCCGAACGGGGTGTGAACGGCAGGCCACAAGGCCTCCTCCTGGCTCCGCGGCAAGCCTCACGAAGGCCTCACCACTGCCCCAGGAGGATGATGGTGACAGAACCGACCGTATGAGAGGGCCGACTGGGTAGTCGCCGGGGCGCGCGGATCGTATCCTGGAGGGTGACGTCCCCAGGGTGGGCCGTCCGCCGGGATCGGCGGCAACCGCGAACACCCGGCGCCCGCGACCGCTGTGCCGGAGGAGGAACGATGCCACTCTCCGAGCACGAGCAGCGACTGCTCGACCAGATCGAGCGCGCGCTCTACGCCGAAGACCCGAAGTTCGCATCCACCGTACGAGGCGCCAAGTTGCGGCGGCCGTCCAAGCGGCGTCGTGTACAGGGCATCGTGCTGTTCGTGGCCGGTGTTGCGGCCCTCATCGCCGGGGTGATTTTCTCGCAGCTCGCAGTCGCGGGCATTCCGGTCGTGAGCGTTTTCGGTTTCCTGCTCATGTTCTTCGGCGTGCTCATCACCCTGACGACGTTGCGTCGCGGTGACCAGGTCGCCGAAGGTGCGCAGGAAGAGGGCAAGCCGACGCGCAGCCGCAGCTCGTTCTCCGAACGGATGGAGGAGCGCTTCCGTCGTCGCTTCGACGAGGAGCAGTAAGCGCACACCCTTCAGACACCACTCGGGCCCGCCCCCACCAGGGGGACGGGCCCGATCCGTTGTGCGGGGGACTACGCCGGCACCGGCTCCTGGTCCGGGACGTCGGCCAGCGGTGCGGGCGAGGGCCGCAGCACCGACCGCGGGAACAGCTTCGCCCGCAGCGACAACGGCGCGTTCTGCCGCAACGACTGCCGCACGGCCGTGAGCGCCGCGGGCAGCGCCGGGTCCGCCGCCGGGTTCGGGCTGTACCAGGCCCGCTCGATCGCGCCGATCATCGTCCGCAGCCCGTCGCGGCCCGCCTCGTCCAGGTTGTGCTCCCGCGCGAGCCGGCGGGCCGCCGTCCTGACCGTCTCCGCCGACGGCACCGGGGCGCCTCGGTCGACCGACTCCGCCATGAGCTCGGCCCACGCCGCCGTCGCCGCGTCCGGCCCGAGACGGCCGACCACCCGCAGCCGGGACCGCTGCCGCAGGTACCGCAGGGCAGCCGGTGTGCCCGCGGCCAGCAGCACGAGCACGACGGCGGCCAGCACGTACGACAGCCATGCCGCCGCGAACAGCAGCGTGACCGACCACAGCACCGCGGCCGCCACCGCCGCCCAGCGCCGCAGCCGGCGCCGGCGTTCACGGTGCTGCGGCATGACCGCGGCACCGTCGTCCTTCAGCAGCACGTTGCGCACCATCGAGACCGCGGTCGCCAGCACGAGGGCGGTGAACACGGCCCACGGCACCCAGTCCTTCGAGGTGTCCTGCTGCGTGGCGTCACCGGTGACACCGGCCTCCTCCTCGCCGTCGGCGGCGGTGGACGGGGCGGCCGAGCCCTGGCTGGGCTGCGCGGTCGTCGACGTCTGCGTGTTCGCCGTCGGCTCCTCCTCCGCACCCGGCGACTGTTCGCGCAGGTACGGGGGCACGACCGCGCGGCCGTCGGTCATCGGCGTCGGGTCGAACGTCATCCAGCCGTGGTTCGGGAAGAAGATCTCCACCCAGGCGTGGGCGTCGTCGGTGCTGATCGTGCGGTAGGCGTTGTCCGGCGACGGGACACCGGCGGTGAAGCCGATGGCCACGCGCGAGGCCAGGCCGACCGTGCGGGCCATGACGGCCATCGCGGAGGCGTACTGCTCGCAGTAGCCGCGCTTGCCCCGGAGCACGAAGTCGGTCAGCGCGTCCTTGGTGACGTCGCCCTGCGTCTTCAGGTCGTAGGTGAAACCGCTGGTCGGGCCGTTGAAGAACTCGGTGAGCGCGGCGGCCCTGTCGAAGTCGTTGGTCGCGTTCCCCGTGATCTGCTTCGCGAGGTCGATGATCTCCTGCTCGACCCCGTCGAACTTGTAGTACTCCGGGTCGACCAGGTTGCGCTGGCCGGACGCGATGCGCAGCTGGTTCTTCGTCGGCGTCGCGAGCACGGTCTCGAGCTCGTAGGGTTCCGGCTCCCGCTCGCGCTGGGTGAAGATCACGCCCTTGGCGGGGTCGAAGCGGTAGTCGTCGTCCGGGGTGTCGATCCGGCGGACCGCGCCGTAGGTCGGCAGCCAGAAGCTCGTCCAACCGCGCGGTTCGATCCCGATCTTGGCCACCTTGCCGTCGCCGCGGTCGCCCGGCTGCAGCGGCAGCTCACCGCGCGCGGGCTGACCGCCGGGGTCGCTGCCGCGTTCCCAGCCCTTGTTCGGCACGTACCTGGCGAGCGTGGAGGCCCGCATGTACGTGCTCTCCGGCAGGCCGCGCACCTGGAACACCTCGGTGGTCTTGCCGCGGTTCAGCATGCCGCGCAGCGACGTCATCTCGTTCAGGCCGATGCCGCCGCGCCCGCCGGCACCGCTGCCGCTCAACGGCAGCCGCCCGACCGTGCCGACGATCGTCACGCCCGCGCCGACCACCAGCGCGATCACCATCGCGATGCTCGCCACCGTGGTCGCCGAACCGCCGGTGCCACCGGCCGACCCGGACCCGAGCCGCCCGCGCCACGCCTCGTGCCGGTGCTGGCCGTCCACCGCGAGCAGCATCGCGAACGCCGCCGCACCCAGCACGAACGTCCAGAACGGCAGCATCTCGTCGGCCAGCGACGCCGGCACCGCGAACACGCACAGCAGCACCAGGCCGGACGCCGCCGGGGCCGCCGCGGCGACCGCGAGCGTGTCCACCAGCACCGCGACCAGGCCGATCGCCAGCACCACGAGCGCCTGGATCGCCGGTGACGCGTGCACCGGCGGCACCCCGGTCTGCACCTGCGACACCGACTCCGCGAGGACGCCACCGAGCTCGCTCAGCGCGTCGGGACCCGGCAGGAACAGCAGCACGCCCGACCGCGTGTGCAGGGCCGTGAGCAGGCACAGCAGCACGAACACCTGGGCCAGCGCCACCAGCGGCGGGGGCAGCCGGGTGGCCCGCAGGAACGCACCGGTCACCGTGATCGCCAGGATCACCACGGCGATGCGGACCAGCCACAGGTCGCCCTCGATCACCCCGGACAACGCCGTCGACGCGCACAGCACCGCCAGCGCCGCGATCCACGGCGTCGCGGAGCTGAACCACTCCGCGGTCTCGCCGCGGGAAGACGTCGTCGTCGCCATAGCTCAGCCCACCTCCGAACGCACGGCCGGTCCGCGGTTGCTCGCGCTCGCGCACAGCTCCTGCCACACCTGCTGCATCGACGACGAGGGCCGCGCTATCGCCACGCCCCAGCCGGCTCCGGTCAGCAGCCGCCGGGCGTCCTCGGGGTCGGGTGCGGTCGCGTCCGACCCGCCCGCCCACGCGGTGACGTCCAGCAGCACCGCGAGGCTGCGCGTGCCCCGCGGCCGGTACCTGATCAGCTCCTCGACCGAGGACGGCGACACCCCGCCGAGCACGGCGATGACCTCCTGGCCGGCACCGGGGTCGATGCCGGCGGAGAGCTCCTTGCGGTGCGAGGCCTGCAACGCCGCCAGCGCGTCGAGCACCACGTGGTCGCTGTGCCCGCCGTCGGACGCCCCGCCCGCGAGCACCCGGCCGTCCTCGGAGACCAGGCGCACCTGGTGGCCGAAGTGGTGCAGGTGCAGGCAGATCGACGCCGCGAACGAGATCGACCACTCCAGCGACGCCGTCGGGCCGCTGCCGCGGTGCGCGTGGACGCGGTGGTCCAGCAGCACGGTCGTGCCGCCGCGCCACGGGCGTTCCTCGACCCGCACCATCAGCTCGTCGCGCCGGGCGGTCGAGCGCCAGTGCACCTTCCGCAGGTCGTCGCCCTGCCGGTAGGGCCGCACCACCGCGTCGTCCTCACCCTGGCCCGCGCGCAACCGCACCGAGCCGTCGTCGCCCGCGCCCATGCCGGACCCGCCGGGCAACCCGGCCAGGCGCACCACGCGCGGCACGACGACCAGGCGGGAGCGGCCGGCCAGCTCGCGGTCGAACTCGGCCAGCCCGAACGGGTCGGTGATCCGCGCCATCAGCGGGCCGACCTGCTGGATGCCGCGCATGACCGGCTTGAGCGGGTAGCGCAGCGACGTGGGCGTGTTGCGCGGCAGCCGCTCCACCAGGAACCGCGGCCGCGCGCCCAGCGCGTAGGGGACGGTGTCCTCCAGCATCAGCCCGCCGGTGGGCAGCCGGCCGGTGCTGCGCAGGTCGAGCTTGACCTCGGACGCGGCCCCGACCGGCACCCGGCTGGGCGCGAGGAACCGAGCCGCGTGCAGGCCGACCCGGGCCCGCGTGGCGAGCCACGCGGCCAGCAGCGGCAACGCGATCACGAACGCCGCGACGCGCAGCAGATCGCGTTCGTTGAGCACCACGGCGCACGCTCCGGCGGCGAACCCCGCGGCCAGCAAGCATCTTCCGCGGGTGGTCAGACCGGACAGTGCGGTGCGCATCGTTACCGTGGCGTCCCTGCGTTGTTGTTGATGCTGCGGACGAAGGCGGCGTTCGGGTCGAGTGCTGCGGTCGGCACCGGCACCCGCTGCAGCAGCGCCCTGACCAGCTCGGCCGGTGACCGGCGGGCGGCCTGGGCCTCCGCCGTCAGCACCAGCCGGTGCGCCAGCACGGGGATCGCCACGGCGTGGATGTCGTCGGGCACCACGAAGTCCCTGCCCGCGAGGGCCGCTTGCGACCGGGCCGCCCGCACCAGGTGCAGCGTGGCCCGCGGGGACGCGCCGAGCCGCAGCTCCGGCAGCCGGCGGGTGGCCGACACCAGGTCCACGGCGTAGCGCCGCACCTCGGGGGAGAGGTGCACCCGGCGCACGGCCTCGATCAGCCGCAGGATCTGCGCCGCGTCCGAGACGGGCCGCAGGTCGTCGAGCGGGTTGTGGCCCGCGTGCTCGTCGACCATGGCGAGCTCGGCCTGGGGATCGGGGTAGCCGACCGACACGCGCGCGGTGAACCGGTCGCGCTGCGCCTCCGGGAGGGCGTAGGTGCCCTCCATCTCGATCGGGTTCTGCGTCGCGATCACCATGAACGGCGACCCCAGCGGGTAGGTGTTCGCGTCGACCGTGACCTGGTGCTCCTCCATGCACTCCAGCAGCGCGGACTGCGTCTTGGGGGAGGCGCGGTTGATCTCGTCGCCGACGACGATGTTCGCGAAGATCGGTCCCGGCCGGAACTCGAAGTCGTTCTCCTGCCGGTTGTAGATCGACGAGCCGGTGATGTCGCTCGGCAGCAGGTCGGGCGTGAACTGCACGCGGCTCACGGTGCAGTCGATGGAACGGGCAAGCGCTTTCGCCAGCGAGGTCTTGCCGACCCCCGGCACGTCCTCGACCAGCAGGTGCCCCTCGGCGAGCAGCGTCACGAGGGCGAGCCGCACGACGTCGGGCTTGCCGACGAGCACCCGTTCGACGTTGGCGGCGATCCGCTGGACGGCGGCGTGCAGCTCACCCAGAACCTGTTCGACCGGCGCGTGACTGTTCGCGCTTGGGCTTCCCGGCGTCACTAAACCTCCAGCAGCCGTGTCCGGAACACGGACGTGTGAGCGTTTCACGCAGTGTGTCAAACCACGGCTAAGTGCCCCACACCTGCGGGCCGCTTCAGGTTCGCTCCACCAGTTTCCACCTTCCCCCACCACCGCGCCCCAACCCCGTGTTCCGGCCCGGATTTCTAGTCCGTTCGAGTGGCAAATCGGGGCTTGAACCTCACCCGCGCAGGTGGAGCCTGCGGAGATCCCCCACCATCCCCCCGCGTCTCCCCACTTCGTCTACCTGCGGAAACAGGTTGCTCGGTGGTGCGTGAGCACCTGTTTCAGCGTTGACTGTGGTGAAAAGTGGGGTACTGTGGCGGCCGGTGGGGCAGACGGGGGCTCCACTGCCGGTCCGTCGCCCGGCGAGGGAGGTGGCTGCCGATGTTCCTCGGCACTCACTACCCGCGCCTGGACGACAAGGGTCGGCTGACACTGCCTGCGAAGTTCCGGGACGAACTGGCGGGAGGTCTCATGGTCACCAAGGGCCAGGACCACTGCCTGTACGTGTTCCCCCGGGCGGAGTTCGAGCAGATGGCGAGGAAGGTCGCCGAGGCGCCGTTCACCAACGACGCCGTACGCGCCTACCAGCGTTATCTGTTCGCAGGTACGGACGAGCAGCGTCCGGACGGTCAGGGTCGGGTCCTGATCGCACCGGAACTGCGCCGGTACGCCGGGCTGACCAAGGAGTGCGTGGTCGTCGGCGCGTTCACCAGGTTGGAGATCTGGGACGCGGCGGCCTGGCAGACCTATCTCGACGAGCACGAGGACGGCTACGCCACGGCTCGCGAGGAGGTCATACCGGGCGTCTTCTGATGGCGGTCAGCCGAGCAACAGGCCGGATGTTCAACCGCGATTCGGGTGCCGTGAGGCCTCGGTCCGCTCGACAACCGACCCTGGCGCACCTTCCCCGGCGCCAGGTTCGACGGGCGGGCGGGGACCTGACGTCACCCGAACGCATTTCGGGGAGTAGAGGGACGATGGATCAGCCGCGGCACGTTCCGGTGCTGCTGGACCGCGTCCTGGAGCTGCTCGCTCCCGCGCTGAGCGGCAAGCCCGCCGTCCTGGTCGACACGACCCTCGGCATGGGCGGCCACTCCGACGCGCTGCTGAGCGCGCACCCCGGGCTCACCCTCATCGGTCTCGACCGCGACCCGCAGGCCATCGAGCTGGCCTCGGCCCGGCTCGCGCGCCACGGCGACCGCGTCCACCTCGTCAACGTCACCTACGACCACATCGACGAGGCCGTGCACGACCTCGGCTTCAAGCGGGTCGACGGCGTGCTGATGGACCTCGGCGTGTCCTCGTTGCAGCTCGACGAGTCCGAACGCGGGTTCGCCTACTCCAAGGACGCGCCGCTGGACATGCGGATGTCCAAGGGCACCGGCATGACGGCCGCGGACGTGCTCAACACGTACTCGCACGGCGACCTCGCGCGGATCCTCTCGACCTACGGCGAGGAGCGGTTCGCGGGCAAGATCGCCTCGGCGGTCCTGCGCGAGCGCGAGCGGGAGCCGTTCACGAACTCGGGCCGGCTGGTCGAGCTGCTCTACAACGTCGTCCCCGCCGCGTCCCGGCGCACCGGCGGTCACCCGGCGAAGCGCACGTTCCAGGCGCTGCGGATCGAGGTCAACGGCGAGCTGGAGTCGTTGCGGCTGGCCCTGCCCGCGGCGCTGGGCGTGCTCGCGGTGGGCGGGCGGATCGTCGTGGAGTCCTACCAGTCCCTCGAGGACCGGATGGTGAAGCACGCGTTCGCGGAGCTCGCGAGGTCGAAGACGCCGCCGGGGCTGCCGGTCGAGCTGCCCGGTCACGGGCCGGAGCTGAAACTGGTCACGAAGGGCGCGGAGGTCGCGTCCGAGCAGGAGATCGAGGACAACCCCCGTGCCGCACCCGTGCGGCTGCGGGCAGCGGAACGGATCGGAGAGGTGAGATGACGGCACCGGCACGGGTCGGTGGGCCGTCCCCACGCGACCGCTCCAAGGACAAGAAGACCGACACCGACAAGGCCCGGCGCCGGTCCGCCGCCGCCGACCGCGCCTACGCCCGCCGGGCGCAGCGCGCGCAGAACCTGCGCGGCGGGTCGTCGGCACCGCAGCAGAACGCGCGGCAGGTGTCGAAGGCCCCGTTCGTCGTGCTCGTGATGCTCGTGCTGGTCGCGGGCATCGCCGGGATCATGTACTTCTCCACGCAGGCCGCCGCCGACTCCTACCGGTTGCAGGAGGCGCGCGCCGAGCAGGAGAAGCTGACGCTGCGGGTCGAGCAGCTGCGCCGCGAGGTGGCGCTGCTGGAGTCGCCGACCGACCTCGCGCGCCGCGCCACCGAGATGGGCCTGGTGGAGCCGTCGAACCCCGCGCGGCTGCGGCAGCTGGCGGACGGCACGGTCGAGGAGTTCGGCAAGCCGAGCGCGCCGACGAAGTCGACGCCGCCGCCCCCTCCCACGACCACCACGCCGCCTCCCGCCGGTGAGCAGCCGCCGCCAGCCGGCACCACGCCGCCCGCGGGTGACGGGGCCGCGAACCCCCCGACGCCACCGGCGGGTGGCTGATGCCGGGACCGCAGCAGAGGGGCCCGCGCCGGCCGTTGTCCGTGCGCGGTCCCGCTCCGAAGGCCCGCACCGGTGGCAACAGCAAGGTGCGCATCGCCGTCGGCCGCATCCTGCTGGTCGGCGCGCTGGTCATCGCGGGCCTGAAGCTCGTGCAGGTGCAGGGGTTGCAGGCCGACGAGCTGTCGACGCAGGCCCGGTTGCAGCGCACGACGTACCTGAACATCCCCGCCGAACGCGGCGCGATCCTCGACCGCAACGGCAACCAGCTCGCGTTCTCCGTCGAGGTGCGCGCGCTCTACATCCTTCCCCAGCGCGCCAGGAAGAACTGGGACGCCGAGCGCGAGAAGGAGAAGGACAAGGAGAAGAAGCAGTTCGCGCAGACCTACGACGAGCACGCGCGTGACGTCGCGAAGTTCATCTCCTCGACGCTGGGCCCCGAGGTCAACGGCGAGAAGACCGACGAGGAGACGATCTACGAGCAGCTCGTGGCCGACATCAGCTACGAGGTGCTGGTCAGCGAGGCCGAGCCGACCAAGGCCGCGGCGATCGTCGCGAAGTACCCGGCCGAGATCGGCTCCGAGTACCGCGCCAAGCGGATCTACCCGAACGGCCAGGTCGCCTCGAACATCATCGGTGCGGCCAACTGGCGCCAGGACGAGAAGCCGCCGACCACCCAGGGCATCCTGGGCCTGGAGAACGCGGCCGACAACGTGCTGGCCGGCCGGATGGGCCGCAGGGTCGTCGACACGATGTCCGGTGACGACACCCTCGTCATCCCGAACACCGAGCGCGAGCTGACCAAGCCGCAGCCGGGCAAGTCGCTCGAGCTCACCATCGACGTCGACACGCAGTACGCGGTGCAGCGGATGGTCACCGACTACACGAAGAAGTCGGGCGCCCGCAGCGGTTCCGCCGTCGTGCTGGACTCCCGCAGCGGCGAGATCATCGCCATGGCCAACGACCAGACCTACGACCCGACGGACTTCGGCAAGGCCAGCGACGCGCAGAAGCGCAACCGCGCCGTGGCCGACACGTTCGAGCCCGGCTCGGTGAACAAGATCATCACCGCCGCGGCCGCCGTCGAGTACGGCCTGTTCAAGCCGGACGACGTGCTCCAGGTGCCCGGCTACCTCAAGGTCGCCGACCGCACGATCAGGGACGCGTGGAACCACGGCACCGTCCCGATGTCGTTCACCGGCGTCTTCGCGAAGTCCTCGAACGTCGGCACCCTGCTGGCCGCGCAGGAGGTCGGCCAGGAGCGCTACGCCGAGATGCTGGAGAAGTTCGGCCTCGGCAAGCGCACCCAGTCCGGTGTGCCCGGCGAGGAGTCCGGCATCGTGCCGCCGCTCAACCAGTGGTCCGGTTCGACGTTCGGCAACCTGCCGATCGGCCAGGGCCTGTCGATGAACCTGCTGCAGATGACCGCGATGTACCAGACCATCGCGAACGACGGCCTGCGCGTGCCGCCGCGGCTGGTCCGCGCCGAGATCTCCGGCGACGGCTCGCGCTCGGAGAAGCAGCGCCCGGAGGGCGTGCGCGTGGTGTCGCCGGAGACCGCCAAGACCGTGCGGAGCATGTTCCGCTCCGTCACGCAGTCGGACCCGCGCGACGCGAACCAGAACGGCACCGGCGCGAAGGCGGCGCTGCCCGGCTACCAGGTCGCGGGCAAGACCGGCACGGCCCAGCAGATCGACCCGAAGTGCAAGTGCTACTCGGACTCGCAGTACTGGATCACCTTCGCCGGCATCCTGCCCGCCGACAACCCGCGCTACGTCGTCGGCATCATGCTCGACGCGCCCACCGGCACCCCGTTCAGCTCCTCAGCCGCACCGCTGTTCCACGACATCGGCGCGTTCCTGACGCAGCGGTTCCAGGTGCCGCTGTCGAACGAGCAGACGCCGTACGTGCAGCTGCAGCTCTAACAGGGCTTGCGCAGCACGGTTCCGGTCGTCCCCGGCAACGCCGCGAAGCTGACCGGCGCGTTCTTCTCGTCGATGTGCTTTTCCTTCAGCCGGACGGTGATCGGTGCACTGCCGGTCTTGTTCGCGTTGACGAGCACGGTGCCGCACGTGAAGTCGCGCTGGAACACGTTGGTGCTCACCGCGAAGTGGGCGCCGAGCGGCTTGCCCAGGTCCCAGTCGTACTCGGCGCGCCACGGCGAGGCGTTGTCGTAGCGGTCGGTCTCCGCGATCTCGGAGATCGCCGTGTGCCCGCCCTCGGCCAGCAGGTAGCTCGCGAAGGCGTAGCGGAACGGCTGCTCGGCACCGCTGTGGTGCGGCTGCACCCAGGTGATCTTGCCCTTGGCCTCGTTGGCGGTGATCTCGGCGAGCTGCCGGCTGAACCCCTGCGGGTACTCCGACAGCAGGTCCCCGTCCCCGAACGTCAGCCACCACTCGTCGAACCCGCCGTCGAGGTGCTCGACGTAGCTGTCCCACGCGCCGTCGTGCAGGCGGGCGTTGGACAGGTTGGCCACCGTCTTCAAGCCGGCGTCGACGAACTGCTGCCGGGTGTTGGCGAGCATCGAGCGGTAGGCCCCGCGCATGGCCTCGTCGGTGCGGTACTTCGCCGGGCACACACGCGCGTGGTAGGTGTCGCAGGCGAACAGCGCGTTGTCCATGAACACGCCGTCGAAGACGTTGCGCGACGCGCTGATCACGTTGTCGGCCCACGCCTTCTGGTAAGCGGTGTTACCGACGTCCATCTGCCAATGGCCGCCATATCCGTCGTACTCGAACCGCTGACCGTTCGGGTCCACGAGGAACCACGAGGGATCGGCCGCGCAGTAGCCGACACCGGTGGGCAGATCGGCGTCGTCCACCCCGTTCTCGCAGGCATGGCTGCGGGTCGAGGAGAGGTCCTTGTAGACGAACGTCTTGATCTCGGGGTTGGCTGCTTTGAGCTGCCTGGCGAGATCGCCCTCCCAGGCGTTCAGCACCACGTACGACCGGCGCTGCGCCTCGGTCCTGATCATTTCCGGCGTGGTCGGTGAACTGTTCATGTGCAGCCAGTACGACTCGGTCGTGCGGGTCGGTTCATCGGCCTGAGCTGCGGGGACGAGTGACAGCGCCACCGCGGAAACCATGATCGATATTTGTGGGAATCGCACGCTGAACTCCACCTCGCCTCGCTCTCCGGATTTGGAGTATTAGACGTGATGAAACGCGTTTTATTAAGAGGGTGTGAGTTCGGGGTTTTCACTGTGAAACAATGAATTTGGTCATTGTCGCGCCTGGGTGTGTTCTCGCTCACTTGCGCAATCGAAGTGCGCCACCAAGAATGCGCGACCCGCTCGATCGCCGAACGGACCGGCGGTCCCGTCCAGGTGGGGTTCGGGGTCAAACCACACGGGACGGTCCACACTGGACAGAGGTGTGCGCGGAAGGGAAACCCGTGGTCCCGAGCGCGGTGGAACGGCGACGTCAGCCGATTGCCAACGCGCCGACCGGCCACTCTCCGCACGCCGGTAGCCTCTTGCGCGTGCCTGCCAAGCTCGAGGGCAAGGTCGCGACCGCCCCGCCCCGCCCGAACCACATCCGACCTGCGTCCGCGGCTGCCCTGGCCGCGGTCGCCGACGTGCACCTGACGCGTCCCGCGCACGCCGACGTCCAGATCACCGGGGTGACTCTGCGTGCACAGCACGTGGTCCCCGGCGACCTCTACGCCGCGCTGCCCGGCGCCCACGCGCACGGTGCCGACTTCGCGGAGACCGCTCTCGCGAACGGTGCGGTCGCGGTGCTCACGGACGAGGCCGGTGCCGCTCGCGAGTCCCTCAAGGACGTGCCCGTGCTCATCCACCCGCGCCCGCGCGAGGTGGTCGGGCTGCTCGCCGCCCACGTCTACGGGCGGCCGTCGGCGAAGGTGCGGCTCTGGGGGGTCACCGGCACGTCCGGCAAGACCACCACCACGTACATGATCGAGTCGGTGCTCAAGGCCGCGGGCCGCACCACCGGGCTGATCGGCACGGTCGGCACCCGCATCGGCGACGAGCAGCTCGGCAGCTCGCACACCACGCCGGAGGCGCCGGACCTGCAGGCGCTGTTCGCGGTGATGGCCGAGCGCGGTGTCACCGACGTGGCGATGGAGGTCTCCAGCCACGCGCTGCACATGGGCCGCGTCGCCGCCACCGAGTTCGAGGTCGGCGCGTTCACGAACCTCAGCCAGGACCACCTCGACTACCACGCCGACATGGAGGAGTACTTCCAGGTCAAGGCGCAGCTGTTCGACGGTCGCGCGCGCCGCGAGGTCGTCTGCGTCGACGGCGACTGGGGCCCCAGGCTGGTCAAGCCGGGCACCGTCACCGTCGCGACGACGAAGCCCGCCGACTGGACCGCGAGCGGTGTCGAGGTGAGCGCCACCGGCGAGCAGACCTTCACCGCGCACGGCCCGGACGGCGACGTCGAGGTCCACCTCCCGCTCGCGGGCAGCTTCAACGTCGCGAACGCCCTGCTGGCCATCGCCTGCCTGCACGCGGAGGGCGTCCCGGCCGAGGCGATCCGTGCCGGTCTCGCGGCCGTGCAGGTGCCCGGCCGCATGCAGCGGGTGGACGAGGGCCAGGACTTCACCGCCGTCGTCGACTACTCGCACAAGCCCGCCGCCGTCGCGCTCGCGCTGGACGCGGTGAGGGCCAAGACCGACGGCCGGGTGATCGTCGTGCTCGGCTGCGGCGGTGACCGCGACCGGGCCAAGCGGCCCCTCATGGGGGAGGCCGCGGCGGAACGCGCCGACGTGGTGATCATCACCGATGACAACCCCAGGAGCGAAGACGCGTCCTCCATTCGGGCCGCCGTGCTCGAAGGCGCCCTCGCCACCGCGAACCGGGGCGAGGTGCTGGAGATCGGCGACCGGGGGCTCGCGATCGGGAAGGCCGTCGAGCTGGCACTTCCCGGCGATGTCGTCGTCGTGGCGGGCAAAGGACATGAGACGGGACAAGAGATCGCCGGCGTGATCCACCCGTTCTCGGACGTGGAGACCCTGACCGCCGCGATCAGGAAGGCGCACCGTTGATCGCACTCACGCTCGCCGAGATCGCAGAGGTCGTCGGTGGACGGTTGCACGCAACCGATGGCAGCCCGGTCGTCACCGGCACCATCGAGTTCGACACCCGCAAGGTCACCGACGGCGGTCTGTTCCTGGCCCTGCCGGGAGAACGCGTGGACGGCCACGACTTCGCGGCGCAGGCCGTCGCGGCGGGCGCGGCCGGTGTGCTGGCCGGTCGCGAGGTCGACGCCCCCGCGGTCATCGCGCCGCCGGTGCCGACCAGGCACGCCAACGCCTACGTGCTCGCCGGCGACCAGAACGGCGAGGGCGCCGCGGTGCTGGAGGCGCTCGCGAAGCTCGCGCGCCACGTCACCGACCGGCTGGCGGACCTCACGATCATCGGCATCACCGGGTCGGCGGGCAAGACGTCCACGAAGGACCTCATCGCCCAGGTGCTGCGCCCCACCGGTGAGGTCATCGCGCCGCCGGAGTCGTTCAACAACGAGCTCGGCCACCCGTGGACCGCGCTGCGGGCGGGCGAGGACACGAAGTTCCTGGTGCTGGAGCTGTCCGCGCGCGGGGTCGGGCACATCGCGAACCTCTGCGGGGTCGCGCCGCCGAAGTTCGGTGCCGTGCTCAACGTCGGCACCGCGCACCTGTCCGAGTTCGGTTCCCGCGAGGGCATCGCGCAGGGCAAGGGCGAGCTGGTCGAGGCGCTGCCGGAGGACGGCGTCGCCATCCTCAACGCCGACGACCCGCTGGTCGCGGGCATGGCGAGCCGCACCAGGGCCAAGGTCGTCCTCGTCGGTGAGAGCCCCAACGCGGACGTGCGCGCGGTGGGCATCGAGCTCGACGAGCAGGCCCGTGCGAGCTTCACGCTGCGGACCGCGCGGGGCGAGGCGCACGTCAAGCTCGGCGTCAGCGGCGCGCACCAGGTCGGCAACGCGCTGGTCGCCGCCGCCATCGCGCTGGAGCTGGGCGCCACGCCCGCCGAGGTGGCCGAACGACTCGGTGCCGCGGAACGGGTGTCCGCGCACCGCATGGTGATCACCGAACGGGCCGACGGCGTGACCGTGGTCGACGACGCCTACAACGCGAACCCGGACTCGGTGCGGGCGGCGTTGAAGGCGCTCGCGACGATCGCCCGGTCCGCCACGCCCGCCCGCCGCAGCTGGGCCGTGCTCGGCCCGATGGCCGAGCTGGGCGACGACGCCGTGCGCGAGCACGACGAGATCGGCCGGCTCGTGGTGCGCCTGGACATCAGCAAGCTCGTCGTGATCGGCGACGCGGCCCGCGCGATGCACCAGGGCGCGCACCTGGAAGGATCTTGGGGAGAGGAATCCGTCCTGGTGCCGGACGCGGACGCGGCGATCGAGTTGCTGCGCGCGGAACTCCGGCCCGGTGACGTCGTGCTGGTCAAGGCATCCAACGCCTACCGCCTGTGGCGCATCGCCGAGGCCCTGCTGGAGGCAGGAACCAAGTGAAGAGCATCCTGATCGCGGCTGCGATCGCACTCGCGGTGTCGATCCTGCTGACGCCGTACCTGATCAAGATCTTCTCGCGCCAGGGCTTCGGCCAGGAGATCCGCGAGGACGGCCCGCAGCACCACAAGACCAAGCGCGGCACGCCGACCATGGGTGGTCTCGCCATCCTGGTCGCGATGTGGGCCGGGTACCTCGGCACGCACCTGGTGAACTCGATGTCGGCCTCGGCGTCCGGGCAGACCCCGACGGCGTCCGGCCTGCTCGTGCTGATGCTGACCACGTCGCTGGGGCTCGTCGGCTTCCTCGACGACTTCATCAAGATCCGCAAGGCCCGCAACCTGGGCCTGAACAAGACGGCGAAGCTGGTCGGCCAGTTCATCGCGACGATCACGTTCGCGATCCTCGTGCTGCAGTTCCCGAACAAGGAGGGCCTGACCCCCGCGTCGGTCAACCTGTCGTTCGTCCGCGACATCACCGTCGTCTCGTTCGGCACGATCGGGTTCATCGTCTTCTGCTACGGCATGGTCGCCGCTTGGTCGAACGCCGTGAACCTGACCGACGGCCTCGACGGCCTCGCCGGCGGCTCGTCGGCGATGGTGTTCGGCACGTACGTCGTGATCTCGTTCTGGCAGTTCCGCTACAACTGCACCAGCTACGCGGTGGTCGGCTGCTACGACGTGCGCGACCCGCTGGACCTCGCGGTGATCGCCGCGGCCGCGATGGCCGGCTGCATCGGCTTCCTGTGGTGGAACGCCGCCCCAGCCAAGATCTTCATGGGTGACACCGGCTCGCTCGCGCTCGGCGGCCTGGTCGCCGGTCTCGCGATCGCGACCCGCACCGAGCTGCTGATGATCGTCATCGGTGGTCTGTTCGTGGTCGAGGCGCTGTCGGTGGCGATGCAGGTCGCCGTCTTCCGCACGTCACGACGGCGGCTGTTCCGCATGGCACCGTTCCACCACCACTTCGAGCTGGCGGGCTGGGCGGAGACCACGGTCATCATCCGGTTCTGGTTGATGGCCGGCATCTGCTGCATGTTCGGTCTGGGCGTCTTCTACAGCGAGTGGCTGACGGGCGGGTTCTGATGACGAAGCTGGCCGGGTCGCGGGTGCTGGTCGCCGGTGCCGGGGTGACCGGCCGGTCCGCGGCGGAGGCGTTGCTCGCGGCGGGCGCCGAGGTCGTGGTGACGGACTCGTCCCCCGACCGGCTGGCGGCGCTGGAGTCGCTGCTGGAGGGCGTCGAGCTGGTGCCCGGCCTGACCGAACCCCCCGCGGGCACGTCGCTGGTGGTCACGAGCCCCGGCTGGCAGCCGTCGAGCCCGTTGCTCGCGGCGTCGGCGGCGGCGGGCGTCGAGGTGATCGGCGAGGTCGAGCTGGCCTGGCGGATGGCCGCCGAGCTCGCCGACCCGCCGGTGTGGCTCGCGGTGACCGGCACGAACGGCAAGACCACGACCGTCGGCATGCTGGAGTCGATCCTGCGCGCGGCCGGCGCGGACGCCGTGGCCTGCGGCAACGTCGGACTGCCGGTCGTGGACGCGCTGCTGGCCGGGCGCCGGGTGCTCGCCGTGGAGCTGTCGAGCTTCCAGCTGCACTGGGCGCCGTCGGTGCGCCCGCAGGCCGGTGCGCTGCTCAACCTCGCCGAGGACCACCTGGACTGGCACGGCGGCATGGAGGCCTACGCGCGGGCCAAGGCCGGGGTGCTGACCGGGGACGTCGCGATCGGCTGGCTCGACGACGAGCTCGTCGTCGACCTGCTGGAGGACGCCCCGGCGCGCGACAAGGTCGGGTTCACCCTGGAGGAGCCCGCGGAGGGCCAGCTCGGCGTGCGCGGCGGCTGGCTGGTGGACCGCGCGTTCGCCGACGACGAGCCGCTGGTCGAAGTGGCCAAGATCCGCCCGGCCGGCCCGCCCGGCATCGCGGACGCCCTGGCGGCGACGGCGCTGGCGCGCGCGTACGGCGTGCCGTCCGAAGCCGTGCGCGAGGGCCTGGAGTCGTTCGAACCGGCCGCCCACCGCGCCGTGCTGGTCGGCGAGGCCGACGGCATCCGCTACGTCAACGACTCGAAGGCGACGAACCCGCACGCGGCGGTGGCGTCGCTGCGCGCGTTCGACAGCGTCGTGTGGATCGCGGGCGGCCTGCTCAAGGGCGCGTCGGTCGAGGACGTGGTCCGCACCGAGGCCCACCGGCTGCACGGCGTGGTGCTGATCGGGCAGGACCGGCAGGTCCTCGCGGACGCACTGGCGCGACACGCGCCCGATGTCCCCGTTCGGGTCCTTGACGCGGGGGACGATGGGGCCATGACCGTCGCGGTACGTGCTGCCCGGGAACTGGCGGGGCCGGGTGACACCGTGCTGCTCGCCCCCGCAGCGGCCTCCATGGACATGTTCACCGACTACGCCCATCGCGGGCAGGCGTTCACCGCCGCGGTGCGGGAGCTCATCGGCCGATGAGCGTCGTCGCGGAGAAGACGGGGACCAAGCGCAAGGCGCGTCCCGCCAGGCGCGTCGCGTCGGTGCGCGGCGGTCTGACCGCGTGGCTGAGCCGTCCGCTGGCGGACTTCCACCTGCTGCTCGCGGTCTTCGGCATGCTGACCGTGCTCGGCCTGGTGATGGTGCTGTCGGCGTCCGCGCCGGGGCAGGTCGCCTCGGGTGTCTCCGCCTACAGCGTGTTCCAGAAGCAGCTGATCTACGTGTGCGTCGGCGCGGTGCTGTTCTGGGTGGTGCTGCGGTTCCCCCTGCGGAAGCTGCGGCACCTGTCGACGGCCGCGATGGGCATCGGCGTGCTGCTGCTGGCGCTGGTGCTGACGCCGCTCGGTGACGTGCGCGGTGGCGCCCGGTCGTGGTTCACCCTCGGGCCGGTGTCGTTCCAGCCGATCGAGGCGGTGAAGCTCGCGCTCGCGCTGTGGGGCGCGCACGTGCTCGTGACCAAGCGGGCGCTGCTCTCGCAGTACCGGCACCTGCTGGTGCCCGTCGTGCCCGTGGCGATGCTGGTGTTCGCGCTGGTCATGTTGCAGCCCGACCTCGGCGGCACGATCACGCTCGGCGTGGTGCTGGTCAGCCTGCTGTGGTTCGTGGGCGCGCCGATGCGGTTGTTCGGCGTGATCCTCGGCGGCGCGGTGGCCGGTGCCGTCGTGCTCGCGATCGGGGCGACCTACCGGCTCTCGCGCGTCACGTCGTTCCTCGACCCGAACGCGGACCCGCAGGGCGCCGGTCTGCAGGCCCGGCAGGCGATGTTCGCGCTGGCCGAGGGCGGCCTGTTCGGCAAGGGCCTCGCCCGGGGCAGCTCGCAGTGGCGGTACCTGCCCAACGTCGAGTCGGACTTCATCTTCGCGGTCATCGGCGAGGAGCTCGGGTTCGTCGGGTGCGCGCTGGTGCTGGCGCTGTTCGGCACGCTCGCGTGGATCGGCCTGCGGGTCGCCGCGCGCAACACCGACCCGTGGATCCGGATCGTGGCGGCGACGCTGACGGTGTGGCTGGTCGCGCAGGCCGCGATCAACATCGGCTACGTCGTGAAGCTGCTGCCCGTCACCGGTCTGACGCTGCCGATGATCTCCGCCGGCGGCACGTCGATCGTCACGACCATGGTGGTGTTCGGCATCCTCGCGAACTGCGCCCGGCACGAGCCGGAAGCGGTGTCTGCGCTGCGCTCGCTCGGCCCCGGCCGGGTCGGTGGCCTGCTGAAGCTGCCCGCACCCGAGGCCTACAAGCCGCCGCCCAAGCGCAAGCCGGTCCGCCCGTCGACGCCCCCGCGCGCACCCGGCCGCAACCGCACCGCGCAACTCCCGGTGGTGGACGAACGTCGTGTGGCTGGACGCTCCGCTCCGCCCTCGGAGTACCGTCGCCGCGAAACGCGGCGGGTGAACCAGAGCCGTTCAGAGCAAGGCCGATCGACCCGCGGACGCGGGCGGTACAACTGATTTCGCAGCACACCAACACCGGAGGAACGTCTTGACCGGGCACCCTGCCCCCAGTGGTCCGTGCGTCGTGGTCGCGGGCGGTGGCACCGCGGGACACATCGAGCCGGCACTGGCGCTGGCCGACGCGGTCATGCGGCTGCGACCCGACGCGCGCGTCGTCGCGCTCGGCACCGAGCGCGGCCTGGAAAGCAAGATCGTGCCGGCCCGCGGCTACCCGCTGGAGCTGATCCCGCCGGTGCCGATGCCGCGCAAGCCCACGCTGGACCTGCTGAAGCTGCCGCTGAACGTGCGCGGCGCCGTGAAGCAGACCCGCGAGGTGCTGGAGCGGGTGGGCGCGGACGTCGTCGTCGGCTTCGGCGGCTACGTGGCGCTGCCCGCCTACCTCGCCGCGCGCGGCCGGGTGCCGATCGTGGTGCACGAGGCGAACGCGAAGGCCGGTCTCGCGAACAAGGTCGGCGCGAAGTTCGCCGAGCACGTGGCGGCGGCGGTGCCGGACTCCGGCCTCGCGGACGCGGAGGTCATCGGCATCCCGCTGCGCCACTCGATCACGACGCTGAACCGCGCCGCGCTGCGCGCCGAGGCCCGCCGGTTCTTCGGCCTGGACCCGGACGCGCCGACGCTGCTGGTCTTCGGCGGTTCGCAGGGCGCGCGGTCGATCAACGAGGCCGTGGCACCCGTGGCCGCCGAGTTCGCCCGCGCGGGCGTCGGCGTGCTGCACGCCTACGGGCCGAAGAACACCGTTGCGGTGCAACAGGTCCCCGGCCGGCCCGCCTACGTGCCGGTGCCGTACCTGGAGCGCATGGACCTGGCCTACGCGGCCGCGGACGCCGTGCTGTGCCGGTCCGGTGCGATGACGGTCGCCGAGGTGTCCGCCGTGGGCCTGCCCGCGGTGTTCGTGCCGCTGCCGCACGGCAACGGCGAGCAGGCGCTCAACGCCGGACCGGTCGTGTCGGCCGGTGGCGGCCTGCTGGTGCCGGACGAGGAGCTGACCCCGCAGAAGGTCGCCTCCCTGGTCGTGCCGCTGGTGGCGGACCGGCAGCGGCTGGCGGCGATGTCCGCGGCGACGCTGGGCACCGGCCGGCGCGAGGCCGACGAGGTCCTGGCCCGCCGGGTGCTGGAGGTGATCAAGAAGTGAGTCTCGGACGCGTTCACCTCGTCGGCATCGGTGGTGCCGGCATGAGCGGCATCGCCCGCATCCTGCTGGCCCGCGGCGTGCAGGTGTCCGGTTCGGACGCCAAGGACTCGCGGACCGTGCTCGCCCTGCGCGCCCAGGGTGCGCGGATCGCCGTCGGGCACGACGCGGCGAACCTGGACCAGCTGGTCGGCGGCCCGACCGAGGTCGTGGTGTCGACCGCGATCAGGGAGACGAACCCGGAGTACGCGGCGGCCCGCGAGCGCGGCATCACGGTGCTGCGCCGCGCCGAGGCGCTGGCCGCGCTCATGGAGGACCAGCGGGTCGTGTGCGTGGCCGGCACGCACGGCAAGACGTCGACCACGTCGATGCTGACCGTCGCGCTGCAGCACTGCCGCGTCGACCCGTCGTTCGCCATCGGCGGCGACCTGAACGAGTCCGGTGCGAACGCGCACCACGGCACGGGCGGGGTGTTCGTCGCCGAGGCCGACGAGTCCGACGGCTCGTTCCTGTTCTTCTCGCCGTCCGTCGCGGTCGTGACGAACGTCGAGGCCGACCACCTGGACCACCACGGCACGGTCGAGGCGTACACCGCCGTGTTCGACTCGTTCCTGGACCGCATCACGCCCGGCGGCGTGCTGGTGTCCTGCGCGGACGACCCCGGCGCCGCGCGGCTGATCACCGAGGCCCGCGCGCGCGGCATCCGGGTGCGCGAGTACGGCCGCACGGCCACCGACGCGCGGATCGTCGACTACAAGCCCGCGGAGAGCGGTGGCCTGGCGTCGGTCGAGATCGGCGGCGTCGCGGTCGAGGTGCGGGTCGCCGTGCCGGGCGAGCACATGGCGCTGAACGCGGTCGCCGCACTGCTGGCCGGGCTGGAGCTGGGTGCGGACCAGGCCGGTCTGCTCGAAGGCCTGGCGGCGTTCGGCGGCGTTAGGCGGCGGTTCGAGTTCAAGGGCCGTGCCGGTGGCGTGTCGGTCTACGACGACTACGCGCACCACCCGACCGAGGTCGACGCACAGCTGCGTGCGGCACGCCCGGTCGCGGGAGCGGGCCGTGTCGTCGTGGTGTTCCAACCGCACCTGTACTCGCGCACGCGCACGTTCGCCACCGAGTTCGCCGCAGCGCTGTCGTTGGCCGACGAGGTCGTCGTGCTGGACGTGTACGGCGCGCGCGAGGAACCGGAACCCGGTGTCACCGGCGCGTTGATCGCGGACCAGGTCACCGCCTCCGTGCACTACGAGCCGTCGTTCGACCGCGTGCCGGCACTGGTGGCGTCGCTGGTCCGCGACGGCGACCTCGTCGTCACGATGGGGGCGGGCGACGTCACGATGCTCGGTCCCGAGATCGTCAGCGCGCTGTCATGAGCGCCCCGGTTCGCGGCAGGTCCCAGCGCGCTCGCCCCGCGAACCGGCGCGCGAGGAGTTCCGAGCACCGGGCGCGGCGCAGGATCATCCTGCGCCGCCGCCTGGTCGCTCTGGCAACGGTGCTGGGCCTCATCGGCCTGACCTACGGGGTGTTCTTCACGCCGTTGCTGGGCGTCCGCAACGTGGACGTGCACGGCGCCGTGGTGCTCACCGACGACGAGGTGCGCGCCGCGGCCGCCATTGAGTCCGGCGCCCCGTTGGTGCGCTTGGACCTGCAAGCCATCCGCGAGAGAGTCGCCGCAGTCCCGCGCATCGCCGCCATCGAGGTCGAACGGCAGCTGCCCGGCACGGTCCGGTTGCTCGTCACCGAACGCGTCCCGGTCGGGTCCGTGAAGCTGTCGGACGGCTACCACCTGGTCGACTCGACCGGCAAGGACTACGCGACCATGCCGGCCCCCGCGCCGGGCGTGCCCGACCTGGTCCTCGCCACCCCGTCGGCGGTCGACCCGGCCACGCGCGCCGCGGTCGGCGTCGTCAACGAGCTGCCGGCGGCGCTGCGCGCCGAGGTGCTGCAGGTGTCGGCCACGACCGGCGCCGACGTGAAGCTGGTGCTGTCCGGCGACCGCGTCGTGAAGTGGGGCGGGTCCGAGGACACGCCGCGGAAGGCGGCCGTGCTGCTGGTGCTGCTGACCCGCGAGGGGACGGCGTTCGACGTGACCTCACCGGACCTGGCCACCATCTCCTAGTCGCGACCACTGCTCGAACCGCGGTGGTCCGGCGGGGTCAGGGCCGCGGGTTGCGCGGGCGGGACGGCGTCGGGACGCGGCGCGGGCGGCGCTGGGTGCGCGGGTTCGGCCGGGAGCACACGGGGATCTCTCCTGGGGTCCGGGTCAGCCGGCCGGCTTCAGCAACCGCACGACCAGGCTGCCGAGCCTGCTCGTGACGAGCTCCAGCACGATCGCCTCGACGACGAGCGAACGCACGGACGCGGGTGCGGGTGCCAAGACGGACCTCCTGGGACGTGGACGACTACCGTGCTCATCGGCGTGGCCGGTGTGGCATTAGCCGTCCTGGTCGTTGTCACCCGAAGGAAGTACTCAAGGTCGCCCGCCACCGCGACGAAGTCCACACAGGACGATCAACAGCGGTCCCGGCGCGGTCGCCCCACCGGCGGCGTCGGCGGGACCGTCACCGCCTACCGGCGGCAGCGGGGGGTCGTCCCGCGGGAAGGCCGGAACCGCGAGAAGGTGGGGGAGACGATCTCCAGATCCGGGGCACGACTACGCTTGTGGTGCGCAGTGCTCAGCATCGTGCGGACTGCTTGACGGCACGACCGGGGAGTAGTAGCGCACAGTGTTGGGAATCTGCGGCGTGGCTGCTGGACCGACGCACCGCCGGTGCTTACCGTCCAGCAGGAACATATGGGGTTGACATAACTCTGAGTCTCGCCGAGAGGTTGAGAGTTCCAATCCGGGTGCATCACCACCCAGCACCACAGCACGGACCACGATCAGGAAGGCGGATCCGATGACGCCCCCGCACAACTACCTCGCGGTGATCAAGGTCGTCGGCATCGGTGGTGGCGGTGTCAACGCCGTCAACCGCATGATCGAGGTCGGGCTCAAGGGCGTCGAGTTCATCGCGGTGAACACCGACGCGCAGGCCTTGCTGATGTCCGATGCCGACGTCAAGCTCGACATCGGCCGCGAGTTGACCCGCGGCCTCGGCGCCGGGGCCAACCCCGAGGTCGGCCACAAGGCAGCGGAAGACCACCGCGAGGAGATCGAGGAGGTCCTCAAGGGGGCCGACATGGTCTTCGTCACCGCAGGTGAGGGCGGTGGCACCGGTACCGGTGGCGCTCCCGTGGTCGCCTCGATCGCCCGCAAGCTCGGCGCGCTGACCATCGGTGTCGTGACGCGCCCGTTCTCGTTCGAGGGCAAGCGGCGCGCCAAGCAGGCCGAGGACGGCATCCAGGCGCTGCGCAACGAGTGCGACACGCTCATCGTCATCCCGAACGACCGGTTGCTCCAGCTGGGTGACATCGGCGTCAGCCTGATGGACGCGTTCCGCTCGGCCGACGAGGTGCTCCTCTCCGGTGTCCAGGGCATCACCGACCTGATCACCACCCCCGGTCTGATCAACCTGGACTTCGCGGACGTCAAGTCCGTCATGTCCGGCGCCGGCTCGGCGTTGATGGGCATCGGCTCGGCGCGCGGTGAGGGCAGAGCGGTCCAGGCCGCGCAGAAGGCGATCAACTCGCCGCTGCTGGAGGCCTCGATGGAGGGCGCGCACGGCGTGCTGCTGTCCATCGCGGGTGGCTCCGACCTGGGCCTGTTCGAGATCAACGAGTCCGCGTCGCTGGTCCAGGAGGCCGCGCACCCGGACGCGAACATCATCTTCGGTACGGTCATCGACGACTCCCTCGGCGACGAGGTCAGGGTCACGGTGATCGCGGCCGGGTTCGACAGCGGCGGTCCCACGCACAAGAAGCTGGAGCCGACGGCGTTGTCCTCGCCGCAGCGCACCGCCACCGGTCCGATCGCCGCCGCCACGGCAGCGCCGACACCGGCACCGACCCCCGCTCCGCAGCCGGTCGTGCAGGCACCGCCGCCCGTGGTGCAGGCCCCGCCGCCGGTCCCGCAGCCGCAGCCGGAGGTGCGTCCCGCTCCGCCGGTGCAGCAGCCGCCCACGGCCGTGCCGCCGCAGCCCTCGCACGTGCAGGGCAACGGCTACGCGCCGTCCGTGCCGCGGCCGCTGACGCAGAACGGCTCGCTGCCCTCGCGGCCGGTCCCGGTCACCGACGACCCGGACGACGAGGTGGACGTGCCGCCGTTCATGCGGCGCTGACCAGGGCGCAGACCCCGGAGGACCCCCGAGCACCCGTGCTCGGGGGTCCTCCGTCGTTCGAGAACTAGGCTGTGGGCGTGCGTATTCGTCGTGTTGTCACCACACGTGCCGGTGGTGTGTCCAAAGCCCCGTACGACTCGTTCAACCTCGGTGACCACGTCGGGGACGACGCCGGTGCGGTCGAGGCGAACCGGGCCCGGCTCGCCGAGGGCGTCGGGCTCACCCCGGACCGCCTGGTCTGGATGGAACAGGTGCACGGCCGCACCGTCGCGGTGGTCGACGGGCCGCGGGCCGAACCGCTGGAGGCCACCGACGCGGTCGTGACGAAAGAGCCCGGTCTCGGGCTCGCCGTGCTGACGGCGGACTGCGTGCCGGTACTGCTCGGCGACCAGGAGGCCGGTGTCGTCGGCGCCGTGCACGCCGGGCGGGTCGGCGCGCGGGTCGGTGTCGTGGTCGAGGCGCTCAAGGCGATGATGGCGCAGGGTGCCGAGCTCGACCGGATCGAGGTGCTGCTCGGGCCGAGCGTGTGCGGCGAGTGCTACGAGGTGCCCGCGGAGATGCAGCGGGACGTCGAGAAGCACCTCCCCGGCAGCGCGTCGAAGTCGCGCAAGGGCACGCCGGCCCTGGACCTGAGGGCCGGGCTGTGGAACCAGCTCGCGAGCGCGGGGGTGGCGCGGATCGGGGTCGACCCGCGCTGCACCTTCGAGGAGAAGGACCTGTTCAGCCACCGCAGGGAGAACCCGACCGGCCGGCTCGCCTCCGTCGTCTGGATCGAACCGTGAACCGGCGCGACGAGCTGGCGGCGAACCTCGCGGACGTGCGCGACCGCATCGGGAAGGCGTGCGCGGCGGCCAGGCGCGACCCGAGCGAGGTGATGTTGCTCGCGGTGACGAAAACCTGGCCCGCGAGCGACGTGGAGCACCTCTACGAGCTCGGTCTGCGCCACTTCGCCGAGAACCGCGACCAGGAGGCCGCCGCGAAGGCCGGTCAGCTGGCACACCTCACCGACGCCCGGTGGCACATGGTCGGGCGGTTGCAGCGGAACAAGGCGCGGTCCGTCGTCGGGTGGGCCCACCAGGTCGACTCGGTCGACTCGGTCCGGCTGGCCGAGGCGCTGGCGAAGGCGGCGCACGCGGCGGGCCGCACGCTGGACGTGTTGCTGCAGGTCAGCCTGGACGGTGACACGTCACGCGGTGGGGTGGCCGTGGCCGATGTTGCGGAAGTGGCTAACGTGATCACTCGTTCGGGTGATCTTATTCTTCGAGGGGCGATGACCGTCGCCCCTCTGACGATGAGGCCGGCGCAGGCGTTTGAAGCGTTGGCTTCGGTGGTATCAGGCCTACGTGATGATCATCCCAGTGCTGTCGTGCTGTCAGCGGGGATGAGCGGCGACCTGGAAGATGCCATCTCGCACGGATCTACCTGTGTGCGTGTCGGAACGGCGTTGCTCGGCAGCCGGCGACTAACCTCGCCCTAGGGTGTCGGGAACCTCGGGACCGTCCGCGCCGTCCCTAAAGTGGGGCACCGCCGAGGAGGGGCTGGAATGAGCGCTTTGCACAAGCTGAAGGCCTACTTCGGGATGGTCCCCGCCGAGTACGCAGACGACCCCGGCTACGAGGACGACCGCGGTCGCTACGGCGACTACCGGTCCGAGTACGCGGCCGAGGCCGACGACTACGACTACCCGCGGCGCGGCCGCGCGTTCACGGCGGGCCGGTCGGAGCTCCAGGGCTCCGGGTACCGGGCCGACCTCGACGAGTCGGACGACTACGAGCCGGAGTCGCGGCGCGGGGTGAGCAGCCCCCCGGGCACGCGGCGCTGGAGCGCTGACGCACCGGTGCACGGTGCGCTGGCGGTCGACCCGCAGCGCGAGCCCGTGAGCAGGCTGCGCCCGGTCGCCGAGCCGGCCGCGGGCAACCCGCTGGCGCGCATCACGACGCTGCACCCGCGCAGCTACAGCGAGGCGCGCACGATCGGGGAGCACTACCGCGACGGCACGCCGGTGATCCTGAACCTGACCGACATGGACGACGCGGACGCCAAGCGCCTCGTCGACTTCTCGGCCGGGCTCGCGTTCGCTCTGCGCGGGTCCATGGACAAGATCACCAGCAGGGTGTTCCTTCTCTCACCGCCCAACGTCGACGTGACGGCGGAGGACCGGAGGAAGCTGGCGGAGGGCGGGTTCGGGAACCGCGGTTAGAGTTGACCCCGTGGACCCGATCCGTCTCGTCATCTACTACCTCCTCTTCGCGTTCTCCCTGTTCCTGACCGCGCGCGTCGTGGTCGAGCTGGTGCGGACGTTCGCGAGGGAGTGGCGTCCTGCGGGCGGCGTCGCCGTGACGCTGGAGACCGTTTACACCGTGACCGATCCTCCGGTCCGAACGCTGCGTCGGGTGATCCCGACAGTGCGGATCGGAGGCGTCGGACTGGACCTATCGATTATTGTGCTGTGGCTGCTCGTTATCATTTTGATGCAAGTTGCAGATCCCAGGTGACGGGGAACCGTGGGATGACCGCAGCCCAGGAGTGCGAGAGGTGATCCGATGCCGTTGACCCCCGCTGATGTGCACAACGTTGCATTCAGCAAGCCGCCGATTGGCAAGCGGGGCTACAACGAGGACGAGGTGGACGCGTTCCTCGACCTGGTTGAGGGCGAGCTGGCCCGCTTGATCGAGGAGAACAACGACCTCCGTCAGCAGGTGGAGCAGCTCGACCAGCAGCTCGAGACCGCGCGTGCCGACCTCGACGACGCGCGTGCGAAGGCTTCTGCCGGCCCCGTGACGAGCCGTATGCCGGTCGAGGAGCCGCCGCGCCGCTTGGCGCCGGTCCCGCCGCCCTCGGTGATGGAGCAGACGTCGCCCGGTGGTGGCGGAGACCACCACGTGCAGGCCGTGAAGGTCCTGGGTCTCGCCCAGGAGATGGCGGACCGGCTGACCGGCGAGGCCAAGGCCGAGGCGGACGGCATGCTGTCCGAGGCGCGCACGAAGTCGGAGCAGTTGCTGTCCGACGCCCGCGTGAAGGCCGACACGATGGTCAACGAGGCGCGCACGCGTGCCGAGACCATGCTGAACGACGCGCGCACGCGCAGCGAGACGCTCGAGCGGCAGGCCCGTGAGAAGGCCACCGCGCTCGACCGCGACGCGCAGCGCAAGCACGCAGAGGTGATGGGCAACATCACCCAGGAGAAGAACACGCTCGAGAAGCAGATCGACAAGCTGCAGACGTTCGAGCGCGAGTACCGCACGCGGCTGAAGACGATGCTCGAGTCGTCCTTGCGCGACCTCCAGGACCGCGGCCCCGCCGCTCCGTCCGAGGGGCGCTCCCAGGGCTACTCCTTCGGCGCACGCGCCGAAGCGGGCTGAACTACTGTTCGCTAGGTGCTCTTCGTAGTTCTGCTTCTGGTGCTGGCCGCCCTCGGGCTGCTCGTGCCCGCGCTGACCACGTCCGACACGATCTGGGCGTGGGCCTCCGTGGGAGCGAGTGCGCTCGCCGCCCTGGTCCTCGCATGGGACTGGTGGCGACGACGTCCGGGGGACCCCGCGGCCGCAGCCCAGAGTGTAGATCAACATGCTGTACCTGATGATCATCAGGTGGTCTCGCCGGCGCCTGCCGACACGCCGCCTGCTGACGAGGAACCACCGGAAGAGGACACCGACGCGGCGGACCTGCTCGTCGTGGCCGACCTGGTGGACGAGGTGCGGGTGCTGGACGAGCGGCCCCGGTACCACCTGAGCTCGTGTTCCTGGCTCGCCGGGAGGCCCACGCTGGGCCTCCCGGTGCAGGAGGCACGTCAGCTCGGTTTCACGCCCTGCGGGGTGTGTGCGCCCGACGGCGCGCTGGTGCGCCGGAGCCGGTCCGCGTGATTCCCGCCTGCCGAGGCCGTGCGGGGGTCCAGAATGCGGTGTGCCTTTCAGAACACTGGTCCACGCCGCAGCCGTAGCCGTCCTCGTGCTGCTCGGCGGCACGTCCACCGCGGTCGCGGGTCCTGAGCTGGACGGGTGCGTGCCGGCCGACCTGCGCGGTGGCGCTGTCGCGTTCCGGGCCGCCGACGACCTGGAGCTGACCGGGCTGGTGCTCGGCGGCGGGCCGAAGGGCGTGCTGCTCGTGCCAGGGGTGACCGACGGGTTCTGCGACTGGCTGCCGCTCGCGCGCCACTTTGAGGACGACGGCTACCAGGTGCTCCTGCTCCAGGCGCGCACCGAGGTGCTCGACCTCGGCAAGTCCTTCCGGTTCGACCACGACGTGGTCGCCGCCGCCCAGGAGCTGGAACGGCGCGGGGTGACCTCGCTCATGGCGGGCGCCGGGACCACCGGTGCGACCGCCCTCGCCGCGGTCGCGGCCGACGTGCCCCGGCTGCACGGCATGTTCCTGCTCTCCCCGCTCGAACGCGTGGCGATGGGCGGCAACGTGCTCGACGCCGCCGCGGGCCTGGAGGCGTTCGACGGGCCCGTCTTCCTCGCCGCGGCGGAGGACGACGGTGTGGGCCTCGGTGGCGGGCGCGAGGTGACCGCCACCGGCGTCGTGGCGCGGCTCGGGAACGCGGCCCTGTTCAGCACCGTCAAGACCGTGCCCGGCTCTGCCCAGGGCGCCCGGCTGGCCGACGGGCCGGTGCGGGCGGACCTGCTGGCGTTCGTGCGGGAGACCGTGCCGCCGCCGGGCTTCCCGCTCTGGCTGCCGGTGGTCGCGGTCGCACTGGTCCTGCTGCTGGTCCCCGCGGTCATGCTCGTCCGGGGCCGCCGGGCCGTCCGCCGGCTGCCCGACCTCGGCGGCGCGAGGATCGTGGAGCTCGGGCCGCGCCCGTAGGGGCGGAGTCGCCGCTCAGCGGTCCAGGAACAGCAGGGTGATCAGCAGGCCGAGCAGCACCAGGTCCAGCACCACGCCGGTCGGCTTCGAGTCGTACCTCAGCCGGGTGACCGTCGCGCCGACCATCAGCAGGCCCAGACCGACCGTCGCCGCGTGCGCGACCCACGCCCAGGTGAACGAGCCGACGACGAGACCGGCCGCGCCCGCCCACTCCAGCGCGCCGATGGTCCGCCACAGGCCGCCGCTCATCCGGAAGTGGTCGCGGACCTCGATCGACTTCCGCGCACCCACGAGCTTGCCGGCGCCGGTCGCGACGAACAGGACGGCCAGCACGATGGACAGCGCGGTGGTCAACGTCATCGCGCGAGCATACGGTTTGCGCCCACCCGTTACGCTGTAACCACAGGCACCGATCCGGCCATCACCGGGGAGCCTCCGGAAGAACGGGTTCGGCGAACCTCAGTAGAACCGGACGGGACCGGCCCGTCACAGCCGAAGAACGAGCGGCTCACCCGCGTGGTGGGCAAGCGGGGTGGTACCGCGGCTCGCCGAGCCACATCGGCGTGTCGTCCTCGCGTGTCACATCTGACCGCGAGGAGCAGTGGAGATGGCCTACCCCAGGGCCGGAGCGAACGAGGTCCCGGCGCAGCCGTCCTTTCCGAACCTCGAGCAGGACGTGCTCGGGTACTGGAAGGACGACGAGACCTTCCAGGCGAGCATCGACCGCAACCCGGTGGGCGACGACGGCGCGAACGAGTTCGTCTTCTACGACGGCCCGCCCTTCGCCAACGGCCTGCCGCACTACGGCCACCTGCTGACCGGTTACGTCAAGGACGTCGTGCCGCGCTACATGACCATGCGCGGCAAGCACGTCGAGCGCCGGTTCGGCTGGGACACGCACGGCATGCCCGCCGAGTACGAGGCGGAGAAGCAGCTCGGCATCACGCACAAGAACGAGATCGACGCCCTGGGCATCGAGAAGTTCAACGAGGCCTGCCGCACGTCGGTGCTGCAGTACGCCGACCAGTGGCGCGACTACGTGACGCGGCAGGCGCGCTGGGTCGACTTCGACAACGACTACAAGACGCTCGACCTCGACTACATGGAAAGCGTCATGTGGGCGTTCAAGGCCTTGTGGGACAAGGGCTTGATCTACGAGGGCTTCCGCGTGCTGTGGTACTGCTGGCGCTGCGAGACGCCGCTGTCCAACACCGAGACCAAGATGGACGACGCCTACCGCGACCGGCAGGACCCGGCCGTCACGGTGGCGCTGCGCCTGGAGTCCGGCGAGAAGGCCCTGGTCTGGACGACCACGCCGTGGACGCTGCCGAGCAACCTCGCCGCCGCCGTGCACCCGGACGTCGACTACGTGACCGTGGTCGGCTCGGACGGGGACAGGTACCTGCTGGCCGAGGCCCGCGTCGCCGCCTACGCGCGGGAGCTGGGCGAGGAGCCCGAGGTCGTCGCCAGGTACAAGGGTGCGGACCTGGTCGGCAAGAGGTACCTGCCGCCGTTCGACTTCTTCGTCGGCCGCGAGAACGCCCACCAGGTGCTGACCGCCGACTACGTGACCACCGACGACGGCACCGGCATCGTCCACATCGCACCGGCGTTCGGTGAGGACGACAAGGTCGTGACGGACGCGGCGGGCATCGAGGTCGTCGTGCCGGTCGGCTCCGACGGCACGTTCACCGCCGAGGTGCCGCCGTACGCGGGCGTGCACGTGTTCGAGGCGAACAAGCAGATCATCCGCGACCTCAAGGACGCCGGTCTGCTGCTGCGGCACGAGACCTACGACCACCCGTACCCGCATTGCTGGCGGTGCAACAACCCGCTGATCCAGCGGGCGCTGTCGGCGTGGTTCGTCGCGGTCACGCAGTTCAAGGACCGGATGGTCGAGCTCAACCAGCAGATCAACTGGGTGCCCGGCCACATCAAGGACGGCCAGTTCGGCAAGTGGCTGGAGAACGCGCGCGACTGGAACATCTCGCGCAACCGCTACTGGGGCTCGCCGCTGCCCGTGTGGGTGTCGGACAACCCCGAGTTCCCGCGCACCGACGTGTACGGGTCGCTGGACGAGCTGGAGCGCGACTTCGGCGTGCGCCCGGCCGACCTGCACCGCCCGCACATCGACGAGCTGGTGCGCCCGAACCCGGACGACCCGTCCGGCCGGTCGACGATGCGCCGCGTGCCGGACGTGCTCGACTGCTGGTTCGAGTCGGGCTCGATGTCGTTCGCGCAGGTGCACTACCCGTTCGAGAACGCCGAGTGGTTCGAGAACCACTACCCCGGCGACTTCATCGTCGAGTACAACGGGCAGACGCGCGGCTGGTTCTACACGCTGCACGTGCTCGCGACGGCGTTGTTCGACCGGCCGGCGTTCCGCGACTGCGTGGCGCACGGCATCGTGCTCGGTGACGACGGCCAGAAGATGTCCAAGTCGCTCAAGAACTACCCGGACGTCAACGAGGTCTTCGACCGCGACGGCTCCGACGCCATGCGGTGGTTCCTGATGGCCTCGCCGATCCTGCGCGGCGGCGACCTGGTGGTGACCGAGCGCGGCATCCGCGACGCGGTGCGCCAGGCCGTGCTGCCGCTGTGGAACTCCTGGTACTTCCTCGCGTTGTACGCCAACGCCGAGGGCGTCGAGGGCACCTGGCGGGTCGACTCGAAGCACGTGCTGGACCGGTACGCGCTGGCGAAGACGCACGACCTCGTGCGCGACGTCACCGCGGCGATGGACGTCTACGACATCTCCGGTGCCTGCCAGCTGGTCCGCGAGTACCTGGAGGTGCTCACGAACTGGTACGTGCGGCGTTCGCGCGGCCGTTTCTGGTCCGGCGACCAAGACGCGGTCGACACGCTGCACACGGTGCTGGAGGTCGTCACGCGCGTCGCGGCGCCGTTGCTGCCGTACACGGCCGAGGTCGTGTGGCGGGGGCTGACCGGTGGCCGTTCCGTGCACCTGGCGGACTTCCCGGCCGTGACCGACCTGCCCGCGGACGACGCGCTCGTGGCGGCGATGGACGAGGTGCGCGCGGTCTGCTCCACGGCGTTGTCGCTGCGCAAGGCGAACAAGCTGCGCGTGCGGCTTCCGTTGGCGCGCTTGACGGTTGCTTCTTCTTCGGCGGCGGCGCTGGAGGACTTCGCGGAGATCGTGCGCGACGAGGTGAACGTCAAGGAGGTGTCGCTGACCCCCGACGTCGACGCGTACGGCCAGTTCCAGCTGGTCGTCAACGCGCGCGCGGCCGGTCCGCGGCTCGGCCCTAACGTGCAGAAGGTGATCAAGGCCGTCAAGGCCGGCGACTGGTCCCTCGTGGACGGTCAGGTCGTGGCCGCCGGGATCGAGCTGTTCGAGGGCGAGTACGAACAGCGCCTGGTGGCAACGGATCCGGCCGCCACGGCGGCACTGCCCGGTGGCGGCGGCGTCGTCGTGCTGGACACGGCGGTGACCCCGGAGCTGGAGGCCGAGGGTGTCGCGCGTGACCTCGTGCGGGTGGTGCAGCAGGCGCGCAAGGACGCCGCGCTGGACGTGTCCGACCGGATCACGCTGACGCTGGAGCTGCCCGAGGAGGTCCGCGCGGCCGTGGAGCGGCACCTGGAGTTCGTGAAGTCGGAGACGCTGACCGCGGACGTGGTGTTCGGGGCCGGTGTCTCGGAGGGCACGGTCGGCGACGGTGCCAAGGTGAAGGTGGCCGTGGCACGCGCCTGATGACGTGAGACGGGGCCGTTTCCGGGGATGTCGACCGGAAACGGCCCCGTCCCGTGTGCACGGCGGAAAACGATCGCGGGCACCGATGACGGCGCCACCTACCAGGTCGAGGACTTCGACGACGACGGGCGGGTCGTCGCCACCCGGTACGGCGCGCGGGACGAGCCGGTGCTCGGGCAGGTCTGGGACGCCGCCGGTGAACGCAGCACCCTCCAGCCGCCGGCCGGTCACCGCTACACGGTGGTGCGCTCGGCGCGGGCCGGATACGTCGTCGGCTTCGCCGCCGAGGACGGGTGGGGCGACCCGGTCGGTGTGGTGTGGGACGTGCGACGTGGTGGGGCTGACGTCCGGGGCTCCGCGGCGGTGCGGCGGGTGGTGCGGGTGAGCCGGTGCCCGCGGGCATCTACGAGAAGTTCGCGGACACGGGTGCGTTGTACGGGCGCGCATACCGCCGTGACCCGCCCGGCCTCACACCCGCACTGCGCGACGCTTCGTCAGCATCTCGAGGCCCTGTCGCAGCAGCCGCACCCAGGGTGACCACCGGGCCGGGCGGGCCGGTTCGCGGCCGGCTGCGCGTTCGCAGGCGTCGAGGAGGTCCTCCAGGCAGGCGTCGTGCAGCCACCGCACCGCCAGCGCCCAGCGCAGGCGGGTGAGCGGGGCGAACTCGCCGACCAGTTCGTGGGTCAGGACGGTGCCCGCGGCCGAGAACGTGTGGGTGCCCTCGCCGCTGGAGAACGCGAAGGTGATCGACGAACCGGGGATGAGCTCCATGCAGTGGTAGCGGATCGGGCCGTGGCCGCCGTCGGCGCCGACGCCGAGCGGGCGGTCGAACTCCTGCCTGCCCCAGGCGGGTGGCCAGAGCTCCTGGATGCGTTCGACGAACGGACCGGCCGGCACGCCGAGGTCCCGCGAGTGGACGTTCCTGATCATGGTGATCTCCCTCCATGCGGTGGCGTATGTTCTCGGAACGTACGGTAGCGTATGGAAGCGTGGTGCGGAGGACTCGTGACGACTGGACTGAGAAAGCGCTGAGAGCGTTGGCGGAAGGCGGGCTCAGCGCCGTCGCCATCGAGCCGCTCGCTGCCAGGGAGGGCGCCACCAAGGGCAGCGTCTACCACCACTTCAAGAGCCGGAAGGAGTTGCTCAGGGCCACCGTCGAGCGGTGGGAGCGCGAGCACACCGAGAAGGTCATCGAGCTGGTCGAGGCGGAGCTGACGCCGGAGGCCAGGCTCAGGACGTTGTTCGCGACGGTGCTCGACCGCACCCACAAGGGGTCGGTGGAGATGGCGTTGCAGGCCGGCGCCGACGACGAGGTGATCGCGCCGGTGCTGCGGCGGGTCACCGAGAAGCGGATCGCCTACCTCGCGGTGCTGTTCGAGCAGCTCGGGTTCGCGCCGGAGCAGGCGAGGAAGCGGGCGTTGATCGCGTTCAGCCTCTACCTCGGGCAGGCGCAGATGTGGGTGACGTCGCCGGAGCTGGTCGAGCCGGTGGTCGACGAGGCGGTGGAGGTCCTGCTCCGGCGCGGCTAGGGCAGCCCCACGAGGTGCACCGACATGGCCGCCATCGCACCGGCCGCGGCCGTCAGGGCCGGGAACACCGTCCAGGCGTCGGTCCGGGTGCGCGGTGGTGGCCCGCCCGCGACGACGAGGGGGAGCCAGCGGGTGCGCAGGGGCAGGTAGAGGGCGAAGAGCACGGTGTCGGCCAGCAGCACGACCAGCAGCACCAGCGCGATCGGGTACAGGACCGCGGGGTTGCCGCGGCCGGGCTGGACGCCGTCGACCGGGGTCCACAGCAGTGACACCGCCACGCCGGTCCACAGCGCGAAGAGCAGCCAGGCCGACCAGTAACCGCGGCGGAAGGCGGTCGCGGTGCACCGCCGCGTCACCACCCCGCGGTTCAGGGCGGTGTGGCGCCAGACCAGCAGCGCCGCCAGGGCGCACAGCACGGCCGACTGCCAGGCCGACGGGTGGAAGGCCAGGTACACCACCGCGAAAGCCGCGGCGAACGCGGGCAGGGTGCGGCCGTACTGCAGGAACGCGCGGACCTCCGGCGGCGCGAGGAACCGGTTGGGGACGAGCGGGGTCGGTGCCATGCCGTCCTCGACGGCGGCCGCGGCCGGTGAGCGCAACGACGACAGCAGGAACAGCAGGGTGTCGGAGCGGCGTTCGCGGAAGTCGAGCCACTGGTGGCGGCGCAGGTCCTCGTCGTCGGCGGGCAACACGAGCGGGTCCAGCAGCACGCCGATCGCGCCGGACCCGAGCGAGCGGATCGCCTCGGCCGCCTCCTCCCACGGGACCTGCGCGCTGACCAGCACCAGGGTCCAGCGGGGCGAGGAGGACGTGGTCAGGCCCGCGCGCAGGCAGGCCGCCCTGATCTCGTCGGCGACCGGCTCGTCGGCGGGCGCGAGGCACCGCACCCCGACGGACGGCCCGTCCCGCGACTCGGACGGGACGCCGCGCTGCGCCAGGAACTGGGTGAGGACCAGCCAGGGGTTGCGGCCCTTCCGGTCCGCGGGAAGTGCCTCGTGGTAGGCGGGCCAGCCCGCCAGGAGCTCGCGGTGCTCGGCGCGGGTCATGGGCGGCAGGCGGGTGCGGCGGGTGCCCGAGCCGGTCGGCAGCCACAGCCGCAGGACACGGGAGCGGAGCACCAGGGCCGTGCCCGCCAGACCGCACAGCACCACCACGACCAGCAGCACGGTGATCGTCTCCAGCGCACCGGCCACCTCCGGCGGGATGGCGTACAGCTCGTAACGCAGCGACCGGTCGAGGAACACGTGGTCGGGCAGCCCCGGCAACGGCACGGTCCCCACGACCACCTGCGCCACGTAGCCCAGCGCCAGCGCCGATCCGGCGGCGGAGGTGAACGCGAACAGCAACGCGCTGGACCGGCTGCGCCGCCGCGGCAGACCGGCGCCCGCGAGGACCACCCCGGTCAGCGCCGCGAACACCATCGCCGTCAGGCCCGTGAACAGGAACAGCATCGTCAGCCAGTACTTCTGCCGCAGCGCGAGCAACGCGCTCTGCCGGGTCCACCCGGTGCCACTGAACGGGTCGAACGTGAGCCCGGTGATCCGCACGTCCGTCACCGCCAGCAGCGCGAACGCCCACCCGAGGACGGCGGTCGTCACCACCAGCAGCAGGAACACCGCGAGCACCGGCACCGGCATCCGCGGCCACCCCCACCGGCTCGGAAGTGGCGCGCTGCCACCGGGTTCGGCCCGTCCGGACGCGATGGCGGCCGCGAGCCCGGCGGTCCGGTCCCAGAACCGGGTGCGCAGGTCGTGCACCGGCAGACCGGCTAACTCCTCCGGCAGCACGGCGGCCTCGACCACTCCGAGGTGCACGGGGATGCCGCGCTCCAGCGCGCGCGTCCACTCGTGGCGCACGTACGCGGAGGCGAGCGCGGCCGGCGACACCAGCAACAGCAGCGCGTCAGCCTGTTCCAGGCCCTCGTCCAGTGCCGCGGCCCAGTCCGTGCCCGGCCGCAGCCGCTGCACGTCGAGCCACGGGTCGAGGCCGGCCCGCGCCCCCAGCACGGCCGCCGCCTCCTCGGCGAAGTGGAACTCCCGCCGTGAGTAGCTGATGAAAACCCGTTGCGCCCCCACCCCGGTCACCGGCCCATGATCGCGGTCGGGCGCCGCCGCGAACAGGGGCAAACGCAGCAGGGGTGCACTGGAACCGGGCCACAACGCCGCACGGCCGCACCGGGGCAGGACCCGGTGCGGCCGTGCGGGTGTTCAGAACGCGATCAGGCCGCCGTCGCCCACAGGGTGTAGGCGATCACGTCCGCGTTGCGGTCCAACGCGGTCGCGTTGACGTTGGCCGAGGTGTCGCAGGACCGGTGGTAGCACCGGTCGAACGCGACACCGGAGGAGCCGCCCCACTTCTGCGCCTGGGCCGAGGTCTTGATGCCCTCGGCGCCGGTGAACGTGCCACCGACCGGGATGCCGGCGCGGGCGAACGCGGCGTGGTCGGACCGGCCGCCGACGCTGGTCAGCTCGGTCTGGACGCCGATCGAGGAGAACCCGGCCTGCAGCCGCTGCTGCAGCGCGAGGGAGCCGGAGGGCTGGCCGGACGCGCTGTAGACGAAGTAGCCGGGGTTCGGCGAGCCGGTCATGTCGAAGTTCAGGTAGGTCTTGATCTTCGAACGCTCGGTCGTCGACAGCGAGTTCACGTAGTACGTGGAACCGACCAGGCCGAGCTCCTCCGCGCCCCACCAGGCGAAGCGCAGGTGCTTGGTGGGAGCGAACCCGGTGGCCTTCACCTGGAGGGCGACCTCCAGGATCGAGGCGGAACCGGTGCCGTTGTCGTTGATGCCGGGACCGGCGCTGACGCTGTCGAGGTGACCGCCGAGCATCACGACGTTGTTCGCGTCGCCGCCGGGGTAGTCCGCGATCAGGTTGTAGCCGGTGGCGCCGTTGCTGGTGAACGACTGGACGCGGGTGGTGAAGCCGGCCGCGTCCAGCTTGCCCTTCACCCAGTTCACCGAGGCCAGGTAACCGGGCCTGCCGTGGGCGCGGTTGCCGCCGTTGGCGGTGGCGATCGACTGGAGCTGGTTCAGGTGCGCCTGGACGTTCGCGACGCTGATGTCGGGTGCTGCCAGGACCGCCGGAGCGGCCGCTTGCGCCGGCGCGGTTCCGGCCACCGTCAGGGCGGCCGCCAGCGCGATCAGGATCCTCATGGTTCAACTCCGTGCAGGGTAGGGATTGAGCCACTGATCAACATGCTCTGCCGTGCATGAGCCGCGCTAGGGGCGAAGGTCGGTTTCGCGTCGGATTAGTTCAACTCGGTGGTGATCAACCAGAATGGTCCGGGTGGGTGATGTCACGGTTGTCCTGGGCGTCGGTGCCGCGGTCCTGCTGATCTCCGTGATCGCGGTCCGGGTGTCGATCCGCCTCGGGCTGCCCTCACTCCTGCTGTACCTGGGCATCGGCGTGCTCCTGGGCGAGTCGGTGCTCGGCATCGACTTCGAAGACGCCGGCCTCACCCAGTCCCTCGGGATCGCGGCGCTGGTGCTGATCCTGACCGAGGGCGGCCTGACGACCCGGTGGCACGCGGTCAAGACCTCGCTGTGGCTGGGCGTCGCACTGTCCACAGTGGCCGTTGCGGTGAGCGTCGCCATCACCGGAACCGCGCTGCACCACCTGCTGGGTCTCGACTGGCGGATGGCGCTGCTGTGGGGCGCGGTGCTGTCGTCCACGGACGCGGCGGCCGTGTTCAGCGTCCTGCGGTCGCTGGGGGTGGGGGCACGGCTCACCGGCGCGCTCGAGCTGGAGTCCGGCCTCAACGACGCGCCCGTCTACATCGCGGTCGTGCTGCTCGCCTCGTCCGACCAGATCTCGTGGACGGCACCGCTGCTGGTGCTCTACGAGCTGGGAGCGGGCGCGCTGATCGGCGTCGCGCTCGGCTGGCTGGGCGGCACGGGACTGCGGCACGCGGCCCTGCCCGCCACCGGCCTCTACCCGCTCGCCACCGTCGCCGTCTGCGTGATCGCCTACACCGCGGGCGACCTGGCGCACGCGTCCGGTTTCCTCGCCACCTACGTCGCCGCGCTGGTCCTGGGCAACGCCCGGCTGCCGCACCGCGCCGACACCCTGTCGTTCGCCGAGGGGCTCGGCTGGCTGGCCCAGATCGGCCTGTTCGTCCTGCTCGGCCTCTACGCCTCGCCGTCCCGGCTGCTCGACGTGCTGGTGCCCGCGCTGATCGCGGGCGTGGTGCTCACGTTCGTGGCGCGCCCGCTGTCGGTGGTGCTGTCGTTGCTGCCGTTCAAGGTGCCGTGGCGGGAACAGGCGTTCCTCTCCTGGTCGGGGCTGCGCGGCGCGGTGCCGATCGTGTTCGCGCTGATCCCGCTCATCCAGGGCGTCGAGGGTGCGCGCGAGCTGGTCGACGCGGTGTTCCTGCTGGTCATCGTCCTCACGGTGGTGCAGGGCACGACGCTGCCGTTCCTCGCGCGGCGGCTCGGGCTGGTCAACGCGAGCGAGCCGCAGGAGGTCCAGGTCGACTCCTCGCCGCTGGACGAGCTCGGCGCCGAGCTGCTGCAGGTGCACATCCAGCGCGGGTCGAAGCTGCACGGCGTCTACATGACCGAGCTGCGCATGCCCACCGGCGCCACGGTGAGCCTCGTGGTGCGCTCGGGCAAGAGCTTCACGCCACTTCCGACGACCCGGCTGCAGACCGGCGACCAGTTGCTCATCGTGACCACAGAAGAGGCGCGCGACGCCACCGAACGGCGGGTTCGCGCCGTGGACCGGGCCGGTCGTTACGCGCGGTGGAAGGGCGAGACCGGCGAATAGTCGGTCCCCGACGCTTCTCACGATGTGATCAGGTGTCGACGGATCGTGACGCGCCCGCTAACGTCGTCGGCAGGTCATGAGAGCCAGCGTCAAGCCCAAGCTTGCTGGCCGGCAACCCTCCAACCGCGGTGGGGTGCCCTTGGTGAGGACCTGGTCCGGCGCGCAGGGCGCCGGTCAAGCGCGGGCCTCCGAGAAGGCCCCCCGGCCCAGGAGGCAGCTCGATGACGCTCGCGATCACCCCGGACACCACCACCAAGGTTCCCGCCGTCGTCGGTTCCGACCTGCGCGTCCCGCTGGTGACCGGAGAGCGCGTCACCTACGCCAACCTCGACCACGCCGCCTCCGCCCCCTGCCTGCGGGAGGTGCGCGACGCCGTCGACGAGCTGCTGCCCTGGTACGCGAGCGTGCACCGCGGCGCCGGCTTCGCCTCCCAGGTGTCGACCCGCGTCTACGAGCAGGCGCGTGACCGCGTCCGGCGGTTCGTGGGCGCCCGCTCCACCGATGCCGTCGTCTTCACCCGCAACACCACTGACGCGCTGAACCTGCTGGCCCGCAGCGTGCCCAAGGGCACCGCGGTCGTGCTGTTCGACAGCGAGCACCACGCCGCGCTGCTGCCCTGGCGCGGGCCGAACGTGCAGCGCATCTCCACTCCTTCCTCGTCCGGCGCGGCACTCGTCGCGCTGGACCGGGCGTTGGCCGCCGCCCCGGTCGGTCCTCGGCTCGTGATCGTCACCGGGGCGTCCAACGTCACGGGGGAGCTGTGGCCGGTCGCCGAGCTCGCGAAGGTCGCCCGCAGGCACGGCGCCCGCATCGCGCTCGACGCCGCGCAGCTCGCCCCGCACCGCCCGATCGACGCCCGTGAGCTGGGCGTGGACTACCTGGCGTTCTCCGGCCACAAGATCTACGCGCCGTTCGGCGCCGGTGTGCTCGTCGGCCGGTCCGACTGGTTGCAGCAGGCCCAGCCCTACCTGGTGGGCGGCGGCGCCACGGCGAAGGTGACCGACCACGGCGACCGGCTCGGCGTCGCGTGGTCCGCGGTGCCGGAGCGGCACGAGGCGGGCAGCCCGAACGTCATCGGCGTGCACGCGCTGGCCGCGGCCTGCGAGATCCTGTCGCGGCACTGGGAGCAGACGATCGCGCACGAGCAGGAGCTGCTGCAGCGGCTGCGGGACGGCCTGCGCGCCATCCCCGGCCTGCGCGAGCTCTCGATCCTCACCGACGTCGACCGCGTGGGCGTCGTGAGCTTCACGGTCCCCGGCTTCGACGCGGGCTTCCTCGCGGCGGCGCTGTCGGCCGAGTACGGCGTCGGCGTGCGTGACGGCGCGTTCTGCGCCCATGTGGTCGTGGGACGTCTGGTGAAGAAGGCCGGTTCGCACGAAGACCGCGCCGTGCGCGCGTCGATCGGTCTCGGGACGACGGCCGAGCACGTGGACCGTTTGGTGGCCGCGCTGCGCACTCTCGTCACCGAAGGTCCGAAGTGGACCTACGCGCAGCGCGACGGCCGCTGGGTGGCCGAGGACGACAGCCGAACCCTGCCGCCGTTCCTCGCGTAGTCCAGGTAGTGGACAATGACCTGGTGAGTGACGAGTCCAAGGCCCCGGCGAAGGCCGCTGACGAGACTGCCGAGGAGCAGCCCAGCGCGCCGGAACCGGTCGCGGAACCGCAGGTCGCGCCTGTGGTGACCGCCGAGGCCGAGGACCGGCGCGAGACCGAGCAGCCCGAGCGGGCGCTGACGGTCTCCGAGCCGGACGCCGAACCCGAGTTCTCGATCACCGGCTCGCTGCCGGAGCCGCGGACCACCTACCTCGCGGTGCTGGCCGCCGGTGTGCTGGCGCTGGACGTCCTCACGAAAGTCCTCTCCGTGGCGTTCCTGGAGCGGTCAGAGCCGATCCAGCTGTTCGGCGGGCTGCTGCACCTGACGTTCGTCCGCAATCCCGGTGCCGCCTTCGGGCTGGCCGAGGGGTGGACGTGGATCCTCGCGCTGATCGCGTTCGGGGTCGTCGGGTTCATCACCTGGATCGCGCGCGACCTGCGCTCGACGCCCTGGGCGGTCGGTCTCGGGCTGGTGCTCGGCGGCGCCGTCGGCAACCTCGCCGACCGGCTGTTCCGCGCGCCCGGCCCGATGCGCGGCCACGTGGTGGACTTCCTGTCGTTGTTCGACCCGTTCGGCCAGGTGTGGCCGGTGTTCAACGTCGCCGACATGGCGATCGTCTGCGGTGGCGCGACGATCATCGTCTTGGCGCTGCTGCAGCACGACTACGACGGGACGGTTCACAAGGAGAAGATCGACGCGTGAGCGGATACCGAACGCTGCCCATTCCCGACGGTCTGGACGGCATGCGCGTCGACGCGGGCCTCGCGAAGCTGCTGGGCCTGTCCCGCACCGCGGTGGCCGCCATCGCCGACGCCGACGACGTGCTGATCGACGGCCGGGTCGTGGGCAAGTCCGACCGGCTCACGGCCGGCGCGATGCTGGAGATCACCCTGCCGGCCCCGCCGCAGCCGGTGACCGTGCAGGCCATCCCGGTCGAGGGCCTGGTCGTGATCCACGAGGACGACGACATCATCGTCGTGGACAAGCCCGTCGGCGTGGCCGTGCACCCCTCGCCGGGCTGGACCGGCCCGACCGTCGTGGGCGGTCTCGCCGCCGCCGGTCACCGGGTCGCGACCTCGGGTGCCGCGGAGCGCCAGGGCGTCGTGCACCGCCTCGACGTCGGTACCACCGGCGTGATGGTCGTCGCGAAGTCCGAGTCGGCGTACTCGGCGCTCAAGCACGCGTTCAAGGAGCGGACCGTCGACAAGGTCTACCACGCGATCGTCCAGGGCCACCCGGACCCGATCAAGGGCACCATCGACGCGCCGATCGACCGGCACCCCAAGCACGACTACAAGTTCGCCGTGATGAACTCCGGCAAGCCGTCGATCACCCACTACGAAGTGATCGAGGCGTTCCGCGCGGCGTCGTTCGTCGAGGTGCACCTGGAGACCGGCCGCACGCACCAGATCCGCGTGCACTTCTCGGCGCTGCACCACCCGTGCGTGGGCGACCTGACCTACGGCGCGGACCCCACGCTGGCCAAGCGGCTCGGCGTGGCGCGGCAGTGGCTGCACGCGCGCCAGCTCGGGTTCCACCACCCCGGCACGGGCGAGTGGGTCACCTACACCTCCGAGTACCCGGCGGACCTCGCCGCGTCCCTGGAGCAGCTGCGCGAGGAAGGCTGAGCGCAGGCCGATTGCGTCTGGGTAAATCACCGGTTGACGACGTTTCATTTGATGTTGATCGGTGCCGCTCATAGCGTTCTCGGCATGAACCTCACCGTCCTCGCCGCCTCCGGCCGCACCGGCCTCGCCCTCACCCGGCAGGCCCTGGCCCGCGGCCACGCGGTCACGGCGATCGCCCGCGATCCCGGCAAGATCGCGCTCGACCACCCGGACCTGCGCAAGGTCGCGGGTGACGTGGCCGACCCGGCGAGCCTCGCCGTCGCCGGGGGCACCGTCGTCCTCTCCGGCCTCGGCACGGACCGGCCCGGTGTCCTGCTCGACGGTGCGAAGGCCGTCGTCGCCGCCGGACCGGAACGGGTCATCTGGCTCGGCGCGTACGGCACCGGCCCGTCGCGCGCGGCCGCCGGTGACGGTGCCCGTGTGCTGGAGAAGTTCCTCGGCGACCGGATCGCCGACAAGGTGGCGGCCGACGAGACCGTCCTCGCCGCCGGTGGCACGGTCTTCCACGCCGGTGTGCTCTCCGACGGGCCGCTCAGCCCCGAGCGGCGCACGGTCGGGCTGGACGCCGCGCCGCCGTTCGACCTCACCGCTCAGGTCAGCCGCGAGACCGTGGCCGCGGCGATGCTCGACGAGGCCGAGTCGCCGCGGTTCGCCGGTGCCGTCGCGCTACCGCTGGACCACCTCGGCGAATGACGCCCGCACCTGCTCGCGCAACCACGCGTGGGCGAGGTCGGAGTCGTAGCGCTGGTGCCAGTTGCAGTTCACCGGTGCCGGCGGCGACTCGACCGGCAACGGCAGGGTGACGAGCCCGAACGCCTCGATCAGCGGGCGGCACAGGATCGCCGTGGTGGTGACCAGCGCGTGGCTCGCGACCGCGATCTGCAGTGCGGAGTGGACGGTCGCCACCGTCGCGATCACCCTGCGTTGCAAGCCTTCCGCTGCCAACAGGTCGTCGATCGGCGCGGTGAGCCGGCCGCGGCGGGACACCACGACGTGCGGGTGTGCCGCGTACGCCGGGAGGTCGAGCCCGCCCGCGCACGGGTGGTCCGGGCGCAGCGCGACGGCCAGCGGGTCGTGGCCGAGCGTCTCCGACCGGAACTCCGGCAACGCCGGTGCGCCGCCGCCGAGCTCCAGGTCGACCCGGCCGTGCCGCAGGTCGTCGGTGTCACCGGAGTGCTCGGCGAGCACCCGCAACCGCACACCGGGTGCCCGTTCCGCGACCCGGGCGACCAGCGCCGGCACCAGTGACGAGGCCAGCGCGTCGTGGCACCGCACGGTGAACGTGCGGTCCAGTTCGGCCAGGTCGAGCGCACGACTCGGTGCCAGCACGGCGTTGGCCTGGCGCACCAGCCGGTGCACCTCGTCGGCGATCCCGAGCGCGTACGGCGTCGGCGTCATCGAATGACCGGTGCGCACCAGGATGTCGTCTCCGGTGACCTTCCTGATCCGCCCCAGCGTGCGGCTGACCGCGGGTGACGACAGGTGCAGCCGTTCGGCCGCGCCCATCACGCTGCCCTCCTCGAGCAGGGCGTCGAGCACGGTCAGCAGGTTCAGATCCGCTTGCATGAACAGACATCGTATGGAGGAACCGTGAACGCGGAACTCGTCGCGGCCGTTCGCCGCGCAGGAGCCCGGATGCTCAAGCGCTACTCGCCGGAGTCGCGCGCCGCGGACCTCGACGCGGTCGTCGCCGGCGTGCGCGCCAACGACGCGGCCGTCGTCGACCTGCTGCGCCCCGAGCTCGCCGCGATCCGGCCGCGGGCGCGCTGGCTCGACGACGAACACGGCTCCGGCCCGCTGGAGCCGGGCGAGTGGTGGCTCGTCGACCCGGTGGGCGGCAACATGAACGCCGTCCACGGCATGACCGACTGGAACATCGGCGTGAGCCTCGTCCGCGACGGCCGCCCGGTGCTGGCCGCCGTGTACTTCCCGTTGTTCGACGAGATGTTCACCGCGGCCGAGGGCGAGGGCGCGTTCCTCAACGGGGTGCGGCTGCGGGTGTCCGCGAAGACCTCGCTGGACGGTGCGCTGGCCGGGACCGGGCAGGCCCAGCCGGGGCAGGGGCCGGAGATGGCCGACCGGGTCGGCGCCTCCTACAGCGCGATGGCGAAGGAGGCCCTGTGCGTGCGGATCTCCGTGCCGGTGACCCACCAGCTCGCCCAGGTCGCCGCCGGGCGGATGGACCTGCACTGGCAGTACGACAACGTGCGCGCGCACGCCGCCGGTGTGCTGCTCGTGCAAGAGGCGGGCGGTGTCGTCACCGACTTCGACGGCACGCCGTGGAAGCTGACGACCCGCGAATACCTGGCTGCCGCACCGGGCGTGCACGCGGCGGCGTTGACGGTGCTGTCCTGAGCAGGTCACCAATCCCCGCTCGCTCCGTCCAAGCTGCCTCAGCCCCTGGCTCCAACGGCGTCTGCAAGTACCGCCAACTCAACATCAACAGGCACTTTTCTACTACCAACAACGCGCGAGGCGCCTGCGAGGGGTCAGTCCTCGACGGTCCACACGAGGGTGTTGACGTCGACCTCGGGGCGCACGCTCCACCGCACCTGGGTGAGGTCCGTCGTGTCCGGCAGCACGAACACCGTGTGACCGCCTGCGGTCTCACCCGGCTGCACGCCGAGCTTGTGCGCGGGCCGCGAGGACAGCGACACCGGCGCCTTCGTGACGGTCTCGCCGGTCCTGGTCACGAGGACCAGGTACATGTCCGGCAACGAGGTGAACGGGACCTGCGAGGCGTTGGTGACCTCGGTGTGCACGACCACGGCCCGCTCACCCTCGGCCAGCTTGTAGCCGGCGGCGGTGAACAGGAAGTCGGCCGGGTCGACGACCTCGACGAGCTGGATGGACAGACGGGCGCCCTCCAGGCTGTCCGCCTCCAGCGTCGTGCCGACCTTGCCGGTGCGTGACATCGGCCGGGGCTGCGGCTGGTCGGCGCGGACCCAGCCCGCGGACTGCGGCGGGCCCCACGGGTTCGGCGGTTGCTGCTGCACGGGGAAGGGCTGGGACTGCGGGCCGGGCTGGGGCTGCGGCGGCGCGACCGGGTGCGGGCCGCTCACGTGGTGGGGTCCGCTCTGGTGCACGGCGTAGGCACCGGACGGGGGCGGGCCCTGGTAGTTGCCGTAGGCGGCGGCGTTCGCCAGCGCGCGCCGGATGCCGTTCGGGTCGCACTCCACGCCGACGAGCAGCGGCAGACCGCTGCCGGACAGGGTGATCAGGCGCATGGCGGCCTCGCGCGGGTCCATGCCCAGGCGCTGGGCGATCTCGTGCACGGCGGCACGGCCCGAGTCGGCGAGCATGGCCAGCAAACGGGCGTCAACGGGATCAGGGGCCACCACGAAAAGAACGCTACCCCCCGCTCCTGATCTTCGCGTCACCGCCCGGCCCCAGCGCGATCACGGTCACGCCGGTCCTCCGGGGGTGGCGTCACAGCGCGTACCGGATCGAGTGGGAAAGAGTGGCGAGCCAGGAGTTAACGGGGTTAACTGGGTGGGGTGACAACACTCACCAAGCTGCCCGACGACTACGTCCAGAACCCGCACGAGGCGCACGACCTGCTGCGCGCAGAGGCACCCGTGCACGAGGTCCACCTGCCCCGTGGACTGAAGGTCTGGCTCGTGACCCGTCATGAAGAAGCGAAGATCGCCCTCACCGACCCGCGGATCAGCAAGGACATCACGGTCGGGCGGTCCGTCTTCGACAAGCACACCCCGCCGGACGCGCGGCGCGGCGAGTTCGAGTCCTCGCTCTCGGTCCACATGCTCAACATGGACCCGCCGGACCACACCCGGTTGCGCAAGCTCGTCACCAAGGCGTTCACCGCCCGCCGCATCGAGCTGCTGCGGCCCCGCGTCAACGAGATCGCGGCAGAGCTCATCGCGCGGATGAACGACGGCGACGAGGTGGACCTGCTGGAGGAGTTCGCGTTCCCGCTGCCGATCACGGTGATCTGCGAGCTGCTCGGCATCCCGATCGACAACCGCGAGGAGTTCCGCGGGTGGTCGAACACGCTGCTGTCGTTCGGCACGCCCGAGCAGATCCAGCACGCCGCCGGCGCGATGGCGCAGTTCCTGTTCCAGCACGTCGAGAAGGTCCGCGCCGCCGAACCGGACGACACGTTCTTCTCGGCGCTGGTGCACGCCGACGACTCCGGTGACCGGCTCAACACCGAAGAGCTCGTGTCGATGGCGTTCCTGCTGCTCGTGGCCGGCCACGAGACGACGGTCAACCTCATCGGCAACGCCGTGCTGGCACTGCTGAAGAACCCCGACCAGCTGCAGGTCCTGAAGGACCGGCCGGAGCTGATCCCCGCCAGCGCCGAGGAGTTCCTGCGGCTGGAGGGCCCGGTCAACATCGCGACCTTCCGCTACACCACCGAGCCGATCGAGCTGGGCGGCGTGCAGATCCCAGCCGACGAGCTCGTCATGGTGTCGCTGATCGCCGCCAACCGGGACCCGGCCAAGTACGAGAACCCCGACCGGCTCGACGTGACCCGCTCCGCGCAGGGGCACGTGGCGTTCGGCCACGGTCTGCACTTCTGCCTGGGCGCGCCGCTGGCCCGGCTGGAGTTCGACGTGGCGCTCACCCAGCTGCTGGCCCGGTTCCCGGACCTGTCGCTGGCGGCGGAGCCGGAGACCCTGGCGTGGCGGGACAGCACGCTGATCCGCGGCCTGCTCACCCTGCCGGTCAAGCTCGCCTAATGTCACGCGGGTGGACGACCTGCTGAAGCTCGACCAGGCGCACGTCTGGCACCCGTACGGCCCGATGCCGGGCACCCAGGAGCCGCTGCTCGTCGAGTCCGCGGAGGGTGTCCGGCTCACGCTCGTCGACGGTCGCGAGCTGGTCGACGGCATGTCGTCGTGGTGGGCCGCGATCCACGGCTACCGGCACCCGGTCCTGGACGCGGCCGTCACCGACCAGCTGGGGCGGATGAGCCACGTGATGTTCGGCGGGCTCACGCACGAGCCCGCCGTCCGGCTCTGCGCGCGGCTTGTCGAGGTCACGCCCGCCGAGCTGCAGCACGTGTTCCTGTGCGACTCCGGTTCGGTGGCGGTCGAGGTCGCCGTGAAGATGTGCCTGCAGTACTGGCGTTCGCGCAACCGGCCGGAGAAGCGGCGGCTGCTCACGTGGCGCAGCGGGTACCACGGCGACACGTTCACCCCCATGTCCGTGTGCGACCCCGAGGGCGGGATGCACTCGCTGTGGCGCGGCGTCCTGCCGGCGCAGGTGTTCGCCGACGCGCCACCGGCGGAGCTGGACACCGCGTACGTGCAGCACCTCGCGGACGTGGTCGAGCAGCACGCGGACGAGCTGGCCGCGATCATCGTCGAGCCGGTCGTGCAGGGCGCCGGCGGGATGCGCTTCCACGACCCGCGCTACCTGCACGTCCTGCGCGAGCTCGCGTACACCCACGACGTGCTGCTGGTGTTCGACGAGATCGCCACCGGGTTCGGGCGCACCGGCGAGCTGTTCGCCGCCGACCACGCGAACGTCAGCCCGGACGTGATGTGCGTAGGCAAGTCGCTGACCGGCGGGTACCTGTCGATGGCCGCCGCGCTGTGCACGCCGCGGGTCGCGGACGGGATCAGCCGGGGCGAGGTGCCGGTGCTCGCGCACGGGCCGACGTTCATGGGCAACCCGCTCGCCTCGGCGGTGTCACTGGCCTCGATCGACCTGCTGCTGTCGCAGAACTGGAAGCGTGAGGTCGCACGCATCTCGGCCGGGTTGTCAGCCGGACTGGAGCCTGCGCGCGCGTTGCCGGGTGTGAAGGACGTGCGCGTGCTGGGAGCCATCGGTGTCGTGCAGCTGCACGAGCCCGTGGACATGGCACGGGCCACGAAGGCCGCGGTGGACGCCGGGGTGTGGCTGCGGCCGTTCCGCGACCTCGTCTACACGATGCCGCCGTTCATCAGCACGGACGACGACATCGCGCAGATCGCTCACGGGGTGATCGCGGCGGCCAGCTGAGTGTCGGACGGCTCGACCAGGAACTCGCCGTTCGGCAGCACCACGACGGGGATGTTCTTGCGGCCGGAGATCTCGACGGCCCTGTCCCGCGCCTCGTCGTCGTGCTCCACGTCGACGTAGGTGAAAGCCACGTTGTTGCGGGTCAGCCACGACTTGGCCCTGCGGCAGTCGCCACACCACTCGGCGCCGTACATCACGATCGGTTCATCAGCCATGCCGTCACCGTAGGTGAAGTTCTAAGGTGAGTGCCTGTGAGCGTGCTGGTGATCACCGGAACCGGGACAGAGGTCGGCAAGACCGCCGTCACCGCGGGCATCGCGGCGCTGGCCAGGGCAGAGGGCAGACGGGTCGCGGTGCTCAAGCCCGCGCAGACCGGTCTGCTGCCCGGCGAGCCGGGCGACGTGGCCGAGGTGGCGCGGCTGGCCGGCGACGTCACGACGCGTGAGCTGGCGAGATACCCCGACCCGCTGGCGCCGGCCACCGCCGCCAGGCGCGCGGGCATGGCCACCGTGCACCCCAAGGACGTCGCCGCGGCCGTGACGGAGCTCGACGCCGACCACGACCTGGTGCTCGTCGAAGGAGCCGGCGGGCTGCTCGTGCGGTTCGACGAGGGCGGTTCGACCCTGGCCGACATCGCGTGGGCGGTGAACGCACCGGTGCTCGTCGTCGCCCAAGCTGGGCTCGGCACGCTCAACACGACCGCGCTGACCGCCGAGGCGTTGCAGCGGCGCGGCCTGGAGGCCATCGGCGTCGTCGTGGGCAGCTGGCCGCCGCACCCCGACCTCGCGTCCCTCACGAACCTCGCGGACCTGCCGGAAGCGGCCGGTGCCCCGTTGCTCGGCGCGCTCCCGCAGGGGGTGACGAAGCTCGGCGCCCCGGACTTCCTGGCGGTGGCCAGGAGGTCGTTCTCGCCCTGGTTCGGCGGTGCGTTCGACCCGGACACGTTCGCCGCTCAGTTCGCGGTCCAGTGACCTACGTCGCTGCACGATGAAGGATTCAGTGCGGCATAGTGCACGCCAGGCCACAGGAGGAGGAGAGACAGTGACCGCAGCCCCGGAACGGATCGACGTGCTCGACGAGGCTCGTGAGCAGGTGCTCGAACGAGGAGTCGGCCTGTCCGAGGCACAGGTCCTGCGGGTGCTCGAGCTCCCCGACGACCGCGTCCCCGAGCTGCTCGCGCTGGCCCACGAGGTCCGCGAGCGCTGGTGCGGTCCCGAGGTCGAGGTCGAGGGCATCGTCTCGCTCAAGACCGGCGGCTGCCCGGAGGACTGCCACTTCTGCTCGCAGTCCGGCCAGTTCCCCTCGCCGGTGCGCTCGGCGTGGCTCGACATCCCCGGCCTGGTCCGCGCGGCGCGGCAGACCCGCGACACCGGCGCGACCGAGTTCTGCATCGTCGCGGCCGTGCGCGGCCCGGACAAGCGGCTGCTCTCGCAGGTCCGCGACGGCATCAAGGCCATCCGCGCCGACGGCAACGACATCCAGATCGCCTGCTCGCTCGGCATGCTCACGCAGGAGCAGGTCGACGAGCTCGTGGCGATGGGCGTGCACCGCTACAACCACAACCTGGAGACGGCCCGCTCGCACTTCCCGGAGGTCGTGACCACGCACTCCTGGGAGGAGCGCTGGGACACGCTGAAGATGATCCGCGCCGCCGGCATGGAGGTCTGCTGCGGCGGCATCATCGGCATGGGGGAGACGCTCGCGCAGCGCGCCGAGTTCGCGGTGCAGCTCGCGGAGCTGGAACCGGACGAGGTGCCGCTCAACTTCCTCATCCCCAACCCCGGCACGCCGTACGAGAACTACCCGGTCGTCGAGGGCGCCGAGGCGCTGCGCACGGTCGGCGCGTTCCGGCTGGCGCTGCCGCGCACGATCCTGCGGTTCGCCGGCGGTCGTGAGCTGACGTTCGGCGACCTGGGTGCGAAGCAGGGCATGCTCGGCGGCATCAACGCGATCATCGTCGGCAACTACCTGACGAACCTCGGCCGCCCGGCGCAGCAGGACCTCGACATGCTCGAAGAGCTGTCGATGCCCATCAAGGCGCTGAGCCAGACCCTGTGATGGTCACGACCGTGTACTGCTCGTTCTGCGGCAAAGAGGAAGCTGACGGCGACCACGCGTTCTGCCGTCAGCGGCTGTCCCTGATCGACCCGCCGCGCTACTGCGCCGAGTGCGCCCGCCGGATGGTCGTCCAGGTGACCCCGGACGGCTGGACGGCGCGCTGCAGCCGTCACGGCGAGACGACGTCGGCTCGGTAGTAACCTTCCGCGACATGGACGACATCGCAGCGCCGGTGCGCATCGAACCCGTGCCGGAGCCGCCGTACGTCTACCACTACGTCCGGCCGCGGCCGAAGGTCGTCGTGAAGCGCGACCTGCTGCCGGGGCTGTCGGTGCTGCTGACGACGTCCGTCTTCGGCATGGTGGCCGCGTTCCTGTGGGCGTGGCTCGCCCCGCCGCAGACGAAGGTCGCCTCCCCGCAGGAGGGTGTCGGCTTCCAGCCGTTCGGGGTGGAGAGCTACCACCGGCTGGACGCGCTGATGGTGTTCGTCGTCATCGGTCTCGGCGCGGGCACCGTCACCGGCATCGCGGTCTGGATGCTGCGCCAGCGCCGCGGACCGGTCGTGATGTTCGCGATGACGCTGGGTTCGCTGGGCGCGGCGGCGCTGATGCAGTGGCAGGGCACCAAGACCGTGGAGGGCATGTACCCGCAGCCGGCCACCGCCCAGCCCTACGACGTCGTGCAGTTCGCGCCGCAGCTGGAGACGTGGTGGGGGGTTCTCGCGTGGCCGTTGGCGGCGGCGCTGACCTACGGCTGCTGCGCGGCCTGGAACGGCCTGGACGACCTGGGACGGCGCCTCGGCTGAGGCGCCGCCCTCCGGCGGTCTACCCGACGCGGTAGGCGAAGTCCGGCATGTCGGTCACGAACATCTGCCCCGGCGCGTGCGTGATCGCGAACGGCGGTCTCGACCGCATCAGCACCGCCTGCGGGGTCACGCCGCACGCCCAGAACACCGGCACGTCACCGGGTTCCGGCTCCACCGCGTCGCCGAAGTCGGGCGCGTGCACGTCCTCGATGCCGAGCATGCGCGGGTCGCCGGTGCCCACCGGGGCCCCGTGCACCGACGGCATCAGCGCGGTGACCTTGTGCGCGATGTCCACAAGGGACTCCGGTACCCACCGCATCGACACGACCATCGGCCCGTGCAGCCGTCCGGCCGGCCGGCACTGGAGGTCCGTGACGAACATGGCGACGTTGCGGCCCTGCTCGACGTGCCGCAGCGGCACGCCCGCGCTCTTCAGCGCCGTCTCGAACGTGAAGCTGCAGCCGATCAGGAACGTCACCAGGTCGGCGCGCCAGTGCCCGGTCGCGTTCTCCGGTTCCGCCACCAGCTCGCCGTGCTCCCAGACCCGGTAGCGCGGCACGTGGGTCCGCACGTCCGCGTCCGGCTTGAGCGAGCTGACCGTCTCGCCCGCGTCGAGGACGTCGAGCACGGGGCACGGCTTGGGGTTGCGGTGGGTGAAGAGGAGGAAGTCGTAGGCCCAGTCCCTGGGAACGGCGATCAGGTTGGCCTGCGCGAGTCCCGGTGCCTTGCCCGCCGTCGTCATCCCAGCTCCTCGTTCACCGTCTCGGGCAACCAGATGAGCGCCACGACCGCGATCCCGTAGGCGGCCGCTCCGAACAGCATCGCACCGCCGATGCCCAGCCGGTCGGCCATGAACCCGACGAGACCGGGGAACACCGCGCCGAACGCGCGCCCGAAGTTGTAGGTGAAGCCCTGGCCGGTGCCGCGCAGCCGCGTGGGGTAGAGCTCGGACAGGTAGCTGCCGAACCCGCTGAAGATCGCGCTCATGCAGAACCCGAGCGGGAAGCCCAGGAACATGACCAACGTGTTGGCACCGTTGGGGATCTGCGTGTAGGCCACGATCAGCAGCGCGCTGGCGACCGCGAAGAGCACGAAGGTCTTCTTGCGCCCCAGGCGGTCCGTGAGGTAGCCGCCGCACACGTACCCGATCCACGCGCCGGTGATGAGGAACGCGAGGTACCCGCCGGTGCCGATGACCGTGAGCCCGCGCCCGGTCTGCAGGAACGCCGGCAGCCACGTGGCGAGCGTGTAGTAACCGCCCTGCACACCGGTCGCGAGCAGCGCGGCGAACAGCGTGGTCTTGAGGATCGGCCCCCGGAAGATCTGCGGGAACGTACCGCGCGGCCGGGGCTGCGCCGCGACCTCGGGGGCGTCGTCGACGTTGCGCCGCACGTAGAAGACGAGGACCGCGGGCAGTGCGCCGGTCCAGAACATGACCCGCCACGACCAGCTCGGGTCCGCGAGCGAGCTGACCAGCGCGTTCACGACGACCGCGAGCCCCCAGCCGACCGCCCACGCGCTCTGGACGAACGCCACCGTGCGGCCGCGGTACTTCGGCTTGCAGTACTCGGCCACGAGGATCGCCCCGGCCGCCCACTCACCGCCGAACCCGAGGCCCTGCAACGCCCGGAACACCAGCAACGTCTCGTAGTTCGTCGCGAAGCCGCACAGCACGGTGAAGAACGCGTACGCCACCACCGTGATGACCAGCGTCTTCGCCCGCCCGAACCGGTCGGCCATCACCCCGGCCACCGCGCCGCCGACGGCGCTCATCAGCAACGTGCTGGTGCCCAGCAACCCGGCCTCGGCCTTGGTGAGGCCGAAGTAGCCGGTGATCGCGACCAGGCTCAGCGGCAGGACCCAGTAGTCGTAGGAGTCCAGCCCGTACCCGCCGAACGCACCGATGAAGGCGCGCTTGCCCTTCGCGCCGAGACTGCGGAACCAGGCAGCGCGCCCTGTCTCCTCGGTCGTGGTCGTGCTCATGGGACACCTCGCAGCGTGGTGGAGGAGTGGTGGGGTGTGATGTGGCCCTCACTGTAAGGATTGTTCAACAATCCCACAAGACCACAATCCAACGATCCCTCCGGCGCTCCCACCCTGCTTCTCCGGCATCTGCAAGTACCACCAACTCTTGATCAAACCGTCGCTGAGCACCTCCAACTGGTTCGGCGCGCGCCGAACCAGTTGGAGGTAGTTACGAGCCTGTTGATGTCGGGTTGGTGGTACTTGCAGATGCCGGGCGGTCAGTTCGGGTTCGGCACGTGGCCGAACTCGGTCAACGGCACCGGAACCGCCTTCAGCGCGCTGAAGATCCCGGTCTCCCGGTGCAGCATCCGGCGCACCAGCCGCAGCCGCCGCGCCGGCGACGTCTCCTCCAGCAGCCGCTGGCGGTCGTCGACCGGCAGCAGGCAGTCGGCGGCGAGCAGGTACGACAACGCGCCCAGCTCCACGTCCGCGGCCGGGGCCGACCAGTCCTCGCGGTGCCAGGCGGCGCCGCAGTAGCGCTCGTGGGCGGCGCGGGCCCCGCGTTCCAGGATCGGCACGACCTCCAGCGCCGCCTCGGGCACCGGGACGTCGTCGAGGTACTCGACGCTGCCGAGCAGGTACGGGGCGGTGGTGGTGTCGACGTCGAGCAGGCGGAAGCGGCGCACCCCGCGCGTGACGATGTCGAAGCGGCCCTCCGGCAGCGGGCGGGCGTCGAGCAGGTCCGCCGAGCAGCCGATGTCCTGCAGGGAGCGGACGTTGTCGGCGCCGACCTCCCAGCCCTCCTTGATGCAGACCACGCCGAAGGTGCGGCCGAACAGGGTGCCGGTCATCAGGTCCACGACGAGCTGGCGGTAGCGCGGCTCGAAGATGTGCAACGGCAAAGACGCACCGGGCAACAGCACGGTGCCCAGGGGGAACAGGGGGAGCGTCTCGGCCACGCGTGCAACGTTACGGGGTGCCACCCCCGCCTGCTGGACGGCCGGATCCCGGCGGTCTCAGCACGGCGAACGGATCGGTGACTTTGATTCCCCTTGCGCTGAACCGGAACAGTGCGGCGGGGCGGCCGCCGGACGGTCCGGGCGGTGCGGTGCCGCCGGTCGGTTCGAGCAGCAGGCGGCGCGACAGCACGCGCTGCAGGTTCGTTGCGGAGACCCGGTAACCGAGTGCCGCGGAGTAGTGGTCGCGCAGCAGGGAGATGGTGAACTCCGGTGGCGCCAGCGCGAAGCCGAGGTTCGTGTACGACAGCTTCGAGGCGAGCCGGTGGCGGGCCCGGTGCACGATCGCGGAGTGGTCGAACGCCATGAGCGGCAGCGATTCCACGCAGTGCCACGCCGTGTCCGCCGGCACCTCCGGGTCGACGTCGGAGGGGACCAGGCCGAGGAACGCCGTCGCCACCACGCGGGGACCGGGAACGCGGCCGGGGGCGCTGAAGACGGCCAGCTGCTCCACGTGAGACAACTGTCGCGCGTCGACCTTCTCCGCGAGCTGGCGGCGGATCGACGACTCCACGTCCTCGTCCACCCGCAGACCGCCACCGGGCAGCGACCAGCGGTGAGCGTGCGGCTCCCGTGCGCGCTCCCACAGCATGACCTGGAGTGACGCACCTCTCACCCGCAGCACGGCTGCCAGAACTTCGTGCCCCACACCTGCCACCCGGCTGATACTATCGGCCACGTTTTCGACCAATAGGCGAAAACCCCGGATCGAGGAGGCAGTGATGGTCGCTACCGCAACCGTGGAGCGAACCGCTTCGGGTGTGTACGGCGGAGTCGAGCCGAACGCCGCGTGGCGGGACGAGGTGCTGCGGCTCGCCGAGGAGCGGGACGCCGTCATCCTGGCGCACAACTACCAGCTGCCCGAGATCCAGGACATCGCCCACCACACCGGCGACTCGCTCGCGTTGTCCCGCATCGCCGCGCAGTCCGACGCGCAGACCATCATCTTCTGCGGCGTGCACTTCATGGCCGAGACCGCGAAGATCCTGTCGCCGGAGAAGACCGTGCTGATCCCGGACGAGCGCGCGGGCTGCTCGCTCGCCGACTCGATCACCGGTGCGCAGCTGCGCGAGTGGAAGGCGCAGCACCCCGGTGCCGTCGTGGTGTCCTATGTGAACACCACCGCCGAGGTGAAGGCGGAGACGGACATCTGCTGCACGTCGTCGAACGCCGTCGACGTGGTGCGCTCGATCCCCGCCGACCGCGAGGTGCTGTTCTGCCCGGACCAGTTCCTGGGCGCGCACGTCAAGCGCGAGACCGGTCGCGACAACCTGCACGTCTGGGCGGGCGAGTGCCACGTGCACGCCGGCATCAACGGCCCGGAGCTGGCCGAGCGCGCCGCCGCCAACCCGGACGCGGACCTGTTCATCCACCCGGAGTGCGGCTGCGCGACCAGTGCGCTGTACCTGAGCGGTGAGGGCATCGTCCCGGCGGAGAAGGTCAAGATCCTCTCGACCGGCGACATGATCACCGCCGCGCGCTCGACCAACGCCCGCAAGGTGCTGGTCGCCACCGAGGTCGGCATGCTGCACCAGCTGCGCAAGGCCGCCCCGGAGATCGACTTCCGCGCGGTCAACGACCGTGCGTCCTGCACCTACATGAAGATGATTACCCCGGCCGCGCTGCTGCGGTGCGTGCGCGACGGCCTGGACGAGGTGCACGTGGACCTGGAGACCGCGAAGCGGGCCCAGGGCGCCGTGCAGCGCATGATCGAGATCGGCCAGCCCGGCGGCGGTGAGTGATGACCGCGCGCTGGGAGGCGCGGGCCGACCTGATCGTGGTCGGCACGGGCGTGGCGGGCCTGACCGCCGCGCTGCGGGCGCGTGAGCTGGGACTGCGCGTCCTGGTCGTCACCAAGGCGGCCGGCGACGACGGCAACACCCGGTGGGCGCAGGGCGGTGTCGCGGTCGTGCTGGAGGACCAGCACGACCCCGGTGACTCGGTCACCCGGCACATCGGCGACACGCTGACGGCCGGTGCCGGTCTGTGCGACGACGCCGCCGTGGCCGCGATCATCACGGACGGACCCGCGGCCGTGGCCCGGTTGCGGGAGCGCGGCGCGCTGTTCGACGCGCGGCCCGACGGTCTGCTCGAACGCACCCGCGAAGGCGGCCACAGCGCGTTCCGGGTCGTGCACGCCGGGGGCGACGCGACCGGTGCCGAGGTCGAACGCGCGTTGCTGAAGGCCACTGTGGACGGACGGGTTCCGTTGCTGGAGAACCACGTCGCCGTCGACGCGGTGAAGACGCCGCTCGGCGCGGTCGGCGGTCTGCTGGTGCTCGACGGCAACGGCGTGCCCGGTGTGCTGACCGCGCCCGCCGTGCTGCTCGCGACCGGTGGCCTCGGGCAGATGTACCAGGCGACCTCGAACCCTTCCGTGGCCACGGGCGACGGCCTCGCGCTGGCGCTGCGGGCCGGTGCGCTGGCCGCGGACGTGGAGTTCATCCAGTTCCACCCGACCGTGCTGTACACGGGCCGGGGCGCGCGTGGCCGGTGCCCGCTCGTCACCGAGGCCGTGCGCGGCGAGGGTGCCGTGCTGGTCGACGCGACGGGCGCGCGCGTGATGAAGGGCGTGCACCCGCTCGAAGACCTCGCCCCGCGCGACGTCGTGGCGGCGGCGATCACCCGGCACATGGCCGGTGGGCCCGGTGGCGTCGACGACCACGTGTTCCTGGACGCGACCTCGTTGCACGACATGGCTTCGCGCTTCCCGACCGTGCACGCGGCCTGCACCTCGGTGGGCATCGACCCGGCCGTGGACCCGATCCCCGTCGCCCCTGCGGCCCACTTCGCCTGCGGCGGCGTGGTCTCCACGGTCGACGGCCGCACCGGCGTGACCGGTCTGTACGCGGTCGGCGAGGTCGCCCGCACCGGTCTGCACGGCGCGAACCGGCTGGCGTCCAACAGCCTGCTCGAAGGCCTGGTGTGCGGCACCCGTGCCGCCGAGGCCGTGGCGTCGGACCTGGCCCTGAAGCTGATCGCCCCGGCACGCGCGGCCGAGCCTTCGCTGCCGACCGCTCCCGTGGCGGACCGCGACCTGCTGCAGCGCGTCATGTCGCGCTACGCCGCGATCGGCCGTGACGCGGAAGGCCTGGCCGTCGTCGGCTCGGCGCTCGACGTGTCCACCGTGGACAAGCAGCTGGAGTCGCGCGAGCTCGTCGAGGACGCGGCGCTGACCACGGCCGCCCGCGCGTTGATCGCGGCGGCCCAGGAACGCACCGAGTCGCGCGGCTGCCACGTGCGCACGGACTTCACCGAGCGGTCCGACGTGTGGCGGCGCAGCCAGCTCGTCCGGCTCACCCCGAGCGGCCAGCCCGTGCTGGCCGACCCCGTCCTGACCCACCCCGTGCTGGCGGAGGTTGTCGCATGACCACCGAGTTCGACTGGGACGACGCGAACCGGGTCATCCAGCTCGCGCTGGAGGAGGACCTCCGCTACGGCCTGGACGCCACGACGCTCGCGACCGTGCCGGAGAAGGCCGTCGCGACCGCGGAGATCACCCCGCGCGCGGCCGGCGTGCTGTGCGGCGTTCCCGTTGCGCGGGCGGCGTTCCAGCGCTACCTGCCCGAGGTCGAGGTGCTCTCCGAGGCCACCGACGGCGACAAGGCGGTGCCCGGCGAGCCCGCGCTGGTGCTGACCGGCCCGGCCCGCGGCCTGCTCACCGTGGAACGCACCGCGCTGAACCTGGTCTGCCACCTCTCCGGCATCGCGACGCAGACCGCGCGCTGGGTGGCGGCGGTCGAGGGCACCGGTGCCGCCATCCGCGACAGCCGCAAGACGTTGCCGGGCCTGCGGTTGCTGCAGAAGTACGCGGTCCGCTGCGGCGGCGGCGTGAACCACCGCATGGGCCTCGGCGACGCGGTCCTCATCAAGGACAACCACGTCGCCGCGGCCGGTTCGGTCGGCGCCGCCATCCGCGCGGCCCGCGAACACGCCCCCGACCTGCTGATGGAGGTGGAGGTCGACAGCCTCGCGCAGCTCGACGAGGCCATCGCCGAGGGCGCGGAACTGGTGCTGCTCGACAACTTCACCCCCGAGCAGTGCGCGCAGGCCGTGGCCCGCAGGCCCGCCGGGGTGAAGCTGGAGGCGTCCGGCGGCCTCACCCTCGACGTGGCCCGCCGCTACGCCGAGACCGGCGTCGACTACCTCGCCGTCGGCGGCCTCACGCACTCGTCCCCGTCACTCGACCTCGGCCTGGACCTGCGCTGACGGCCGGTACCGCCGCACGCCCACGTGCTGGACGCCGGGAAAGTTCTGCACCCGGCGCCAGTCCGCGGTCGGCGAGCCGACCCCGTTCCCCCTGGCGGAGAGGGCGTCGAGGTGGTCCTCGGCGCTGACCCACTCCGCGTAGTTGACGACCCGCTTGCCGTCCGCGCGGATGTGGAAGGCGGCGGAGATCCCGCCGGGGTGCGGGTCCGGGTCGCTGGCGAGGGCGGTGAACACCGAGTCGACCCACGCCCGTGCGGTGGCCTCGTCCTCGGTGTCGACGGTGACGAGCACGACGCAGCCGACCTCCCTGGTGGGGTCGTTCGGTCCGCCGGAGCGGTAGAGCGCGTAACCGTCGAGGTGGGTGCGGCCGCGGACGAACGCGGGCAGTTCGGGGAGGGTCATGTCCCTGATCCTGGGAGCTCGACCTAACCCGAGGTCAAGCGATCGGCCGGACGAACCGCCGGGGTTCGGCTCACCCCAGCCGCCGGTTGGCCAGCACGGGCAGGACCTCCCGCGCCTGCGCGACCGCCGCCACGTCCAGGTCGACCACCGCCACCTCCGGCCGTTCGGACAGCTGCGCCACGACGTTGCCGAACGGGTCCGCCACCGTCGAGTACCCGATGCCGGTCGGTGCGGACGAGCCCAGGTCGCCGGGGTAGGCCTGGCCGCACGCCACGACGAACGACGTGCAGTCCAACGCGCGCGCTCGCACCAGGAGCTCCCACTGCTCCTTCTTGCCGGGGCCTGCGCCCCACGACGCGCCCAGCAGCACCGCTGACGCGCCCTTGTCCGCCAGCGCGGTGAACAACGCGGGGAAGCGGACGTCGTAGCAGGTCGCCACGCCCAGGGTCACCCCGTCGAGCTCGAACGTCACCACGTCCGAGCCGGGCGCGACCGTGCGCGACTCCTGGAAGCCGAAGGCGTCGAACAGGTGGATCTTGTCGTAGCCCAGGTGCACGTCCGCGCCGGTCACCAGCGTGGTGTTGGCCACGCGGTCACCGGAGGGCGTGAACATGCCCGCCACCACCACGACGCCGTGCTCCACGGCGATCTCCCGCACCGCCGAGGCCCACGGGCCGTCCAGCGGTTCCGCGACCGGGCCCAGCGGCACGCCGAAGCGGCACATCGTCGCCTCGGGCAGCAGGACCACCCGCGCGCCGTCGGCCCTGCGCACCGCGTCGCGGACGAGCTCCAGGTTGGACCGGGGGTCGGTGGTGGAGCTGAGCTGACTCACGGCGATGCGCATGAGGACCACTGTAGGGTCGCGGACTGTGTCGCGTTACCCACTGCTCCTCGTCGTGCTGCTGGCCGTCGCGGGCTGCACCGAGACCGCCGCGCCCAACCCGGACGGTGGTGGCGTCGGCACGTCGATCGTGCTCGCCGACCGCGACGAACCGACGACGCTGAACCCGCTGCTCGGCTACGGCGCGCAGGGCGTGTCGAAGATCTACGACGGGCTGGTCGAGCACCGCCAGGACGGGTCGCTCGCCCCGCAGCTGGCCGCCGACCTGCCGCAGCCGGCGCCGGACGGCCTGAGCTGGACGGTGAAGCTGCGCGGGGACGTGAAGTTCACCGACGGCAGCACGTTCGGCGCCGAGGACGTCGTCGCCACCTACACCGCCGCGTTGCAGAGCCAGGTCAAGGACCGGTTCGCCACGCTGAAGGGCGTCGACCAGCTCGACCCGTCCACGGTGCGGTTCCAGCTGAACCAGCAGCACGCCGCGTTCCCGCACCTGCTCGTGCTCGGCGTCCTGCCGAGCGAGCAGGCGAACCCGAGCGGGCAGCCGGTCGGCACCGGCCCGTACAAGGTCGTCGACTGGAAGAAGGGCGACCGGCTGCTGCTGACGGCCAACGAGGACTACTTCGGCGGCGCGCCCAAGGTGAAGAAGCTGACCGTCGTGTTCGTCACCGACGACAACCAGCGCGCCCGCCGCATGCAGGACGGCGAGTTCGACGGCACCGTGCTGCCGCCCAAGCTCGCCGCCGCCTTCCCCAACCGGTCCGGCCTCCAGGTCCGCTACCACCGCAGCGCCGACTACCGGGCCGTCGCGCTGCCCGCCGCGCACCCCGTCACCGGCAACGCCGCCATCCGCCTCGCGCTGAACTACGCGGTCAACCGCCAGGGCATGATCGACAGCCTCCTCGACGGCAAGGGCACCGTGGGCTTCACGCCGGTGCCGGACGCGCTGGCCGAGGACTTCGACCCGACGGTGAAGTTCCGCTACGACAAGGCGGAGGCCGCGCGCCAGCTCGACGCCGGCGGCTGGCTGCCGGGACCGGACGGCATCCGGGTCCGCGAAGGCGTCGCCGCCCGCTTCACCCTGATGTACCCGCTGGGCGACGACCTGCGCGCCGACCTCGCCACCGCGTTCGCCGCCGACGCGAAGGCCGTGGGCGTGGACGTGCAGCTCGCCGGCCTGTCGTGGGAGGCGATCCGCCCGCGCGTCGGCCAGGACGCGCTGCTGTCCGGCGAGGGCTCGCCGTTCGACCCCGACCTGATGCTGCACGGACTGCGCGGCCAGGGCAGCCCGGCCGCGGACGTGGCGCTGGAGAACGGCCGCAAACTGGTCGACCCGGCCCAGCGCGCCGTGGCCTACAAGCTGTTCCAGCAGGCCTACGCGGCCGTGCCGACGATGGCGGTGCTGGTGTTCCCCGAGCACGCCTACGTGCTGCGCGACTCGTGGACCGGCTACCAGCCCGTCGTCGACCCGAACTCCTACGGAGCCCTGTCCTGGGGTCCCTGGTGGAACCTGGAGCGCTGGGAACCTAGGTGAGCCGGGCGTTGATCTCGCGGACGGCCCGCTCCGGGTCGTCCGCCCAGAACTCGACCCGCTCCACCTGCTTCGCCCCGGTCTTGCCGAGGTCGACCAGCTGCGGCCCGCGGAACGGCACCGACACGTTCGTCCTGGTCAGCGAATGGATGACGACGGCGTCACCGACCACCTCGACGGTGCGCTGACCCTTGTGGCCGCGCTCGGCGACCTCCGCGGTCGCCAGGTCCTCCGTCGGGATGCGCCAGTCGAAGAACCCCAGCTGCCGCAGCCGCAGCTCGTCGTCCGTCACCGCGTGCGGCTGCTTGTGCAGCACGTAGAGCGCGCCCACGCACACCACCACGTTCAGCCCGCCGACCAGCAGCAGCACGACCTGCAGCCACCACACGTCGAGTGCGAACGCGACGAGCGCCATGCCGACCGCCGTGATGATCAGGAACCGCCAGTACCGCGGCCGCATGCGCTTGCCGTAGGGGATCTCCACCATGGACCGGAGCCTATTTCCGCAGCGCACGCACCGCGGCCCCGGGGTTGCCCGCCCGTGGCAGAGTAGGGCCGTGAGCGACCTGATCTTCCTGGACAGCGCCGGTTCCTCGATCCCGCCCGCCGAGGTGGTCGACGAGGTGGTCGGCCACCTGCGCCGCGAGACCGAGATCGGCGGCTACCGGGCCGCCGCGGAACGCGCCGACGACCTCGAGGCGGGCTACGGGGTGCTGGCAGAGCTCTTCGGCGTGCGGCCGTCGGAGGTCGCGTTCACCGACAGCGCCACCCGCTCGTGGCTCACCGCGTTCGACGCCGTCCCGCTGGCCGCCGGCGACCGCGTGCTGGTCACCGAGGTCGAGTACGGCGGCAACGCGGTGCCGATGCTGCGCCGCGCGGAGGAGACGGGCGCGACGATCGAGGTCGTGCCGTCGGACCGGCACGGGCAGGTCGACGTCGACGCGCTCGACCTCGACGACCGGGTCAAGCTGATCTCGCTGGTGCACGTGCCCACCAACGGCGGCCTGGTCAACCCGGTGAACGAGGTCACGGCGAAGGCCCGCGAGGTCGGCGCGCTGGTCCTGCTCGACGCCTGTCAGTCGACCGGCCAGCTCGACCTGCGCGGTCTCGACTACGACCTGCTCGTCTGCACCGGCCGCAAGTGGCTGCGCGGGCCGCGGGGCACGGGCGCGCTGGTGGTGAAGGACGACGTGCGGCCCAGGCTGCGCCCCCGGCTGTTCGACCACAGCGGCGCCGAGTGGGCGGCCGCCGACCGCTACGAGCCGCGTGACGACGCCCGGTGGTTCGAGCTGTGGGAGTACAACGTCGCTGACCGGCTCGGGCTCATCGCCGCCGCGAAGTACGCGCTGGCCAAGGGCCTCGACGTCATCGAGGCCGAGGTCACCGCCCGTGCCAAGCGCTTGCGCGAGGGGCTGGCGCGCATCCCCGGCATCACCGTCCACGACCTGGGCGAACGGCACTCGGGCATCGTCACGTTCACGTCCGAGCGGGTCCCGCCGACGGAGCTCAAGGACCGGCTGTGGGACCGGGAGGTCGCCGTCACGGTGTCGCAGGCCGCGGCCACCCGGATCGACATGACCCGCCGCGGCCTGGACGAAGTAGTGCGGGCCTCCCCGCACTACTTCGTCACCGACCAGGAGGTCGATCAGGCGCTGGAACGGGTCAGCACGTCTGCCCGATGACCCGCTTCACGCAGTCCGAGTAGCTCAGCAGCAGGTCGACGGCGCGGTCGTTGCGCGCGGTCTGCGTCGCGATGGCCGTGTCGCGCGGGTAGAAGCCGTTGAGGCCGCTGCCGCTCGCCGGGTACATCTCGAAGGTGTAGGCCCAGATCTTGTGCTGGCCCCACATCCAGTCGTCGCTGCTGCCGTCGGTGATGTACAGGTCGCTCGCCTGCTCCGGCGTGTAGCCGTTGGTGGCGGCCATCTGCCTGCCCAGCGTCTGGAACGCGCGCGCCTCGTCCGCGTTCAGGCCCGTGTCGGTGTCCGAGCGGGTGTAGCCGTACGGCCACAGCACGAGCTCCGAGTACGAGTGGAAGTCGATGAACGTCTTGATCTGCTGGGCGCCACCGACCACGCGCGAGTTCACGAAGTTGCGGATGACCGAGGTCTCCGGCGCCGAGAACGCCGCGGTGCCGCGGTAGGTGTCCGACGTGCTGCTGCCGCTGGAACCACCGCAGCAGCCCCACTTGTAACCCCAGTTGCGGTTGAGGTCGGTGCCGTTGCCCTGGCGGTTCTTGCGCCAGCCGCGGAACGAGCCGGTCTCGATGTCGTACTCGGCGCCGTCCGGGTTCATCATCGGGACGAGCCAGACCTCGCGGTTGTCGACCAGGTTCTTCACCGCGGGGGTGGCGTAGTTGTCGGTGAAGCGCTTGATGATCTGCAGGCACTGCTCGACGGTCAGGTGCTCGCGGGCGTGCTGACCGCAGACGAACAGCACCTCCGGCTCGTTCTCGTCGGTCGCGACGTTGTCGCTGACCTTCAGCGCGTAGATGTCGCGGTTCTGGTAGCTCTTGCCGATGCTGCGCAGGCTCGCCAGCGTCGGGTGGTCGCGCACCGTCTGCTGCAGCTCCGCGGTCATCTCCGCGTAGTTGTGGTAACCGGCGTAACCCGACGGGAAGTCCTGCGTACCGACCTGGCCGGGGACCGGGTCCGTGAAGTCGACCTTGCCGAGCTTCTTCAGCTCCTGCTCGAAGTCACCGACGTACTTCAGGGGCAGCCCGGTCGCCTGCAGGGCGCGGTACTGGGCCTTGTCGGCGACGACCTGGACGGTGGTGAGCTTCGTCGCGCCGAGCACGTCGACACCGATCTGGGCGACCTGCGTGCGTTCTGCGGACGTGTTCGCCTCGACCTCCAGCAGGTAGCGGCCGGAGTCGGCGGTGCTGGGCACCGCCATGCCCGCTACCAGCACGGGCAGGCACACGGCGAGCACTGCGGCGATCTTGCCGCGGCGCTTGTTGGACATCTTTCCTCCATCATCAGCAGGGGTTTGCGACGGAGTGGTGCTCGACCGAGCGTGGCGGCCCCGTCACGGGCTGAGGTAGCGCCGATAGCGGGCTGACCGTTGACAGATTTCGGCAGGAACTAGGCTGTGGGGCATGCTGAACCGCATCGACCTGCGAGGTCGCACCACGACCCCCGCTCAGTTGCGCGCCATCGTGCCGCGCGCCGAGGTGGACGTGGACGCGGTGCTGCATCACGTGCGGCCGATGGTGGACGCGGTCGCCGCCCGCGGCGTCGAGGCGGCGCTGGAGTACACGGAGAAGTTCGACGGCGTTCGCCCGGCGTCCGTCCGCGTTCCCGCCTCCGAGCTCCCGGCCGCTCTGTCCTCACTGGACCCCGCCGTGCGCGCGGCACTGGAAGAGGTCATCGCACGCACCCGGCGCGTGCACGCCGACCAGCAGCGCGTCGGCACGACGACCCAGGTGGTCCCCGGCGGCACCGTCACGGAGAAGTGGGTGCCGGTCGCGCGCGTCGGCCTCTACGCGCCCGGCGGCCTCGCCGTCTACCCGTCGACGGTCGTCATGAACGTCGTGCCCGCCCAGATCGCCGGCGTCGAGTCGCTGGTCGTGGCCTCACCGCCGCAGGCGGAGTTCGGTGGCCTGCCGCACCCGACGATCCTGGCCGCCGCTGCGTTGCTCGGCGTCGACGAGGTGTGGGCCGTGGGCGGCGCCCAGGCCATGGCCCTGCTGGCGCACGGCGGCGTGGACACCGACGGCGCCGAGCTGGCGCCGGTCGACGTCATCACCGGACCCGGCAACATCTACACGACGGCGGCGAAGCGGTTGCTGCGCGGCCTGATCGGCATCGACTCCGAGGCCGGGCCCACGGAGATCGCGATCCTCGCCGACTCCTCCGCCGACCCGGTGCACGTGGCCGCCGACCTGATCAGCCAGGCCGAGCACGACCCGCTCGCCGCCTCGGTGCTGGTCACCGACTCCGACGAGCTCGCCGACGCGGTGGACGCCGAGCTGGAGCGCCAGGTCGGCGCCACCAAGCACGTCGACCGGATCCGCACGGCGCTGTCCGGCCCGCAGTCCGGCATCGTGCTCGTGTCCTCGGTGGACGAGGGCGTGCGCGTGGTCGACGCCTACGCCGCGGAGCACCTGGAGGTCCAGACGCGCGACGCCCGCGCCGTGGCGGACCGGGTCCGCTCGGCGGGCGCGATCTTCGTCGGTCCGTACGCGCCGGTGTCGCTGGGCGACTACTGCGCCGGCTCGAACCACGTGCTGCCCACCGGTGGCTGCGCGCGGCACTCGTCGGGGCTCTCCGTGCAGACGTTCCTGCGCGGCATCCACGTGGTCGACTACTCCGAGGAAGCCCTGCGCGAGGTGGCGGACAAGGTCGTCGCGCTGGCCAACGCGGAGGACCTGCCCGCGCACGGTCAGGCCGTGACGGCGAGGTTCCCCCGATGAAGCCGGTGGTCGGCGCGCGGGTCGAGCTCTCCGACCTGCCGCTGCGCGAGGACCTGCGCGGCCGCACGCCGTACGGCGCACCGCAGCTCGACGTGCCGTACCGCCTCAACACCAACGAGAACCCGTACGCGCCGACGGACGCGCTGGCCGCCGACGTCGTCGCGGCGGTCGCGGAGATCGCCGGGGAGCTGCACCGCTACCCGGACCGCGACGCGATGGCGTTGCGCGAGGACCTGGCCGCCTACCTGACGGAGGCGACCTCGGTCACCCTCACGTCGGAGAACGTCTGGGCCGCCAACGGGTCCAACGAGATCCTCCAGCAGGTGCTGCAGGCGTTCGGCGGGCCCGGCCGGGTGGCGCTCGGGTTCGAGCCGTCGTACTCGATGCACCCGATCATCGCCGCCGGCACCCGCACCGAGTGGTCGCCGACGCCGCGCCGCCCCGACTTCTCGCTGGACGTGGAGAAAGCGGCGGCGATCATCGCCGAGACCCGCCCGGACGTCGTCTTCGTGACGTCGCCGAACAACCCGACCGGCCAGTCGATCCCGCTGGAGGACCTGCGGCTGCTGATCGCGTCCACCACCGGCGTGATCGTCGTCGACGAGGCGTACGCGGAGTTCTCGCCGCAGCGCAGCGCGATCGAGCTGCTCGACGAGTACGGCGCGCGGCTGATCGTCTCGCGGACCATGTCGAAGGCCTTCGCGTTCGCCGGCGGCCGGCTCGGCTACCTGGCCGCGGCGCCGGCCGTGGTCGACGCGTTGCAGCTGGTGCGCCTGCCCTACCACCTCTCGCAGCTCACGCAGGCGGCCGCGCGGGCCTCCCTGCGGCACGCCGCGGAGACGTTGGGTTCGGTGGCGCTGCTGGCCGCCGAACGCGACCGCGTGATGGCCGAGCTGAGCGCCCTGGGTTTCCGGGTCGTGCCCTCGGACGCGAACTTCGTGCTGTTCGGCTGGTTCGAGGACGCGCGGTCGACGTGGAGGTCCTACCTGGACCACGGCGTGCTGATCAGGGACGTCGGAATCGCGGGTCACCTGCGGGTGACCATCGGAACGCCCGAGGAGAACGACGCTTTCCTCGCGGCCAGCAAGGAGGTCAGCCGGTGAGTCGCGTGGGCAAGGTGGAGCGCACGACCAGGGAGTCGTCGGTCCTCGTGGAGATCGACCTGGACGGCACCGGCCAGGTGGAGATCAGCACCGGCGTGCCGTTCTACGACCACATGCTCACCGCGTTCGGTGTGCACGGCTGCTTCGACCTGGTCGTGCGCGCCACGGGCGACACGCACATCGACGCGCACCACTCGGTCGAGGACATCGCGATCGTGCTCGGCCAGGCGCTGCGGGAGGCGTTGGGGGACAAGAAGGGCATCCGCCGCTTCGGCGACTGCTGGATCCCCATGGACGAGACCCTCGCGCACGCGGCGGTCGACGTCTCCGGCCGCCCGTACACCGTGCACCGCGGCGAGCCGGAGCAGTTCAACAGCTTCGTCATCGGCGGCAACTACCCGTTCGTGCTGAACCGGCACGTGTTCGAGTCGCTGGCGTTCCACGCGCAGATCGCCCTGCACGTGCGCGTGGAGTACGGCCGCGACCCGCACCACATCGCCGAGGCCGAGTACAAGGCGATCGCGCGGGCCCTGCGCGCGGCCGTGGAGCCCGACCCGCGCGTCGGCGGCGTTCCGTCGACCAAGGGCGTGCTCTGATGCCCAAGGAGGTCGTCGTCATCGGCCTGCTGGCGTTGGCGGGCTTCCTGGGTGGCGGGGTGTACTCGACGTGGAAGACCGCGAGGGTCGCGGCGGTCGTCCTGCTGGTGCTGGCGGTGATCGCCGTCGGCGGCGCGGTGCTCTGGCTGATCTAGGTCCGGACCACCAGAATCAGGCGAGTGAGCGAGCCGCCCGAATACGACGCGTTCTTCTCGTGCAGCCGGGCGTTGGACGGCACGCTCGCCCCTGAGCTGCGGCGCGGTGTGGAGCGGTTCGCGAAGCCCTGGTACCGGCGGCGGGCGGTGCGGGCGTTCCTCGACGACGCCCCGCTACCGGACACCCCCGGCCGCTGGGCGTCGATCGAGTCGGCGCTGGGCCGGTCCCGCTGGCTGGTGCTCCTCGCGTCACCGGAGGCGGCGGCCTCGCCGCGGGTCGCCCGCGAGGTCGGGTGGTGGCTGGAACACCGGTCGGCACACCGGGTCCTGGTGGTGCTGACGGCGGGGGAGTACTCGGCGTCGGTGCCGGCGGCGCTGCGGACCGCGCTGGGCCAGGAACCGCGCTGGGTCGACCTGCGGTGGCTGCGCTCGGCCGATCAGGTCGACCCGTCGAACCCGCGGCTGCGGGCGGCCGTCGCCGGCATCGCGAGCACCGTGCGGGGCGTGCCAGAGGACGACCTCGTCGGCGAGCACGTCCGCGAGCGCCGCCGGACCGTTCGGCTGGCGCGCGGTGCCGTGACGGCACTGGTGCTGCTGACCGCCGCCGTGCTGGTGGCGGCGTTCCTCGCGGTGGGACAACGGGACTCCGCACGCGACGAGGCCAGGACGGCGACCGCCCGCGGCCTGGCGTCGGCGGCCGTCGCCTCGGTGCGCACGGACCTGTCGCTCGCGCAGGCCCTGGCGGCCGAGGCGTACCGGGTCGAGCCGAACGAGCAGACGCGCGCCGCGTTGTTCCAGGCGCTGACCGCGAGCCCGCAGCTGGACCGGTACGTGCCCGTCGGCGGGGTGGTGTCGTCGCTCGCGGCCTCGGCGGACGGGAAGGTCGTGGTCGCGGGAACCGAGGACGGCCGCGTGGTGCGGCTGCCGCTGACCGGCGGGCGCACCGAGGAACGCGTGTCGTCGAACCCGGTCGATGCGGTCGCCGTGAGCGCCGACGGCGGCGTGGTCGTGGCGGCCTCGTCCGGTTCCGCGCTGCGCTGGGACCGTTCCGGCGCCCACCGGACCGACCTGCCCGGCCACCCGGCCGTGCTGACCGCGGTGTCACCGTCCGGCCGGTTCTCCGCCGTCTACACGACACCGGCCGCGGACGGTGCCACCACCGGCACCCGGACCGTCCACGACGGACAGACCGGCCAGGTGGTCACCCGCGCGGAGACCGCGTCGCCGGTGACGTTCCTGCGCCTGCCCGACGACGGCACGCTGCTGGAGGTCTCCTACGACAGCTGGGTCCGCCGCTCACCCGCGACCCTGGACGTCACCTCGGCCACACCGGCGGGTCCCGCACCCGCCTTCGGTGTCCGGGCCGGCCTCTCGCCGAACGGCGACCACTACGGCTACTCGTGGGAGGGCGAGACCGCGCTGTGGACCACCACGGCCGCGTTCACCCCGGCCCCGCTGTCCCGCGTCCCCACCGGCCGCGCCAGCCCGTCGTTCGTCGCGGTCAGCCCGGACGGCGCACGCACCGCAGTCGCCGACACCGGCACGATCCACGTCTACGACATGACCGGCCCCGACCCCGGCGAACGCGTGCGGCTGGAGGGCAACACCGCCACGCCGTTCGTGGAGTTCCTGGGCGACGGCGACCACCTGGTGTCCGCCACCCGCGACCAGCTGGTGCTGTGGGACCTGACCCGCAACACCCGCATCAGCAGGCCGGAGCCGACAGCGGTGCCCCTGGTGTGCACGGCGTGCCCGCCCCCGTTCGTGGCGTCGGCGAACGGCCGGACCGCCGTGGCCTCCGGCGAGGAGCTGGCGGTCGACTCCCGCGCACTCGGCGCGGAACAGCCGAACCTGTTCGGCCCGCCCGTCTGGAACGGCGACCACCTGTTCCTGGTGACCACCCCCGACGGCATCGGCGAGACGTGGGAGGTGCGCGACGGCATGCGCCGCCTCGCGCAGTGGAAGGGCACGGTCACAGCGGACCACGTGCTGGCCATGGCCGTCTCCGCCGACGAACGCCGCGTCGTGACCGTGAACGAGCTCGGCGACGTGCAGGTCCTCGAAGGCCCCGACCTCGCCGTTGCGCGAACGACCACCCTGAACCGCGAACTCTCCCAAGACGGCTGGCCGCCCGCGGGCCACCTGGCGGCGGTGAGCCCCGACACCGCTTTCGCCGCCGTCGCGACCCCGGACTCCGTCACGGTGGTCGACGTGTCCACCGGCACCCAGCACCCGTTGCCCGGCGGCAAGGCCCGAGCGGTGACCTTCACCCGCGACACCCTGCTCGTCCAGCGCGCCGACCGCATCGAGGCCTGGAACCCCGCCGGCACCTCGCTGCGGCACACGTTCCGCACCGACCCGGGCTACCTGCCGGGCCTCTCGGCGAACTCCACCTTCGTCACCCAACTCCGCCGCGACCGCGTGCTCGTCCTCTCCTGGCTCGCGACCGGCGACCTGGTCGGCGAGGTGCGCCTGGCCGAACAGGCGGGCAGGTACGGCCGCATCGGCACGGCGTTCGACGGCGACACGCGCCTGCTGACGGCGATCTCCGAAACCGACCTGCGCACGTGGGACCTGTCGGCCGAGAACTGGGTGCGCGCTGCCTGCGCCTCTGCGGGGCGGGCGGTGACGGAGGAGGAGTGGCAGCGGTTCGCCGGGAGTCCGCCGGGGGAGCTGACCTGCGGGTGAGGGGGTTCAGCGGCCGGTTCTGGGGTTGTTTCGCTTGTCGGTTCGGCTTTCGGTTCGTTTGTCGGTGCGTTTGTCGGTGCGTTCGAGGTAGGCCGCCGGGACGTGCTGGGTGAGCCACACGCCGTTCGCGCTGACCCGGAACTCGTGCCCGTCCGCGTGCATCCCCTTGGCATCCACGACCAGGACCAACGGCCGCCCCCTGCGCGCCCCGACCCGGCGAGCGGTCTCCCGGTCGGGCGACAGGTGCACGTCGTGCCGCGCCATCGGCCGCAACCCGTCGCGCATGATGTCGTCCAGGTACTGCTCGACGGTGCCGTGGAACAACTCGTCCGGCGGCGTGGCTGGTGCGAGCGCGAGGTCGACCTCGACGCTGTGCCCCTGATTCGCCCGAATCCGGTCGCCGTCGATGGTGAAGCGCTGCTTGTCGTTCCTGCGGACGACCTCTTCGAGCTCTTCGCGGCTGACCTTGAGCGCGGCGAGGAGGTCTGCGGTCGCGACCCAGCCCTGGGCGTCGAGGGTGAGGCCGAGGCGTTCCGGCTGGTGTCTCAGGGCCTTCGACATCCGCTTGGAGAGGCGGATCATCCTTTCGTCTTCCATGGCCCTCAGGAAAGCACGGCGGTCGAGCGGTTTTCGGTGCTCAGCCTGGGGTGTCGAGGCGTGCGCATCACTCGGACGGGTGAAGGTTGTCCGGATCTGCGTCCTGGGTCGTCTGATGGGGTGGTGAGTTCGAATTCGTGTCCGGAACTCATGATCGAGTTCGCCCCGGGATGAGGAGGCGCGGGGGCCGGCAGAGGTTCGTGGTGAGGAGTCAGCGTCTGGAGAGGTGAGCGCCGGGAGGGGGAGTCGGGAGGGACGAGCGTCGGGGAGGAACGCCGTCAGGGCGGGAACTGGTCTGCGGACGTCGGGCAAGGCGCGCGACCGGGGTGCTCACGCGACCTGCCCGCTGCACATCGCCCGCGCCAACGCACCGCGTCCACGGCACCGCCGCGCGTCCACGGCACCGCCACGTCCCCGCAACGCGCCAACGCGCCTACGTCACCGCGGCGTGCCACCGCACCACCGCGGCGCCCACCGCCGCGCCGCGGCCCACCCCCGCACCGCCGTCCACCGCCGCGCCGTCCACCGCCGCGCCGCGCGCCCGCGCCACCGCGGAGCCCACTACGCCGACCCGCCCTCCAGCACCGGCTTCAACCGCGGCGCTCCGGGCCCGAGCTCCGCCTGCTCGTCATCGATGTTCTGCAACGCACAACTGCGCAACGACAAACACCCACACCCGATGCACCCCGTCAGCCGGTCCCGCAGCCGGAACAACGCGTCGATGCGCGCGTCGAGCTCGGCCTTCCACGAGCGGGACAGCCGTTCCCAGTCGGACTTGGTCGGGGTGCGGTTGTCGGGGAGCTGGGCGAGGGCGTCGCGGACGGCTTCGAGGGTGAGGCCGACACGTTGCGCGGTGCGGATGAAGGCGAGGCGGCGCAGGACGGAGCGGGGGTAGCGGCGTTGGTTGCCGGCGGTGCGCACGGAGCCGATGAGGCCGCGGTCCTCGTAGAAGCGCAGGGCGGTGTGGGGGACGCCGCTGCGTTCGGCGACCTGGCCGATGGTCAGCATTTCGGGCAGCTTGCTCACCTGATCATCGTAGCCGCTTGACCTCCAGCATGGTGGAGGTTGAAGAGTTGGTGGCATGCAACGGATACCGGAGCTCTTCGCGAGGATGACCGGGGACGAGAAGCACGAGTGGGCCGCCGCCTCCACGATCGACGTGCTGTGGGTCCTCTACGACCGGGTGCTGAACGTGTCGCCGGCGACGGTCGACGACCTGGGGCGGGATCGGTTCCTGCTGTCCAAGGGGCACGGGCCGATGGCCTACTACGCCGTGCTCGCGGAGAAGGGGTTCATCGACGAGTCCGCTTTGGACGGCTGGACGTCGTGGGACAGCCCGCTCGGGCAGCACCCGGACCGCGTGCTCGTCAACGGGGTGGAGATCAGCAGCGGGTCGCTCGGGCACGGGTTGCCGATCGCGGTCGGGACGGCCATCGGGCAGCGGGTCGCCGGGAGTGCGGGGCGGACGTTCGTGCTGGTCGGGGACGGGGAGCTGGACGAGGGCAGCAACCACGAGGCCATCGCGGTCGCCGCGCGGCGCGGGGTCGCCAACCTCACCGCGATCGTGATCGACAACGAGAGCGCGTGGTACGGCTGGCCGGGTGGGGTCCAGGAGCGGTTCGCGGTCGAGGGGTGGGCGGCGACCACTGTCGACGGGCGGGACCACGAGGCGATCTTCGCGGCGTTGACCGCGCGGTACGACCGGCCGAACGTCGTCGTCGCCAGGACGGGGAAGAGCTCATGACCATGCGCGAGGCGTTCATCAAGACGGTCAACCAGGCGCTGCACACCGATCCGAGGGTGGCTGTCGTGACCGCTGTCATCTCGGCGGTCAACTTTCCACAAGACCACGAACGAGTAGTGGACGTCGGCATTCGCGAACAGGCGATGGTCGGTGTTGCGGGCGGGCTTGCGCTCACGGGACTGCGTCCTGTCGTGCACAGCTACGCGCCGTTTCTGGTCGAGCGGCCGTACGAGCAGATCAAACTCGATATCGGTCATCAGGACGTCGGTGCGGTGTTCGTGAGTATCGGTGCTTCGTACGACGACCCGGTGTGGGGGCGTACGCATCAATCGCCGGGAGATGTCGCATTGTTCGACACGCTTCCGGGATGGGAAGTGCACGTGCCCGGTCATCCGGAAGAGGTCACTCCTCTGCTTGAGGAAGCTCTCAAAAAAGACAACCGCGTCTACATGAGGCTTTCGCTGCGCGAGAACGCGCAGGCGTATCCGGTGGGTGAGGGGTTCACCGCGTTGCGTCACGGAAAACGCGGAGTGGTGCTTGCCGTGGGACCGATGCTCGACCGTGTGCTCAAGGCCGTCGAAGCCGAGAACGCCGACGTCACGGTGCTGTACGCGGCAACGGTCCGGCCGTTCGACTCGGACGGTCTGCGGAAAGCGGTCGAGGACACCGACCACGCCGACGTGCTCGTCGTCGAGCCGTATCTCGAAGGAACTTCATCCCACCTGGTTTCCGAAACCCTGCAACAAATCCCGCACCGCGTTCGTTCTACGGGTGTCAAACGACACGCAGAGCTCCGCAACTACGGCACGGCCGAGGACCACGACGCTGCGCACGACCTCGACGTGGTGGGGCTGGGGAGCACTGTGCGGAGTTTCTTCAGGGGGTGAAGGAACATGTTCGCGGTCATGGGGGATGACTGGACCGGCGCGCCTTCCCGCGCCGTTTAGGGGAGAAGGGCGCACGACCGGGCGAGGTGCCCGGTCGTGCGCACCTCCACGAGTGGGACGTCCCTGGCATGTCGGCAGGGTCTCGCGCGGCGGAGGGGGAATGATGTGCGCGTGAGAATGCTGATCTGGACCCCGTTGAACACCGCCGAGCTGCAGAAGGACATGCACGGCGCCAACGTCGGTCCCGCGGCGCTCGTCCCCGTGCAGTCGGGGACGGTGCTGCTGCCCTCCCTCGACATCAGGCTCGCCGAGGCCGTGCTCATGGCGGCACGGGTGCGCAAGGTCGCAGGACGCGCCGCCCTGTTCGTGTGGAACGAGAACGCCGCCGCCTGCTACCCGCTCGTCAAGGCCTCACCCGCCGGGCGGGCCTGGTTCTGGGGCGCCCGCGACGACGTGGTGGAGCTGCTCGCGGCGGCCAAGCGGTCCGGCCGGGTCGGGCGGGCCGTCGAGCGGTCGTTCAGCGGCCTGCTGGAGCAGCAGCGCGGCGAGAAGGGGCTGGCCGCGGCCACCGAGCGGTTCACGGCGCTGCAGACCGGCGTCACGACCGGTGAGGTGCGGGCGGCGCTGGGCGAGCACGACCACGGTGCCGAGGCGGTGCCGCGGTTCCTGCGGGCGTGCGGGCTGCCGGACGTGGCGCAGGTCGCCGAGCTCGCCGAGGAGGGCCGCGCGGACGCCTGGCTGTCCCCGCTCGCCCCGCCGCGCACGGCGGGCTGGCCCAAGGCGCTCATCCCGCCGATCTGGCTGGTGCTGCTGGTCGCGCTGCTCGCGTTCGGCCTGCCCGTGTGGGTGTTCCTGCTCGCCTGGGTGGCCAGCGTCGTGGCGGTCTACGCCGCCGTGGCCGCGGCCGGGAAGCACTTGGTCCAGCGCAAGCCGGTCAACGCCGTGCTGCCGGTAATCCCCGTCACGCAGGGCGCCGCACCCACCGACTGACGCAGACCGACTAACCTGGACGGCGTGGCACGCGTCGTCGTTCTTGACTATGGCTCCGGCAACCTGCGCTCCGCCGAGCGCGCGCTCCAGCGGGTCGGCGCCCAGGTCGAGGTGACCTCGGACGCCGCCGCGGCGCGCAACGCCGACGGGCTCGTCGTGCCCGGCGTGGGCGCGTACGCGGCGTGCATGCAGGGGCTCAACTCGGTGCGGGGCGCGCGGATCATCGGCGAACGGCTCGCCGGTGGCCGGCCGGTGCTGGGCATCTGCGTGGGCATGCAGATCCTGTTCGAGCGCGGCATCGAGCACGGCGTGCTGACGGAGGGTTGTGGCGAGTGGCCCGGCACCGTCGAGCGGCTCGACGCGCCGATCGTGCCGCACATGGGCTGGAACACGGTCAGGGCACCGGAGGGCTCGCGGCTCTTCGCCGGGCTCGACGACGACACGCGGTTCTACTTCGTCCACTCCTACGGCGTGCGCAAGTGGGAGCTGGAGCCGGCCGAACACCTCCGGCCGCCGCTCGTGACGTGGGCCGACCACGCGGGCGACGACTTCGTGGCCGCGGTCGAGAACGGGCCGCTGTGGGCGACCCAGTTCCACCCGGAGAAGTCCGGTGACGCCGGGGCGCACCTGCTGCAGAACTGGCTCAAGACCCTGTCGTGACCGCGGCCCGCCGGTGTGTCCGGTGAGGACACCGGTCCGGTTCCCGCTCGCCACGGCCGTCACGGAGCGCGTGCGGGGGGAGGCTAGGCTGAGCGCGTGACGTTCACACTCCTCCCCGCTGTCGACGTGGCCGACGGTCGTGCCGTTCGCCTCGTGCAGGGCGAAGCCGGTACCGAGACGAACTACGGCGAGCCGCTGGACGCCGCCCTGCAGTGGCAGCGCGACGGCGCGGAGTGGGTCCACCTGGTCGACCTGGACGCCGCCTTCGGGCGCGGCTCGAACCGCGAGCTGGTGGCGCGGGTCGTCGGCGAGCTGGACGTGCGGGTCGAGCTGTCGGGCGGCATCCGCGACGACGCGTCGCTGGAGGCCGCGCTGGCCACCGGCTGTGCCCGCGTGAACCTCGGCACCGCCGCACTGGAGGACCCGCAGTGGTGCGCGAAGGCCATCGCCCGGTACGGCGAGAAGATCGCCGTGGGCCTCGACGTGCGCATCACCGAGGAGGGCCACCGGGTCAAGGGCCGCGGCTGGACCTCCGACGGCGGTGACCTGTGGGAGGTGCTGGACCGCCTCGACCGCGACGGCTGCGCGCGGTACGTGGTCACGGACGTGTCGAAGGACGGCACGCTCACCGGCCCCAACGTCGCCCTGCTGGCCGAGGTCTGCGCCCGCACCGACGCGCCGGTCGTCGCCTCCGGTGGGGTGTCCAGTGTGGACGACCTGGTGGCGCTCGCGAAGCTCTCCCGCGACGGCGTGGAGGGCGCGATCGTCGGCAAGGCGCTCTACGCGGGCGCCTTCACGCTCCCGGAAGCGCTTGCTGCGGTGCGTTGACGACGCTCTCGACGTGACGGGCCGCGGCCTCGTGCGTGACACCGGTGGTGTTGAGCACGTCGGCCGCGGTCCCTCCTTCTTCGAGCAGCACGCCGAGCAGGATGTGCTCGGTGCCGATGAACATGTGGCCCAGCCGCAGCGCTTCCCTCACCGCGAGCTCCAGCGACTTCTTGCAGTGCGTCGAGTAGGGCTGCTTCTCCGGGCGCTGCTTCGGTTCCTTCTCCAGCCGGTGCAGCACGGCGATGCGGGTGCTGCCGTCACCGGACTCCAGCTTCGCGATCGTCTTCGCCGCGAGCCCGCCGGACTCGTCGAGCAGGCCCAGCAGCAGGTGCTCGGTGCCGATCCGCTCGCTGAACCGCGCGTGGTGCCGGGCCAGCGCGATGACCCGCCGCGACCGCTGCGTGTAGCGGTCCATCGACGGCTTGGTCAGCTCGGGCGACTCCTTCGGCACGAACCGCTTCTGCGCGGCCTGCTTCGTCACGCCCATGCTCTCGCCGATCTCCGCCCAGCTGGCCCCGCCGCGGCGGGCCTCGTCGACGAAGTGGCCGACCAGGTGGTCGCCGAGCTCGGTGAGCTGCCCGCTGCGCTCAACCGCCTTCGCGAGGCGGGTGAGCACGTCGTCGGCTTCCTCGCCGATCGTGGCGATGAGGTCGGTCAGCTGGATCACGCCGTCAACTCTAGGTTGACGATCTTGATCACGTCAACCGCCGGTTGACGGTTGCCGGGCAGGCAAGTGGTCAGGCGGGGGTGATCTCGATGCCGACCGTGCCGGTGCGGCCGCGGCGCAGCCTGCTGCCGAACACCGTCAGCCAGCCGGGAATCCCGTACTTCTTCGTGATCCCGGCCCTCACCCGGTCGCTCGCGGCGTCGTCGAGGATCCGCGCCCGCGCCGGGATCGAGGCGCCCTTCGGGTTGCCCCGGACGTCGCAGGCGCCGATCTCCACGGCACCGCTGCGCCGGATCCGCTTGACCTTGCCGGTGTCCCTGGCGGTCCAGGCGTAGACGACCGCGCCCTCGCCGGGCACCACCCACACCGGTGTCGGCACCGCGGTGCCGTTCTTGCGGAACGTCGTCAGCAGCAGGTACTTGCCCTCGCCGAGCTCGGTGATCATGGTGTCCCAGCGTAGTCCCGAAAGGGCTGCTTGTAGGCTTTCGGGCATGTCGGTCGCGGTCCGTGTCATCCCCTGTCTCGACGTCGACCGGGGCCGGGTGGTGAAGGGCGTCAACTTCACGAACCTCGTCGACGCGGGCGACCCCGTCGAGCTCGCCAGGGCGTACGACGCCGAGGGCGCGGACGAGCTGACGTTCCTCGACGTGACCGCCAGCAGCGGCGACCGCGAGACGACCTACGACGTGGTGCGCCGCACGGCCGAGCAGGTGTTCATCCCCCTGACCGTCGGCGGCGGCGTGCGCAGCCCGGACGACGTCGACAGGCTGCTGCGGGCCGGCGCGGACAAGGTCAGCCTGAACACGGCGGCGATCGCGCGGCCCGAGCTGCTCAGGGAGTGCTCCCAGCGGTACGGCGCGCAGTGCGTCGTGCTGTCGGTCGACGCGCGGCGCGTGCCCGGCGGCACCGGCTTCGAGGTCACCACGCACGGCGGCCGCACCGGCACCGGCATCGACGCGGTGCGGTGGGCCGCGCAGGGCCAGGAGCTGGGCGTCGGCGAGATCCTGCTGAACTCGATGGACGCCGACGGCACCAAGGCCGGGTTCGACCTGGAGCTGATCGAGCTGGTGCGCCGCGAGGTCGACGTGCCGCTCATCGCGAGCGGCGGCGCCGGCGCGGTCGACCACTTCGCGCCCGCGGTCGCGGCCGGTGCGGACGCGGTGCTGGCGGCGAGCGTGTTCCACTTCGGACAGCTGCGCATCGGCGAGGTGAAGGACGGCCTGCGCCACGCGGGCGTGGTCGTGCGATGACCACCCGCCGCAGGTCGCCGGAGGTGCTGGTGTCCTCGGCGGTCGCGTTCGGCGGCGCGCTGGTGTTCTTCGCCGTCGGCCTGGTGCTGTGGCGGACCAGCGGTGACGCGGACGTGCTGAAGCTGCCGTCGTTCCTCGCCCTCGTCGAGCTGCCCGTCGCCGCCTGCCTGCTGCTGGGCCTGCGGTTCGCGCACTACCCGGCGATGGTCTTGTTCGTGCTCGTCGCCCTGCTGCACCTGGTGATCGTCTTGGCCGACGGCCCGGTGTGGGCCCGCGTCGCGTCCGGCGTGCTGTCCGTCGTGCACATCTACGGAGTGGTCCTGCTCAACACCGGACCCGCTCGTCGACAACTGGGAGGACCCCGGTGAGCAGCCCGCTCGACCCCGCCGTCTCGGCCAAGCTGAAGCGCACGGCCGACGGCCTCGTCTGCGCGGTCGCCCAGCAGCGCGGCACCGGTGAGGTGCTGATGGTGGCGTGGATGGACGACGAGGCGCTGCACCGCACCCTCACCACCCGCCGCGCGACCTACTACTCGCGCAGCCGCAGGCAGCTGTGGGTCAAGGGCGAGACGTCCGGGCACACCCAGTACGTGCACGAGGTGCGGCTCGACTGCGACGGCGACGCGCTGCTGCTCGTGGTCGACCAGGTCGGCGCGGCCTGCCACACCGGCGACCGCACCTGCTTCGACGCCACGGTGCTGCTCGCGGACGCGTGAGGCCGAGGGCGGCCGGTCAGTCCAGGTCGCCCGTCAGGTACCGCTGCATGTTCGGCGCGATCGCCTTCACCACGGTCTCCACCTCCGCCGAGGCCAGCGGCTCGAACCGCACCACGTACCGCACGATCCCCAGCCCCACCATCTGCGTGGCGGCCAGGGTCGCGCGCAGTTCGCGGTCCTCCGCCCCGATCTCGGTCAGCAGCTTGGTGAAGATCGCGCTGATGAAGAACGACCGCAGGGCGTTCGCGACCTTCTGGTGGCTGGTGACGCTGCGGATCAGCGCCGCGAAGGTGCCGCCGCCGGTCGCGTCCCAGACGGTCGCGAAGGTGCGGATGATGCGTTCGCCCGCCTCCTCGACCGGGCCGTCGAGCAGGCGCTTGAGGATCTCGGCCGGGTCGAAGGGCAGCTGCAGCACGGACTGGGCGAAGAGGCCCTCCTTGCCGCCGAACCAGTGGTTGACCATGGCCGCGTCCACGCCGGCGCGGGCGGCGATCGCGCGGACCGTGGCACCGTCGTAGCCCTTCTCGACGAAGGTCTCGCGGGCCGCGGCCAGCAGGGCGGCCCGCGTGTCCTCGCCCGCGGCGCGGCGGCCCCGCCGTTTCTGGTTCACTTGGTCCACGGGAGTCATGGTTCAACAGTTGTTGAATTTATGCAACAATTGCCGTCATGGTGAGCGTCATCGGGGCTGTGGCCGCCGCTGGTCTGGGGGCCGTGAGCCCCACGCGTGAGGAGTTCCGCGAGCTGGCCGTGAACCGCCGGGTCATCCCGGTGGTGCGCAGGCTGCTGGCCGACGCGGAGACGCCGGTCGGGCTGTACCGCAAGCTCGGGGCGGACCGGCCGGGCACGTTCCTCCTGGAGTCCGCGGAGAACGGGCGGTCGTGGTCGCGCTGGTCGTTCATCGGCGTGCGGTCCACGGCGGCGCTGACGGCGACCGGTGGTGAGGCGTTCTGGACCGGCACGCGGCCGGTCGGGCTGCCCGACGGCGGCGACCCGCTGCTCGCGTTGCGCGAGACCATCGAGGTGCTGCGCACCGACCCGTTGCCCGGCATGCCCCCGCTGACCGGCGGCATGGTCGGCTACATCGGCTACGACGCGGTGCGCAGGCTGGAGCGGCTGCCGTCCATCGCGGAGGACGACCTGAAGCTGCCCGAGCTGGTCATGCTGCTCGCCACGGACCTCGCGGCGCTCGACCACCACGAGGGCACGGTCACGCTCATCGCGAACGCGATCAACTGGGACAACTCGCCGGAGAACGTCGACGCCGCCTACGACGACGCGGTGCGGCGGCTGGACGACATGACCGAGGCGCTGCACATGCCCGCGCCGCCGACCACCGCGGTGTTCTCCCGCCCCAAGCCGGAGTTCCGCCGCCGCCGTTCGCAGGCGGAGCACTTCGCGGCCGTCGAGAAGGCCAAGGAGGCCATCCGGGCCGGCGAGGCGTTCCAGGTCGTGGTGTCGCAGCGGTTCGAGATCGACACGGACGCCGACGCGCTCGACATCTACCGCGTCCTGCGCACGACGAACCCCAGCCCGTACATGTACCTGCTGCGCCTGGACGGCTTCGACATCGTGGGCTGCAGCCCCGAGTCGCTGGTCACGGTGCGCGACGGCAAGGCGACCACTCACCCGATCGCGGGCACCCGCTGGCGCAGCGAGGACCCGGAGGAGGACGCCCTGCTGGAGAAGGACCTCCTCGCCGACCACAAGGAGCGCGCCGAGCACCTGATGCTCGTCGACCTCGGCCGCAACGACCTGGGCCGGGTCTGCAAGCCGGGCTCGGTGCACGTGGTCGACTTCTTCAAGGTCGAGCGCTACAGCCACGTCATGCACATCGTGTCGACCGTGACCGGTGAGCTCGCCGAGGGCAAGACGGCCTACGACGCGGTCGCCGCCTGCTTCCCGGCCGGCACGCTGTCCGGTGCGCCCAAGCCGCGTGCGATGGAGCTCATCGAGGAGCTGGAACCCACCCGCCGCGGCCTCTACGGCGGCGTGGTCGGCTACTTCGACTTCGCCGGCGACGCGGACACCGCCATCGCCATCCGGACCGCGCTGCTGCGCGACGGCGTGGCGTACGTGCAGGCGGGCGGCGGCATCGTGGCGGACTCGGACCCGCTGGCCGAGGACAACGAGACGCTGAACAAGGCGGGTGCGGTGCTGGCCGCGATCGCCACCGCGCAGACGCTGAAGCCCGCCGTTGAGGGGTAACCGTCCACTGTGGATCGCCGCGCTCCTGCTGGTGGGCGCGGCGGGTGCCTTCTGGGGTGCTGACCTGGTGCCGGTCGCGCTGCTGAGCCTCGCCGCCGTGGCCGCGGCCGTGGCGGTCAGCGGGGTGGCCCGGCGCGTGCTCGGGGCGCTGCTGGTCGCCGTGGGCGTCGCGGCGGCGTTCGGCGGGCACTGGCTCGCCATCGCCGGCGGTGTGCTCGTGGTGGCCTCCGGCGCGGTCCAGGTGGTCTTCGGCGCGCGCATGCCGAAGATCGGGGTGGGCGGGCAGAAGACCCGCGCCGCGGACCCGGAGAAGGACATGTGGCGCGCGCTGGAACGCGGCGACGACCCCACCGACGGACCGGCGGACGGGTCGACTGACGGTAGGGGGCCGGTCCGGGGTGACACCGACGAGTGAAGATCAACGATCGGCATTCGCGCATGTGACGGGCGAACGACCACGGCTAGCTGCGTGGACGCGGAACCCCCGGTGGTCGGTGCGTTACTCCGGCGGGGTTAGCATCCCCGTAGCGGGAAGGGGTTCAAGACTGTGACGGTTCTCGAGTCGATCCTCGAAGGTGTGCGTGAGGATCTCGCCGCTCGTGAGGCTCAGTTGTCCTTCGACGTCGTCAAGGAGCGCGCGGCCAAGGCCGCTCCTCCGCTCGATGTGATGTCGGTGCTGCGCGGTCCGAACGTGGGGGTCATCGCCGAGGTCAAGCGCAAGAGCCCGTCGAAGGGCGCGCTGGCCGAGATCCCCGAGCCGGCGGAGCTCGCGGCCGCGTACGAGGCCGGGGGCGCCTCGGTGATCAGCGTGCTGACCGAGCAGCGGCGCTTCGGCGGGTCGCTCGCCGACTTCGACGCGGTGCGCAGAACGGTGAAGATCCCCATGCTGCGCAAGGACTTCATCGTGTCGCCGTACCAGGTGCACGAGGCCAGGATGCACGGCGCGGACCTGGTGCTGCTGATCGTGGCCGCCCTGGAGCAGAACGCGCTGGTGTCGCTGCTGGACCGGGTCGAGTCGCTCGGCATGACGGCGCTCGTCGAGGTGCACACGGCCGAGGAGGCCGACCGCGCGCTGGAGGCGGGGTCGTCGGTCATCGGCGTCAACGCGCGCAACCTCCACACGCTGGAGGTCGACAAGGACGTTTTCGGCCGGATCGCTCCCGGACTACCCTTCGAGACGGTCAAGATCGCCGAGTCCGGTGTGACCGGGCCCGGTGACCTGATGTCCTACGCCGGAGCGGGCGCCGACGCGGTGCTCGTCGGTGAGAGCCTGGTGACCAGCGGCGACCCCAAGGCCGCCGTGAACAAGCTCGTGACCGCCGGTTCGCACCCGGCGTGCCCGAGGCCGAGCCGGTAAGAGGCGCGGTCGACAACAGCGCTGGAGGAGCCACCCGATGGGCCAGTTCACGCCCACGCCGCACGACCCCGACAACCGCGGCCACTTCGGCCCGTGGGGCGGCCGGTTCGTCCCGGAGGCCCTGATCGCGGCGGTGGACGAGCTGGCCGCCGAGTACGACAAGGCGCGCATCGACCCGGAGTTCGTGAACGAGTTCCAGCGCCTGCTGCGCGACTTCGCGGGCCGCCCGTCGCTGCTGACCGAGGCCCCGAAGTTCGCCGAGCACGCCGGCACGCGGGTGTTCCTCAAGCGCGAGGACCTCAACCACACCGGCTCCCACAAGATCAACAACGTGCTCGGTCAGGCGCTGCTCACCAAGCGCATGGGCAAGAAGCGCGTGATCGCCGAGACCGGCGCGGGCCAGCACGGCGTGGCGACGGCGACGGCGTGCGCGCTGCTCGGCCTCGACTGCGTCGTCTACATGGGCGAGGTCGACACCGAGCGCCAAGCGCTCAACGTCGCGCGCATGCGGCTGCTCGGCGCCGAGGTCATCCCGGTGAAGTCCGGCTCCCGCACCCTGAAGGACGCGATCAACGAGGCGTTGCGCGACTGGGTCACCAACGTCGACGAGACGCACTACCTGCTCGGCACCGCCGCGGGCCCGCACCCGTTCCCGCTGCTCGTGCGCGACTTCCACCGGGTCATCGGCATCGAGGCCCGCGAGCAGATCCTCGAGAAGGCGGGCCGGCTGCCCGACGCCGTCGTCGCCTGCGTCGGTGGCGGCTCGAACGCGATCGGCATCTTCCACGGCTTCATCGACGACGCGGACGTGCGCCTGGTCGGCGTCGAGCCCGGCGGCTCCGGCCTGGACAGCGGCAGCCACGGCGCGACGCTCACGGCCGGCACGCCCGGTTCGCTGCACGGCGCGATGTCGTACGTGATGCAGGACGACGACGGCCAGATCACCGAGGCCCACTCGATCTCCGCCGGTCTCGACTACCCCGGCGTGGGCCCTGAGCACTCGCACCTGAAGGACATCGGCCGCGCCGAGTACTTCCCGGTGACCGACGCCGAGGCCATGGAGGCCTTCGCGCTGCTCTCGCGCACCGAGGGCATCATCCCGGCGATCGAGTCGTCGCACGCGCTCGCCGGCGCGCTGAAGCTCGGCCAGGAGCTCGGCCAGGACGGGCTGCTCGTCGTGAACCTCTCCGGTCGCGGCGACAAGGACATGGACACGGCCGTGGAGTACTTCGGCCTCGCTGACGGGGGACGGGCCTGATGTCGTTGTCCGAGGTTTTCGCCACCGCACGCGCCGAGTCGCGGGCGGCGCTGATCGGGTACCTGCCCGCGGGCTTCCCGACCGTCGACGGTTCGAAGGACCTGCTGAAGGCCATGGTCGAGGCCGGCTGCGACCTCGTCGAGGTCGGCCTGCCGTTCTCCGACCCGGTCATGGACGGCCCGACCATCCAGGCCGCCGCCGAGCAGGCACGGCGTGCGGGCTTCCGGGTGAAGGACCTGTTCGACGTGGTCGACGCGGTGGCGCAGGCCGGTGGCCGCGCGGTCGTGATGACGTACTGGAACCCGGTGCTGCGCTACGGCGTGGACGCGTTCGCCCGCGACCTCGCCGCGGCCGGCGGGCTCGGCATCATCACCCCGGACCTGGTGCCGGACGAGGCCGATGACTGGATGGCCGCCTCCCAGGCGCACGGGCTGGACCGGACGTTCCTGGTCGCGCCGTCGTCGACCGAGGAGCGCATCGCGATGACCGCGAAGGCGTCCTCCGGCTTCCTGTACGCCACGGCGGTCATGGGCGTCACCGGCGCCCGCGACGTGGTGTCGTCGGATGCTCCCGAACTGGTCGCGCGGGTGCGTGAGCACACCTCGCTCCCGATCGGGGTCGGGCTGGGCGTGCGCAACGGCGCGCAGGCCGCCGAGATCGCCGGGTTCGCGGACGGCGTGATCGTCGGGTCGGCGTTCGTGTCCGCGGTCGCCGAAGGCGATGGCGCGGTGCGCGCACTGGCGGCGGACCTCGCGAAGGGCGTGCGGTCGGCCGCGGCCACCGTCTGACGGTCCCTTGGAGTGAATCCAAGGGGCTCTGGTTCGAACGCCTGATCGAATGAAATCGGCCCGTTCGAGGTCGAAAACGCCGAAAACCGCTGGTCGAGCTGCGATCGTGGTCGTATGCACAAGCCAGCTCCCGTTCCGGCGTGCCACACTGGTGTGCGCCGGGCGGTTTTCGGAGGTGATGCGCGGTGGCGGCTCCAGCCGAAGCCAAGTCTGACTACATACTCAGCCACGTGGGCCCGTGGTCGCTCGACGACGTCCTCGCCCTGCCGGAGGACCACCGGCAGCGCATCGAACTCGTCGACGGGACGCTCCTCATGAGCCCCCTCGGGTCCTTCCGGCACCAGGACCTGGTGTTCGGCGTCGCAGCCACACTGCGGTCCGCCTGCCCGAAGGACTTCAAGGCGACGATCGAGATCAACGTCGCGCTGTCCGACGGCCGATTGCTGATCCCGGACTTCACCGTGGTCGAACGGTGCGATGCCGGTGTGACGTTCCCGGTCGAGAAGGTGCTGCTCGTCGGCGAGGTGCTGTCCAAGAGCACGCGGGTGACCGATCTGGTCGTCAAACGGCAGCTGTACGCAGAGGGCGGCGTGCCTTACTACCTGGTCGTCGACCCGGTGCCGGATGCTCCGGTGTCCACGCTGTACATGCGGGGTGAGAAGCCCGAGTACTTCGAGATCGCGCGCAGCGTGAACGGCGTGCTCACGCTCGACCGCCACCCGTTCCCCGTCACGATCGACCTGAACGACTAGCCGTACAGCCACTCCAGCCGGCCGTGCAGGTCAGCCGCGCTCCACGCCGCGAACATCGCGTCACGGGCCGCGGCCGCCTCCCCGGCCGGGTGGTAGACCTCCCGCCCCATCGACCGTGAGGCGTGGTGCACGCGCGCCGTCCGCTCGGAACGCAGGGCGACGTACCGCGCGAAGGAGCCGTCCACGTCACGCGGGTCGAACACCGAGGAGAGGCACACGGCGTCCTCCAGCGCCTGGCAGGCGCCCTGCGCGGCGTACTGCAGCACCGGGTGGGCGGCGTCGCCGAGCAGCACGACCCGGCCGTCCCGCCAGTCCGCGACCGGCTCGCGGTCGCACAGCACCCAGGCCCGCCACTCGTCGGCCAGCGCCATGACCCGCGCCGCGTCCGGGCACAGCGGTGTGAAGTGCTCCAGGACGTCGGCGTGCTCGACGGGCACGCCGGACAACGGGTCGCGGGCGCCGTTGTCGGTGGTGGCGACGAGGTTCACGAGCCGGCCACCGGCGATGACGTACCAGACGACGTGGAAACGGGGACCCGCCCACAGCGTGACCACGTTCTCCTTCAGCTCCGCGGGCACGGCGTCCGCCGGGATGACCGCGCGGAACGTGGTGTGGCCGGACACCACCGGGTCGCCGTCGCCGACCAGCTGGCGGCGGACCGCAGAACGCAGGCCGTCGGCGCCGACCAGAGCCGTGCCGCGGACGCGCGCGCCGGAGCGCAGCACCGCCGTGACCCCGGAGCCGTCCTGCTCGTAGGACGTGACGGCGCTGTCCGGGCGCAGGTCCACGAGGTCGCGGCAGGCGGCGAGCAACGGCGCCAGCACGTCGTCGCGGTGTACGACCGCGTACGTGCCGAACCGGGCCCGGAAGCCCTCGTCGACCGGCAGCGACGCCACCACCCGGCCGGAGACGCCGCAGCGCAGCCGCAGCTCGTCGACGTGCACGGCCCGTGACCGCACCGCGGGACCGACGCCCAGCGCGTCGAGCGCGCGGAAGCCGTTGGGACCGATCTGGACGCCCGCGCCGATCTCGGTGAACTCGGCCGCCGCCTCCAGCACCGCCACGCGGTGCCCGGCGCGGGCGAGACCGAGCGCTGTCGCGAGGCCGCCGATGCCGCCGCCGACCACCAGGACCGTCATGTCAGGCCTTCCTCACCGGGGACGGTCAAGATAACGATCGAGCGTCCCCACAGGAGGCTCACGGGGCCACCGGTACGGTGGGCGGCGTGTTGAACGGGTTGAACTCCGTCGTGCTGGCCACGATCCCGAGCCCCGACCGCGGTGTCTGGTACCTCGGTCCGCTCCCCCTCAGGGCCTACGCGCTGTGCATCATCGCGGGCATCGTCATCGCCATCTGGTGGGGCGAGCGCCGCTGGGTCGCGCGCGGGGGCGTCAAGGGCGAGGTCACCGACATCGCCGTGTGGGCGGTGCCGTTCGGTCTCGTGGGTGGCCGGCTCTACCACGTCATCACCGACAACCAGAAGTACTTCGGGCCGGGCAGGAACCCGCTCGCGGCGCTGGAGATCTGGAACGGCGGCCTCGGCATCTGGGGCGCGATCGCCCTCGGTGCGGTGGGTGCCTGGATCGGTTGCCGGCGCAAGGGCATCCCGCTGCCCGCGATGGCCGACGCGCTGGCGCCCGGCATCGTCGTGGCGCAGGCCGTCGGACGCCTCGGCAACTACTTCAACCAGGAGCTCTTCGGCGCCGATACGACGCTGCCGTGGGGCCTGGAGATCTACCGCCGGGTCACGCCGGACGGCCGTGAGGACATGCTCGCGGGCGTCGCCGTCGACCACACGCCCATCCAGGTCGTGCACCCGACGTTCCTCTACGAGCTGCTGTGGAACCTCGGTGTCGCCCTGCTGCTGGTGTGGGCCGACCGCCGGTTCCGCCTGGGCCACGGCCGGGTGTTCGCGCTGTACGTCGCGGGCTACACCGCGGGCCGGTTCTGGATCGAGCTCATGCGCACCGACGAGGCGACGCTGGTGTTCGGCCAGCGCGTGAACGTGTGGGTGTCGGCGCTGGTGTTCCTGGGCGCGGTCGCCTACTTCGTGATCGCGAAGTCGCGTGGGCCGCGGGAGGACGTCGCGGCACTGCGCGGCACCGGCGAGCCGAAGACCGAGGACGGCGGCACCGAGACCGCGGAACCCGCCGAGACCGAGACCGCGGCCGTGGCGGCCGACAAGGACAAGACCGGCTCCCAGGCGGAGTCCGTCAAACCGGAGTGACCGAGTGCGCGTGCTCGTCGTCGAGGATGACGACCGGGTGGCCAGGGGCCTGCTGACCGCGTTGCGGCACGCGGGCTACGAGGTGCACCGGGTGGCCACGGCCGCCGACGCCCTCAAAGCCGCGCCCGCGGACGTGGTGCTGCTCGACCTCGGCCTGCCCGACGGCGACGGCCTGGACGTGCTGCGCGAGCTGCGGCACCGGCCGGGCACCGCGGTGATCACCGTGACCGCGCGCGGTGAGGAACGCGAACGCGTCCTGGGCCTGCGCGCGGGTGCCGACGACTACGTGGTGAAGCCGTTCGGCACCTCGGAGCTGCTCGCCCGCATCGAGGCGGTGCTGCGCCGCACCCGCACCCACCGGGCGGAGCCGGAGGCCGAGGGCCCGGTGCGGGTGGGCGCGCTGAGCATCTCCGTGCCCACCCGCGTCGCCACCCTCGACGGCACGCCGCTGTCGCTCACCCGCAAGGAGTTCGACCTGCTCGCGCTGCTCGCGACCAGGGCCGGTGAGGTGGTCAGCCGCGACTTCATCGTCGACCAGGTGTGGCAGGCGCACTGGGAGGCGCCCTCGCGCACGCTGGACACGCACATCGCGGCGTTGCGCGGCAAGCTCGGCACCGACGTGAAGATCGAAACCGTGAGGGGCGTCGGCTACCGCCTGGCCACCTAGCTTCTCCGGCAGGTGCGGGGCGAGCAGGGTTACCGGGGGTGACTTCGGGAACACGGCACTGCGGGGTGTCGTCGCGGTACCGGATGATGAACGCCGTGAGGTGCCCGATGCGAACCAGTGACGGCGGCTGATGCTGCGCAGACTCCTCGTCATCACCGTCCCGCTGCTCGTCGCCCTCGTCGCCGCGCTCGGCATCCCGCTCGCCTCCGCCGTGGTGCAGCGCGAGACCCAGACGACCTACCTCGACCGCCTCGGGGACGCCAGCCGGTTCGCCTCGCTCGCGGAGAGCGCGTTGCAGTCGGACCGCACGGAGCTGCTGCGCGACGAGTTCGACCGGTACGACGACGTCTACGGCATCACGGTGGCGCTGGTCAGCGCCGACCGCAGCGTGCTCATCACCTCCCGCAACGGCTTCGACCCGCACGACGACCTGGTCGAGGGCGGGCTCAGCGCGGCGCTGTCCGGGTACTCGCCGCCGGCCGGGTACTCGGGCTGGCCGTGGCGGACCGACCCGATGGTCGTGGTCGAGCCGGTCGGGCGGGACAGCGAGGTGGTGGCGGCGGTCGTCACGATCTCGCCGACCGCCGCGCTGCGCGGCGAGGTGCTGCGGCAGTGGGGGCTGATGGGGCTGGCCGGGCTCGCGCCGATGCTCGCGGTGGTCGCGGCGGCGTGGCCGATGTCGCGGTGGGTGCTGCGGCCGGTGCGCCGGCTCGACGAGGCCACGGCAGCGGTCGCGCAGGGCAACCTGGAGGTGCGCGCGGACGAGGTCGGCGGACCGCCGGAGCTGCGCAGGCTCGCCCGCAGCTTCAACACCATGGTCGACGTCGTCGGCAGGGCCCTGACCAGGCAGAAGGCGTTCGTGGCCGACGCGTCGCACCAGCTGCGCAACCCGCTGGCCAGCCTGCGGCTCGCCGTCGACAACCTGGAGCCGCACGTCGGCGGCGAACACGGGCGGGAAGCGCACCAGATCGCCGTGGACGAGGCGGAGGAGATGGGCCGGGTGCTCGACACGCTGCTCGCCGCGACCCGCCTCGACAGCGCCCGCGACACCGAACCCGTCGAGATCGACCAGCTCCTCGCCACGCACCGGGCCGGCTGGCAGGCGCTCGCCCACCGGGCCGGGGTCGAGCTGAAGGTCACCGTGCCACCGGGGCTCACCATGCAGGAACCGCCCGGCGGCCTGGGCAGCGTGCTCGACGAGCTGGTCAGCAACGCCATCCGCCTCGCCAACGCCACCGAGGTCGTGGTCACCGGCGCGAAGGGTGAGCTGCACGTGGTCGACAACGGCGACGGGCTCACCGCCGACGAACGCGAGCACGCGCTCCAGCGGTTCTGGCGCGCGACCAAGCACCAGAACGTGCCCGGCACCGGCATGGGCCTCGCGATCTGCGCCGAGCTGATCGAGTCCGCGGGCGGTGCGCTCACGCTGCACGACGCCGGTCCCGGCCTCGACGTGAAGATCAGCCTCAGCGCTTGACCGAGCGGAACCACCGCATGGCGCCCTCGTGCAACGGCACCTCACCGGTCGCGATGCCGGTGCGCACGTTGATCCGCGACGCCTCGGGGTGCCCCTCCACGATCCGCGCGGTCTCGGTGAACACCGTCCGCGTCACGACCTCCACCACGTCCGCGCTCAGCGACTCGTGCGCGAGCAGCAGGTTCGGCACCGCGAACGTGTGGCAGGCCGGGATCGGGTTGTACACCGACTGGGGGATCGTCGCCGGGATGTACGGGCCGCGGAACTCCCGGTGGAGCCGCACCGCCTCGTCCTGGAGGTTGATCAGCCGCACCTGGTCCTTGATGTTGTAGACCGCGTCGGTCGGGATGCCGGTCAGCGCGAGCAGCGCGTCCAGCGAGCCGTCGGCGAGTCGGCGCGAGGCCACCGCGTGCGCCATGCGTTCGTCCACAGCGGACGCACCGCCGAGGTACTGCAAGAGCCGCCGTCCGGTGAACTCCGTGCCGGAACCCACGGGCCCCAAAGAGATCCGCTTGCCCGCGAGGTCCGCGAGCCGTTCGATGGACGACTCCTTGCGCACCGCGATCTGCATGAAGCTGTCGTAGAGCCGCCCGACCGCGCGCACGCTCTCCGGCGGCTCGATCGCGTCCAAAGAGGACAGCGCCAGGTCGGCCTTCCCCTCGGCGAGCAGCCGCAGGTTCTCCACCGACGCGCCGGTCGGCTGCGCGACCACCTCGGTGCCGGGCAGCTGCTCGGCGAGCACCCGTGCGAGCGCCGCCCCGATCTCGCGGAACACCGCCCCGTCCGGGCCGGTGGCCAGCACGAGCCGCGCGGGTGCCTCGACCTTCCGCGGGGTGCACCCCGTGAGAGCGAGGGCACCCCCTAGCAGAAGTGTGCGACGGCTGAGCGACACCACCGAAGACTAACCGTTACGTCAGGTCTGTCTGAAGTTTCCGGGCACCGCCTTGTCGCTGTGCGTGGCGCGGCTCACCCTCCTACCCAACGCGAAGTGTTCGAGGAGGAACAGTGGCGACCACCACCACAGGCCGCAAACCGATCTACAGGCACCTCTACTTCTGGGTGCTGGTCTCCATCGTGCTGGGCGCCGCGGTCGGGTTCCTGTTCCCGAAGCAGGCGTCCGAGATGAAGTGGCTCGCCGACCTGTTCGTGAACCTGGTCAAGGTGGTGATCGCCCCGACCATCTTCGCCACGATCATCGTCGGCATCGCCGGCCTCGGGAACCTCGCCAAGGCGGGCGGTCTCGCACTCCGCACGATCCTGTACTTCACCGCGATGACGACCGTGGCGCTCGCCATCGGCCTGCTCGTCGTGAACATCGTGCAGCCGGGTCACCACGGCGGCGACATCCAGCTGAACGCGAGTGCCGCCGACAAGACGCTGAAGGACGCCTCCAGCGCGGAGACCGGTGTCACCGGCTTCATCCTGAGCCTCGTGCCGAAGTCGTTCGTCAGCGCGTTCACCGACGGGCAGCTGATCCAGGTGCTCGTGGTCGCGATCCTCGTGGCCATCGCGGTCGCCGGCATGGGCGAGCGCGGCGCCAAGGTCGTGTCCGCGATGGAGACGCTCTCCAAGGTGATGTTCGGCATCATCAAGATCGTCATGTACGTCGCGCCGATCGGTGCGTTCGGCGGCATCGCCTACACCGTCGGCAAGTTCGGCGGCAGCGTGCTCGGCAAGCTGCTGTGGCTGATGGGCTCCTTCTACGCCACCTGCCTGCTGTTCGTCGTCGTGGTGCTCGGCATCGTCGCGAAGGTCGCGGGCTTCAGCCTCTTCAAGTTCCTGCGCTACATCAAGGACGAGATCCTGATCGTGCTCGGCACGTCGTCCTCGGAGTCGGTGCTGCCGCGCATGATGGTCAAGCTGGAGGCGGCGGGCGCGCAGAAGTCGGTCGTGGGCCTCACCATCCCGACCGGGTACTCGTTCAACCTCGACGGCACCTGCATCTACCTGACCATGGGCGCCATCTTCATCGCCCAGGCCACCGGTCACGACGTGTCGATCGGCGTGCAGATCGGCCTGCTGCTGTTCATGCTGATCGCGTCCAAGGGCGCGGCGGGCGTCACCGGCGCCGGCCTGGTCACCCTGGCCGCCTCGCTGCAGGCGTTCGAGGCGCACAGCGCCATCCCGGCCGTCGGCATCGCGCTCATCGTCGGCATCGACCGGTTCATGTCCGAGGCCCGCGCCATCACCAACGTCATCGGCAACGGCGTCGGCTCGCTCGTGGTCGCCGCCTGGCAGAAGTCCCTCGACAGGGACCGCCTGACCGAGGTGCTGAACAACCCCGGCAGCGTCGACGTCGACGACCTGCTCGCGAAGCAGTCCGGCGAGGACGAGACCGCGAAGGTGGCGGTCCCGGCCCACTGAGGCGTCCGTGGCCGGGGGCGACCCCCTCTCGCTCCCGGCCACGTGACCTGACGGCGGCCAAGCCCTGCGAAGACCGAGGTCCCGGTCCTCCCGCACGCGACGCGGAGGACCGGGACCTCGGTTTTTTGACCGGAAACGAACGACATCCCGGCGGAGCGGGCGGTGCGGTGTGAGCGTCCGCTAACTGGGACGGCAGGCGTCTGACCAGGAAGAAGGAGGGGTTACCCAGCTGATCTTGTGGCAACACGCGAATGTTGTGCAGCTCTCATCGCGCTGGCCGAAGTTGAACGTTCGGTTACGCTAACTCAGCCGTAACGGGCCTCGACGTTCGCTGCAATGTCGCTCAGCGCTGGGAAATCGTTACGCTTCCATGACCTGGATCACCCATTGGATGGTGTCCCCGGGTTTCGCGGCTGTTAAAGTCGCGTCAACACGCGGGCCATCGTCGTCCCGTGCTCCCACCTGTTGGTTCGAGGTCTGAGCACGAGGACTTTAGTTCTTTACGCGAGGACGACGAAGGAGGTCTGCGCAGTGATCTTCTCCGCCATCCCCGGCCCCCAGGGTCTCTACGACCCCGCTGATGAACGCGACGCCTGTGGTGTCGCGATGGTGGCCGACATCCAGGGCAGGCGTTCCCACGGCATCGTGAGCGACGCGCTCACCGCCCTGGCCAACCTGGAACACCGTGGCGCAGCCGGAGCAGAGCCCACCTCGGGCGACGGCGCCGGCATCCTGCTCCAGCTGCCGGACGAGTTCCTGCGCGCTGTCGTCGACTTCGACCTGCCGCAGCGCGGCGGGTACGCGGCGGGAATCGCTTTCCTGCCGTTCGAGGCCGAGGACCGCGAGGCCGCGCGGGAGCAGATCGAGCGCATCGCCGTCGAGGAGAACCTCGAGGTGCTCGGCTGGCGCGACGTCCCGGTCGACGCCGAGAAGGCGAACGTGGGCCCGACGGCGCTGTCCGTGGCACCGCACTTCGCCCAGCTCTTCGTGAAGGGCACGCGCGACGAGACCGGCGTCGCCCTGGACCGCCTGACCTTCTGCCTGCGCAAGCGCGTGGAGCACGAGGGCAGCGTGTACTTCCCGTCGCTGTCGGCGCGCACGATCGTCTACAAGGGAATGCTGACGACCGAGCAGCTGCCGGCGTTCTTCCCCGACCTGCACGACGAGCGGCTGCGGTCGGCGATCGCGCTGGTGCACAGCCGGTTCTCCACCAACACCTTCCCGTCGTGGCCGCTGGCGCACCCGTTCCGGTTCGTCGCCCACAACGGTGAGATCAACACCGTGCGCGGCAACCGCAACCGCATGCGCGCCCGCGAGGCACTGCTGGAGAGCGACCTCATCCCCGGCGACCTCGCGCGGCTGTTCCCCATCTGCGACCCGGACGGCTCGGACTCCGCGTCGTTCGACGAGGTGCTGGAGCTGCTGCACCTCGGCGGCCGCAGCCTGCCGCACGCGGTGCTGATGATGATCCCGGAGGCGTGGGAGAACCACGCCACGATGGACCCGAAGCGCCGCGCGTTCTACCAGTTCCACGCCTCGCTGATGGAGCCGTGGGACGGCCCGGCGTGCGTCACGTTCACCGACGGCGAGGTCGTCGGCGCGGTGCTCGACCGCAACGGCCTGCGCCCCGCCCGCTGGTGGCAGACCGCCGACGGCCGCGTCGTGCTGGCCTCCGAGTCCGGTGTGCTGGACGTGCCGTCCGACCAGGTCGTCGCCAAGGGCCGGCTGCAGCCGGGCCGGATGTTCCTCGTGGACACCGCCCAGGGCCGCATCGTCGACGACGAGGAGTTCAAGTCGGGCCTCGCCTCCGAGCAGCCCTACGACGAGTGGCTGCACGCGGGCCTGCTCGACCTCGCCGACCTCGCCGCCCGCGAGCACGTGGTGCAGAGCCACGAGTCGGTCGTGCGCCGCCAGCTCACCTTCGGCTACACCGAGGAGGAGCTGCGCATCCTGCTCACGCCCATGTCGGTCATGGGCCAGGAGCCGCTCGGCTCCATGGGCACGGACACCCCGGTCGCCGCGCTGTCGCAGCGCTCCCGGCTGCTCTACGACTACTTCGTGCAGAACTTCGCCCAGGTCACGAACCCGCCGCTGGACGCGATCCGCGAGGAGATCGTCACCTCGGTCAAGCGCGTGATGGGCCCCGAGCAGAACCTGCTCGACCCCGGTCCCGTCTCCTGCCGGCACGTCACCCTCGACTACCCGGTGATCGACAACGACGAGCTCGCCAAGCTCATCCACATCAACGACGACGGCGACCTGCCCGGCTTCGCGTGCACCGTCCTGTCCGGACTGTACGAGGTGGACGGTGGTGGCGACGCGCTGGCCGCGGCGGTCGAGCGGGTGCGCCGCGAGGCGTCCGAGGCCATCGCGAACGGCGCCCGCACGCTGGTGCTGAGCGACCGCGACTCCGACCACCGGATGGCGCCGATCCCGTCGCTGCTGCTGGTCTCCGCGGTGCACCACCACCTGGTGCGCACCAAGGAACGCCTGCGCGTCGCGCTCGTCGTCGAGTCCGGCGACTGCCGCGAGGTCCACCACGTCGCCGCGCTGCTGAGCTACGGCGCCGCCGCGGTCAACCCGTACCTCGCGTTCGAGACGATCGAGGACCTGATCAGCCAGGGCGCCATCACCGGCGTCCCGGCGCACAAGGCGATCCGCAACTACGTCAAGGCGCTCGTCAAGGGCGTCCTGAAGATCATGTCGAAGATGGGCATCTCGACGGTCGGCGCCTACACCGCCGCGCAGATCTTCGAGGCCGTCGGCCTGTCGAACGACCTGCTCGACGAGTACTTCACCGGCACGCAGTCCAAGCTCGGCGGTGCCGGCATGGACGTGCTCGCCGAGGAGGTGGCGCTGCGCCACCGGCGCGCGTACCCGGACAACCCGACCGACCGCGCGCACCGCCGCCTCGAGGTGGGCGGTGACTACCAGTACCGCCGCGAGGGCGAGCTGCACCTGTTCACGCCGGAGACGGTGTTCCTGCTGCAGCACGCCACGAAGACGCGCAAGGAGGACGTCTTCCGCCAGTACACGGCGGAGGTCGAGCGCATCTCCCGGCAGGGCGGCACGCTGCGCGGCCTGTTCAAGTTCCGCACCGAGGGCCGCACGCCGATCCCGATCGACGAGGTCGAGCCGGTCAGCGCGATCGTCAAGCGCTTCAACACCGGCGCCATGTCCTACGGCTCGATCTCGGCCGAGGCGCACGAGACGCTGGCCATCGCGATGAACCGCCTCGGCGGCCGGTCGAACAGCGGCGAGGGCGGCGAGGACCGCGAGCGCCTGTACGACCCGGAACGCCGTTCCGCGGTCAAGCAGGTCGCGAGTGGACGGTTCGGCGTCACGAGCGAGTACCTCGTGAACGCCACGGACATCCAGATCAAGATGGCGCAGGGCGCGAAGCCCGGCGAGGGCGGCCAGCTGCCCGGCTTCAAGGTCTACCCGTGGGTGGCGCGCACCCGGCACTCCACGCCCGGCGTGGGCCTGATCTCGCCGCCGCCGCACCACGACATCTACTCGATCGAGGACCTGGCGCAGCTCATCCACGACCTCAAGAACGCCAACGAGCAGGCCCGCGTCCACGTGAAGCTGGTCTCCTCCATCGGCGTCGGCACGGTCGCGGCGGGCGTGGCCAAGGCGCACGCGGACGTCGTGCTCATCTCGGGCTACGACGGCGGCACCGGTGCCTCGCCGATGAACTCGCTCAAGCACGCGGGCACGCCGTGGGAGATCGGCCTCGCCGAGACCCAGCAGACGTTGCTGCTCAACGGGTTGCGCGACCGCATCACCGTCCAGGTCGACGGCGCCATGCGCACCGGCCGCGACGTCGTGGTCGCCGCGCTGCTCGGTGCCGAGGAGTTCGGCTTCGCCACGGCACCGCTGATCGTCGCGGGCTGCGTGATGATGCGCGTCTGCCACCTGGACACCTGCCCGGTCGGCGTCGCCACGCAGAACCCCGACCTGCGCGCCCGCTACACCGGCCAGGCCGACCACGTCGTGAACTTCTTCGAGTTCATCGCGCAGGAGGTCAGGGAGCTGCTGGCGGAGCTGGGTTTCCGCACGATCGACGAGGCCGTCGGCCACGCCGAGCTGCTCGACAAGGACGAGGCGATCGAGCACTGGAAGATCGAGGGCCTGAACCTCGACCCGGTCTTCGAGGTGCCCGAGACGCCGTACCCCACGGCCAAGCGCCGCGTCCGCGACCAGGACCACGGCCTCGACCGGGCCCTGGACCGCACGCTCATCCAGCTCGCGGAGGCGGCGCTGGAGGACGCGCACCAGGTGAAGCTGGAGCTGCCGGTCCGCAACGTCAACCGCACCGTCGGCACGTTGCTGGGCGCCGAGGTCACCCGCCGCTACGGCGGCGAGGGCCTGGAGGACGACACGATCCACGTGAAGCTCACGGGTTCGGCCGGCCAGTCGCTCGGCGCGTTCCTGCCGCGCGGCATCACGCTGGAGATGGTCGGCGACGCCAACGACTACGTCGGCAAGGGCCTGTCCGGCGGCCGGATCGTCGTCCGCCCGCACGACGACGCGCCGTTCCGCGCGGAGCTGCAGGTGATCGCGGGCAACGTGATCGGCTACGGCGCCACGTCGGGTGAGATCTTCCTGCGCGGCCGGGTCGGCGAACGCTTCTGCGTCCGCAACTCCGGTGCCACGCTGGTGGCCGAGGGCGTGGGCGACCACGCGTTCGAGTACATGACCGGAGGCCGTGCCGTCGTGCTCGGCCCGACCGGTCGCAACGTCGCGGCCGGCATGTCCGGCGGCATCGCGTACGTGTTGGACCTGGACCCGTTGTCGGTGAACCAGGAGATGGTGCAACTGCAGCGCCTCAGCGCCGAGGACCTGCGTTGGCTCAAGGACGTCGTCACCAGGCACCACGAGCTGACCGGCTCCGCCGTCGCGGCCTCGCTGCTCGGTGACTGGACCCGTCGAGCCGGTGCGTTCACGAAGGTCATGCCCGGCGACTACCAGCGCGTTCTCGAGGCCATGCGCCTCGCCCGCGCCGAGGGCCGGGACGTTGACGCGGCTGTCATGGAGGCGTCTCGTGGCTGATCCACAGGGTTTTCTCAAGCACTCCCGCTCCGACGCGCCCAAGCGCCCGAAGCCGGAACGGTTGCAGGACTGGAACGAGGTCTACCTCCAGGAGGCCCCGGAGGAGCGCAACGCCGCCGTGCGCACGCAGGCGACGCGGTGCATGGACTGCGGCATCCCGTTCTGCCACAGCGGAACCGCCGGTTGCCCGCTCGGGAACCTGATCCCGGAGTGGAACGACCTGGTGCGCCGCGGCGACTGGGAGCTCGCCTCCGACCGGCTGCACGCCACCAACAACTTCCCGGAGTTCACCGGGCGGCTGTGCCCGGCACCGTGTGAGGCCGCCTGCGTGCTGGCGATCTCCCACGATGCCGGTGGTGCCGTGGCGATCAAGCGGGTCGAGGAGACCATCGCGGACATGTCGTGGGAGAACGGCTACGTGCAGCCGTCCACGGCCGCGGTGTCCTCCGGCAAGCGCGTCGCGGTCGTCGGGTCCGGTCCCGCCGGTCTCGCCGCCGCCCAGCAGCTGACCCGCGCGGGTCACGAGGTCGTCGTCTACGAACGCGACGACCGCCTCGGCGGCCTGCTGCGCTACGGCATCCCCGAGTTCAAGATGGAGAAGAAGGTCCTCGACCGCAGGCTGTCCCAGCTGCGCAAGGAGGGCACCAGGTTCGTCACCGGCTGCGAGGTCGGCGTCGACATCACCGTCGAGCAGCTGCGCTCGGACTTCGACGCCGTCGTGCTCGCCGTCGGCGCGCTGCGCGGCCGTGACGACAAGTCCACGCCCGGCCGCGACCTCGACGGCATCCACCTCGCGATGGACCACCTGGTCCCCGCGAACCGGGCCTGCGAGGGCGACGGGCCGAGCGGCATCTCGGCCGAGGGCAAGCACGTCATCGTCATCGGCGGTGGCGACACCGGCGCCGACTGCTACGGCACCGCGACCCGCCAGGGTGCGCTGTCCGTGACGCAGCTCGACCAGTACCCGATGCCGCCGTCGGTCCGCGACGACGACCGCTCGCCGTGGCCGGTGTGGCCGCACGTCCTGCGCACGTACCCCGCGCACGAGGAGGCCGGCGAACGCCGCTTCACCGTGGCGGTCCGCCGCTTCGTCGGCGACGAAGCCGGCCACGTGCGGTTCATCGAGCTGCAGCAGGTGCGCGTCGAGCGGGACTCCTCCGGCCGCCGCCAGGTCGTGCCGGTGTCCGACGAGGTCGAGCTGCTGCCCGCGGACATGGTGCTGCTCGCCATCGGCTTCGAGGGTGTCGAGCACATGAAGGTCCTCGACGACTTCGGCATCCCGCTGTCGTCGCGCGGCACCATCTCGTGCGGTTCCGACTGGCAGACGACCGCCCCCGGCGTCTTCGTCTGCGGCGACGCCCATCGCGGCGCCTCGCTGGTGGTGTGGGCGATCGCCGAGGGCCGGTCCGTGGCGCACGCCGTGGACAGGTTCCTCACCGGCTCGTCCAACCTGCCCTCGCCCGTGATCCCCAACCAGCTTCCGCTCGCCGTGGTCTGACAACGACGTCCGACCAGCGGTCAGCAGCATGGCGCCCCGGCCCCGACAACGACGTCGGACCGGGGCGTTCGCCTTTCAGCGGACGGGGTAGCCCGTGGCGGCCACCCGGTCCGCCACCGCGGCCAGGGTCGTGGCGGGGTTGAGCGCGGTCACCACGTCCGAAGTCAGCGGCCGCCCGGCGTACACGTGCCGCACCGCGCCGAGGTCGACCGGCATCTCGTAGTAGTCCCGCGCCCAGTCCTGGTACGCCTCCGGTGTGCGGTCGGTCAGCAGCGCGAACAGCCAGTCCGCCCCGTCCTGGTCGTCGTCGGGGAAGTCGATCTCCCCGTGCTGCCAGGCGGTGTCGTCGGTGCGCCGCCACAGGCACACCGTGCTGCGCGGGACGCCCTCGTCGCAGAACGCCGGCTCCTCCACGCACTGCCGGAACACCTCGGGCACGGCGTCGACGACACCGGGCCACGGCTGGTCGTCGTCGGTGGCATAGGGACTCATCGGCGACTCGTGGTCGAAACCGCGCACGTACGCGCCCGCCGCCGTGAACACGACGGAGTACTCGTTGCCCGAGCCGTCGTCCATGGACGCCAGCTCCTCACCGGGCGCCCACGAGGCGTCGAACCGGTGGCGCCGGACGTCGTCGTCCGGGTTCAGCACGAGGTCCAGAACGGCAAGCGAACGGCACAACGCGCGCAGTTCCTCGATGACGGGCAGGAGCCGGGCGACGTCGTAGGCGGTCACGCCGTCATCCAAGCAGTTCCGCGCCGGTAAAAGTCCGCGTGAGGTGTCCTTCGTGATGGGAACGAGAAAGGTTCGGCCCTTCGCTGATGATTTGCGCCACAAACTGAATGGAGGACTAGGGTGTGTGTCAGGCGTGAGCGTCGTTCCACTCCGTGAAACGCGAAGCACCTTTCGGGTGAATTTGCCGGTTGAGACGGTGCAATCGCGCCCCCGTTAACCCATTGGTCATCCGCTCGGGTAAAACTGGAAGTGCGAGATCAACTCGGTCGGGGGGTGAACCATGCGCAGTGTGTTGCTGGCCGTCGTGGTCGCCCTGTGCGCCGTGCTGGCCCCGGCGGTGTCGACCGCGTCGATCGGCGCGCCGCCGCCCAAGTCCAAGACGTCGGCCCCGAAGGAAGAGGCGCCGCGCGAGGAGCGCGAACCGAGCCGGTTGCGCCTGCTGACGGCCGCTTCGGCGGTTGAACGTTCATCCACCGTGGCCAAGCCCCGTGAGGTGGCCCTCGCGCCGCGCGTCGAGGCGACCGGTGCCAAGCCGGTTCCCGCCGCCGAACCGACAGCGGTCTGGCGCACACCACCCGCACTGCAGGTGTTCCGGAACTGATCGGTCCCCGCCGGTCGGTTCCAACTGAACACAGATCTCAACCCCAGCAGTGAGGGATTCCCGTGGACTTCCACCGCTTTGTTCAGCATGCCCGCGCACACGCCAAGTCGCGGCCCCAGGCCATTGGCGAGCAGCTCGCGCGGGGGCAGAAGCCGTCGACGATGTTCATCACGTGCGCCGACTCGCGCATCGTCACCGCGGCCATCACCGGCGCGGAACCGGGCTCTCTCTTCGAGCTCAGGACGGCGGGCAACGTCATTCCGCCGTATTCGCTGAACGCGCCCACGAGTGAGATGGCGACGATCGAGTTCGCCGTCCTGCAGCTCGGCGTCAGCGAGATCGTCGTGTGCGGGCATTCGCACTGCGGTGCGGTGATGGCGCTCAACGGCGCCGCGATCGACCACCTGCCGGCCATGCGCGGCTGGCTCGGTGAGCAGCGGCCGCGCAGCTCCGCGGACCCCGCCCTGCGCGGCGAGGGGCAGGAGCACGTGCGCGCGCAGCTGAGGGCGTTGCTCGACTACCCGTTCGTGGCGGAGAAGGTCGACCGAGGCGAGCTCCGCGTGCACGGCTGGTTCTACGACATCGAGACCGGCGAGGTCTCCGCGTGCGCCGAGCACGCGTTCCTGCCGCTGTAAGGGGGCGGGGTCCGGATGAAGAACAAGGTGTGGGCCGACCTGGGTGCGTCGGTCGTCGTCTTCCTCGTGGCGCTGCCGCTGTGCGTCGGTGTGGCGGTGGCGTCGGGGGTGCCGGCCGAGCTCGGGATCGTGACGGGCGTGGTCGGCGGGATCGTCGTCGGATTGCTGCCGGGCAGCACGATGCAGGTGAGCGGACCGGCGGCCGGGTTGACCGTGCTGGTGGCGGACGCGGTCGGCACGCACGGGATCGCCGCGCTCGGCGTGATCGTGCTCGGCGCCGGACTGCTGCAGGTGGTCCTGGGCCTGGCGCGGTGCGGGCGGTGGTTCCGCGCGATCTCGCCGTCGGTGGTGCAGGGCATGCTCGCGGGCATCGGCCTGGTGCTGGTGCTCGGGCAGCTCTACCCGCTGGTCGGCGCGCAGGCGCCGGCCACGACGGGGGAGAAGGTCGCGGGACTGGTCGACCTCGCGGTGACGCCCGCGGCGGTGCTGCTGGGCGTCGCGACGATCGCGATCATGCTGCTGTGGCAGCGGTTCGCCTGGCGTGCGGTGCCGGGTGTGCTCATCGGAGTGGTGGTCTGCACCGCGGTCGCCGAGGTGGCGGGACTGCCGGTGGCGCGGATCCAGGTCGGTGAGCTGGCCACGGACGTGCACCTGCCGGAGTTCTCGCTGCTCGGCGCCGGGGTGGTCGGCTCCGCGGTGGTGTTCGCGCTGGTGGCCTCCGCGGAGAGCCTGTTCAGCGCGGCCGCGGTGGACCGGATGCACGAGGGGCCGCGGACGAAGTACGACCAGGAGCTGGTGGCGCAGGGCGTGGGCAACACGATCTGCGGCCTGCTCGGCGCACTGCCGATGACGGCGGTGATCGTGCGCAGCTCCGCCAACGTGGCGGCGGGCGCGCGGACGAAGGCGTCACGGGTGCTGCACGGCGTGTGGCTGCTGCTGTTCGTGGTGGCGCTGCCGGGGCTGCTCGCGCTGATCCCGGTGGCCGTGCTCGCCGCCGTGCTGGTGCACGCCGGGTGGAAGCTGCTCGGGCTCAAGCAGGTCGTCGCGCTGTGGCGCACCGACCGGGCCGAGGGCGCGGTCCTGGTGCTCACGGCTGGGCTCATCGTCGCCACGGACCTGCTGACCGGCACGCTGGTCGGCCTGCTCGCGGCGATCGTGAAGACCGCCTGGGACGTGTCCCGGCTGTCGGTGGTCGTCACCCCGGACGGGCTGGAGCTGAAGGGCAACGCCACGTTCCTGCGGCTGCCGAACCTGCTCGACGTGCTCGACGGCGTCGACAGGGACCACGTCAGGATGGACCTGAGCGGGGTCCGGCACCTCGACCAGGCCTGCGTGCAGGCGATCGACCAGTGGGTCGACGAGTCCCGCCGCGCGGGCCGCACCGTCGAGCTGGTCGGCAGGTAGTGCGGGGTCCGGTGCCGCGGCCGGCTGTGGTCGCGGCACTGGGCCGTTCGGGTGTACGCCGCTAACGGTCGTGGTGACACTGTCGATCCTGCAGGTGAGTCACAGGGGGCGACACATGACCAGCACAGCGGTGCAGACGGGCTTCGACACCGGCTTCCTCGGCACGGACGCCGGGATTCCGGTGCTGACCGGGGCGGGCGCCGAGGACGCGGTCGAGCTGAACGGCTCGACCACCATCGACTACACCCACTTCTCGCTCGCGCTGAGCAGGTCGCGCAGGTTCGCGAGCTGGGTGGCGTGGAACATCGACGGCGCCGCCATGAAGGCGTTGAGCCGCACCGGCATCCCGTTCGTCAAGGACCCGAGGGTGCCCGCGGAGTTCCAGACCGGTGACGAGCTCTACCGCGACAACCGGCTCGACCGCGGCCACATCGCGCGCCGCGCCGACCTGTGCTGGGGGCCGACGGCGGAGGCGAAGAAGGCCAACCGGGACTCGTTCTTCTTCACGAACATCACCCCGCAGATGGACGACTTCAACCAGAGCACCAAGGAAGGCCTCTGGGGGCGGCTGGAGGACGCGGTGCTCGCCGACGTCGACGTGGACGACCTGAGGGTGAGCGTCTACGGCGGACCGGTGTTCAACGTCGACGACCGGGTGTTCCGCGGTGTCCCGATCCCGCGCGAGTTCTTCAAGGCCATCGCGTTCGTCGTGGACGGCGAGCTGCGCTGCAGCGCGTTCCTGCTCACCCAGAACCTCGTGCTGGCCGAGGCGCTCGACCTCGACGAGTTCCGGGTGTTCCAGGTGTCGCTGACCGAGCTCGAACAGCGGGTGAGCTTCACGTTCCCGGCCGAGCTGCACGCCGCCGAGACGTCCGCCGTGCAGCCGCAGGACGCGTCGCGGCGCCCGCCGCTGGGCAGCCTCGCCGACATCAGGTGGTGATCCGCAGCCCCGGCAGCTCCCGGCGCAGCCCGGCCAGCCGGGCCGGTGACTCCGGCTGGTGCACGACGAGGTGCTCCAGCGCGGGCAGCACGCGCAGCTCGTCCGCCGCGGGCACCCCGAACACCTCCAGCGTCGTGATGGTCGGCCACCGCTCCAGCCCCGCCAGCGGGTAGGGCGGGCGGTGGTCGAGGGCCAGGTGCCGCAGCGCGGGCAACGCGGGCAGCGCCGCCAGACCGCCGTCGAGGCCCTCGTCGCGGACCTGCAACCGCCGCAGCGCACCGCCCTCCAGCGACGCGAGGTCGACCCGGCTGAAGTGCAGGTGCAGCTCATCGAGTCCCCGCACCGGCGCCAGGTCGAGCCGCCCCAGCGGCCGGCACCGGCTCAGGTGCAGCTCCCGCAGCGACCCCGACAATGCGAGCGGGGCCAGCTCGCGCACCACCTCGTTCTGCCACAGCTCCAGCCGGTGCAGCGCGGGCATGGCGCCCAGCGGGTCGAGCGGGTTGATGTTGCCGATGCACCGCACGTACCGCAGCTTCGCGAGGTGCGCGATGAACTGGATGCGGTGCCAGCCGCGGACGTCCACCCGCCGGTCGCCGAAGTCAACCCCGGACAGCACGGTCCGCGCGTAGTCCTCCGCGTCCGGGGTGTTCCGCCACGCCCTCAGCAGCTCGTCGACGACCATCACCTGGTCCACGGCCACGAACTCCGCGAGCCGCTCCCACGCGCCCTCACCGCCGATGTTCGCGAGCGTCCGCACGACGAACGCGGCCTCGGCCACCGCCTCCGGTCCCGGCAGCAGGTCCACGACGAACGACCCGGCCTCGGCCAGCGCGTCGGCGTGCGCGAAGCTCGTCGGCGGGATCAGCGCGGCCGCCGCCGACGTCACCTGCGCGCGTGCGGTCTCCGGTTCGATCACGTCGGCCTGCTCCAGGCACGCCAGCGCGAGCAGCCGCAGCCTGTCCCGGCCGCGTTCGTCCTTGCGCGTGTCGTCGTTGCCCGCCAGCAGGTCCATCAGCACCCTGGCCCGTTCGCGCGGCCGGGCGTGCGCGACGGCCATGACCACCACGTCGTGCCACTCGTCCAGGTGCGCCCGGTCCACCAGCAGGTTCAGGTCGCCCGCGTCCACGACCTCCTTGGCCGCCAGGTAGTCGCGGAACGTCCGGTGCACGAACTGCACCCGTTCCCCGGCCGCCTCCCGCAGCAGCCCGGCGCGTTCCAGCAGCCGCTGCATCGCCTCATCCGGGTCCACGTCGTGCGAGCGCAGGCCGCGCATCGCGTTCCCCAGCCGGTGCACCGCCTCCTCGCGCGGCACCATCAGCTCCCTGTTGCGCACCAGCGAGTACGCGAACCGCTGCAGCAGGACGAGCTGCTCCTCCTTGGAGAACGCCGGCAGCACCAGGCCGCGGTCCTCGTCCCAGCGCACCAGCAGCAGGTCCAGCGCCGCCTCGTACAGCGACCGCCGGTCCCGCGGCAGGTGCATGTTCCGGTCCTGGTGCAGCGCGCACAGCAGTCCCGCCAGCAGCGGGCTCGACGCGAGCCGCCGCAGGTCGGGGCGCTTCGCGAGGGTCGCCACCAGCCGCGTCTCGCACTCGGCGAGCCACACCCGCGCGTCCCGCGGCAACCCCGGCTCGTCGCGCGCCGCCGTGTGCCAGGCCTCGACGAAGTCGCGGACCCCCTTGTCGCTCAACGGCAACAGGTCGAACGCCGCGAAACCGCAGTCCTCCAGCCAGTCCTCCGGCACCGCCGCAGGCCGGGTCGTGACCGCGTACCGCGCCTTCGGGTAGGCCGCCACGAGCTGCGCGAGCCACTGCCGCGCCTCGGCCCGCCGCTCCCACACCAGCTCGTCCACGCCGTCGACCAGGACCAGCGCCCTGCCCTCCCGCAGCCGCGCGGTCACCCACCCGGACGGCTTCTCCTCCTCGATCACGGCCGCGGTCCAGGCGATGAGCTCCTCCGGCTTCGGCAACGCCGTGCACTGCCGCAGCGGCACGAAGAACGGCACCAGGCCGAGCCACTCGTCGCCGGAGGTCCTGGTCTCGCCCAGCGCGTTCATCGCGAGCCAGCGCAGGAACGTCGTCTTGCCCGCACCGGCGCCGCCGCGGACCAGCACCCGCGGCGTGTCCGCCAGTGCCGCCGCCACCGGCAGCCCGGCACCGGTCAGCTCGCCGGTGTCACCGACCCTGGCCACGGCCAGCGACACGTACGAGCTGTCGAACGAGTGCCGGCGCGGCGCCCGTCCCCGCGAGACCCCGAACACCTCCAGGCCGCCCAGCGCGTGCGCGACCTGCTCGGCGTACCGGTCCTCGAACTCGCGGTGCGCGGCGACCACGGCCGCGCGCTGCTGCTCGGGCAACCGCGCCACGGCGTCCGCGGTGCGCTGACCGAGCTGGAACATCGCCACGGCCAGCCGCCGCGCGTACTCCGGCTGCGACCGCACCAGCTCGACGATCGCGACGCACACCCGCGTGAGCAGCGCGTCGTAGCCGGCCGAGGCCGCCTCGGACAGCCCGGCCGCCCGCCGCACCGCCACCGACCTGGCCAGCACGTGCGCCCGCAGCGCCTCGGGCGTCAGCACCACGTGCAGCGCCTCGTCCTCGCGCAGCGGCAGCGCGGCCTCGACCGACTCGCGCACCGCGGCCACGGCGGCGCGCCACTCGTTCTCCGCGACCCCGCCGAGCTCACCGCGGGCGAGCTCGGTGCCGATCCGCTCGACCAGCGGACCCGGCCTGGTCAGCTCCCGCTGCCGCTTCTTGTCCCGCGCACCCTTGTGCGCCGCGTCGAAGAGCCCGAGCAGGAAGCGTTCCAGCACGGTCTCGAGCACCATCAGCAGTCCGGCGGAGAACGGGTCGGGCACGGTCCCCAGTATCAGCACGTGATCACCGGTGCGGCGGCGACTTCACCAGGTGTTCACCCGCCGGGCACGTGCACCGCGCGGACGTGCTCGATGCGGAACTCCCGGCTCACACCGCCCTCGCAGTCCGCCGTCAGCACGCCGTCGAGGTGCTTGACCGGTGTGATCAGGACCGACTCCGTCTGCCGCGGGCCGCTCGCGTACCCGATGCGCACCGGCCGGCCGTCGACCAGCGCCGACGCGAGCCGCTGCACCTCCTCGTCGCGCAGGAAGACGTTCTGGTCGCGCAGCAGCCGCGCCGCGTTCGCCCTCGGCGTGCCCCGGCCGAGGACCTGCCGTTCCTGCTCCACCAGCCGCACCGCGAGCTGGGTGAGCTCCAGGTCGTCCAGCTCGGCGCGCTGCCGGTCCGGTCCGCGCTCACCGCGCGCGGGCGCCCGGTCCGGCCGTGAACGCTCCACAATGGACCGGTCAGCGCCGTCGACGCCCTTCGGCGCGTACCCGGCCGCGCGCAACGCCGCCAGCGTCTCGGGCATGGGCGCCGCGGACGCCAGCACGGTCGGCGCGAGGAACCGCAGTCCCAGCTGCGCCAGCGACCGGGACCGCGCGATCTCCCGCAGCAGCGCGGGGTCCTCCGCCCGCACGCAGCACGCGACCTCGGTCACCGTCAGCTGCCCGTGCCGCCGTGCCACGTCCTGCACCAGGTGCTCGACGGCCTGCGGCAGCGGCCCGTCCGCCACGACCCCCAGCCGCAGCAGCACCTCCTCGGACGGCAGCCCGGCGTCGAGCGCCCGCCGGATCGACCCCGCCGACAGCCGCCACACCCGCGCGGAGTCGCCGTCCTCCAGGTCCGCCACCAGGTCCAGCGTGGCGGCGAGCACCGTGCCCGGCAGGCCGTCCACCACCGCGGTCAGGTCCGCCAGGAACACCGCCCTGTCCGCGGCCGGCGGCATCAGCTCCACCGCGGCCGCCGCCACGTCACCGCCGTCGCGCACCGCCAGTCCCAGCGGCGTCAGCGCGCCACCCGCGACCAGCCCCAGCGCCTCCAGCTCGGTGATGACGACCGCCGTGGCCCGCAGGTCGTGCACGGCCGGGCGGGCCCACTCCAGCTCGGCGACCAGCTCACCGGGCTCCACGACCGCGTGGCCGGTGCTGAACGCCGCGAGCGTCGACCGCCGCAGCTCGGCGCCGCACTGCCCGGCGTAGTCGCGCAACGCCGCCCGCGCCTGTTCGGCGTCGGGCCGCCAGTCCATCCGCCGCCACGCCGCGACCAGCCGCGCGAGCCGGTCCCCGGGGTGCGCGTCCCGCCACGCGTCGGCGTGCCGCGTCGGCAGCAGGCGCCCGCGCTCCAGCCCCAGCAGCTGCGCCTCGACCGCCAGCTCCAGCCGCAGCCGCAGCACGCCGTCGGTGACCCGCAGCGCCCGCGCGACCCGCCGGATCTCCCCGGTCGCGACACCGCCGGTGTGGCGGGCCTCGAAGGCGTCCCGCTCGCAGTGCGCCAGCAGCCGCGCCACCCCGTCCACGGTGGACGTCGCGGGCCCGACCGGCGAGACCCGCGGCACCGGCCCGCGCCGCGCCGCCGGTGGCCGCGGCGTGAGGTGCGGCCGGGCGTGCAGGGCCCGCACCGAGTTGACCTCCTTGAGCACCGGCCCCTCCGGCCAGGCCAGCGCGCGCACCTTGAGCTCGGCGAACGCCCGGTCGAACTCCCGCACCGAGCACCGCAGCTCCGCGCACACCGCGTCGACGCTCGCCGAGCGGCCCAGCCGGACGATCGCGCCGAGCACGTCCACCGCGCCCTGGTCGAGGTCCTCCTCCGCGCGGTGCACCGAGTCGGGGTCCGTGAGCTGGTACGCGAGGTCCTTGAGGGTGCGCAGCAACCGGTCGCCCACGTCCCTGCGGTGTGTCAGCACCGCCGCCACCGCGTCCTGGTCGAGCCGCTGGAGCCAGTTCGCGAGCGCGGTGGTACGGCGTGGCATTCGTCCGAGTATGCCCCGACCGTCTGCGCTCAAACGAGTTTTCACGCATTCGGGCGTGCCGCCTAGGCTGACTCGGTGACGTTCGAAGGTTTCGGCGAGTACGCGATCGACTTCTACGACGGCCTGGTGCTGGACAACTCGAAGGCGTACTGGGACGACAACAGGGAGACCTACCTGCGCGACGTGCGCGCCCCCATGGAGGCGCTGCTGCTCGCGCTGGAGGGGGAGTTCGGTGAGGGCAAGGTGTTCCGGCCGTACCGCGACGTGCGGTTCGCCAAGGACAAGACGCCGTACAAGGACCACTGCGGCGCCGTGATCGAGAAGGGCCGCGGCGGCGGCGCGTACTACGTGCAGCTCAGCCCGGAGGGCCTGATGGTGGGCGGTGGCTCGTTCCACATGCAGTCCGACCAGCTGGCCCGCTACCGCGCCTCCGTCGACGCGCACGGCGTCCTGCTGCGCAAGGTCGTCGACAAGCTCGTCAAGCAGGGCTGGAAGCTGCACGGCGACGTGATGAGGTCGAAGCCGCGCGGGTTCGCCGACGACCACCCGCACCTCGACCTGCTCAAGCACCGGTCGATCTGGGTGCGCAAGGTCTGGGAGCCCGACGACGTGCTGCACGAGCCGGGCGCCCTGGACCGGGTGCGCAAGGCGTGGCGGCAGCTCAGGGACCTCAACGCGTGGTGCGAGGACCACGTCGGCGTGAGCGAGAAGCCGCGGCGATAGCCCAGCCGAGACCGATCCCGGCCACGTCGACGAGTGCGTCGAGGACGTCCCCGCTGCGGTGCAGCGGCGTGATGAGCTCCTGCAGCACCTCCGAGAGCCCCGCGTACGCCACCAGCGCCCACAGCGCGTGAGGGATCTTCGCGTGCAGGCCGGTGAACGCGAGCAGGCCGAAGAGCACCAGGTGCACGACCTTGTCGGTGCCCGGCGGCGAGGAGGGCACACCTGACTCGGGGGTGAACAACACGACGACGCTGAGCAACGCGGCGAACACGAACGGGAACACTCGACCCATTGGCAGAACATTACCGAGGAGTAGTTCGGGATCGGTCCAGGAACGAGGACTACTCTCTCTACACGTGAGTCGACGCGCAAAGATCGTCTGTACCCTCGGTCCCGCCACTGGCACGCCCGAAAAGGTCCGTGACCTGGTAGCGGCCGGTATGGACGTGGCCAGGATGAACTTCAGCCACGGCAGCCATGCCGACCACAAGCAGGTCTACGACATGGTCCGCGCCGCAGCGGACGAGTCCGGTCGCGCCGTGGGCATCCTCGCCGACCTGCAGGGCCCCAAGATCCGGCTCGGCCGGTTCGCGGCCGGCCCTGTCGACTGGAACAACGGCGACATCGTCCGCATCACCGTCGAGGACGTCGAGGGCACGCACGACCGCGTGTCGACGACGTACAAGGAGCTCGCGAAGGACGCCAAGGTCGGCGACCGCCTGCTCGTGGACGACGGCAAGGTCGGCCTCGTGGTCGTCGAGGTCGAAGGCTCCGACGTCGTGTGCGAGGTCACCGAGGGCGGACCCGTCAGCAACAACAAGGGCCTCTCGCTGCCCGGCATGGACGTCTCCGTGCCGGCGCTGTCGGAGAAGGACATCGAGGACCTCGAGTTCGCGCTCTCGCTGGGCGTGGACTTCATCGCACTGTCGTTCGTCCGCTCGCCCGCCGACATCGACCTGGTCCACCAGGTCATGGACCGCGCGGGCAGCAAGCGCCTCCCGGTGATCGCGAAGATCGAGAAGCCGGAGGCCGTGGACAACCTCGAAGCCATCGTGCTGGCCTTCGACGGCGTCATGGTCGCCCGCGGCGACCTGGGCGTCGAGCTGCCGCTGGAGAGCGTGCCGCTGGTGCAGAAGCGCGCGATCCAGATCGCCCGCGAGAACGCCAAGCCGGTCATCGTCGCGACCCAGATGCTCGACTCGATGATCACGAACTCCCGCCCGACCCGCGCCGAGACGTCCGACGTCGCGAACGCGGTGCTCGACGGCGCGGACGCCCTGATGCTCTCCGGTGAGACCTCGGTCGGCCGCTACGCCATCGAGTCCGTGCAGACCATGGGCCGCATCATCGAGGCCGTCGAGACCGAGTCGGTCGTCGTGCCGCCGCTGACGCACGTCCCGCGCACCAAGCGCGGTGTGATCTCCTACGCGGCCCGCGACATCGGCGAGCGCCTCAACGCCAAGGCCCTGGTCGCGTTCACCCAGTCCGGCGACACCGTCCGCCGCCTGGCCCGCCTGCACACGCACCTGCCGCTGCTGGCGTTCACGCCGGAGCCGTCGGTGCGCTCACAGCTGTCGCTGACGTGGGGCACCGAGACGTTCATCGTGCCGCGCGTGGAGTCCACCGACGAGATGGTCCGCCAGGTCGACGTGGCCATGCTGGAGATCGGCCGCTACCAGGCCGGTGACCTCATGGTGGTGGTCGCCGGATCGCCTCCTGGCACCATTGGGTCGACGAACCTCATCCGGGTGCACCGGCTGGGGGAGGAAGACCACGCGTAGGAGTGTTGGAACGTGACTGAGGCCGCCCGTGCCGCTGCCGCCGGACCACCCGGTGTGAGTGGCCAACCCGCAGTGGACGACCTGGTCGCGTTGCTCGACCTGGAACGCATCGAGGAGAACATCTTCCGCGGTGTGTCCCCCGCCGAGTCGCCGGTGCGCGTCTTCGGCGGGCAGGTCGCCGGTCAAGCCCTGGTGGCCGCGGGTCGGACCGTGCCGGTGGAACGACGGGTGCACTCGCTGCACTCGTACTTCATCCGGCCCGGCGACCCGCGGGTGCCGATCGTGTACGAGGTGGACCGCATCCGCGACGGCCGCTCGTTCACCACCCGCCGCGTCGTGGCCGTGCAGCACGGCAAGGCCATCTTCGCCCTCTCCGCCTCCTTCCAGCTGGAGGAGCAGGGCGTCGAGCACGCCTCCTCCATGCCCTCCGTGCCGAACCCGGAGACCTTGCCGACGTGGACCGAACAGGCCGCCGGCTACTCCCTGGTGAACTCGAAGTTCCCGCGTCCGATCGACGTGCGCTACGTCACCGAGCCGCCGTGGGAGTCCCGTGAGGACGGTCCCGGCGAGGCCGTGTCCCGCGTGTGGATGAAGGCCGACGGCAAGCTGCCGGACGACCCGATGCTGCACATCTGCGTGATGACCTACGCCTCGGACATGACGCTGCTGGACGGCGTCCTGGCCAAGCAGGGCGTCTACTGGGGACTGGACAAGGTCCTCGGCGCCTCCCTGGACCACGCGATCTGGTTCCACCGCCCGTTCCGCGCCGACGAGTGGCTGCTGTACGACACCGCCTCGCCGTCCGCCTCGGGGAACCGCGGGCTGGCGACCGGGCAGTTCTTCACGCAGGACGGGCAGCTGGTGGCCACGGTGGTGCAGGAGGGGCTGATCCGGGTCGTCAAGTCGGACTGAGGCCCTGTGTGAGTGATCAAGGGCGGGTCGTCGCACGTCGATGACCTGGCCGTGATCATCACGCTGGCCGACTACGACGAGATGTCCGAGGAAGACTGCCGCCGCCACGAGCTGGTGGACGGGGTGCTGGTGGAGATGCCACCGCGCTATCCCGTGCACCAACGCGCGGTGCGCCTGCTGGCGGACCAGTTGGAGGCCCAGCTGCCCGTCGAACTCGACGTCGTGCACGCGTTCGACGTCCTCCTCAAGGACAGCGCACGCCCGCTCATGCGCAAGCCGGACGTCGTCGTGGCTTCGAGCAAGCTCTTCGACGCCGGGGTGACGCGCTTCGACGCGGCGGACGTGGCGCTGGTGATCGAGGTCCTGTCCGAGGGCTCGGAGGACGTGGACCTGCGGGTGAAGCCGCGCGAGTACGCCGCCGCAGGAATCCCGGACTACTGGGTGGTCGCGCTGGACGAGCCGGTCAGCATGGCGGCGTACTCCCTGGTGGACGGCCGGTACGAGCTGGCCGGAGGAGGCTCGCGGATGCTCGACGTGCGCAGCCCGGCACCGATGACGGTGGACCTCGCCGCGCTGGTTCGACGTCGCCTGATGGAGTAGCTCCTAGCACGCCTGTTCGAACCACCCGTGCGGGTCATCAAGCCGGGTCGGACCTGAAGATCAAGCCGGATGAGTACGCTGCTGCGGGTATCCAGTACTACTGGATCGTCGATCTCAAGGACCCGATCAGCATGGCGGCACACGTTCTGGTCGACGGTCGCTACGAGTACGTCGGCGGCGGTACCGGGAAGGTCGAGCTCCTCAGTCCCGCACCACTGGTGATCGACCTGGATGCGTTGACCCTCAACCGCTAGTCCGCGCGGCGCCGCCGGTGCGTCGGCCGCAGGGTCGCCGGCGGGGTCAGCGCCCGTGTCTCCACCCGCTCCAGCACCACCGACGACGTCAGGTTCCGCACCTCCGTCCGCGACGCGATCTTGTCCATCAGGAACGCCTGCAGGTGTGTGGAGTCCGCCACCGCGATGTGGATCAGGAAGTCCGCCTGCCCGGAGACGTGGAAGATCGACCGCGTCTCGGGCTGGGCCATCACGAACGCGCGGAACGCCGCCACCACCGGGCGCGTGTGCGGCCGCACGTTCACCGAGATGACGGCCTCCAGCGGCAGTCCGAGCACGGCCGGGTCGACGACGGCGTGCGAGCCCGTGATCACGCCCAGCTCGCGCAGCCGGCGCACCCGCTGCAGGCACGACGACGGGGCCAGGCCGACGATCTCGGCGAGCGACCGGTTCGGCAGGGTGGCGTCGTTCTGCAACTCCTCCAGGATGTGCCAGTCCACCGAATCCAGTTCGGCTTGTTCGCGCATAAGCGAACATCGTACTGACCAGGTGGAATGTGGCAGAACGAGTGGCGGACGATCCCGCTCATGCACATCGCGTGGACGTCTTTCCTGCTGGCACTCGTGGTGATCACGGTCGTGCCCGGTCCCGACTTCGTCCTGATCATGGGGAACGCGGTGCGCAGCCTGAGGCTGGGCGTCACGGCGGCGCTGGGCGTGGTCACCGGGCTGCTCGTCCACGCGACGCTCGCGACCGTCGGACTGAGCGCGCTCGTGGTGGCGGTGCCGACCGCGCTCTTCCTCGTCAAGGCGGTCGGCGCGCTGTACCTGGCCCACCTCGGGTTCATGACGCTGAAGGGCGCGGGCAAGGAGCAGGAGCTGCCGCGCAGCGGTGGCAACGTGTTCCTGCGCGGCCTGCTCTGCGATCTGTTGAACCCCAAGGTGATGCTCACGTTCCTGAGCCTCATCCCGCAGGCGATGGACCCGAACAGCCCACCGCTGCCGCAGGCCGCGCTGCTGAGCGCCGTGACGGTCGGTGTGTTCGCGGGGTTCTGGGTGGTGGTGGTCCCGCTGGCTCGTCAGCTGGGCACGGTGCTGAGCAGGCCGAAGGTTCGCACGGCGTTCGAGCGGGTCTGTGGTACCGCTCTCATCGGGATGGCGGCGTCAGTTCTCGCCGCTTGAGTCCCACGAGACGCTCAGCTCGTCGCGCGTCCCGAACCGCACCAGGTGCCGTTCGACGACGTCGCGCAGCCGGGCGGCGTCCTCCTCCGAGGAGGCCTCGACGCGCAGCCGCAGCGCGTCCGGAAGAGCGGCGAAGGACGCCGTTCCCGCGGAGAAGCGGACGAAACCGCGTCCGTCCTCCCAGGACCCTTCCAGGTCCTTCTGCGTGAAGTGCTTGACCAGCTGGGACCCGTAGCGCTCGGCGCGGTCCGTCGCCGAGGTGCCCTCGCTCACGAACGTCATGAAACCAACTTACGCCTTGCTGTACGTACCGTTGGGTGACGCGGTTCACCTGGCGAAACGATGGCTGAGAAGACGCTGTGACATCTCGCGCAAAGCTTGAGAACACGGCAGGCTGTCGGCCATGACGGAAGGCAAAGCACGTATCGCGGTCACCGGTCTCGCCACCATGGGCAGCAACCTCGCGCGCAACCTCGCGCGGCACGGTTTCAAGGTCGCCGTGCACAACCGGACCCCCGCGAAGATGAAGTCGCTGCTCGACGAGCACGGCCACGAGGGCGACTTCGTCGGCGCCGAGACGCTGGAGGAGCTCGTGCAGAGCCTCCAGACGCCGCGCCAGATCATCATCATGGTGAAGGCCGGTGGGCCGACCGACGCCGTCATCGACGAGCTGAGCGGGCTGCTGGAGCCCGGCGACATGGTCATCGACGGCGGTAACGCCCACTACGCCGACACGCGCCGCCGCGAGGCCGCCCTGAAGGAGAAGGGCCTGCTGTTCGTCGGCGCCGGCATCTCCGGCGGCGAGGAGGGCGCCCTCAACGGGCCCAGCATCATGCCCGGTGGTCCCGCCGAGTCCTACGAGCACGTCGGGCCGGTGTTCGAGGAGATCGCCGCCAAGGTCGACGGGCAGCCGTGCTGCGTGCACGTCGGGCCGGACGGTGCCGGGCACTTCGTCAAGATGGTGCACAACGGCATCGAGTACGCGGACATGCAGCTGATCGCCGAGGCGTACGACCTGCTGAGCCGCGTCGGCGGGCAGACGCCGGCGGAGATCTCCGAGGTCTTCACGCAGTGGAACTCGGGCGACCTGGAGTCGTACCTGGTCGAGATCACCGCCGAGGTGCTCAAGCACGTCGACGCGGACGGCACGCCGCTCGTGCAGGTCATCGAGGACGCCGCCGAGCAGAAGGGCACCGGCCGCTGGACCGTGCAGGAGGCGCTGGAGCTCGGCGTCCCGGTCACCGGCATCGCCGAGGCCGTGTTCGCGCGCAGCCTGAGCGGCCACACCGACCAGCGCAAGGCCGTGCGCGACGCGTTCGGTGCGAGCGAGGTCGTGGCGAAGCCGGACGCCGAGCTCGTCGACGACGTGCGGCAGGCGCTGTACGCGTCGAAGGTCGTCGCGTACGCGCAGGGCTTCGACATGATCCGCGAGGCGTCGAAGAACTTCGACTGGGACATCGACCTCGGCGCGATGGCGACGATCTGGCGCGGTGGCTGCATCATCCGCGCACGGTTCCTCAACCGCATTCGCGAGGCATATGACGCGAACGCGGATCTCGCGTCTCTTCTGGTGGACGACTACTTCCGCGACGCCGTCCGGAATGCCGAGGCCGCTTGGCGGCGCGTCGTGGTCCGCGCGGTCGAGTCCGGTGTCCCGACGCCCGGTTTCGTGTCCGCTTTGGCCTACTACGACGGACTTCGCTCGGAACGGCTGCCCGCGGCACTCGTTCAGGGACAACGCGACTTCTTCGGCGCACACACTTATCGGCGCACCGACAGGGCCGGTAGCTTCCACACGTTGTGGTCAGGCGACAGGTCTGAGGTGGAAGCGTGAAACTTCGTTTACTGGGGGCGGTCGTCGTCGCGGCGGCGGGGTTGACCCTGACGTCCAGCGGTGGCGCCGTGGCGGTCGGCAACGAGGCGCTGACCCGCGATCTCGACGCCATCCTCGCCGACTCCGGGCTCAAGGGCGCGGACGTCGGCATCACCGTGCGGGACGCGAACACCGGTGAGGTCGTGTACACCAGATCAGGTGGTAAGCGCTCTCAGGTCGCGTCGAACCTGAAGGTGCTCACGACCGCGGCGGCGCTCGACCTGCTCGGGCCGGACCACCGGTGGAAGACCGAGCTGCAGTCGTCCGGTGCCCGTTCGGGTTCGACGCTGACCGGCGACCTCGTCCTGCGCGGCACGGGCGACCCGACGATGTCCGCCGCGCGCTACCAGGCGCTGGCGGCGGCGTTGAAGAACAGCGGTGTCACGCAGGTGACCGGCGCGCTCGTGCTGGACGACACGGCGTTCGACGCGCAGCCGTACGGCAGTGGCTGGGCGTGGGACGACGAGCCGTACTCCTACAGCGCGGAGACGTCGGCACTGACGCTCTCACCGGACGAGCGGTACAGCGCCGGCACGGTCCTCGTGCGGGTGAAGCCGGGCGCCGCGACGGGCGCGCCGGTGCAGGTGAGCGTCGAGCCCGCGAACGACGTGGTGCAGATCCAGAGCACGGCGACCACCAACGGGGACGCCGGCATCACCGTCGAACGCGAGCACGGCACGAACGTGATCAAGGTCAGCGGTTCGACCTGGGTCGAGACGACCGCGCTGTCCACCGTCAAGGATCCGACCGGGCTCGTCTCGTCGGTGTTCGGCAAGGCGTTGGAGCAGAACGGGGTCCAGGTCCTCGGCGGCGTCAAGCGGGCCAAGGCGCCGCAGGGTGCCGCGGTGCTGGCCTCCGACACGTCGCAGACGCTCGGCCAGCTGATCACCCCGTTGCTGAAGAACAGCAACAACATGCTGGCCGAGGTGCTGGTCAAGACCGCGGGCGGCTCGTTCGCCAACGGTGTCAACCAGCTCAGCCGCAAGTGGGCGGGCCTGGGCATCGACCCGAACTGGGTCGAGGTCTTCGACGGCTCCGGCATGTCCCGGCTGAACCAGATGTCGCCGGACGACCTGACCTCGATCCTGGTGAAGGCGAAGACCAAGCCGTGGTTCGGCACCTGGTCGGCGGCGCTGCCGGTCGCGGGCAGGGACGGCACGCTGGCGGGCCGCATGAAGGGCACCGCCGCCGAGGGCACCGTGCTGGCCAAGACCGGGTCGCTCTCGGGCGTCTCGGCGCTGTCCGGGTACGTCACCACGGCGTCGGGCCGCCAGCTGGTGTTCTCGCTGGTGCAGAACAACGTGGTGCTGTGGTTCAGCCCGAAGGCGGTCGAGGACAGGGTCGCCGTGCGGCTCGCCTCCGACGGCGGCGCGCAGGTGGCGACGCCGAAGGTCGAGTCCGTTCCGCAGCAGCGGAAGGCCCCCGCGCAGGAACGCGTGACGGTTCCCCCGCAGGAGCGCTTCGACGTCGAGTGCTCGTGGATCGGCACCTGCTGACCCACGCGTGAGACCACTGGAGCCGCCCCGGGACGAACCGGGGCGGCTCCGGCGTTTCCTAGGCCGGTGACGGCACGGGTTCGAGCCCGTTGCGGTCCGGGTCCACCAGGTACACGCGGGCGTTCGAGATGTCGAAGTACAGGCCCTTCAACGAGAGCGCGCCCGCGGCGACCGCCTCCCGCACGCTCGGGTACCCGAGCAGGTTGTCCAGCTGCTGCGCCACGTTCGCGACCGCGAGCCGGTCGGCCACCGGCAGCTCCGCGCAGCCGGGCGCGGTGGGGGCGTGGAAGCGGATCAGCGACGGTTCGGCGTTGCGCAGCCAGGAGTGCAGGTGTGAGCCGCGGGCGGCGCCGCCGCTCACCAGCGCCTTCATCGCACCGCAGTCGGAGTGCCCGCACACGACGATCGAGCGGACGCCGAGGACCTCCACCGCGTACTCGACCGCGGCGCCGACCGACCGGTCCTCAGCGGTGTGCATCGGCACCAGGTTGCCGATGTTGCGCACGCAGAACAGGTCGCCCGGCCCGGACGTGGTGATCAGGTTCGGCACCACCCGGGAGTCGGCGCAGGTGATGAAGAGCTGCCGCGGTCGCTGCCCGCGCACCGCCAGCTCCCGCAGGAACGGCCGGACCAGCGGCGCCGACCGCGTCTCGAACTCGTGCATGCCCCGCAGCATGGGATCGCTCTCCGGCGACGGCCGCTGCGACGGCAGGTGCACCGTGGTGCCCGCGCCCTGCCAGTGCGACCACGGCGCGAACCAGCGCGGCAGCGGACCGGGCAACGTCTTGCGCCGCCCCGGCCTGCCCTGGTCCGCCTGGTCGAACCAGGTGTCGTGCACCTCGTCGACCTGAACCCGGCCACCGAGCCGTTCGTAGCCCTCGCGCCAGTCGTCGATCGCCTCGTAGGACGCGTGGTCCAGGTAGTCGACGTGCAGCTCCAGCACCACGGTCTGCCCGAGCGGCAACCGGCGCAGCTCGCGCACCAGCCCCCCGACGCCGAGGAACACCAGCGACCCGCGCACGCACACCCGGTTGCCCTCGACCCGCACCGAGCAGTGCGTCAACCGGTACAGCGCGCGCAGCAGCGCGATCGTCAGCCCCGCGACCACGCCCTCCAGCAGTCCGAAGAGGACGACGCCGAGCACGGTCGCCGCGTAGACCAGGAGCTCCTGGTGCCGCACCAGGTTGCGCATCCGCTCGACCGACACCAGCCGCAGGCCGACGACCAGCAGCACGCCCGCCAGCGCCGCCAGCGGGATCTGCTCCAGCGCGGGAGCGAACGCCAGCACCGCCACCGCGATCCACAGCCCCTGCATCATGGCGGCGCAGCGGGTCTTCGCGCCCGCGGCGACGTTCGTGGAGCTGCGCGCCAGGCCACCGCTGATCGGGAACCCGCCGAGGGCGCCCGCGAGCACGTTGCCGGTGCCCTGCGCCATCAATTCCCTGTCCAGCCGGGCCCGCGGCCCGTCGTGCAGCCGGTCCACGGCCACCGCCGACAGCAACGACTCCATGCTCGCCACCAGCGCGACCGTCACCACGGCCACGACCACGGTTCCGGCGCTGCCCTGCGGCATCTCCGGGAACACCGGGGAGTGGCTGTCCGGCAGGTCGACCCGTGCGACGTCGAGGCGCAGCGCGACCGCGAGCCCGGTCGAGGCGGCGACGGCGACGAGCGGCGCCGGCACCAGCGAGGCGCGCGGGACCCGCGGCCACAGCAGCAGGACCGCGACCGCGACCGCGCCGGCCAGCACTGATCCCAGGTGGGACCCGGCCAGCTGACCCGGCAGCAGGGCGACGTTCGCGGGAACCGACGACGCCGCCGTGCCGCCCAGCACCACGACGAGCTGACCGGCCGCGATCGAGATGCCGATGCCCGCCAGCAGGCCGTGCACGACGGCGGGGGACAGCGACATCACCAGCCGGCTGATCCCGGTGAGGCCCAGCGCCACCTGGAGCACCCCGGCGGCCAGCGTGATCGCGGCGGTCGCGGCCCAGCCGAACTGCGCCACCAGCCCGGCGACGATCACCACGAGCCCGGTGCCCGGTCCGCTGATCTGCAACGGCGCCCCGCTGAGCGCGCCGACCACGACACCGCCGACGACGGCGGAGATCAGCCCGGCCATCAGCGGCGCGCCGGTGGCGTGGGCGATGCCCAGCGAGAGCGGGATCGAGATCAGGAACAGCACGAAGCTCGCGGGCAGGTCGTGCCGCAGGACCAGGCGCACCCCGCCCGGAGGACCGTGCGGGGTGTGCTCGCCGGCGTTGGACCGCTGGAGGTGGTTCACGTCTTCTTGCCTTTCGTGGGAACGGCGGAATGACCGCATGGCCCTGTGCGACCGGCACAGGACATGGGGAAGGGGGAGAGCGCGGGTGAAGGGGCGCTAGCGGCGCTGTAAGGGCAGCAGGCGGCGCGGCCGGACGGCAGCGAGCGCGTCGGCGCGGTCATGCGGGGTCGGCACGGGAACACCTCCGTGTCGGCACGAGGATCCGGGGTCGGGACCAGGCCGCGTCACCACAATGATGCGGGCGGAGGCGGCGCTGTGACAGACCTTTCAGCCGGTCGTGTTGATCTTCGCGGTGATCGTCACGCGAGGTGATGGCCGACCGGCACGAGAAGGGCCGGCTCCGGTCGGGGGGTGCGGAGCCGGCCCAGGCCGGGGCGGAGCTGAAGAACTATCGAGTTCCGGAGTTCAGCCCACCGGGCGCAGGTGCTTGCCGTGCGAAGTCCCCTGTCCCACGACGGTCAGGACGAGCTGCGCCGACAGGTAGGCCCGGCACGGCGCGGGCATCCGCCGGGAGAACCAGCCGCGCCTGCACGTGGCGCAGCGGCCGTGCTCGTCGGGCTGGTGCTCGTCCAGCAACGCCTTGACGACCGCGACCACCCTCGGCAGCTCTACCCTGGCGAGCACGAGGGCCGTCTGGTCGTCACCGCGCTCGGCGAGGTCCGCGAGCGTGGCCAGGTGGGAGTGCAGCGACCTGTCCAGTTGGCTGAACACCGTGACGGCCATCAGGCTCAGAGCTCCAGTCCTCGCGTGAGCAACCCATGCAGCCTGGCCCGGCCCGGAGCCGAACTGCAAGTTGCAGTACACGAATGGATGACGTCCCTTTGCGGGCGTGTCCTTTGCTCTCAAACTTGGACGCGGACCAGGAGGTGTGGATGCCACGGGGTAGCAGCCCGACCCTGCGCAAACGCCGGCTCGTGAGCGAGCTGCGGCGGTTGCGCGAAGCGGCCGGGCTGACGATCGAGGAGGTCGGCGAGCGCCTCGAGTGCTCGGCTTCCAAGATCAGCCGCATCGAGACCGGGAGGGTGGGGGTGAGCCCGCGCGACGTGCGGGACATGCTCACCGCCTACGGTGCGGACGCCACCACCCTGGAAGAGCTGGTCCAGCTGGCCAGGGAAGCCCGCCGCAAGGCGTGGTGGGACGAGTTCGGCGACATCGTGCCCGGTCGCTACGTCGGGTACGAGGCCGACGCCGACTCCATCAGGACCTACCAGGGCCTGATGATCCCCGGCCTGCTGCAGTGCGAGGCGTACACGAGGTCGTTGATCTCCCAGGTGCTCCCAGAGGCGAGCACCGCGGAGATCGACCGGCGGGTCCGGTTGCGCAAGGCTCGGCAGGCACTGCTGAGCGAGGACGACCCGTTGCGCCTGCACGTCGTGATCGACGAGGCCGCCCTGCACAGGCTCGTCGGCGGCGCGAAGGTGATGCGCACGCAGATGGCGCGTCTGCTCGAAGTCGGTGCACTGCCGAACGTCACGATGCAGGTCGTGCCGTTCAGCGCCGGTGGTTACGCTGCGATGGACGGGCCGTTCGTCATCCTGAGCTTCCCCGAGCAGCTGGACCCCGACGTGGTGTACATCGAGAGCACGAGAAGCGGCGTCTACCTGGAGCAGTCCGGTGACGTCAATTGGTACGCCGAGGTGTTCGAGCGTCTGGTGCGGACCGCCCTCAAGCCGGCGGACTCCGCGACCCTGATCACGGAAGTCGCTCGCGCTCTCGGCTGATCGCAGACCGGGAGTGAACAGACAGTGGAAAGCCTGCGTTGGCGCAAGAGCAGCCGATCGTCCGCCAGCGGACCCGACTGCGTGGAGATCGCGCTCGTCCCGGCCGGCGCGGCCGTGCGTGACAGCAAGAACGCGGACGGGGCCCAGCTCCGGTTCGGGTCCGCCGGGTGGGAGGGCTTCCTCTCCGCCGCCAGGACCGGCACGTTCGCCAGCTGATCGACGACAAGCCGCGAAGAACCGCGAAGCCCCGGCTGGATCGCCCAGCCGGGGCTTCGTCGTGTGCGGAAAGGGGGACGTGGGCCGGCCGGCGTTCCGCCGCCGCGGGCTGGATGCCCCTTGCACGCCGGCCAGCCCACGTCGATCATGGGGAGCAGCGGGTGTTCCGCTGTCCGGTCCAACCCCGTCGACTGCTCGACCCCCGGGTTTCCGTTGATCTCGCCGTCTGTGGTTGGTTGGACACGCTAAGCGTAAGAATGCCTTCTACAGCACGACTGGAGCCCGACTGAAGTGGTCCTCAAGCTCCAGCTGGCCACCAGGCGAAGGACAGATCGGTGACACTGCGCGAGGAACCCCTGCGGTTCGAGGTTCTCGGCCTTCTCCGGGTCGTTCGCGCAGGTCATGAGGTCGATCTCGGTGCGGCCAAGCAGCGCGCCGTGCTCGCCGTGCTGCTGCTGTCGCGCAACACCCCGGTGAGCAGGGGCACGATCATCGAGGCCGTCTGGGGCGACAACGTGCCCTCCAGCGCGGTCAACCTGGTGCAGACCTACGTCGCCGGACTGCGCCGCGCACTGGAGCCGGCCCGCGCGCGCCGGGCCCCCGCGGAGCTGCTGACGTCCGTCGGCGACGGTTACCTGCTGCGGGTCGAGACGGGCGCGCTGGACCTCGACGTGTTCGAACGCCAGGTTTCGCTCGCGCACCGCATGCGCGCGGCGGGGGACCTCGCCGGAGCCGCGGTGGAGCTGGACGACGCGCTGGCGTTGTTCCGCGCCGAGCCGCTGGGCGGGGTGTCCGGTCTCTTCGCCGACGTCGAACGCGGCCGGCTCGTGGAACGCCGGCTGGCCGTGGTCGAGGAACGCGCCGAGCTCGGTCTCGCGATCGGCCAGGGCCCCGAGCTCGTCTCGCAGCTCACCTCCCTCGTCGCCGAGCACCCGTTGCGCGAACGCGGGCACGGGCTGCTGATGCGCGCCCTGGTCCAGGCCGGCCGGCAGGCGGAGGCGCTGGCCGCCTACCGCGAGGCCCGCCGGGTGCTGATCGACGAGCTGGGCGTGGAACCGGGGCCGGAGCTGCGCCGCGTGCACCAGGCCGTGCTGGCGGGGGACAGCCCCGAACCGGAACGCGCGCCGGTCCGCCTCCCGGCGCAGCCGGCCCCCGAGCCCGTCGTGACCGTTCCCGCGCAGCTGCCGCGCGCACCCGTCGCGTTGATCGGGCGGGACGCGGAGCTGGCGCGGATGGACTCGTTGCTGAGCGCGCACGACGGTCCCGTGCTGCTGGTGACCGGTCCGGCCGGCGTGGGCAAGACGGCGCTGGCGCTGCACTGGGCGCACCGGGTGCGCGAGGAGTTCCCGGACGGCCAGCTCTACGTCGACGTCCACGGCTACGACCCGAACCGGGAACCGCTGGAGATCGGCGAGGTGCTGAACCGGTTCCTGCGCGCCCTCGGCGTTCCCGCCGGCGACACCCCGGTCTCGGTCGACGAGCGGTCGGCGTTGCTGCGCACGCTCCTGGCCGACCGCCGGATGCTGGTGATGCTCGACAACGTCCGCGGCTCCGGTGACCTGTTGCCGCTGCTGCCGGGCGCGCCGTCGTGCGTGGTCGTCACCTCGCGCCGGCGCCTGGTCGGCCTGGTGGCGCAGGTCGAGGCGGAGCTGGTCGAGCTGGACATGCTCACCGCGGACGCCGCCGTCGACGTGCTGGGCCGCGTCGCGGGCCGCGGTGCCGCCGAAGCCGCCGCCCTGCGGTCGCTGGCCGAGCTGTGCGACGGTCTGCCGCTGGCGTTGCGGATCGCCGCCGCCCGGCTGGCGGTGTCCCCGAAGCTGCGCGTCGCCGAGCTCGTCGAGGAACTGCAGGACGAACACGGGCGGTTGGCCGCTCTCGGGCTGGAGGACGGCGAAGGTCCCGTGCGCGCAGCGCTGGACGCATCACGCCGTGCGCTGCCAGCGGTTCCCGCTCGCCTGTTGCCCGTCATCGGCCTGCACCCCGGCGCCGACCTGACCCCGCACGTCGTCGCGGCGATGGGGGAGGTCTCCCTGCTGGAGGCCCAGCGCGCGCTGGACGCACTGGCCGCCGCGAACCTGCTGTCCGTCTCCGAACCGGGCCGCCTCGTCGCCCACGACATGGTCCGCGTCTACGCGAAGACCCTGGCGGGCGAGCTCTCCGAACCGGAGCGCCGGGCCGCCACCGGCCGCATGCTGGACTACTACCTGCACTGCGCGGACCTCGCCGACGGCCTGCTGCCCATCAACCGCGGCAGCGTCCTGGTGGCCCCGGAGCACCGCCCGGCCGCCGTGCCGTCCCTGACCGGCCCCTCCGACGCGATGGCCTGGTTCGACTCCGAACGCGCCAACCTCATCGCCGCCACCGAGCACGCCGCGTCCTCCGGCTGGCACGTCCACGCCTGGCAGCTGCCGTACACGCTGTCCCGCTACCTCTGGCTCCGCACCGAACGCGAGACCTCGCTGCGCATCACCCAGGCCGCGCTGGCCGCCGCGAACGCCCTCGGCGACGACGAGGCGCGGTTCGTCATGCAGTTCAACCTCGGCGTGGCGCTGTTGCAGGTGGAGCGCAAGGAGGAGGCGCTGACCGCCCACCGCGGCGCCCTGGAGGTGGCCCGCGGCAAGGCCGACGTCCACCAGCAGGCCCGCGCCCTCACCACCGTCGCCGGCACCCTCATGGACCTGGGCCGCACGGAGGAGGCGGAAGCGCACTACCGCGAGGCGATGGAGGTCTCGCGCATCGCGGGCTCCCGGTGGGCGGAGGCCAACGCCCACCACCACCTCGGCCTGCTCTACCTCGCCAACGACCGCTACGACGACGCGATGCCGTGGCTGCGCGTGGCCCTGCGGATGTACCACGAGGTCGGTGAGCAGTGCGGGGAAGCCGCCTGCCACGTCGACCTCTCCACCGCGCTCCTGGAGACCGGTGACACCGAGGGCGCCCTGTCGTCGGCCCGCACCGCGCTGGCCGTCGCGTGCGACGCGGTGTCGCCCTACCACCAGGCCCTGGCCCACGACCGGCTCGCCGCGGTGTTCGACCGGCTCGGGGCCGCGGGTGCGGCGGCGCACTGGCAGCGGGCGCTGGCGCTGTTCACGGAGCTGGGGGCACCGGAGGCGGACGGCATCCGGGCGAGGCTGGCACGGGCGCGCGCGGTGACCGCGGTGTAGCAGGCGGGGTAAGGCTTCTCGCTGCCGATCGCACCCGTTCTGCCAATGTCCCCGGCCCACCCTCAGCACCACCCTCAGGTCCATGACCGAGTGGACCCTCGAAGCCGTCAACGCCGAGATCGCCTACCGCCGCGCGAACGCCCGCTGCACCTGGCAGCGGTCCAACGGCGGCCCGCGCCGCTGGTTCCACCGGGTGATCCACCGCACCTCCCGGAAACACGGCGGCACCAGCCCGTGAGGTGTGCGAGCATGCCTCCCGTGGCACGTCTGGGTTCCGGAATTCCCCTGGTCGCCCGCGACCGCGAGCTGGCCCGGTTGCGCGCCGCCCTCACCGGCGCCGGCAACGGCACCGCCGCCGCGGTGCTGCTCGCCGGTGACGCCGGCGTCGGCAAGACCCGGTTGGTCGACGAGCTGGCCGCCGCGGCCGACGACACGCTCGTCCTCTTGGGACGCTGCCTCGACGCCGGTGAGACCGGGCTGCCCTACCTCCCGTTCGCCGAGGCCCTCGGCCAGCTCAAGACCGGGACCGCGCACCGCCCGGCGCTCGCGATGCTCCTGCCGCAGCTGGCACTTCCGGCCGAACGCGAGCCCGGCACCGAGGCGATGCTGGCGCCCAGCCTGATCCCCGGCCGCCGGCCCGTGCAGGACGTCGGCCAGCTCCAGCTCTTCGACGCGGTGCTCGGCCTGCTGACCGAGCTGTCGGAGCGGCAGCGGGTGCTGCTCGTCGTCGAGGACCTGCACTGGGCCGACGCGTCCACCCGCTATCTGCTGTCGTTCCTGTTGTCCCGCTTGAGGTCCCAGCGCCTGCTGGTGGTCGGCACCTACCGCAGCGACGACCTGCACCGCAGCCACCCGCTGCGGCCCCTGCTGTCGGAGCTGGTGCGGCTGCCCGCCGTCGAACGGCTGGACCTCGCGCCGTTCAACGCCGCCGACGCGCGCAGGTTCGTGGACGCGTTGAGCGACGACCTGCCCGCCGACGTCGTGCAGCAGGTCGCGGAACGCTCGGAGGGCAACGCGTTCTTCGCCGAGGAGCTCATCGCGGTGGCGGCGTGCGACGACCGCTCGCTGCCGAGCGCGCTGGCGGACGTGCTGCTGAGCCGGGTCGAGCGGTTGAGCCCGGAGGCGCAGCACGTCGTGCGGGTGGCATCGGTGCGGGGCCGCCGGGTGCGGCACGAGCGGCTCAGGGAGGTCGCCGGGATGAGCGACCTCGCGCTCGACACCGCGCTGCGCGAGCTCGTCCAGCACCACCTGCTGGTCGTGGACGACAACGAGGTCTACACCTTCCGGCACGCGTTGCTCAGGGAGGCCGTGTACGGCGACCTCCTCCCCGGCGAACGGGTCCGGCTGCACGCGGCGTACGCGCACCACCTCGCGCGGCACCTCGACGAGCGGGGCGCCGCGGCCGCGCTGGCGCACCACGCGTTCCAGAGCCACGACCACGGGCAGGCGCTCACGGCGTTCATCAAGGCCGCCAAGGAGGCCGAACGCGCCGGGGCGCCCGCGGAGTCGTTGCAGCACCTGGAGATGGCGCTCAACCTGTGGAACGCGGTGCCCGCGGCGGACCGTCCGTCCGATGTGGACGAAGCAGTGCTGCTGCGGCGGGCGTCCTGGGTGGCGGGCACGGCCGGGCAGCCGGAGCGGGCGGTGGCGTTCGGGCGCAGCGCGACGAAGGCGCTCGCCGGGCAGTCGCCGGAGGAGCAGGCCGAGGTGCTGCTGCGGCTCGCCCAGGCGTTGTCGATCCTGGACGGCAACGACCAGGAGCACCACGAGGTCATGATGGCGGCGTGGAACCTGGTCTGCGACCGGGACGCGAGCCCGACGCGGGCCCGCGTGCTCGCCGGAAAGGCCTCCCTGCTGCGGCAGGAACGGCGCGGGGAGGAGGCGCGCGAGGCGGCGGAGCTGGCCATCGCCGACGGGCAGGCGGCGAACGCGCCGGGAGCCGTGGCGGACGCCCTCGGCACGCTCGGCATCCTCGACGACTACGCGAACCGGCCGGAGGACGCGTGGCGGAACTTCGAGCGCGCGATCGAGTGCGCCAGGGAGGTCGGCGCGGTCAACACCGAGCTGCGCGCCCGGTACTACCACGGCCTGATGCACTACGACCGCGGTGACCTCACCGCCGCCGCCCGCGTCTACAACGAGGCGGGCGAGCGGGCCCAGGAGACCGGGCTGACCTGGAGCATGTTCGGCCTGGAGATCCGCATCCAGCAGGTGCTCGTGCACTACTACCTGGGCGACTGGGACTACGCGGACTGGGCCAGCGAACCGCCGGGCATGTCCGTGTCCTCGACGGTGCTGGCCAGGTTGCGCGCCGCGAACACCCACCTCACCATCGGCCGCGGGCAGCTCGCCGAGGCCGAGCGGGTGATCACGAAGCTGCGCAGCGACTGGCACCGCGACATCCAGATCGCCCTGATCACCGGCGGCACCGGCGGTGAGCTCGCGCTGTGGCGGGGACGGCCGGAGCTGGCCGTCGAACGGGTCACCGACGTGCTGGAGTGGACCCGCAAGCTCGGCGGGCCGTGGATGCTGGCCGACATCCGGATCGGCGCGATCGGCGTCGCCGCCCACGCCGACATCGCCGCGAAGGCCCGCCGCAAGCGGGACCGGCAGGCGGAGGAACAGGCCGTCGCCGAGGGCCGCAGGCTGGCCGAGCACGTCCGGCTGACCGCGCGCAACGGCGTCCCGCGCTCCGGTGCGCTCGGACCGGAGGGCCGCGCCTGGCTGGCCCGCTCGCAGGCGGAGGAGTCCCGGCTGACCGGCCCCGGCGACCCCGCGCTGTGGCGGGCCGCGGTCGACGGGTTCGGCTACGGCCTGGTGTTCGAGCAGGCGCTGTGCCGGTGGCGGCTCGCCGAGGCGCTGCTGGGCGCCGACCGCAGGGAGGCCGCGGCCGAGGAGCTGCGCCGGGCCGACGAGACCGCGGCGAAGCTCGGTGCGAAAGCGCTCGCGGACGCCGTGGCCGGTGTCGCCAAACGGGCCCGCATCACGCTGAGGGCCGACGCGCCGGTGCGCGAGCAGGTCGACCTGTTCACGCCGAGGGAACGCGCAGTGCTGGAGCTGGTGGCCTCCGGGCGGACGAACCGCGAGGTCGGCGAGGAGCTCTACATCAGCGAGAAGACCGTGTCCGTGCACCTCTCGCGCATCATGGCGAAGCTGGGCGCCTCCCGGCGCGCGGAGGCCGTGGCGATCGCCTACGACCGCGCCCTGCTGGCACCGCCCTGACCCCCTGCTTCCCGCCGCAGATGCCATCGGCCAACAGAGGGGCGGGCGGGTACGACCGGGGGCTGCTCGAATCGCCGTGGGTTGTCATCCCACAGGCTGATGCGGAACGCGTCGGCGAGATGATGTCCGCGCACGAGCCACCGAAATAGCTTCTTCCTCGTCAAGGACAGACCCCCTGCGAGGAAGGCACGAGACATGTCTGCACTGGTGTCCGAGGTCGGCACCCGGACCGCCGCGGCGGCCCACAACCTGGTGAAGGTCTACGGCAAGGGTGACACCGCCGTGCGGGCGCTCGACGGGATCGACGTCGCGTTCCAGGCCGGGCGGTTCACCGCCATCATGGGCCCGTCCGGGTCCGGCAAGTCGACGCTGATGCACTGCCTCGCCGGACTGGACACGGTGGACAGCGGCGCGATCCACATCGGACAGACCGAGATCACGAAGCTGAACGACAAGGACCTCACCAAGCTGCGCCGCGACCGCGTCGGGTTCGTCTTCCAGGCGTTCAACCTGCTGCCGACGCTCACCGCCGAGCAGAACATCCTGCTGGGCCTCGAACTGGCCGGCCGCAAGCCCGACCAGGAGTGGTTCGACACCATCGTCACCGTCCTGGGCCTGCGCGACCGCCTCACCCACCGCCCGACCGAGCTGTCCGGTGGCCAGCAGCAGCGCGTGGCCTGCGCCCGTGCCCTGGTCGCCCGCCCCGAGGTCATCTTCGCCGACGAACCGACCGGCAACCTGGACTCCCGCAGCGGTGCCGAGGTGCTCGACTTCCTGCGCATGTCGGTGCGCAAGCTGGGCCAGACCGTGATCATGGTGACGCACGACCCGGTGGCCGCCAGCTACGCCGACCGCGTGGTCCTGCTGGCCGACGGCCGCCTCGCCGGTGAGATCCACCAGCCCACCACCGAGTCCGTCGTCAACGCCCTCACGCACCTGGGGGCGTGAAGCGATGCTGAAGACGATCCTCGCGGGCCTGCGCGCCCGCACGGCGCGGCTGGTGCTGTCCAGCATCGCCATCGCGCTCGGCGTCGCGTTCGTGACGGGCACCCTCGTGCTCGGCGACGCCGTCGAGGAGCAGACCAGGGACAACTTCGCCCGCAGCGCCCGCAACGTGGACGCGGCGGTGCACCTGTCGGAGAACAGCCCCGACCGGGACAACGGCATTCCCGTCGACTTCCTGCAGAAGATCCGCGCCGCCACCGGTGTGGCCGGCGCCGACTCCCGCGAGTTCGGCAGCGCCGCACTGCTCGGCGGTGACGGCAAGGCCCGCAACGCGCTGGTGCAGCCGCTGCCCACCACGGAGGCGCTGCGCGACTTCAACCTCAGGGACGGCCGGTTCCCGGCCAAGGCCGACGAGGCCGCCGTCGACACCAAGACCGCGCAGATCGCGAAGCTCAAGGTCGGTGACCAGGTCAAGCTGCTCGACGAGGACAACGCCGAGCACGTGTTCACCGTCGTCGGCACCTACCAGCAGGGCGCCGGCAGCCTCTCGATGTCCGGCAGCGACCACGTCGTGGTGTCGCCGGAGGGCCTGCGCACGGTCATCCCGAAGCAGCGCGTGTACGAGATCGTCGCCGTGGCCAAGGACGGCGTGTCGCAGCAGCAGCTCGTCGACACCATCAAGGGCGTCGTCGGCACGAGCTACCAGGTGCAGACCGGTGAGCAGCTGACCCAGGAGACGCTCAAGCAGGTCGGTGACGCCGCCGCGGAGATCAAGACGTTCCTGCTCGCGTTCGCCGCGATCTCGCTCGTCGTCGCGGGCATGGTCATCTACAACACCTTCACGATCCTGGTCGCCCAGCGCACCAAGGAGCTCGCGCTGCTGCGCTGCGTCGGTGCCGAACGCGGCCAGGTGTTCCGCAGCGTGCTCGCCGAAGCGGTCTTCATGGGCCTCGCGGCGTCCGTGCTCGGCATCCTCGGCGGTCTCGGCGTCTCGGCCGGCCTGCAGGCACTGGTGGGCACGGTCGGCGGCCCGAGCGGGGACGACGTAGCGATCCGCCTGCCGATCTCGTGGGTGACCATCGCCGCCGGCTTCGGCGTCGGCGTGGTCGTGACCGTGCTGTCGGCCGTGCTGCCGGCCCGCCGCGCCACGAAGGTCGCCCCGGTGGCCGCGCTGCGCTCGCAGCCCGACAGCCACGACGACGTCGCCCGCACCGGCAAGGTCCGCATCGTCCTCGCCGCGTTGATCGCGCTGGCCGGTGGCGTCGCCGTCTACTTCGGTCTCCGGCAGGAGGAGGAAGAGCTGGCGATGTTCATCACCGGCGGTGCCACGATGGTGCTGCTGCTCGCGGTCCTGCTCCTCGGCCCGCTCTACGTCGGCCCGGTCAACCGCCTGTTCGGCAAGGTGCTGCGCGGTGTCCCGGCCAAGCTGGCCTCGGCCAACGCCGGCCGCAACCCGAAGCGCACGGCCGCGACCACGGCGGCGCTGATGATCGGCGTGACCATCGTCGCGATGGTGACCGTGGTGGCCGGCAGCGGCCGCGAGACGATGAGCAAGAAGGTCGACGAGCGGTTCCCGTCCGACTACGAGGTCAGCTCCAGCGTCTACAGCCAGCCGCTGACCTCCAAGTTCGCCGACGAGCTCGCGAAGGTCCGCACCGTCGCCCAGGTCGCGCCGCAGCTCACCGCGTCCACCGAGTCGCCGCAGCTGCCCTACGCCTACGTCACCGGCTACCCGGCGGACGCGATCGGCTCGCTGGTGCGGGCGGAGACGACCACCGGGCCGCTGACCCCGCTGAAGGACGGCGAGATCGCGATGCGCGAGAAGGAGGCCAAGGAAGCGGGCCTCTCGATCGGGTCGTCGCTGAAGCTCGGCGGCAAGGACTTCACGGTCGTCTCGCTGCTCAAGGACAACAGCTACGGCACCGGCATCGTCACGCTGCCCTCGGCCACGGCCCTGCTCCCCGAGGCCCCGAAGGGCTACGAGAAGCTGCTGGTCAAGCTCGCTCCCGGCACCGACGTCGCGACCGCGCGGGCCGACCTGGAACGCGTCATCGCCACCTCGCCGGTCGCGGTGCTGAACTCGGCGGCGGAGACGAAGGCCGAGCTCAACGGCCAGATCGACCAGATCCTGCTCTTCATCTGGGCGCTCGTCGGCCTGGCGCTGGTCATCGCGTTGTTCGGCATCGCGAACACGCTGACGCTCTCGGTGCTGGAGCGGACCCGCGAGTCGGCGCTGCTGCGGGCGCTGGGCCTCACCAGGGGTCAGCTGCGGCAGATGCTGGTGGTCGAGTCGATCCTGATGGCGCTGATCGGCGCGGTCGTGGGCGTCGTGCTCGGCGCCGGGTTCGGGTGGCTGCTGGTCCAGGCGATCTCCAACTCGGAGCTGCAGATCAGCTTCTCCGTCCCGTACGGCCAGATCGGCATCATGCTCGGCCTCGCCGTGGTCGCCGCGGTCGTCGCGGCCGCCCTCCCGGCCCGCCGGGCGGCGAAGAGCTCCGTGGTGGCGGGCATGGCGGAGGCGTAGGACGTCCGTTCCGGCCGGGTGAGTTCGGGGACCCGCCGGAACGGACCGGGTGGTGCGGAACAGGGGCCGCACGACCGGGGATCGGCAGAGGTCCGGTGCACTCGGGGCACCGGACCTCCGCTGTGTCGAGTGCACGCGGGGAGCTTTCGTACTCTCCTGGTGCACGGAAGGGCCCCGCGTGCCCACCCGGCAGGGGGGACGGGCGGGAGTGGAAAAAATCTTGGGAGCGCGCGTCATGTTTTGGGCGCGACGCCCTCTACCTGGGGTGAGAGGGACGACCGGAGCGAGGGCCCGGTCGTCCCTCTCTCCGTTCCGGCGCTTCCGCGCCACCCGGTTGAGACGCCGCGGGAGTTCGTCCCAGGTTTTTGTTGCTCCTGTCCACAAAGTTACGGAACGATGTCGACCGCTTGACACCGGCGCGTCTCCAGTTGAGTGTGAGAGCGCTCTCACCGAGGTTCACATGCGCCAACGGCGCCGTCGAGGAGGACGGATGAACAGAAGGCTGGTCGGCAGCGCTGCTGCGACCCTCGTGATGGTTCTGGTCGCGGGATGCGGCGGGAGTTCCGAGGCTGACGGCAAGGTCGAGCTGTCACTCGGCCTGTTCTCCGACTTCGGTTACGACAAGCTGATCGAGGAGTACATGGCCTCGCACCAGAACGTCAAGATCGAGCAGCGCAAGGTCAAGATGGAGCAGCACAACACGCAGCTCGCCACGCAGCTGGCGGGTGGCCGCGGTGCCGCCGACATCGTCGCGCTGGAGGAGGGCGTGATCTCGCAGTTCCGCGCCTCCAAGGACAAGTTCGTGAACCTCGCCGAGTACGGCGCCAAGGACCTGAAGTCGCAGTGGGCCGACTGGAAGTGGAACCAGGGCACCGCCGACAACGGTGAGTTCGTCCTGGGCCTCGGCACCGACATGGGCAGCCTGGGCCTGTGCTACCGCAGCGACCTGTTCGCCGCGGCCGGCCTGCCGACCGACCGCGCCGAGGTCGCGAAGCTGTGGCCGACCTGGGCGGACTACGCCAAGGTCGCGGACCAGTTCACGGCCAAGACGCCGAACGTGAAGTTCGTCGACACCGGCCGCAACGTCTACAAGGCCATCCTCGACCAGACCGAGGAGGGCTACTTCGCGAAGGACGACTCCTACATCGCGGAGAAGAACGACAAGGTCAAGACCGCGTTCGACACCGCGGCCGCGCTCGGCACCAAGCAGCAGACCGGTGCGCTGGAGCCGTTCAGCCAGGAGTGGAACGTCGCGCTGAAGCAGGGCTCGTTCGCCACCACCACCTGCCCCGCCTGGGCGCTCGCGCTCATCAAGGCCGGTGCCGGTGACGGTGCGGCCGGCAAGTGGGACGTCACGACGGCGCCCGGCGGTGGCGGCAACTGGGGCGGGTCGTTCCTCGCGATCCCGAAGCAGGGCAAGCACCCGAAGGAGGCCTACGAGCTGGCCAAGTGGCTGACCGCGCCCGAGCAGCAGAAGCGGATCTTCAAGGAGACCGGCAACCTGCCCAGCCAGCCGAAGGTCTACCAGGACGCCGAGGTCCAGGCCACGGTCAACGAGTACTTCAACTCCGCGCCGGTGGGCCAGATCTTCGCCACCTCCGCCGAGTCGCTCAAGCCCACCTACCGCGGCACGAAGGACTCGAAGGTCGGCCCCGTGTTCGGCACCGCGCTCACGCGCGTCGAGCAGGGCAAGCAGTCCGGAGCAGACGCCTGGACGCAGGCGTTGAAGGAAGCACAGGACCTCGTCAAGTGACGTTGACGCGTCCGGAGACCGAGGCGGCCAGGGCCGCCTCGGTTCCTCCGTCCTCGAACGAGCCCCGGCGGCTGGGGCTGAGCCGCTGGGACGCCAGGTACACGCCCTACCTGATCATCGCGCCGTTCTTCCTGGTCTTCGCGGTCTTCGGGCTCTACCCGCTGCTGTACACGGCGTGGGTGTCGCTGCACGACTGGCAGCTGATCGACGGTGACCAGGGGTTCGTCGGCCTGGAGAACTACAGCCGGCTGTTCGGCGACCCGAACTTCTGGAACGCGCTGTTCAACACGATCAGCCTGTTCGTGCTCTCGACCGTCCCGCAGCTCCTCGCCGCGCTCGGCCTGGCCGCGCTGCTCGACCGGGGGCTGCGCGGCAGGGCGTTCTGGCGCGCGGGAGTGCTGCTGCCGAACGTCATCTCGGTCGCCGCGGTCGCGCTGGTGTTCGCGCAGTTCTACGGCCGCGACTTCGGCATCGTGAACTACCTGCTGGGGCTGGTGGGCATCGACCCGGTCGACTGGCGCGCCGAGACGTGGGCCTCACACCTCGCCGTGTCGTCGATGGTGATGTGGCGCTGGACCGGCTACAACGCGCTGCTGTACTTGGCGGCCATGCAGTCGGTGCCGAGGGACATGTACGAGTCGGCCACCCTGGACGGTGCTTCGCGCTGGCGGATGTTCTGGTCGATCACCGTGCCGTCGATCCGCCCGACGATCCTCTTCACCGTCGTCACCTCGACGATCGGCGGTCTGCAGCTGTTCGCCGAACCCGCGCTGTTCGACCCCGGTTTCGCGGCCAACAACTCGACCGGCGGCAGCGACCGGCAGTTCCAGACGCTCGTGCTCTACATGTACGAGAAGGGCTTCCGGCTGTTCGACGCGGGCTACGCGGCCACCGTGGCGTGGATGCTCTTCCTCGTCGTGCTGGTGGTCGCGGTCATCAACTTCACGCTGACGCGGCGCATCGCGTCGAAGGGGTGATCGGCCGATGACTCGCACGAAGGCCGGACCGCTGCTCTACGGGTTCCTGGTCGCGGTGCTCGCCGCCTCGGTGTTCCCGCTGTACTACTCGTTCATCGTGGCGTCGAAGGACAACTCGGTGCTCGGCGAGAAGCTGCCGCCGCTGGTCCCCGGCGGCAACCTCGTCGAGAACGTCACCCGCGTCTTCGACACGGTCGACTTCTGGCTCGCCATGCAGAACTCGTTCATCGTCGCCTCGACCGTGGCCATCTCGAACGTCGTGCTGGGCACGCTCGCGGGCTTCGCGTTCGCCCGGCTGCGGTTCAAGGGCCGCGACTCGCTGTTCCTGGTCGTGCTCGGCACCGCGATGGTGCCGACGCAGCTGGGCGTGATCCCGCTGTACATGCTGATGTCGGACCTGGACTGGTACGGCACGCTGCAGGCGGTCATCGTACCGGTGCTGATCGGCTCGTTCGCGGTGTTCTGGATGCGCCAGGCGTGCGAGGAGACCGTGCCACACGAGCTGATCGAGGCCGCGCGGGTGGACGGCTGCTCGGTGCTGCGGACGTTCTGGCACGTCGGGTTCCCCGCCGTCCGGCCGCAGGCGGCGGTGCTCGGCATGTTCACGTTCATGACGTCGTGGAACGACTTCTTCTGGCCGCTGATCGTGCTGGACCCCAACGACAGCCCGACCGTCCAGGTCGCGCTGTCGACCCTGGCCAGCGGCTACTACACCGACTACTCGCTGATGCTGGCCGGCGCGTCGCTCGCCGTACTGCCGGTCATCGCGATCTTCGTCCTGCTCTCCCGCCAGATCGTCGGAGGAATCATGCAGGGTGCTGTGAAGGGGTGAGTGAATGACGACCGACTCGGACGTCGAGGTCGAGCGGGAGGTGCTGAGCTTCCCGCCGGACTTCCTGTGGGGAGCGGCGACCGCGGCGTTCCAGATCGAAGGATCGACCACAGTGGACGGTCGGGGGCCTTCGATCTGGGACACCTTCGCGACCACGCCGGGCAAGGTGCTGAACGGCGACGGCGGCGACCCGGCCTGCGACCACTACCGCAGGTACGCCTCCGACGTGGACCTGATGGTCTCGCTCGGGCTGGCCGCCTACCGGTTCTCCATCGCCTGGCCGCGCGTGCAGCCCAGCGGCAGCGGCGCGGTCGAGGAGCGCGGGCTCGCGTTCTACGACCGGCTGGTGGACACGTTGCTGGACAAGGGCATCCAGCCGCTGGCCACGTTGTACCACTGGGACCTGCCCCAGGTGCTGGAGGACTTCGGCGGCTGGCGCAACCGGGACACGGCCTACCGCTTCGCGGAGTACGCGGCCGTCGTGCACGAACGGCTCGGCGACCGGGTGGAGGCCTGGACGACGCTGAACGAGCCGTGGGTATCGGCGTTCCTGGGCTACGGCAACGGCATCCACGCCCCCGGCGTGGCCGACCCGGTGGCCTCCCTGGAGGCGGCCCACCACCTGCTGCTCGCCCACGGCCTCGCCACGCAGGCGCTGCGCGCCCAGGCCCCGGCCTCGCACCGGCTGTCGCTCGTGCTGAACTTCAGCACGATCTGGGCGGACGACTCCTCGGAGGCGTCGCTGGAGGCGGTGCGCAAGGTCGACGGGCTGCAGAACCGCATCCTGCTCGACCCGGTGCTCGGCCGCGGCTACCCGCTGGACGTCCTGCAGGACACCGCCTGGCTGGGCGACTGGACGAACGTGGTGCGCGACGGCGACATGGAGACCATCGCGACCCCGGTCGACTGGATCGGCGTCAACTACTACAACCCGACCCGCGTGGCACCGGCCGAGGAGGACTTCGTGCCCGAGGGCCCGCACGCAGGCCTGCGCGGGGTGGCGCTGCAACCGCCGCGCGGTGAGCTCACCGGCTTCGGCTGGGAGCAGAACGCCGACGCGTTCACCGAGCTGCTGGTGCGGCTGTCGAAGCACGTCGACGGCATCCCGCTGGTGGTCACCGAGAACGGCTCCGCGTTCCCCGACGAGGTCGACGAGCTCGGTCGCGTCGTGGACGTGCAGCGCACGAGGTACCTGGTGGACCACGTGCGCGCGGTGCACCGGGCCATCTCCGAAGGCGCGGACGTCCGCGGGTACCTGGCGTGGTCGCTGCTCGACAACTTCGAGTGGGCGGCCGGGTACTCGCAGCGGTTCGGCATCGTGCACGTCGACTTCGAGACGCAGCAGCGCACGGTCAAGGAGAGCGCGGCGACGTTCTCCCGGATCATCGGGAACAACGGCCTGCCGGCGCACGGCTACGCGGTCTGACCGCTCGGCCGGACCGGGGACTCCGGCGCTCTCACCCGCGGACACGCCCGTCCGCAGGTGAGAGCGCTCTCTCGTTTTTCCGGCCGCTCGGCGTCACTGGCCAGGACGGCGGAGTTCGCCGGGGACGCGCGACAATTCCCCCCATTTCGAGACCCCGGGCTTTTCTGGATCGTTTTACCGCGGTGTCGCGTTCCCGCAACAGCACCCGGCGATCCTGGTTCGCATGATGCGAGGAGTGCTCACCGAGGACCTGGTGCTGCGTCCGGGCACGGCCGCGGACACCGACGCCGTCGCCGCGCTGCACGGCAGATGTTCGATGGGGACGTTGTTCAACCGCTACCACTCCGGGATGAGCACCGTGCCGCGGCGCTGGCTGCACCGCCTGCTCAGCCCCTCGCGCGGGACCACGACCGTGGTGCAGAACGGTGACCGGCTGATCGCGCTGGGGCAGCTCATCCGCACCGGGCTGCCGGGCTGCGCGGAGGTGTCGTTGCTGGTGGAGGACGCGTGGCAACGCCGTGGAGTCGGTGCCGCGCTGCTGTCCGCACTGGCTTCCGAGGCGGAGCTGTTCGGCTGTCGGGAGCTCGTGGCGTGGTGCCTGCCGTCGTCGACCGCTCTGGTGCGGACGGCCGTTTCCGCCGGTTTGCCCGTTGCGACCCGCCGGGAGGACGGACTGGTCCGGGTCTCCATCGCGCCACGGGGAAGCACGCCCGATCCGCCGAAAGTGGCCGCTATTGGGGAAAAAACGCGCTGAAAAACGCGGAAACCCTCCTCCGAGATCGCTTGCGGCTAAGCTGACCAGCGACTCAAAGGCTTTTCATCGAGGAGTGGTGGTGCTCGTGTCCAACCACGCGCGACCGACGCTGGAGGACGTGGCCGCGAGGGCAGGGGTCTCCCGCGCCACGGCGTCACGGGTGCTGAACGCGTCGCCGAGGGTGAGCCCCGAGGCACTGGAGGCCGTGAACGCCGCCGTGCACGCGCTGGGCTACCAACCCAACCGCGCGGCCAGGGCACTGGTCACCCGCCGCACCGGCGCCGTCGCCGTCGTGTTCTCCGAGCCCGAACCCAAGATCTTCGACGACCCGCACTTCGCGCGTCTCATCCGCGCGGGCGCCCGCGCGCTGGCCGACGTCGACGTGCAGATGGTCCTCATGCTCGTCCACTCGCTCGACGACCAGGCCCGCGCCCACCGCTTCCTCGCGGGCGGCCACGTCGACGGCGCGCTGGTGTTCGCCCCGCACCGCAACGACGAGCTGGTCTCGATCGTGAAGAAGCTGCCGCTGCCGGTGGTCTACGCCGGCAAGCCCTGGGGCTCCCTGCGCGGCATGCACCTCGTCGACAACGACAACGAGGGCGGCGCCGTCCTCGCGACCGAGCACCTCAAGTCGCTGGGCCGCCGCAAGATCGTGCACGTCTCCGGCCCGCTCGACGAGCTGTCGGCGATCGACCGGCTGAACGGCTTCAAGTCCGCGCTCAAGCTGGACGACAAGGCCGCGGCCCGCCTCACCGAGGACGGCGGCTTCACCCGCGAGGGCGGCCGGAAGGCCATGTCGGCGCTGCTGGCGAAGGTGCCCGCGCTCGACGCCGTGTTCGTCGCGTCGGACCTGATGGCCGCCGGCGCGCTGGAAACGTTGAACGAGGCCGGGAAACGGGTGCCGGAGGACGTCGCCGTGGTCGGGTTCGACGACCACATCGCGATCGCCGAGCACACCGTGCCGCCGCTGACCTCGGTGCGCCAGGACTCGGACTCGCAGGTGAAGCACATGGTCGCGCACCTGATGAAGCTGCTGCGCGACGAGACGGTGAAGCGCAAGCAGGAGATGCTGCCGACGGCGCTGGTGCGGCGCGAGTCCGCCTGACCGGCAGGGGAGTGCGCGCACCGGCTGAGCGGGGCGCGCGGACTCACCCCGGGTTCTTGCAGGTGGGCGGAGGCAACGGGTTCAGCGGGCTGCACGGCCACCCCGACGGCGTCGCCGTGGTCGTCGTGGTCGTGCTCACCGGTGGCGGCGGTGCCGGGTTGGTGACGGCCGGCGGCGGGGTGGTCTTCCTGGGCGTCTGCTGCGTGCTCGACGTGGAGCTCGGAGGACTCGGCGGAGCGCTGCTCGACGGCGTGGTGGTCTCGGTGCTGCTCAGTGACGTGCTCGGGGTGGTGGTGATCCAGCTGGAACCGGGTGTTCCGGCCGACGGGGCCTCTTCCGAGACACCGTGGATGGCCATACCCACCAACACACCGAGCAACGCGGAGCCGAGCACAGCGGAGCCGCCAGCGGCCCACAGTGCGCGCACGGCAGTCCTCCTCAATTGCTCACGGATGGAAGTCAGGTGGTCACGCTCACGGCAGGCTACCGGTAGTAAGGGCGCAGGAGAACGCTCACCTGACTGCCTTATCGGCGCCCTGACGCCCCTGGTTGAGTGGCCGCCGTCAGCGGACCGCAGTCCGGGCGAGCACCGGACCGGCCCCCGCAAGCCCTGCCACCAGCACGGTTCCGGTCAGGCGCCACGCCGGAGCATCACCCGAGCAGGTGAACACCTCGGCGAACTGCTCCATCGAGTGACGCGGACCCGAACGCGCGCACAGGGGGAGGCCGGCGTCGACCGTGCCGCCTTAACAACTCAGTAAGGTCTTGCCGGTCCGATTTGCGCCAGTATTTCGGTATGCGCCATCGTCGATTCCTGATCCCCGTCGCACTCGTCCTCGTGGTCGCGCTCGGGGTCGGCCTGTACCTGTTCCAGCCGTGGCGCCTGCTGACGACCCGCGAAACGAACGAGGCGCTCCTCGTTCCCGCGGGACCCACCTCGTCCGCGCCGATGACGACGTCCGGGACGAGTGCGGAAGCCACTCCCGTCGCACCCCCGCCGGTCGAAACGCCGCGAGAGGTCGCCACCGGCGCGTGGCGGTCGCTCGAACACGCCACCACCGGCCAGGCGAGCTTGGTCGAACTGCCTGGTGGCGGGCACTCCGTGCAGTTCGCGGCGCTCGCCACCAGCGACGGCCCCGACCTGTACGTCTACCTCTCGCCGCACGCGTCCACCGCGGCGGAGAAGACCTTCGGACAGGGATTCACCAGTCTCGGCAAGCTGAAGGGAAATCGTGGCGACCAGGTGTACGAAATTCCGGCCGGAGTCGACGTCTCCACCATTCGGAGTGTCGTGATCTGGTGCAAGCGCTTCTCCGCGGGCTTTGCCGTAGCACCGTTGGAACAGGCCTGAAACACCCGCTCCCGCCTGCTCTGTTCGCACTATTGACTTTTGTGGTCTAGACCACATAGCGTCATTGTGAGATCACGACATCGTCCCTTGCCGGTGGGTGGGCGGTCAGCCCCATCGGTGAGGAGCACGGCTCACCGGGTGGGCCTTCTCCGGCGGTGGCACGACCCCGGCTCTCCCCGGGGTCGCGCCACCGCCGGTGGCCCGCAGGCGTTTTACTGTGGCTCGTGCACACCCGGACCGTGGCGATCCACTACGTGCGAGCGGCCCTGCGCGCCTGCCCGCGCGCGGACGAGGTGCTCGCCGGTGCCGGGGTCCCCGCCTCGCTGCTCGCCGACGACCGGGCGCGCGTCACGCCGGCCCAGTACACGCGGCTGGTCCAGACGCTGTGGGAGGTCCTCGACGACGAGTTCATGGGCTTCGGCCCGCGACCGTCCAAACGCGGCACCTTCGCCATGATGTGCCTGCTGGCCGTGCACTGCCCCGACCTCGAGTCGGCGCTGCGCAGGGGGCTCGCGTTCTACTCGCTCTTCGACGAGCCGCTGGACCTCGCCCTCACCGGCGGCACCTTCCGGCTGCACGTCCCCGGCGACCCCGACCACTTCCTCACCGAGTCGCTGCTCGTGCTGTGGCACCGGTTCTCGTCGTGGCTGATCGGCCGGCGCATCCCGTTGCGGCAGGCCACCTTCGCCTACCCCGAGCCCGCGCACGCCGGGGAGTACCACCTGATCTTCAGCTGCCCGATGGCGTTCGGCGCACCGGACACGACGATCAGCTTCGACCCCCGGTTCCTGCGGATGCCGGTGGTGCAGGACGAGGCGGCGCTCAAGCGGTTCCTGCGGCACTCTCCGGCGGAGCTGTTGTCGCGCAGGGACTACGGTGCCGACACGGCCGGGCACGTGCGCAGGCTGCTCGGCAGCGGGGTCACGGGCCTGGAGGCGGTCGCGGCACGGCTCGGCATCTCCGCGCCGACGTTGCGGCGCAGGCTGGCCGCGGAGGGCACGTCGTTCCGCGAGGTGCGCGAACAGCTGCTGCGCGACCAGGCCGTGGCGTCGCTCGTGCGCGGCGGTGAGTCGGTGGAGGAGCTGGCGCTGCGCCTCGGGTTCTCCGAGGCGAGCGCCTTCCACCGGGCCTTCAAGCGGTGGACCGGGTCCTCACCCGGCTCCTACCGCGCCTGAGCACCTGGTGCCAGAAATCTCGTTCGCCCCTCGTTGCAGACGCCAGCAGAGCCAGGTGCGGGAACTTGGGGCGTCACAGGCACGACATCTGGCAACCTGCCTAGAACTGGTCGCGCTCCCGCAGCGAAGCCGGAGGGCGGAACCGTTCGCCGTAGGTGTCCGCGAGGTAGTCCGCCCGCTCCACGAACGCCTGCACGCCGAACCAGTTGATGAACTGCAGCGTGCCACCGCTCCACGGCGCGAACCCGAACCCGAAGATCGAGCCGATGTTCGCGTCCGCCACGGAGGTCAGCACGCCCTCGTCGAGGCACCGCACGGTCTCCAGCGCCTGCACGAACAGCAGCCGGTCGCGCACGTCCTGCTCGGACACGCCCGCGTCGGCCTTCGCGTACCGGGTGGTGAGCTCTGGCCAGAGGAACTTCTTCGAGCCGTCGGACGGGTACTCGTAGAAGCCCGCGCCACCGGACTTGCCGGTGCGCCCCAGCGAGACCATCTCGCGGATCAGGTCGTACGCCGGGCTGTCCGACACCAGCGACGGGTCGTCGGCGAGCGTCTGGTCGTGGATCTTCAGCTGCAACGACAGCGTCACCTCGTCCGACACCGCGAGCGGGCCGACCGCCATGCCGGACTTCTTGGCGACGTTCTCGATCAGCGCCGGCGCCACGCCCTCGGCCAGCATCGTGATCGCCTCGATCACGTACGTGCCGAACGTCCGCGAGGTGTAGAAGCCGCGCGAGTCGTTGACCACGATCGGCGTCTTCCCGATCTGCCGCACGTAGTCCAGGGCGCGCTGCAACGTCTCCTCGGACGTCTTCTCGCCGCGGATGATCTCCACGAGCCGCATCTTCGGCACCGGCGAGAAGAAGTGCAGGCCGATGAACCGCTCCGGCGCGGACACCGACGACGCGAGACCGGTGATCGGCAGCGTCGAGGTGTTGGACGCGATCACCGCGTCGGGCAACGCCTTCGCCTCGGCGGCGGGCAGCACCGCGTTCTTCAGCTCGCGGTTCTCGAAGACGGCCTCGATGACGAGGTCGCAGCCCGCGAGGTCGTCGTCGGAGTCGGTCGGCGTGATGCCCGCCAGGCCCTGAGCGCCCTTCTGAGCGCCTTCGAGGCTGACGTCCTTCAGCACCACCTCGATGCCCGCCTTCGCGGACACCTCGGCGATCCCGGCGCCCATCATGCCCGCGCCCAGCACGCCGAGCTTGGCGACGCGCTTGCCCGTGGCGGACGCGCGGCCGTTGACCTCGTTGAGGTTGAACCAGAACGCCGTGATCATGTTCTTCGAGACCTGGCCGGACGCCAGCTCCACGAAGTAGCGGCCCTCGATCTTCAACGCGGTGTCGAAGTCGACGTACGCGCCCTCGACCGCCGTCGCCATGATCTTCTCCGGCGCCGGGTAGACGCCGTGCGACTTCTTGCGCAGCACGGCGGGTGCGGCACCGAGCAGGCCGTAGCTGTTCGGGTCGCCGAACTTCAGGTCCGGCACACCCGCGCCCTGCACGTCCCACGGCTGCACGGGCGTCGGGTTCGCCTTGATCCACGCACGGGCCTCGGAGACCAGCTCCTCGCGCGTGTCCACGAGCTGGTGCACGATCCCGGCCTGCAGCGCCCGCTCCGGCCGCAGCTGCTTGCCCTCCATGAGCAACGGCAACGCCTTCTGCACACCCAGCAGCCGCACCATGCGGGTCACGCCACCGCCGCCGGGCAGCAGGCCCAGCGTCGCCTCCGGCAACCCGACGCGGATGCCGTTGTCGTTCAGCAAGATCCGGCGGTGCGCGGCCAGCGCGATCTCGAACCCGCCGCCGAGCGCGGTGCCGTTGATCGCGGCCACGACCGGTTTGCCGAGCTTCTCCAGCCTGCGCAGCTGCGCCTTGAGCTCCTCGACGCCCTCCAGCGCCTGGGAGGCGTTCTCCGGGGTGATCGCGATGAGCACGTTCAGGTCGCCGCCGGCGAAGAAGGTCTTCTTGGCGGACGTGATGACCACACCGGTGATGTCGTCACCTTCGAGCTTCGCGACGGCATCGCCCATCAGCTCGCGGTACTCGTCGTTCATCACGTTGGCGGAGCCGGACATGTCCATCGTCAGGGTGACGATGCCGTCGGAGTCCTTGTCGTAGTGGAAAGGCACCTCAGATCCTCTCGATGATCGTCGCGATGCCCATGCCGCCGCCCACGCACAGCGTGGCCAGGCCGCGGCGCAGGTCCCGGCGCTCCAGCTCGTCCAGCAGCGTGCCGAGGATCATGCAGCCGGTCGCGCCCAGCGGGTGGCCCAGCGCGATGGCGCCGCCGTTGACGTTGACCCTGTCCTCCGGGACGTCCATGTCCCGCAGGAACTTCAGCACGACCGACGAGAACGCCTCGTTGACCTCGAACAGGTCGATGTCCTCGACCGAGAGCCCCGCCCTGTCCAGCGCCTTGCGCGCCGAGGGGGCCGGACCGGTCAGCATGATCGTCGGCTCGGTGCCCACGACCGCGACGGACACGATCTTCGCGCGCGGGGTGAGGCCCAGCGCCCGGCCGGCCGCCGCGGAGCCGATCAGCATGGCCGCGGCGCCGTCGACGATCTGCGACGAGTTGCCCGGCGTGTGCACGTGGCTGATGCGCTCGACGGTGGGGTAGCGGTCGATCGCGACGGTGTCGTAGCCGAGGTCGCCGTGGAACTGGAAGCTGGGCTTCAGCCTGCCGAGGGACTCCACGGTGGACTCGGGGCGGATCGTCTCGTCCTCCTTGAGCACCACCGTGCCGTTCTGGTCGACGACCGGGACGACGGACCGCTCGAAGAAGCCGTTCTTCTGCGCCTCGAACGCCTTCGCGTGCGACCGGGCGGCCCACGCGTCGACGTCGGTGCGGGAGAAGCCCTCCAGGGTCGCGATCAGGTCGGCCGACACGCCCTGCGGCACGAACGACAGGTCGAAGTTCGTGGCCGGGTCGATCGCCCACGCGCCACCGTCGGAGCCCATCGGCACGCGCGACATCGACTCGACGCCACCGGCCACCACCAGGTCCTCGAACCCGGACGCGACCTTGGCCGCCGCGAGGTTCACCGACTCCAGGCCGGAGGCGCAGAACCGGTTGAGCTGCACACCGGCGGGACGCTGGTCCCACCCGGCGGCCAGCACCGCCGCGCGGGCGATGTCACCGCCCTGCTCGCCGATCGGGGACACCACGCCGAACACGACGTCGTCCACCGAGGAGGTGTCCAGGGAGTTGCGCTCGGACAGCGCGCGCAGGACACCGGCGGCCAGCTCGACGGGCCGCACGCTGTGCAACGACCCGCGCTTGCCCTTGCCGCGCGGCGTGCGCACCGCGTCGAAGATCAAGGCTTCGCTCATGGCACCCACGCTAAGCCCGGCTCCTGACGCTGGCCATGACCGTGGAGGGTGACCGATTAGCTCAGGAGGAGCTCCATGTGCTCGGGTTCGTCGCAGTCGATGAACCCGAGCCTCCCGTAAAGCCTGCGTGCGGGCAGGTTGTCCTCGTACACGCGCAGCCGCACGACCTTCCAGCCCTCGTCCGCAGCCCACGCCAGGACGCCGTCCACCAGCGCCTCCCCGACGCCGCGGCCGCGGTGGGAGCCCCTGACCCACATCGAGCAGAGGTGCAGGCCGGTGGGCTTCGGCGTGGCACCGACCAGCCCGACCGGCTCCGGGACGAACGCGATGAGCCTCAGCCCCCGCTCGACGGCCTCCCGCCAGTCGTCCTCGGTGAACGCCTGCTCGTGAGCCAGCGCCGACCCGAAGCCGTCGGGGTCGGTGGCCAGCGCCTCCAGCCGCACGTCACGCCACACCCGCCAGTCGTCCTGGCTGACCCGGTGAATCCGCACACCGGGCAGTCTGACCGACCGAGGTGGTTTTTTCGCTCAGTTTTTCGGGTGACGGGCAGGCGCGGCGGTCATGGCGTCGGCCACCCGCCGGTGGTTTCGTTGACCGCATGGCAGAGCGTCGATCGCGGTGGATGGACAGCGACCTGGACCAGTTGCGCCAGCTCGCGCGCATGTTCATGGAGAAGGAGGTCGTGCCGCACCAGGAGCGCTTCGCCGAGCAGAAGCAGGTCGACCGCGACCTGTGGACCAAGGCGGGCGAGCTCGGGTTGCTGTGCCTGAGCATCCCCGAGGAGTACGGCGGCGGTGGCGGCACGTTCGCACACGAGGCCGTTCTGCTCGAAGAACAGGCACGTGCCGGCGACAGCTCGTGGGGCAACAGCGTCCACAGCGGCATCGTGGCCCACTACCTCAACTCCTACGGCACCGAAGAGCAGAAGCACCGCTGGCTGCCCAAGCTCGCGTCCGGCGAGTACGTCGGCGCGATCGCGATGTCGGAACCCGGCGCGGGCTCGGACCTGCAGTCCATCCGCACGAAGGCGATCCGCGACGGCGACGAGTACGTCATCAACGGCTCCAAGACCTTCATCACCAACGGCGTGCACGCCGACCTCGTGGTCGTCGTCGCGAAGACCGACCCCGGTCAGGGCGCGCAGGGCATCTCGCTGCTCGTGGTCGAGCACGACATCCGGCGCGGCCGCGTGCTCGACAAGGTCGGCATGAAGGGCCAGGACACCGCCGAGCTGTTCTTCGACGACGTCCGGGTGCCCGCGGAGAACCTGCTGGGCGGCCAGGAGGGCATGGGCTTCGTCCAGCTCATGCAGCAGCTGCCGCAGGAACGCCTCATCATCGGCGTCGCCTCGATCGCGGGCATCGAGGCCGCCGTCGACGTGACGCTGAAGTACGTGAAGGAGCGCACGGCGTTCGGCAAGGAGCTGATCAAGTTCCAGAACACCCGCTTCAAGCTCGCCGAGTGCGCCACCGAGGCGGCCGTGACCAGGGCGTTCATCGACGAGTGCGTCGAGAAGCACCTCAGGGGCGAGCTCGACGTGCCGACCGCCGCGATGGCGAAGTACTGGGCGAGCGACCGGCTGAGCCGCGTCGTCGACGAGTGCCTGCAGCTCTTCGGCGGCTACGGCTACATGAACGAGTACCCGATCTCCCGCGCCTGGACCGACGCCCGCGTGCAGCGGATCTACGGCGGCACGAACGAGATCATGAAGGAAATCATCGCGAGGTCGCTGTGAGCGGGCCGCTCGCGGGGCTGAAGGTCGTCGAGCTCGCGGGCCTCGCGCCCGCGCCGTTCGGCTGCATGGTGCTCGCCGACCTCGGCGCGGACGTGGTCCAGGTGCACAAACCGGGCGCCCACCCGGCGGTCCCCGGTGACTTCCTCGGCCGCAACCGGCGCTCGATCGCGGTCGACACCCGCACGCCCGAGGGCGCCGAGCTGGTGCTGACCCTGGTCGAACGCTCGGACGTGCTGGTCGAGGGCTTCCGGCCGGGCGTCACCGAACGGCTCGGCATCGGGCCCGCGCAGTGCCTGGCCCGCAACCCGCGCCTCATCTACGGGCGCATGACCGGGTGGGGCCAGGACGGGCCGCTGGCCGACCGGGCCGGGCACGACATCAACTACATCGCCGTCGCGGGCGCGCTGGAACCGCTCGGCCGGGCCGGCGGGCCACCGTCGTTCCCCATCAACCTCCTGGGTGACTTCGGCGGGGGAGGGCTGCTGCTGGCCCTCGGCGTGCTCGCCGCGCTGTACGAGAGGGAGCGGTCCGGGCGCGGCCAGGTCGTGGACGCGGCCATGGTCGACGGTGCCGCGCTGCTCACCACGTTCCTGCACGGCATGCGCAACGCGGGCATGTGGTCCGGTGGCCGCGGCGAGAACATGCTCGACGGCGGGGTGCCGTTCTACGACGTCTACGAGGCCGCGGACGGCAGGTACGTGGCCATCGGCGCGCTGGAGGAGAAGTTCTACGCCGACCTGGTGCGCGTGCTGGGGCTGGCGGACGCACCGTCGCGCAACGACCCGGCCCGGTGGCCTGAGCTGCGCGAACACATCGCGGCGGCGGTCAGGACCCGCACCAGGGACGAGTGGGCCGACCTCGCGCGGGACACGGACGCCTGCCTGGCGCCGGTGCTGACCCCGGCCGAGGCGGCGGAGCACCCGTTCACCGCGGAGCGCGCCACCTTCGTGGACGTCGCCGGTGTGCGGCACCCGGCGCCGGCGCCCCGGTTCGACCGGACCCCGGCGGCGGTTCCGACCCCTCCGGTGCCGGTCGGGGCGAACACCGCGGAAGTGCTCGCGAACATGGGTGTGGCGGAAGACCGAATTGCGGAACTGCGGCGGGCTGGAGCAATTGCGTGAACGGTCGGAGGCGCATTAATGACGACACCACGCCGTGACGGAGCGTGATGCCGGGCATTCGGCATCCGGGTGAGGCCCGGTGCACCTGTGTCTTGTCCAAGCTGTGGGATTCGAGGGTCCTCGCGCTCACCTCGTGCCCAGGACATCGGCGCTGGAAACCGGCGGCTTTAGCCGCCATTCGGGTGACAACAGGCCCGGTGCAGACGTGCGGTGGCGGTGGATCCGCCGCCCTGCCTGGCGTGGTGGTTGTTCATCGCACGGGTGAATGAGGGAGCATGTCGGGTGACACGGGCGGTTCGCCGCCCCACCTGTGAGCGACATGGACGGAGAGGGACCTGTGAACCTCAAGAAGGTGCTGGTGCTGGCGGGCGTCGCGCTGGTGCTGTTCCTCCTGATCACCCAGCCGGAAGAGTCCGCGTCGGGGGTCCAGACGGCCCTCGGCTGGCTGCGCGAGGGTGCGGAGTCGATCATCACCTTCGTCAGGAGCCTCTTCGGGACGGCCACCCCCGTCGCCTAGTGACCCTCGGTGATCCTCGGCCCTCCGCGTTGAGCCGGACGGGTGGAATGAGGCCAATCACGCACTGGTAACGGGTGTTCTGGCGATTCAGGGTCTGGCGATTGTCAGACCTACCGAATACCTTCCGCTGCAATGGCCGATCCCCGACCGACGAGGAGGCATGGATGGTCGAGGACTCCGGGGTCCACGAGCTGTTGCAGCAGTGGGCGGCTGAACGGTCTGACGACGCAGAGATGCAGGAGGTGAACCGGATCAAGAACGCGTGGCTCGCGGAGGCTCCCCCCTCGGCGCCCGGCATCCCCGTGCAGCGGGGAGGCAGGAGTGGGCCGCGTGGCTTGGTCAAGGTCGACTCGGCGGATCCGGCCTACGTGGCCGCGATGCGCAAGCGGGCGCCGGAGGCACCCGAGGCACTGCTCGCCGCCGCGGCGAGCTACTGGCAGCTGGTGGGCGACGTCGCCGAGGCCGAGCAGTGGTGGGACGCGGGCATCAGCCCGCTGGACCAGCGCGCGCTCGACTACCGCGCCGCCGGCCTCACGCCTGCCGACCTCGGAAGGCGCCTGGGACCGATGACGGTTCTCCAGCACCTCCGCCGCGGTTCGGCCGCGGCCTGGTGCGTTGCTCGTCTGCAGAGGCAGCGCCGGGACGGCGTGGCGTAGGAGAAGCGGGCTGTCGAGGCATCGGCAGCCCCGAAGTTCACTCGCAAACGGGCACGCGCGCTCCCGTGGCGCGCTACCCCTCACGGGTGGCCTCCTGACAGGAGGCCCCACCCCAGTAGTGTGGAGGTCGTGCGCGGCCTCCTTACTCCCCAGCGTGTGCTGATCGCGCTCGCCTGTCTGGCGGCGCTGGTCCTCTGCTGCGGGCTCGCGTGGTGGCAGTGGCAGCGCTTCGAGTCCGCGAGCGGCACGTTCCAGAACCTCGGGTACGTGCTCCAGTGGCCGCTCTTCGGCCTCTTCCCCCTCTTCATGGTGTGGCGGTTCCGCCGTCTCGCGCGCCAGCGCCGTGACGAGGCTCTCTCCGCACCGGAGCCGGTTGCACCCCCCGTCGCACCGGTGACTACCGTTGACGCCGTCAAACCCGCGCCTGTCGAGCACTTCGACGACGAAGAAGACGCGGAGCTCGCGGCCTACAACCGCATGCTCGCGGACCTCAACGCGCGGGACGGTCGTTGAGCGAAGGCGGGCAGATGAAGGGTGCGTTGACCCGGTTCCGGGTCATGGCTTACGTGGTCGGTGTCTTCCTGCTGCTGCTGGTCGTGGCGATGGTGCTGAAGTACGCCGCCGGCATGGACCAGGCGATGAAGGTCGTCGGCCCGATCCACGGGTTCCTCTACGCCATCTACCTGGTGCTTTCGGTCGACCTGGCGCTGAAGCTGCGCTGGTCCATCAAGGGCACCGCGCTCGTGCTGGTCGCGGGGACGATCCCGTTCCTGTCGTTCTGGGCGGAGCGCAAGGTGGTGGAGAAGACTGCTCAGGGCGTGCCGCTGTGACGTTCGGCCTGCTAGCGTCTGGGGCAACCAACTGAACACGGCCGTCGATGTCGCGCGGGAGAGCTCCCTTCAGCGGGAGCGCCGAAGGAGCAACTCCTCCCCGGAATCTCTCAGGCACAGATACCGCACGACGAAGGCAACTCTGGAAAGCAGGCTCATCAGGAGCCTCGCCCACGGTGCAAGTCGCTCCGGCGACGAAGCTCTCAGGCTCATGACAGAGGGGGAGGCTCGCTCTGGTGAGGAGTCTCCGGTGGACCGTGTCATTCTTCTGTTGCCTCAGCCGGCCTGGCCCGGCTCTTCGGCGCACCCTGGAGGAGCGTTCTGATGTCCCGCCTCACGCCACTGAACGCTGAGCACGAGTCGCTCGGCGCGATGTTCACCGACTTCGCGGGCTGGAAGATGCCGCTGCGCTACTCCAGCGAGCTGGCCGAGCACCACGCCGTGCGCACCACCGCCGGCCTGTTCGACCTCACGCACATGGGTGAGATCGTGCTGACCGGGCCGCAGGCCGGTGCCGCACTCGACTACGCGCTGGTCGGCCACATCTCCGCGCTCGCGGTCGGCAAGGCCCGCTACACGATGATCACCCAGGCCGACGGCGGCGTGGTCGACGACCTGATCGTCTACCGGCTGGGCGACGAGGAGTTCATGGTCGTCGCCAACGCCTCGAACGCCGCCGTGGTCGCCGAGGCGCTCGTCGAGCGGGCCGCCGGGTTCGACACCGTCGTCACGGACAGGTCCACGGACTACGCGTTGATCGCGATCCAGGGCCCGAAGTCGGTGGAGGTCCTGGCCGGGCTGACCGACACCGACCTGTCGACGGTGAAGTACTACGCCTCCTACCCCTCGAAGGTGGCCGGGGTGGACGCGCTGCTCGCGCGCACCGGCTACACCGGCGAGGAGGGCTTCGAGCTGTTCGTCGCGCCCGACGACGCCGCCGCAGTGTGGACGGCGCTGCTGGAGGCCGGGCAGCCGCACGAGCTCAAGCCGTGCGGTCTCGGCTGCCGCGACACGTTGCGCCTGGAAGCCGGAATGCCGTTGTACGGCAACGAGCTGACCACCTCGCTCACCCCGTACCACGCGGGTCTCGGCCGGGTCGTGAAGCTCGACAAGCCGGGCGACTTCGTCGGCCGCGAGGCGCTGACCGAGGTGTCCGAGTCCGATGTGGACTCCGTGCTGGTCGGCCTGAAGACCCCCGAGCGCCGCGCGCCCCGCCACGGTTACGCCGTGCTGAACGGCGACGAGGTCGTCGGCGAGGTGACCTCGGGCGCGCTGTCGCCGACCCTGGGCTACTCGGTGGCGATGGCCTACGTGAACCGGGCGAGCTCCGCGCCCGGCACCCCTCTGCTGGTGGACGTCCGCGGCAAGAAGCAGCCGGTCGAGGTCGTCGCACTTCCGTTCTACAAGCGCGCCAAGTAGGGAGATCCTCCAGATGTCCGACCAGTTCAACGCCTCCCTCGCGGAGTACGACCCCGAGGTCGCGCAGGCCGTTGCGGCCGAGCTGGCGCGCCAGCAGGGCACCCTCGAGATGATCGCCTCGGAGAACTTCACGCCGGTCTCGGTGCTGCAGGCCCAGGGTTCGGTGCTGACCAACAAGTACGCGGAGGGCTACCCCGGCCGCCGCTACTACGGTGGCTGCGAGCACGTCGACGTCGTCGAGCGCCTCGCCATCGAGCGCATCAAGTCGCTCTTCGGCGCCGGTTTCGCCAACGTCCAGCCGCACTCCGGCGCCCAGGCCAACGCCGCCGCGATGTTCGCGCTGCTGCAGCCCGGCGACACGATCCTCGGCCTGGACCTCGCGCACGGCGGTCACCTGACCCACGGCATGCGCATCAACTTCTCCGGCAAGCTCTACAACGTCGTGCCGTACCACGTCTCCGACGGTGACGGCCGCGTCGACATGGCCGAGGTCGAGCGCCTCGCCACCGAGCACCGCCCGAAGCTGATCGTCGCCGGCTGGTCCGCCTACCCGCGCCAGCTGGACTTCGCCGAGTTCCGCCGCATCGCGGACTCGGTCGAGGCCTACCTGATGGTCGACATGGCGCACTTCGCGGGCCTCGTGGCCGCGGGCCTGCACCCCTCGCCCGTCCCGCACGCCCACGTCACGACCACGACGACGCACAAGACCCTCGGCGGTCCGCGCGGCGGCGTGATCCTGTCGAACGACGCCGACATCGCCAAGAAGATCAACTCGGCGGTGTTCCCCGGCCAGCAGGGCGGTCCGCTGGAGCACGTGATCGCCGCCAAGGCCGTGGCGTTCAAGCACGCCGCGTCGGAGGAGTTCGCCGACCGCCAGCGCCGCACCCTCGACGGCGCCCGCATCCTCGCCGACCGCCTCTCGCAGCCCGACGTCGCGCAGGCCGGCGTGAAGGTGCTGACCGGCGGCACGGACGTGCACCTGGTCCTGGTCGACCTGGTCAACTCCGAGCTGGACGGCAAGCAGGCCGAGGACGTGCTGCACCGGATCGGCATCACGGTCAACCGCAACGCGGTCCCCAACGACCCGCGCCCGCCGATGGTCACCTCGGGTCTGCGCATCGGCACCCCGGCACTGGCCACCCGCGGCTTCGGCGAGGTGGACTTCACCGAGGTCGCCGACGTGATCGCCGAGGCCCTCAAGCCGGGCGCCGCGATCGACGAGCTGCGCGCCCGCGTCGAGGTGCTGGCCGCGAAGCACCCGCTGTACTCCACGCTCTGACCCTGCGGCAACGACAAGGGGCGGCACCGGACCTCCGGCGCCGCCCCTTCTCCGCCTGTTCGAACGTCACGCGGGGGGCCCCGCGTTTCCCTGTAGGGAACGCGGGGCCCCCGCGTGACATGAAAGACCACTCGATCGGGTGAGAGCGGAACGACGGGAACCCCGGCCCCTTCCCCAGGGCCGGGGTTTCGCGTGTCAGGGTGTCGTGTGTGTCAGGTGGACCGTCCTAACGGGATGGTCGTTGCAAGGGGACTAGGCCGCGGGCACCGTCACGCCGGGGGGAAGGCATTCGACGTTGCGCTTGCCGTCGGGCTGGATCACGAACCAGGTGTTGCCGACGCCCTGGCCTTTCCAGGCGCCCGGCTTCGGGTCCTGCGAGTAGGCGTAGAGCGCCCAGCCGTCGATCGCGACCTGCTTCTTGCCGTCAGCGCGGGTGATCAGCGAGACGAGCTTCGAGTCGATGCCCTCGACCTGCGGGATCGTGTCCGACAGCAGCGGCGGCCACGTGATGGCGCACTGGCCGTTGCAGTTCGACTTGCCTTCCGGCTTCGGGGTGTCCTTGTCGAAGCGGTACATCGTGCGGCCGTCGCCGTCCTGGACGACCAGGCCCATCTTGTCGACCGGCTTGCCGACCAGCTTCAGCGAGCTGACCGGTGCGGCTGCGGGGGGCTGCTGCGCGGCCGGGGTCTCCGGTGCCTGCTGCTGAACCGGGGTCTCGGGCGCCTGAGCGGGTTCCTGGAGCACCGGGGGCTGACCCACGTCGCCGTAGTCACCGAGGACGCCCAGGTCGGTTTCGGTCTGTGCCACCGGCTTCGAGTTCGTGCCACTTCCCGTGGCGCTCCAGACACCAAGACCCAGCACAACTGCCAGTCCCGCGGCGAGCCCGATGGCAATGCGGTTACGTCGGATCACACTCATGTCCTCCTTGTCCGTCGTTCGCTCTACCGGGCCATACGGGCGTGGTTGCGTCTCGGTTCAGAAACGAACCGAACCTCTTGCCGTCCCGAACGTCAGGCGGAGCCGGTTTCGCAGGAGGTGCAGGGTGGTCGTCGCTGGTCAGCTGGCAGGAGTGGCGGAACGGGTGCTGGGTGCGCCGCTTCCGATCGGGATTCGGGCGTGGGACGGGAGCGTGGCCGGCCCACAGGACGGGACCGTGCTCGTGCTCCGCTCCCGCGACGCGCTGCGCCGGCTCGTGTGGAGCCCGAACGAGCTCGGGCTCGCGCGGGCGTACGTGAGCGGCGAGCTCGACGTGGAAGGCGACCTCGCGGCCGGGCTCTCCCAGGTCTGGGGACTGGTGCGGCGTGGTGTCACGCGCAGGCCGAAGCTCACCGAGGTGGTGCGGCTCGCGCTGGACCTCAAGGTGGTCGGGCGCAACCCGGACGCGCCGAAGGAGGAGGCACGGCTCAAAGGCGCACTGCACAGCAAGAAGCGGGACCGGGACGCGATCTCGCACCACTACGACCTGAGCAACGCCTTCTACCGGCTCGTGCTCGACCCGAGCATGGCCTACTCGTGCGCGTACTTCACCGCCGAGGACGAGGAACTGGAGCAGGCGCAGCACAACAAGCTCGACCTGGTGTGCCGCAAGCTCGGCCTGCAGCCCGGCCTGCGGCTGCTCGACGTCGGCTGCGGGTGGGGCTCGATGATCATCCACGCGGCGAAGCACTACGGCGTGCACGCCACCGGGGTCACGATCTCCGCTCAGCAGCGCGAGCACGTCCTCTCGCGCATCGCGGCCGAAGGGCTGGAGGGCCGGGTCGAGGTGCGGCTGCAGGACTACCGCGAGGTGCGCGGCGAACCGTTCGACGCGATCTCCACGATCGAGATGGGCGAGCACGTCGGCGAGCGGAACTACCCCGAGTACGCCGCGACGCTGCACCGGCTGCTCAAGCCAGAGGGGCGGCTGCTGCTGCAACAGATGTCGCGCGGCCGGAACGCGCCAGGCGGTGGTGCGTTCATCGAGTCGTACGTGGCACCGGACATGCACATGCGACCGGTCAGCCAGACGACCGGGTTCCTGGAGGCGGCCGGGCTGGAGATCCGGGACGTGCACGCGTTGCGCGAGCACTACGTCTGGACCGTCCGCGCGTGGGCGCGGACGCTCGAAGAGAGGTGGGACGAGGTCGTCGCGCTCGTCGGCGAGGGTCAGGCGCGCGTGTGGCGGCTCTACCTCGCCGGCGGCGCGCTGACGTTCGAGGAGGGACGGATGGGCGTGGACCAGGTCCTCGCGGTGCGCAGGAGCGAGAACGGCCGCAGCGGCATGCCGCGCGTGCGCCGTGAGCTGGTGGCCCGGTGAGCTACCCGGTCAGCTTCCTCGTGGTGCTGGTGGTGCTCACCGCGTTGTTCGGCTACGCGGACCGGCGCAAGCGCTACGACCTGGTCGACTCCGCCTGGGGACCTGGCTTCGCGGTGATCGCGGTGGTGACGTTCCTGTTCGCGGACGGCGAACCGGTGCGGAACGTGCTGGTCACGGCGCTCACGGTGATCTGGGGCGTGCGGCTCGGCGTGCACATCCTCCTGCGCAACCGGACCAGGGACGAGGACCCGCGCTACCGGGACATCCTCAAGCGCGCCAAGGGAAATCCGCGGCTGCGGATGTACCGGGTGTACCTGTTGCAGGCCGTTCTGATGTGGATCGTGTCGCTGCCGGTGCAGGTCGCACAGCACCTTGACGCGCCGTGGGGAGTGCTAGATTGGGCCGGAACGACCTTGTGGGTGGTCGGCTTCACAGTTGAGTCAGTCGGTGACTGGCAGCTCTCGCGGTTCCGGGCGGACCCGGCGAACGAGGGCGCCGTCATGGACCGCGGGTTGTGGCGCTACACCAGGCACCCCAACTACTTCGGGGACGCCGTGGTGTGGTGGGGCCTCTTCCTGTTCGCGGTGCACTCCTGGCCGGCGGCGCTCACGGTCATCAGTCCGGTGGTCATGACGTGGCTGCTCGCCAAGGGCACGGGCAAACCGCTGCTCGAGAGGGACATCGTGTCGCGCCGGCCGGGGTACGCCGAGTACGTGCGTCGTACCAGCGGTTTCGTTCCCATGCCCCCGCGTTCGCGCGCGGGATAGTGTGAGCGGGTGGGCAACGACATCTCCTTCCCGCGCCAACAGGCGCGCTCTCAGCGGTTCACCGTCGGCGCACCGCGCACCTTCGCGGTGTCGCCGGACGGTTCGCGCGTGTTCTTCCTGCGCCCGGCCACGGCCACGAGCCGTGCGAACGGGCTGTGGGAGCTGAACACGACCACCGGCGTCGAACGGCTGGTGGCCGATCCCGGCCGCCTGCTGACCGATCCGGAGGACCTGCCCGCGGAGGAGAAGGCCCGCCGCGAACGCACGCGCGAGTCCGGCGCGGGCATCGTCGGCTACGCCCTGTCCGGTGACGCGAACGTCGCCTCGTTCGCCCTGTCCGGCCGCCTGTTCGTGGCCGACCTGGTGAGCGGGGACGTGCGCGAGCTGCCGACCGGTGGCGGCGTCATCGACCCGCGCGTCGACCCGACGGGTCAGCGCGTGGCGTACGTGACGCGCGGGACCCTGCGCGTGGTCGAGCTGGACTCGGGCGACGACCGCGCGGTCGCCGTGCCCGACGGCGAGGACGTCACGTTCGGCCTGGCCGAGTTCATCGCCGCCGAGGAGATGTCGCGCTACCGCGGCTACTGGTGGGAGCCGGACGGCACCCGCCTCATCGCCGCGCGCGTGAACAACTCCCCGGTGCGCCGCTGGTACATCGCCGACCCGGCGAACCCCGCGACGCCGGCCACCGAGATCGCCTACCCGGCGGCGGGCACGGACAACGCCGCGGTGTCGCTGCACGTGGTGTCGCTGGACGGCACCTTCGTGCCGGTGCTGCTGGAGTTCGACTACCTCAACGACGTGCACTGGTCAGCCGGTGGTGCGCCGCTGATCACCACGCAGACCCGCGACCAGCGCACCCGCCGCGTCCACTCGCTCGCCCCGGAGACCGGTGCGGTGTCCGAGCTCGCCGTCGAGACCGACCCGGTGTGGCTGGAGGTCAGCGACGGCGCCCCGGCGTGGACGCCCGACGGCCGCCTGGTCCGGATCGTGCACTCCGGCGACGAGTACGCGTTGCAGGTCGGCGACGACGTCGTGACCGAAGGCCTGCAGGTGCGCCGGGTCCTGGACATCACCGACGACTCCGTGCTGATCGCGGCCTCCGCCGACGACCCCACCCAGGTGCACGTCCACTCCGTCGGCGCGACGGTCGAGCAGTTGTCCACAGGGGATGGTGTGCACACCGCGGTCCGGGGCGGTGGCACGGTTGTACTCGCATCGTCCTCTTTGGACTGGTACGGCCCGAAGGTCACCGTCGGCGGTCGCGAGATCGAGTCGTGGGCCGAGACGCCGGTCATCAGGGCGTCCCCGCGCATGCTGACCCTCGGCGAACGCGACCTGCGCGCCGCCCTGCTGCTGCCCACCGATCACGTGCCGGGCACCAAGCTCCCGGTGCTGCTGGACCCCTACGGCGGCCCGCACGCCCAGCGCGTGCTGTCCGCCCAGAACGCCTTCCTCGCCTCGCAGTGGCTCGCCGACCAGGGCTTCGCGGTGCTCGTCGCCGACGGCCGCGGCACCCCCGGTCGCGGTCTGGCCTGGGAACGCGCCATCGCGTTCGACTTCGCCGGCGCCACCCTGGAGGACCAGGTCGACGCCCTGCACGCCGCGGCGGCACTCGAACCCGACCTCGACCTCGGCCGGGTCGCCATCCGAGGCTGGTCCTACGGCGGTTACCTGTCGGCACTGGCCGTCCTGCGCCGCCCGGACGTGTTCCACGCGGGCATCGCCGGCGCCCCGGTCACCGACTGGCGCCTCTACGACACCCACTACACGGAGCGCTACCTCGGCCACCCCGACGAGCGGCCAGAGGTCTACGACTCCAACTCGCTCATCGCCGACGCGGACAAGCTCTCCCGCCCGCTGATGATCGTCCACGGCCTCGCCGACGACAACGTCGTGGCCGCCCACACCCTGCGCCTCTCCAGCGCTCTGCTGGCGGCGGGCCGGCCGCACACCGTGCTGCCGCTGTCCGGTGTCACGCACATGACGCCGCAGGAACAGGTCGCGGAGAACCTGCTGCTGCTCCAGGTGGACTTCCTGAAGCAGGCGCTCGGCTAGGCGCGCACGAACGGAGGAAGGGCGCCTCCCGGTGACCGGGAAGCGCCCCTCTCTCGTGCCGGAAACCGGCTCAGGCCAGCGACTGCCGCACCCGGTACGGCGGAATGCTGTTGCCCAGCAACGCCAGGTCGTCGATCGACTCCGGCCGGTACCCGGCCGTGGCCAACCGCTCGACCATCAGCGCCGTCGGGTCCTCGACGACGTCCGCGCGCCCGAACAGGTACGCCCACTCGTGCTCGTCAGAGCCGTAGTACGCGACCGTCTCGAACACCTCGTTGAACCGCTGCCAGGAGCGGATCAGCGTGGTGTTGCGCCACATCGTCTGGCAACCGGACTGGTTGACGACGACGCCGCCCGGACGCAGCAGGGCCTTGCACATGCGCAGGAAGTCCGCGCCGTACAGGCGGTTGTGCTGCGCTTCCTCCTCACGCTCGTCGGGCAGGTCCACCAGCACGATGTCGTACTTCTCCGACGTCGTGCGGATGTACTCGAACCCGTCGATGTACTGCACGCGGATCGGGCCCTCGCCCTTCTCCGCCAGCGCCAGCTCCTCGGTCGTGTAGCCGTACGGGAGGTGCTCCGCGCACAGCTTCACGGCCTGCTCGTCGATGTCGATGTGGTCGACGACGGTGGCGCCGTGCTGCACCGCCATCTGGCACACCACGCCCTCGGACGAGCCGATGACCAGCACCCGCTCGACCTGGTCGGCCAGCAGCAGCGCCGGCACCATCAGGGCCTCGTGGTAGGTCAGCTGGCTGAGCTCCGTGGACTGGCGGTCGTCGTCGCAGAACAACGACAGGCCCTGGGCGGTGCGGGCGATCACCAGGTGCTGGAAGTCGGTCTTGGTGTCGACCAGCACCTCGTCCACGCGCCAGTGGCGGGTCATGCCCTCGGCGAGCGGCTCGTTGATCGTGTTCACGCGGCGTGCTCCTTGATGCCACGAGTGACGAGGTCCGTGCTCACGTGAGCAGCGCCCAGAGCGTCAGCGAGTAGCTGGACGGCGAGCGCGGGTTTCGCACGAGTACCGCAGGTGAACACGTCGACGAACACCGACCCCACCTCGGGGTAGGTGTGGATGGACGCGTGGGACTCCGACAGCAGGGCCAGCACGGTGACTCCTTGGGGATCGAACTTCTTGGAGATCACCTCCAGCACGGTTGCGTCGGCCTGCGTGAGAACCTCACCGAGGGCGTGGCGCAAGAACTGCTCGTCGTCGAGCAGATCGGCACTCACACCCGAAAGCTCTGCAAGTACGTGCTGTCCCGCGAACAAACCGACGGTCTCCTCGGTCTGACAGGGCGCTTCGGACATCAATCACTCCAAACTATGTGAAGTACAGGCGGACTCAGACGCAGTACGTGGCCAGCGGCGGGAAGCCGTTGAAGCACACGGACGAATAGGAGGAGGTGTAGGCGCCGGCGTGGAGGATGTCCACGTGGTCGCCCGCCCTCAGGTCGAGCGGCAGGTCGTAGCGGGTGTGCTGGTAGATCACGTCGTCCGCGTCGCAGGTCGGACCGGCCAGCACCACCGGGCCGGTCGGCCCGCCGTCGCGCGAGGTGCGCAACCGGTACGCGATCGCCTCGCCCTCGGTCTCGGCGAGCCCCTGGTAACGGCCGATGTCGATGTACACCCAGCGGCGTTCGTCCGCATAGGACTTGCGCGACACCAGCACGACCGACGAGCGGATCATCCCGGCCTCCGCGGAGATCGCGCGCCCCGGTTCGATCATCACCCGCGGGCGTGCGGCACCGAAGTGCCGGGCCAGCGACTCCTCGATGGCGGCGGCGAAGGCCTCAAGGCTCGGCGTGTCCTCCTGGTACACGGCCGGAAGCCCGCCGCCCAGGTTGACCGTGGTGGTCTCGATGCCCTCCGCGCGCAGCTTCGCCGCGATCAGGGCGGCGTCGGCGATGCCGGAGTCCCAGCCCGCCACGGACAGCTGCTGCGAGCCCGCGTGGAAGGCGACGCCCAGAGGAACGAGCCCCAACCGGTGCGACAACCGCAAGAGATCCGTCGCCATCTCCGGATCGCAACCGAACTTGTTGCCGAACGGGTAGGTGGAACCCTTGCTGTGGACGAGGATCCGCACCAGGACGGACGAACCGGGCGCGTGCTCGGCGAGGAACCGCACGTCCTGCTCGCTGTCCGACACGAACAGCCGCACCCCGCGGGAGAAGGCGTACGCGATGTCGGCGGCCTTCTTGATGGGGTTGCTGTAGGAGATCGACGACGGTGCGGCGCCGCGCGCCAGGCACAGGTCGATCTCCGCGGGGGAGGCGACGTCGAACTGGGCGCCCTGGGCGACCAGCGTCGCGACGACGTCGGCCTCGGGGTTCGACTTGACCGCGTAGAAGATGTCGATGGACGGCATCGCGGCGTGGATCGCCTGGTAACGCGCGCGGATCGTCTCGAGGTCGATCACCAGACACGGTGTCGACGGGTGCTCCTGGTCCAGGAAACGCCGAATACGAGCCTCTGCCTCGTAACGCCGGTCGACGGCGAAGCTCTCGGTCATTTCCCCAGGGTTCCCCCTTCATCCGCCTCGCGTCCGTACGCGGGCACGGCCGTCCACTCTACGGCCTGCACACCGCAAGTGCGCAATCCCGTGGGGCCGAGTGTGATTTAGCCAGCAGACCGGAGCTCGACCAGCGTGATGTCCGGGGGAGCGCCCACGCGCACCGGCGGCCCCCAGAAACCCGCACCACGACTGACGTACAGCCACGTGTCGTCCACCTTCGACAGCCCCGCGACAGCGGGTTGCTGCACCGGCACCACGAAGTTGAACGGCACCATCTGTCCACCGTGTGTATGACCGGACAACTGCAGGTCGACTCCGCGTGAAGACGCGTCGCCCACCTGCACCGGCTGGTGCGCCAGCAGCACGGCGGGGTTGGCGCGGTCGCGGCCGGTGAAGGCGCGGTCGAGGTCGGGGCCGTCGCCGTAGGACTTCCCGGTGACGTCGTTCACGCCGACGAGCTCGATCCCACCGGCGACGGTCAGGCCCTCGTTGCGCAACGGGTGCACGCCCAGCCGGTCGAGCTCGGAGATCCACTGCTCGTGACCGGAGAAGTACTCGTGGTTGCCGGTCACGAAGAAGCTGCCGTGCCGGGACACCAGGTCCCGCAGCGGTGCCGCGGCCTCGCCCAGCTCGGCCACGGTGCCGTCGACCAGGTCGCCGACGATCGCGACGAGGTCGGCCTCCTGCTCGTTGATCATCCGCACGATCCGCTCGGTGTGCGAGCGGCCGAGCAGCGGGCCGAGGTGGATGTCGCTCACCACCGCGATCCGGAAACCGGACAGCGAGGGCTTCAGCTTGTCCAGCGTCACCGGCACGTTCAGCAGCTGCGGGTCGCCGAGCGCCTGCGTCATGCCGTACCCGACGACACCGCCCGCGGCGATGCCGGAGCCGATCGCGACCGACCGCGCGATGAACAGGCGGCGACCGGGGTCGGGCACGACCTCGACCGGCTCGGCCGCCTCCGCGCCGGTGCCGACGGGCACGGGTGCGGCGCTGGCCCTGCGCAGCAGGATGCGCCGCGGGACCTCGGCGATGCCCAGCGCGATGGCCAGGTAGAACAGCACGGCCAGCCACACGAAGCCCGGCCAGGCGAAGAACTTCCCGTACTCCGGCGGCACCCGGCGCGTCACGACCAGCGCGCTCATCAGCACCAGGAACGCGCCGGCGATGGCGGCGGTGCCGACGCGGCGCCCGAGCGAGCGCGGCCGGGTGGTGTCCACGACCAGCCTGCGCCACAGGTAGAAGTGGCCCAGTGCGGTGGGGACGCCGAGGAGCAAAAGGAAAATCACGACATCAGTATGCGTTTCGCGAACTCCGTGCAACCCGCCAGGTTGGCGGTGGCGTGAGTAACCCGGTACCGCAGACAGGGGGAGACCTGATGAGTGACCGGGACGCCGCGTTCCAGGAGTACTTCGCGGCCCGTTCCGACGCCATGCGCGGCACGGCGTATCTGCTGTGCGGCGACTGGCATCGCGCGGAAGACCTCGTGCAACAAGCCTTCACGAAGCTCTACCTGGCGTGGCGGCGAATAGACCGGCACGAGGCGCTGGACGCCTACACCAGGCAGGTACTGGTGCGGACGTTCCTGTCCGAGCGGCGGCGCGGGTGGTTCCGGTTCGAGTCGGTGAGCGAGGACCTCGCCGACTCGGCCGCTGCACCGGGTCGCTACCCGGAGGAGCGGATGGTGCTGCTGGAGGCGCTGGCGAAGGTGCCTCCGAAGCAGCGCGCGTGCCTCGTGCTGCGGTACTGGGAGGACATGTCCGTCGACCAGACGGCCGCTGTCCTCGGGGTTTCGGGAGGAACGGTCAAGAGCCAGGCCGCGCGGGGGCTGCAGACGCTGCGCGGTCTGCTCTCACAGCAGGAGAGGGTTCGATGAACGAACAGGACCTCAGGACGGCTTTCCAGGACGTGGTGGTGACCAGCAGCCCCCCGCCGGCCATGGATCCGAACCGTGCGCTCGACGTCGCGCGCAAGGCCCGGTCCAGGCGGCGGTCGTCGCAGGTCGGCGCGGTGGTGGCGGTGCTCGTGGTGGGCATCGGCCTCGGGTCGGCGTTCGCGCTCGACCCCGGCGGCACGCAGGACTACCTCATCGGTGCGGGGCCGAGCAGCAGCAGCTCCCAGCCGGGTGCCTCGTCGAAGATGGCGTGGCCGTCCGGGCAGAACGACCGCACCGCGCAGCAGGGCCCGCAGGCGGCGCGCGGCGTGCAACTGCTGGAGGCGGTCAAGCAGTCCGCCCAGGCGCACGGCTTCGAGACGCCGTCGCTGAAGTACCAGGACACGAAGTACCAGAACGGCGACCTGCTCCACACCCAGGCGCAGATCTCGTCGAACGAGGGTGAGCCCGAGGTCTGGGAGTACACGTCGTACGTGCCGGTCCGCAAGAACGGCAAGGTCGGCAAGCTGATCGTCGAGGTGTCCACGCCCAGCCAGGGCAACGCCTCCGAGCCGTGTGCCCTGGCCAGGCAGTTCTGGGGCATGAGCCGGGCGATGTGCAAGGTGCGCGACGTCGACGGGAAGAAGGTCGGTGACGCGGCCAGCACGGACCAGGGCCGCGTGATGGGCTGGATGTCGTACAAGCACCCGAACGGCTGGGTCGTGAACGTCGCCCAGAGCGCGGGCTACGACGGAGGCGGCTACCCGGCGCTCGACGTCGAGCCGTTCTCCGGCTCGGAGCTCGCCGCCATGGCGGTCGACCCGAAGTTCGTCCTCGGGAGCTGACCCGGTCGCACACGGAGGGCGGTCACGTTCTGTGGCCGCCCTCTCTCCTGCGTCCGATCGGGTGTTTTGGCAGGTAGAGTGCCGCCCGCGATGCGGACTCTGCTCATCGACAACTACGACTCGTTCACGTTCAACCTCTTCCAGCACCTGGCCGAGGTGAACGGCGCCGAACCCGTGGTCGTCACCAACGACGACCCGCGCTTCCGGCTGTCCGCGCTGCGGTCGTTCGACAACGTGGTGATCTCACCGGGGCCCGGCCGGCCGGGCAACCCCGCCGACTTCGGCCTCTGCCGCGCGGTGGTCGAGCACGCCGAGATCCCGTTGCTCGGCGTGTGCCTGGGCCATCAGGGACTGTGCCTGTCCTACGGCGCCACGGTCGGTCCCGCACCGGTGCCGCGCCACGGCATCGTCTCACCGGTGACGCACACGGGCGTCGACGTGTTCGCCGGTCTGCCGTCACCTCTCGAAGTGGTCCGCTACCACTCGCTGGCGGTCACCGAGCTGCCTCCCTCCCTGGAAGCCGTCGCGTGGAGCGACGACGGCGTGCTGATGGGTGTGCGCGCGCTCGACCGCCCGGCGTGGGGCGTGCAGTTCCACCCCGAGTCGATCTGCACCCAGTCCGGCCGGGAGCTGCTGGCGAACTTCGCCGCCCTCACCCCCACCCGGACCGCCGCCGTCCCCGAACCCGCGGTGGTTCGTACAACGGCTCAGAAGCGCCCTGTGCACGTTCGCCGCCTGGACCTGGCCGTGGACGCGGAGCAGGCGTTCGCGGCCCTCCACGGGACCGCTGAGACCGCGTTCTGGCTGGACAGCGGCTCCGGCGGGCGGTTCTCGTTCCTGGGTGACGCCTCAGGGCCCCTCGCGCGGGTGGCCCGGTACTCGGTGCCGGACCAGGAGCTGGTCGTCGACGGTGAACGCCTGCACTGCCCGTCGTTCTTCTCGTGGCTGGACGAGGACGTGGCCGCCTGGGTCGTCGAACAACCCGACGTGCCGTTCGACTTCGCGCTCGGCTGGGTCGGCTACCTCGGGTACGAGCTGAAAGCCGAGTGCGGCGGTGACTCCGCCCACCGGTCCGACCACCCCGACGCGTCGTTCGTCTTCGCCGACCGCGCCGTCGTGATCGACCACCACGAAGACACCGCTTATTTGCTGTCGCTGTCCGACGACGACTGGTTCGACCAGGTATTGGTCGTATTGAACGCACTCACCCCGTTGCCGGCCCCCGAACCGCCCGCCGCGGTCACCGTGCAACTGCGGCACCCGCGCACGCACTACCTGAAGCTGATCAACGCGTGCCAGGAAGCCATCACCGCCGGCGAGACCTACGAGGTCTGCCTGACGAACATGATGTCCTGGCAGGCCGACATGGACCCCTGGGCCGCTTATCGGCTGCTCCGCGCCGCAAATCCCGTACCGTTCGGCGCGTTGCTGCGTTTCGGTGAACTGTCCGTGCTCAGCGGGTCACCCGAACGATTTATCCGCGTCGACCGGGATGGCGTCGTCGAGTCATCGCCGATCAAGGGCACCCGCCCCCGCGGCGAAGACGCCGCCGAAGACGAGATGTTGCGCACAAGCCTGGCCCGATCGGTCAAGGACCGCGCCGAGAACCTGATGATCGTGGACCTCGTCCGCAACGATCTCGGCACCTGCGCGGAAGTCGGTTCCGTCGAGGTGACCCGGTTGTTCGACGTCGAGACCTACACCACCGTCCACCAATTGGTGAGCACCGTGCGGGCACGACTTCGACCGGACAGTTCCGCCGTCCGATGTGTTCGAGCCGCGTTTCCCGGCGGGTCCATGACCGGAGCACCGAAGATCCGGACCACGCAGATCCTCGACGGGCTCGAAGCTGGTCCACGTGGCGTGTACTCGGGAGCCCTCGGATACTTCTCGCTCAACGGCGCCGCGGACTTCAGCATCGTCATCCGAACGCTGGTCCGCAACGGTGCCCAGGTCAGTTTCGGCGTCGGCGGAGCAGTCATCTCGCTGTCCGAGCCGGACGCGGAATTCGAGGAGACGGCGGTCAAGGCGACAGCCGTGTTGCGGCTGTTCGGAGCGGACTTTCCCGGTCGCTGATCCCACGCGTTCCGGGGATGGTGTGAACGAACCGGGACGTGTTACACCTTTGTGCTTCTGTTCTTGGTAACACGTCGGCCGGCCACCCGGCCGACGTGTGGAAACCCCGCGAGTCCGCGCAGGTCAGGACGCGTGCGCTTCCTGGAACTGCACGACCAGGTTCTGCGGAATGCGGCCGCGGTCCGAGATCTGGTGCCCCTGCGCACGGGCCCAGTCCCGAATGCGCTGCGCCTCAGCCTTGTCACTGGCCTTCACCGTGGACTTGCCGGTGCCCTTGCGCTGCTTGCGGCCACCCGCACGACGAGCCTTGGCGACGAAGTCCGCCAGCGACTCGCGAAGCCGCTCCGCATTTCCCTTCGACAGGTCGATGGCGTACTCGACACCGTCAAGTGCGAAGGTCACGGTCTCGTCGGCTTCTCCGCCGTCGAGGTCGTCGATGAGTTGGACGACGGTCTGCTGTGCCACTGTTCCTCCGTTGGGTACTCACATAGCACGCGGATCCTCGACCAAACCACGTGCACCGACAACACCATAGTCCACACGAGGAAAAACGGCGAACCTTTCGCCGCTGAAATGTGACCCAACCGCCCGGTCGGGGCATTTTGCGGAGGAAACCGCAGGGGTGTTATGGGTCCAAAATGTGCAGCTAGTCGTCTCATCACGCCGCTGTTGCTGGGCTTGCCGGACGCTTCACCATTCCCGCTGACGGAGCAGCGTTGCACATAACGCACCACCCGTCCTCCGGGTATCCTGCACATACCCGCCAGGGGTAGGGAAGGTCAGGAGCGATGCACGGGTACACCGCGGACAAGGACGCATACCTCAAGCGACTGCGCCGCATCGAGGGACAGATCCGCGGCCTCCAGCGCATGGTCGAGAACGACGAATACTGCATCGACGTCCTCACCCAGATCGCCGCCGCCACGAAGGCCCTCCAGGCCGTCTCCCTCGGCCTCCTCGACGAGCACCTCAAGCATTGTGTCGCCCAGGCCGTCGCCGAAGGCGGCCCCGTCGCCGAGGAGAAGCTCGCCGAAGCCACCGCGGCCATCAGCCGTTTGGTGAAGTCCTAGGGGTACCCGCAACAAACCACACCGCCAGATCCGCTACAGTTCACCCCGTTACGCCCCCGTAGCCCAATCGGCAGAGGCAGCGGACTCAAAATCCGTCCAGTGTGCGTTCGAGTCGCACCGGGGGCACGACCTTCGGGCGGGGTATGTCTGCGGAACGCGCGGACATACCCCGCCCGTGGTGTTTTCTGGGCTCCCAGGTCCCCGGCCGGGCGTTGTTTTGCGCCTTGGTGCGTGGGAGGGTCGGAACGCGATGACCTTGCTGGCGGGGGTGGTGTGGTGGGGTTGCGGGTCGAGGTGGACCACTCGCTCGGCGGGCGGTGGACGTCGTTGCGCAGCGGGGAACGCGAGTGGCTGTGGGCCAGAGAGGACCCGGCACGCGCGGCGGTGTCGCCCGGAGACCCGTGGGTGGACGCGGGCGGGCTGGAGGAATGCGTTCCGACGCTGCGCGGGCTGCCCGACCACGGTGACGTGTGGAGCCGGCCCTGGCACGAGGTCGACGGCTGGTGGGCGGTGGAGACACCGGAGTTCTCGTTCCGGCGGCGCTTCGGCGGTGAAGGCGACGTGGTGGTCGTCGACTACGAGCTGACGGCCGAACCCGGCTATCGGTTCGTGTGGGCGGCGCACGCGTTGCTGGAGCTCAGCCAGGAAGCCCGTCTGGAGGCACCGGAAGGAGTCCCGGTGCTGATCGCGGACCCCGCGCCGGTGATGAGCGAGTGGTCGGCGGGACTGGCAACGCTCGGACCGGACGACGGCACGGCGACCGGTGCGGTGCTGCGCCACGACCGCATCCGGGTGGTCGACGGCGAGCACGCGCTCGACTTGCGGGTGGAGTGCGCGGGACAGCCGGTGTCGATCGCGCTGTGGCGGAACCTCAAGGGCTGGCCGGAACCGGAGCCCTACCGCAGCATCGGGGTGGAACCCATGGTCGGCGCGAGCTTCGAACGCACCGACCCCGACAACCCGGTCGCCGTCGTGCCCGCCGAAGGGATCGTGCGGTGGCGGCTCACCGTGGAATCGGCGTGACCGTGCGGCCCCCGAAGATGTCCTCAAAGGACTGAAGCTCCGGGTGCGTGCCTGCCGTGAGCTGATCTGCCCACAGCAGCAACGGAAGCGGCCGCGGCGGTGGCACCGGCATCGTCGGGTGCATGACGAACGACAAGATGTTCAGCCCCGGTCTGAGGGACCGGTTCTTCGCGCAGCGGGTGCTGATCCTCGACGGCGCGCTCGACGACGACAACGGCACGGTGCTCGCGACCCAGATGCTGTCGCTGGCGAGCGAGGACCCGCGGCAGGACATCGCGCTGTGGATCCACTCGCCCGGCGGGTCGGTGCCGTCGATGCTGGCGATCCGCGACGTGATGCGGCTGGTCCCGTGCGACGTGGCGACCCTCGCGCTGGGTCTCGCGTGCAGCGCGGGCCAGTTCCTGCTCTCCGCCGGCACCAAGGGCAAGCGGTTCGCGTTGCCGCACGCCCGCATCCTCATGCACCAGGGGTCCGCGGGCATCGGCGGCTCCGCGGTCGAGGTCGAGGTGCAGGCCGACGACCTGCGCCACACCAGGGACACCGTGCTCGGGCTGATCGCCGAGGACACCGGCCAGCCGTTCGACCGGATCTTCACCGACTCGCTGCACGACCGCTGGTTCACCACCGACCAGGCCCGCGAGTACGGGTTCATCGACCACGTCGTCAGCGACCTGGGCCAGGTCGTCCCCGTCCGCACCCACCAGTTGGGCCTGCACTCCGGAGCCGTCGCATGAGCACCTACACCATCCCCAACGTCATCACCCGCGACGCCCGCGGCGAGCGGATCATGGACGTCTACTCGCACCTGCTGTCGTCGCGGATCGTCTACCTGGGCACCGGGATCGACTCGGGCGTGGCCAACGCGCTGATCGCGCAGCTGCTGCACCTGGAGTCGGACAACCCCGACCTGGAGATCAACCTCTACATCAACTGCGAGGGCGGCGACCCGTCGGCGATGCTCGCGCTCTACGACACCATGCGCTACATCAAGGCACCGGTGGCGACGACGTGCGTGGGCCAGGCCGTCGCGGCGGGCGCGGTCCTGCTGGCCGCGGGCGCGGAGGGCCGCCGGTCACTGCTGCCGCACGCCAGGGTCGTGCTGCACCAGCCGGCGGCACAGGGCAGGGGCACGATCCCGGACCTCATCCTCGCCGCCGACGAGGTCGTCCGGGTGCGCTCCCAGTTGGAGAACGTGCTGTCGCGGCACACCGGGCGCGACGTCGCCCAGCTGCGCCACGACACCGACCGCGACCGGGTGTTCGATGCGGAGGGTGCCGTGGCGTACGGACTGGCCGACCAGGTGCTGGAGCAGCGCTAAGCCGCCATGAGCACCGGTCCGCTGGGACGGCCGAGGGGCCGCGTGGTCATCACCGGGCCGCCGGGGCGGTGCACCGGACGCGCGGTCTGGAAGTGCCGGACCTGGCCCGCGATGCCGACGAGCAGGTCGGCCAGGTCCACGCCCAGCGCACCGGTGACCGCGGCGATCATCTCGCTCGACGGCTCCTTGCGCCCGCGTTCGATCTCGGAAAGGTACTGCGTCGAGATGCCCGCCCGTTCGGCCACGTCGACCAGGCGGGCACCCTGGAGCTCCCTGATCTCGCGCAGCTTCCGGCCGAGCGCCTCGCGCCACAGCGGCTGCGGCTCGCGCTTGCCCTTGAAGTCGAAGATGTCCGCCATGCCGCCATCGTGACAGCAGCCGCACCGGCCGGAAGGTGCGTTCTGCTGTCGGCAGAAAGATGCCGTCAGCTCAACGCGGCGACCACCGGGCACGTCTCGCGCGGCCCGTTCGCGGCCACGTCGAGCAACGCCAGCCGCACCCGTTCGAGGTCGCGCACCCGTTCCTCGATCTCGCCCACCTTCTCCTCGATCACCCCGCCCAGCCCGGCCACGTCGGCCGGACCGGCGGACAGCGCGAGGATCTGGTCGATCTCGGTGAGCGTGAACCCGAGCAGCTGCGCGCGGCGGATGAACTTCAGCCGCTTCACCACCTCCGGCTCGTACTCGCGGTACCCGCCGCTGGTGCGCGCCGACGGGACGACGAGCCCGCGCCGTTCGTAGAACCGCACCGTGCTGATGCCCACACCCGCCGACCGGGCCAGTTCGGAGATGCGCACCACCGGACGCTACCCCGCCCTGCGCCCGGCCAGCAGCGCTCGCAGCTGCGCCGCACCCCACGCCACCTCCAGCACCAGGAACACCGCCAGCACCGGCGTCTCACCCTGCCAGAGCGCCTGGGTGAACCACCCGCTGAACAGCACCCTGCCCACCGTGTCCGCGGCGATCAGCACCGGTTCCGGCCGCACCCACCGGACCACCGACCACAGCACCACGACCGTGCCGAACAGCGTGGCGAACAACAACGTCATCGCGTTCGGCGGGGGAGGCGGCGCACCCGGCAGCCCGAGCGCCGCGTGCAGGTCCCCGATCAGGCCCAGCGCGAACGCGGCGGTCCACGGCGTGAGGAAGGCGGCGCTCGCCACCAGGTCGTACAGCGCGCCCGCCCGGCCCCACCTGGTCACCGCGGCGCGTTCCGAAGTCTCGACGGTCTCGATCACACCGCCACCCTCGACCCTGCACCACGGTGCAGGGTCAAGCCCGCTCAGGAGAACGCGATGGACCGCGCCGACCGCAACGCCCTGTCCACGTCCCGCCAGTAGGCGCGGAAGCCGGCCGGCGCCGACCGGGCGTGCTCGCCGCCCTCCGCGCGCAGGAGGTCCATGTGCTCGGCCGTGAGGATGACGAAGAACTCCCACCGGTTCTGCCCGGTCATCGCCGGAACGGCGCGGTCGCGCCCGCGTTCCAGCTCGCGGTGCACCATCTTGAGGTCCAGCAGCCGTTCGCACCCCGCCGAGTCCCGTGCCGCGTCGATCAGGGTGCCCACCAGTGCGATCAGCCGGTCGTAGTCGTCGAGCAGCAGTTCGACGGTGTAGGTGGAGCGGTGCGTGCTGACCCGGTTCTCCTGCTTGCGCCGCCACCAGACCGGCGCGAGGTCGTGCGCGAGGACGTCCCCGTCCTCGCGCAGCCGCCGAGCCAGCTCGCGCAGGTTCCCGTCGCCGGCGTGCTCCCGGTACTCGAACGCGACCGCCCGCAACGAGGTCCGGTCCGGGTGCAGCGTGCTGAAGTGCTGCAGCAGCACCGACTGGTCCTCTTCGGACAGCGTGCCCCACTCGCCGTACGGCCCTCCGCAGGCCTCCGCGAGCTCGTCGAGGCACAGGGCGGCCGCGAAGAGCTCGTCACCGCCCCACTCCTCGTTGATCCACCGGACGAAGCCGGGATGCGCGGCGTTCATCGGTATCCCTCCCCGGAGCAGAGGGTAGCGCCGCGGCGGAACGCCGGCCGGTGCCAAATCAATGACATCCCCTCCGGTCACGGGCATGATCGGTCGCATGAGATCTGGGGGCGGAGCTCTTCTGGCGGTGGTGACCGCGCTCGTCGCACTGACCTCGTGCGGCAGGCACACGGCGTTGCGGCAGGAACCGGTGCTGCCGCCACCCGCGCTGACCACGGCGGCGCCGGCGGAACCGGCCTGCACCGGCGGCCTGCGGTTCACCACGAGTGGCGGCGACGCGGCCACCGGCCTGCGCGTGATGGCGGTCGAGGTGGTCAACTGCGGCATCGAACCGGTGCAGCTCAACGGCCACCCGCAGGTGCGCCTGCTCGACGAGCGCTGGCAGCCGCTGGACGTGGCGGTCCTGCCGGGTTCCGGCGGCATCGCACGGCTCGAAGGCTTCGACGACCCGCCACAACCGATCACCGTGCAACCGGGCGAGCGCGCGCGTTCGGCGATCCTCTGGCGGAACACGCACACCACGCTCGACCCGCCGCAGGTCGGCAGCCACGTCGACCTGGCGGCCGCACCCGGCGGCGCCTGGCAGTCGCTGGTGCCGGTCGCACCCGAGCGCAGCATCAACATCGACCTGGGCAGCACGGGCCGCATCGGTGTGCGGGCGTGGTACCGCTGAGGTCCACTGTAGACGGTGTCGCGCACGTGTCGGCCGAGTAAATTCTTCCGGCACCGCAGCGTTTCCGTGTTCTGATGGCCGCATGTCGACCACCGCACTGCTGAGCTTCACGCTCGTCGCGCTGCTCACCGTCATCACCCCGGGCCTGGAGACCCTGCTGGTGCTGCGGACGGCCCTGCTCGTCGGCCGGCGCGCGGCGCTGGGCGTCGTGGTCGGCAGCACCCTGGGCTGCCTGGTGTGGGCGGCGGCGGGTCTGGCCGGCCTGACCGCGCTGCTGACCGCGTCCGAACTCGCCTACGACCTGGTCCGCGTCCTCGGCGCCGCCTACCTGGTGTACCTGGGCGTGAAGGCGCTGTGGACCGCCCGCACACCCGTTGACCTCGACGAACCGGCCCCGGTCCCGTCGGTCCGCGCCGCCGTGCGCGTCGGCCTGCTGACGAACCTGCTCAACCCCAAACCCGGCGTCTTCTACCTCTCGCTGCTGCCGCAGTTCCTGCCCGCGTCCGCACCGTCGTGGGGCGTGCTGCTCGTCGCCATCCACCTCGGCATCGGCCTGCTGTGGTTCCCGGTCCTCATCGGCCTGGCCGCCCGCGCCCGCGCCTTCCTGCTGCGCCGGCGACTCCTGCTCGACCGGCTCACCGCCACCGTGCTGATCGCGCTGGGGCTGAAACTGGCCGCCGAGACGCGGTGAGCCGGTGCCGGGCGAACCGGCTACCAGCGGCGGTCGGGGTCGTCGCCGGTCACCGACCGGTGCCACGCCGCCAGCGCCACCCGGCTGGGCAGGCCCAGCTTCGTGCGGATGTTGACCACGTGCCGGTCCGCCGTCCTGGGTGAGATGAAGAGGCGGGCGCCGATCTGCTTGGCCGAGAAGCCGTCGGCCACCAGGCCCGCGATCGTGAACTCCTGCCTGGTCAGACCGCCGGGCAAGGTCGGCCGGGGCGGGCGGCGCTCGGAGTCGGGCACCGGTTCCAGCGCGAGCTCCATCGCCTGGTCGGGGCGTAGGTCGGCGCCCAGGGTGGCGATCACCGGGTGGTCGTCGCCCAGTGCGCGGCGGACGGTGCGGTCCGCGCGTTCCAGCAGGACGCGGAACGGGGTCAGGCCGGCGAAGGAGATCCGGGTGGTGCGCTCCTGCGACCGCAGCGCGCCCAGCAGGCGGGTCGCGCGGTCGTGGGCGCCCAGTTCGGCGCAGGTGCACGCGAGCAGCCACAGGCTGTGGGCGGGACCGTGGGTGTCGCCGAGGGTGAGCTGGATGCGCAATGCCTCCGCGGCGTGCGGGTGCGCGAGGGCGGGGTCGCCGTGCAGCAGTTCGTAGAGGCCGCGGTGCCACAGCGCCCACGCGGTCGACCAGGCCACCCCGGTGCTCTTCGCGGCCAGCGCGGTCGTCGCTTTGTCGGCGGCCTCGGCGTCGAGCAGGAGGCAGGAGGCGGTGGCGAGGAACAGCTCGATGACGTACGTGTCGCCCGGCGCCGAGCGTTCCCTGGACAGCTCGGCGAGGCGCTCGTACACCGGCACGCAGTCCGCAGAGCCCGCCACGAGGAAGAGCTGCGTCGCCTCCACCCACATCAGGTCCACATCGGACTCCGCATCCGGTGGCTGCCCGCGCAACTCGCTCAGCAACGGGCCCGCCGCCGCGAGGTCGCCCTGCGTCAGGGCCAGCAACGCCTGGTGCGCGGCCAGCGACGTCCGCAGCGGCGGTCCGACGGCCTCGCGTGCGATGGCCAGCAGGTCCTGGAACTGGCCGAGCACGCCCGCGAGAACGGGGAACCGGGTCCGCCCCAGGTCGATCAGCATCGTCGCGCCGGTGGGCGCCAGGCCGGGGAAGCGCAGCGCGTACCCGATGGCGGTCCGGAGGTTGGGCCACTCCTCCCGCAGGCGCGCGACCCACCGCGAGTCGTCCGGTGAGAACCACGACCTCGCGGCCTCCTCCGCCACCGCGCTGTAGTGCCGCACATGTCTGCGCCGCACCGCATCGGGGTCCGTCAGCAGACCTGTGCCGAATCGCGCGACCGTGTCCTGCAGCCGGTACCGCGTCCGCTCCACCACCGGGTTCGCCGACACCGTCACGAGCGCCCTGTCCACCAGTGCGGACAGCGAAATCTCCCTGCCGCACAACGCTGTCGCCGCGGCGAGGTCGAAGTCCGCCGGGAACACCGACAGCGCCGCCCACAGCTCGCGCTCCTCGTCGGAGCAGTTCCGCGCCACCCACTCCAGCACCGGTGCGCGCACCGGCTCGCCCGGTCGCGCCGCGGCCAGCTCGACCGCCAGCGGCGTTCCGTCCAACGCCTCCGGCAGCCCTGCCTCGGCGACCGCCACCCGGTCGCGGAACAGCGCCAGCGCATCATCAGCGGACAACGGCGGCACCAGCAGCACGCACTCGCCGTACAGGTTCAGCGGCGCACGCGAGGTCACCAGGACCGTGAGCCCCTCGCAGTGGCGCAACAGGTGGTGCACCAGGTCCCGCACGGCGTCGAGCAGGTGGTCGCACCCGTCCAGCACGAGCATCAAGTGCTTGTCGTACAACGCCTCCACGAGGCGGCAGGGGCCGGCGTCCCGCCCGTTGTCGACGACGCGCAGCCCGGCCGCGACCGTCCTCGCCAGCAGCGCCGGGTCGTCGAGCTCGCCCAGCGGCACCAGCCACACCCCGTGCCGGAACGCGGTGTCGTCCCGCACCGCGCGCGCCGTCTCGACCGCGATCCGCGTCTTGCCCACACCGCCCGTGCCGACCAGCGTCACCAGCCGCGACCGGCCGAGCAGCGCCCTGGCCTCGGCCAGCTCGGCGTGCCGGCCGATGAACGTCGTGGGCCGGTCGAGCAGATCGTCCCGCACGGTCATCGGCGCATCCTTGCCCAGCTCGCGCGCGCCACGGCGAGAAGGATCGACTCACCACCCTTTCGGCCTAGCACTCTCACCCGGCGCGCCCACAGGTCAGCGCACGGGCGCGGGCTCGCGGTCGCGGGAACGGATGATCATCTTGCCGGCCAGGCGGACGCCCTGCCGCGCGTTCAGGTGCGGCAGGTAGGCGCGGCTCACCGCGTTGGCGATGCGGGGCAGCGCCGCCGAGTCCGGGTACGCCATGAACATCGGCCGGTAGGTCGGCTGGAACTTCGCCTTGAACGCGAACAGCGACCGGAACCCGTACACCGGCTCCAGCACCTGCCCGGTGAGGTCCAGCACGCGCTGCACCCCGCGCGGGGGTTCGCCGCGGTCGAGGCGGGCCAGCGGGGCACCGGACAGGCTGAGGAACCGCGCGCCCTCCTCCTTCAGCGACGTCGCGGCGGAGGCGATCAGGAACTCCATCGAGCCGCGGAACCCCTCCGAGCGTCGGCGCATGAAGTCCAGCGTCCAGCCCACGACCTCGCCGTCGGCGTAGACCGGCAGCCAGCTCGTGACACCGTGCACCGTGCGGTCGGCGTCGACCGCTACCAGGCAGCGCACCCCCTCTCCGGTCAGCTCCTCCAGCCCGCCGAGCGTGAACCCCATCTCGGGCAGGCCCTTGTCCGCCACCCACTCCGCCGAGATCGACCGGATCTGGTCGGTGATCGCGAACGGCGCGTCGGCGAAGGTGCACCACTCCGCGGTGATGCCCGCCTTCGCCGCCTTGTTCAGCGCGGTGCGGACGTCCTGCCACTTCTTGCCCGTGAAGCTCAGCGCCTCCAGTTCCACCACGGTGTCCTCGGCGACCTGCACGGCCGACCAGCCGAGGCCCGCCACCGCGTCCCTGGTCGCCGCGCCCACGCTGTACAGGCACGGCGTCCAGCCGTTGCGCGCGCAGAACTCGGCGAACCCGCGCACGGCCGCGAGAGGCGCCGGACCGATCGGGTCGCCGACGGTCAGCGCGATCGTCGCGACCACGCGGTACGCGATGGCCGTCTCGCCGTCGGGCGTGAACCAGTACTGGTTGCCGCGCCACGTCGTCATGTACGACAACGACGAACCGCCGTGGCGCCGCATCAACGCACGCGCGCGCTCGGCCGCCTCGGTGCACGCGGTCGGCCAGGAACGCCACGACGCCATCAGCAGACCGGCGAGCGCGATCAGCCAGAACACCACGCCGGTGTACTCGAACAGCAGCGCGCCCACGAACCCGTCCGCCGAGAACTGCAACGGCACGAGCCCGACCAGGTACCCCGGCGGCAGGAACCGCGCGGGCAGGTCGGCGAGCAGCTCGGAGAACCCCGGCGCCGGCGTGAGCTCGTCGCGCACCAGGTACCCGCCGAACACGTACAGCGCCGACAGCAGCGCCACACTGCCCAGCGTGAACCGCCAGAACCGCACCACGGCACGCGGGGGCAGCGCGACGTCGAAGTGACGACGCGTCACCAGCAGCACGACCGTGATCGCGAGCGGCACCAGCATCGGCACGCTGTACGAGAACGCCAGGTCCAGCGCCCCGCGTTCGGGGATCTGCGCAGCCTCCACGACGTACCACCCGATGAACGCCGCGTACGCCGCGTTGCAGACCAGCGCCGACCACCACGCGAACCGCCGTCCGCGCCGCAGGCCTTCCGCGAGCACCAGCAGCAGCATCGCCGGCAGCACCGACATCACCAGCGCCGGGAACCGCCCGTACGACAGCTGGACCAGCATCGTCCGGCACAGGTCCACCGCGTCCGGGTTGCCGCACACGACCGCCACCTCGTCCTGCGACGGCTGCACGACCGCCACGACGTCGGCGAACCACCACAGCGGACCGTCCTGGTTGGGCGACAGCATCGCCACCACCGGTCCCAGCGCCGAGGCCGCCAGCAGCAACGCCACCAGCACCCGCGTCTCCTGCAACGTGCGCGCCCTGTGCTCGCCACCTCCCTTCAGGAACAACGCTCCGACCAGCAGACCCACCACACCACCGGACAGCCGGAGCAGGTCCTCCAACCATCCCGAGTAGAGCGTAAGGACCAGCACCGACAAGATCGTGAACAAGCGCACCCGGCGCCGCCACAGCGGTGGCAGGCGGAACGTCAGCGCCAGCGCGAGCCCCACCCCGCCGATCGACGGCCCCGCGGCCACGTGGCCGACCAGCGAGTCCAGCCACCACCAGCCCGCGGCCTGCCCGAGCAGCACCCACGAGATGCCCAGGAACGCGCCGACCACGTGTGACACCAGGAAGATCGCCGCCGTCCGCAGCGATCCGAACTCCCGTTCCGCCAGCGCGCCGAAGACCAGCAGGAACACCGTCGTCGCGACGTAGCCCGGCAGGTCCATCGCCCACAGCACCGAGGTCAGCACCGTCCACGCCGGACTGTCCGTGCCGAACCCGACCCGCTCCAGCATCTCGTCGACCGGCGGCGCCAGCGTCCCGACGGTCCAGAACACCACCAGGAACGAGCACGTCAGCGGTGCCGTCCGGAACAACCGCGCGATCATCCGCCGCGCCCTGCGCGCCACGGCCACCACCCCGTTCACCTGCTCAACCCCGTCCGTGCCGCGAGCCACGGCAGCGCGTGTTCGTAAAGCCCGGCCCGCCACACGTTCCAGTCGTGCCCGCCGGGTAGCTCGTGCCGCACCACGTCCATGCCCGCCTTGCGGCAGACTTCGAGCACCAGCGCGTTCGCCTCGCGGAACCCCGGGTCGCCCAGGCCGACGACGATGACCCCCGCGGTGTGCGGGAACCGTTCGCGCGCGAGGACGTCCAGCGGGTTGACCCGCAGGAACGCCGCCTCGTCCCCGGCGAAGGCGGCCTTGACGGTCTCCTCGCGCGTGCCGAGCGTGGGCTCGGCCTGGCCGCTGAGGTCGATGAAGTTGCCGTAGACGTCCGGCGCGCGCACGGCCAGCTGGAACGAGCACGTGCCGCCGTGCGAGAACCCGCCGACGGTCCACGCCTCCCGGCGTTCGTCCACGGTCAGCCGCTTCCTGACCCACGCGGGCACGTCCCGCGCGAGGTACGTCTCCGACTGCCCGAGCTTCGAGTCGAGGCAGAGTGGGTTCGCCGTCACCGCACCGAGTTGGTCGGGCACCACCACGACCGGCGCGAGCCCGTCGTGCGCGCGTGCGAACGCGTCCATGTTCTCGACGAGCCGTCCGGCGTCGTGCCAATCGCGCGGACTGCCCGGTTGACCCGCCATCAGCACGATGACGGGCAATCGGGGCCGTGGGGTCGCCGAGTACGCCGGTGGTAGATACACCCACGCCGGACGTGCCTTGAAGGCGCCCGGGATGTCGACCTCGGAGACCGTCCCCTTGTCCGGCAGGTCCGGCGGCTTGCGCCACACGTCGGCCAGCCGCTTGCCCGCGGGCACCTCGAGGACGGCCGAACCGGGCTTCGCGGCCTCGTCGAGGTCCACGGTCGGGTTGCTGAAGACCTCCAGCGCCGCCCGCATCGTCGGGTACTGCCCGAAGAACGCGTTCGTCGCCGTCACCGCGCTCGACACGACGACAAGAGCGGCCACCACGCTCAACGTGCGCAGGTACCACCGCCCGGCCCGCAGCCGCGCGACCGCCAGGCAGAGACCGACCAGTGCCGCGCCCAGCCACCCGAGCAGGACCGCCGGCAGCGGTTCCGGCCACGGTTTCCACACGTGGTCGACCACGTACGCCAGCCCCGCGACGACCAGCGCACAGCCCAGCACGGTCAACGGCAGCACGCGCGTCCACCACGTCCGTTTCGCCCGCATCGCCAGGAAGAGCAGCGCGACCACGCCCGCGGCAGTCGCGGCGACGGGGATCGGCCCGTGTAGCAGGGACAGATCCAAGGGGCTGGACATGCCGTCAGTTCATCAGCAGATCTACAGGTTCCACATCGGAGATTGGTCTCGGTTCGATGACGTGAACATCAGCCTTAAGGCTGACAACGCTTCAGCTGATCGGTGCGTCGCGCCACGCGTTCGCCAGCACGCGCAAGGCCTCCGGGTGCTCGGCGATCTCCGCGGCGCGGGACAAATCGGACTCCGCCAATCCCAGCTCCCGCAACGAGGTCGCGGCTCCGAACCGTGCCGCGGTGTCGTGGACGCGCCCGCCCAGGTCGGCGGGTGCGGTGTGGGGGAGCAACACCGTGTGCGTTGCGGCATGGGGCATTCCGAACGATCCACCCAAAACGTGCGCCAGTTTGTGGTGCAGCCCCATGGGAACCGACGCCAGGCACGTTCCCGCCAACCACGCCGAGTACAACAACTCGGTCCGTGCGTCCACCGTGGACGGATCGTCAGCCAGTGCGTGCAAGATGCCGTCGATGGCCTTGACGGCGATGGCGTCGATCAACGGGTTCTCGTTGCCGCGTGCCGTCACGGCGTGCGCGAGCGCGTTCACGGCGCTGGTCACCGTGACGTCCAGCGGCAGGTCCAGCGTCAGGTCGACGTCGTAGACAACCGTGTCCGGCTGCACCGCCGCGTCCCGCCGGGTCTTCTTCAGCCCGTCCGCCGTCTCGCCCAGCACCGGCGTGACCTCGGAGCCCGCGTAGGTCGTCGGAACGATGACCTGGGGCACGCCCGCGCGCACCGACAACGCCTTCGCGAGCCCGGTGCCGGACCCGCCACCGACCGACACGACGCAGTCCGCGCCGTGCTCGCGCAGCACCGCGAGCGCCCGGTCGGTGACCTCGACCGGGGTGTGCACGGTGGCGCCGGTGAACCGGGCCGCGAGCAGCGGTCCCAGCGCCTCGGCGACCCGGTCGCCGCCGTGCCGGGCGATCAGCAGGACCCGCGCGGCGCCCAGGCGCTCGACCTCGGCGGGTACGGAGGAGGAGGTGCCGCGACCGAACACGATCCGCGTGCGCGCCGGCTCGAAGGTGAAGCTCACGAGGTCGTATGTTCAGCGTCACGGGGACCGGTCGCAACTCTGCGGAACCAGACTTTCGACTCTGCTAGGTGACTTTGTCACTCCGTAGCGTGAAAGTTCATGAACCGTGCTCGTGTTGTAGTGGCGTTAGTAGGGGCCCTGACCCTCGCGCCAATCCCTGCCACAGCGGCGACACCGGCGTTCACCCTGTCCGGCGGCGTGTCCGCTCCCATCCACTCGATGGCCGACGCCGTCCGCGAGAGCGTCTGGGTCGACACCGGCCTCGACCTCGACGGCGACGGCCGCGGCGACCGCGTCACGGCCGACGTCATCAGACCCGCCACCACCGGGCGCGTGCCCGTGATCATGGACGCCAGCCCGTACTACCAGAGCGCGGGCCGCGGCAACGAGAGCGAGGTCAAGACCTACGACTCGGCCGGCGTCCCGGTGAAGTTCCCGCTCTTCTACGACAACTACTTCGTCCCGCGCGGCTACGCCGTCGTGCTGGTCGACTTCCTCGGCACGAACCGGTCGCGCGGCTGCGTCGACGTCGGCGGGCGGGCGGAGATCGCGTCCGCCAGCGCCGTGATCGACTGGCTCAACGGCCGCCGGACCGGCTACACGACCGTCACCGGCAGCACGACGAAGTCCGCGAGCTGGTCGACCGGCGCCGTCGGCATGATCGGCAAGTCGTGGGACGGCTCCATCGCGAACGGCGTCGCGGCGACCGGTATCGACGGTTTGAAGACCATCGTCCCGATTGCCGCTATCAGCTCGTGGTACGACTGGTTCCGTTCCGACGGCGTCTCCTACCGCAGCTACAGCTCCCCGACGGGCCTGGGTTCGCAGTTCGAGAACTCCAACGCCAGCTCGCGCTGTGGTGCCGTGCGCACGGAGATCAACAACGGCTCTCCGGCCAACGGCGACTACACGGCCATGTGGCAGCAACGCGACTTCGTGCGCAACGCCTCGCGTGTGAAGGCGTCCGTCTTCGCCATCCACGGCCAGAACGACCTCAACGTGAAGACGCTGCAGTACGGCCAGTTCTGGGACGCGCTGCCGGCGACCGTGCCGAAGAAGCTGTGGTTCTCGCAGACCGCGCACGTCGACCCGTTCGACTTCCGGCGCGCCGAATGGGTGCCGACGCTGCACCGGTGGTTCGACCGCTGGCTGCTCGACGTGCCCAACGGCATCGAGAACGAGGCCCAGGCGTCCGTCGAACGCAACCCGGACCAGTGGGAGGACACGCAGACGTGGCCGCCCGCCGGGACCACCACGCAGGTGCTGCGGCCTTCTGCCGCGGGCCTCGGCACGACGCCCGGTACCGGGACCGCGGCGTTCACCGACAACGGCAGCGGCACGCCGTCCTCGTGGCTCTCCGGCTCGAACACCGGCCGGGTCGTCCACTCGACCGCGCCGCTGACGTCGGACCTGCTGGTCGCGGGCACGTCGTCGATCACGGTGGGGGTGTCGTCCTCGACGCCGACCGCGCACCTCACGGCGTACCTCGTCGACTACGGCCCGGCGCGGGTCCGCACCGGTGAGGGCATCCGCACGCTGACCGCGGAGTCGTGCTGGGGCGAGAGCCGCACCGGCGACGACGCCTGCTACCGCAACACCGAGACCACGGCGGGCAACGTCGACGCGCAGGTCATCGCGCGCGGGTGGGCCGACCTCGCGAACTACGAGTCGCGTTCCACCACGCGCACCATCACGCCGGGCACCAAGTACCGCATCACGTTCCGGCTGTCCACAACGGACCACCTCGTCCCGGCGGGCCACCGCCTGGGCCTGCTGATCGGCGGCACCGACTCCAGCGTGATCGTCGCGCCGGGTCGGCTGCCCCGGCTGACCGTGGACCTGGCGGACACCTCGGTGCGGGTCCCGATCCGCGGCACGGTGCCGGCCGCGTCCGCCGCCCCGATCACCGCGCTCAGCGTTTCCGCAGGTACGCAGAGCGCGCTGAGCTAGCTCCCCGCGTTGTCGGTGCCGCTCGCTAGCATCGGCGGCATGGGTTCAACCGACCACGGAGACGCGCTGCAGGTCCTGCAGCGCGTCTTCGGGTACCCCGAGTTCCGCGGCGAGCAGGCCGACATCGTCGAGCACGTGATCGCGGGCGGCGACGCGCTCGTGCTCATGCCGACCGGCGGCGGCAAGTCGTTGTGCTACCAGATCCCGGCGCTGGTGCGGTCCGGCACCGGCGTGGTGATCTCCCCGCTCATCGCGCTGATGCAGGACCAGGTCGACGCGCTGCGCGCCCTCGGCGTGCGCGCGGGCTTCCTCAACTCGTCGCTGTCGTGGGACGAGCGCCGGATGGTGGAGGCGGAGTTCGTCGCGGGCGAGCTCGACCTGCTCTACCTCGCACCCGAGCGGCTCAGCTCCGAGGCGACCGTGCAGCTGCTCGACAAGGCCGACATCGCGCTGTTCGCGATCGACGAGGCGCACTGCGTCTCGCAGTGGGGCCACGACTTCCGGCCCGACTACCTCTCGCTCGCCCACCTGCACGAACGCTGGCCGAAGGTCCCGCGGATCGCCCTCACCGCCACCGCGACCGAGGCGACCCGCAAGGAGATCCTCACGCGCCTCGACCTCGGCGACGGCCGCCTGTTCGTCTCCAGCTTCGACCGCCCGAACATCCAGTACCGGATCGTGCCGAAGAAGGAGCCCAAGAAGCAGCTCCTCGACCTGCTGCGCGGCGAGCACGCCGGTGACGCGGGCATCGTCTACTGCCTGTCGCGCGCCTCGGTCGAGAAGACCGCCGAGTTCCTGGTGGCGAACGGCGTCGAGGCGCTGCCGTACCACGCGGGCCTCGACGCCTCGGTCCGCCAGCGCAACCAGGCCCGCTTCCTGCGCGAGGACGGCCTGGTCATGGTCGCCACCATCGCCTTCGGCATGGGCATCGACAAGCCGGACGTCCGGTTCGTCGCCCACCTCGACCTGCCGAAGTCCGTCGAGGGCTACTACCAGGAGACCGGCCGCGCGGGCCGCGACGGCCTGCCGTCCACCGCCTGGCTCGCCTACGGCCTCGCCGACGTCGTGCAGCAGCGCAAGATGATCGAGTCCTCGGAGGGCGACCAGGCGTTCCGCCGCCGCAGCCAGGCGCACCTCGACGCGATGCTCGCCCTCTGCGAGACCGTCAACTGCCGCCGCACCTCGCTGCTCGACTACTTCGGAGAACCCGGCACCCCCTGCGGCAACTGCGACACCTGTCTCACCCCGCCCGAGTCGTGGGACGGCACGGTCGCGGCCCAGAAGCTCCTCTCCACGGTCTGGCGCCTGCGCACCGAGCGCAACCAGAAGTTCGGTGCCGGCCAGGCCATCGACATCCTGCTGGGCCGCAAGACCGCCAAGGTCCTGCAGTTCGACCACGACCGCCTCAGCACCTTCGGCCTCGGCGAGGATCTCACCGAGTCGGAGTGGCGCGGTGTGGTCCGCCAGCTCCTCGCCCAGGGCCTCCTCGCCGTGGAGGGCGAGTACTCCACGCTCGTCCTCACGCCGGCCAGCGGCGACGTCCTGTCCCGCAAGCGCACGGTCATGATGCGCAAGGACATGACCCCGGCCCGCTCCACCACCCGCACCGCCACACCGGGTGCCAAGCCGAAGGCCGCCGCCGACCTCCCCGCGGAGGCCGCCCCGCTCTTCGAGACCCTTCGCAAGTGGCGCGCCGACCAGGCCCGCACGCAGGCGGTCCCGGCCTACGTGATCTTCAACGACGCCACCCTCCGCGGCATCGCGGCCTCCCGCCCCACCACGCTCGCGGCCCTCGGCACCGTCAGCGGTGTGGGCCAGGCCAAGCTGACCAAGTACGGCACCGCGGTCCTCGAACTGGTGGCCGACGCCGGTCCCGGTGCCGCGGCACCGGACCAGGCGCTCCTCGGCACCGGCACCCCGGCGAAGCCCGCGCGGTCCGCCCGGCCGTCGTCGCGCGCCACCGCAGCCGGTGCCTGGGCCCCCGGCGCCTCGGACGACGACGGGTTCTCCTCGCTGCCGGAACCGGAGGAGTGGCCCGAGCCCGAGGAGCCCCTCGACTGGTGACGGGGCCTCACCCCACCGCTTCGATCCGCACCCCGCCCACCACGTTCCTGCCCGACGTCCCGACCGCGGCGAACCCCGTCCGGTTCAACACCAGGCACCCGCGTCCCACCCCGACGACGGGCGCTGTCACCTGCCGCCCGCTGTCGAGGTGCGTCACCCGCACCACGGTCCCGACCGGCAGGACGGACGAGAACGCCTCGGGTGCCCCGCCCACGTCGGACAACGCGACCGAAGCCCCCTCGCACACAACTCGTCCCGCGGTCCCGGAAGCCCGCACCTGCGCCTTCGCCGACGGGTCCGGCGCCGGCGCATTTCCCACTATCTCCACGAGCACGCGCCGGAGAACCGTTTCCGCTCCACCTCGCGCGGCGTCCGGCGACCGCAGCGTCTCGTACGCCGCGTAGTTCAGCACCGCGCACTTCTGCGCCGTCCCCACCACGGGAACGGTGATCCTGCGCTTGTTGGCGAGATTCGTGATGCGCAGCGAGGTCCCCACCGGGATCTGGTCCGACAACACCCCGGCCGGCCCGCCGACCTCCTTGAGCTCAAGTGGTTTTCCGGCGCAGACCTCCTTGCCGGCGACCGAGGTCTGCGCCGACGGCGAACCCGATCCGGCCAGAGCGAAGGCCGTACCCCCGACCGCGGCCACGACCGAGAACACCCCGGCGGCCGCGATCCAGCCCTTTGACCAGCGCATGTGCAACACCCGACCCTTCTGTCAGGCCGTACGGCCCGCGGAACGGCCCGGTTCAACGACGGGTGGCCCTCACCAGCGCGGTCGGGTCGCAGGCAGCCAGGTGGTCGCGCACCACGACGTGGGTGAAGCGGTACTCGCCGTCGACCTGCGTGAGCAGCAGCCGGTCCTCGGCGAGGTGCAGCAAAGCCGTGCGGCGGAACGACAACTCACCCAGCGACAACGGCCGGGTGAGGCCTTCCGCCGCCCATTCCGCGAGCGCGTCGAACGGCCAGACGTAGTCGCGGGCGGCGACCGGTGTCACCATCAACCCGAGCGCGACGCCCAGCGCCGCACCCCACGACCCGAACGACGCGATGCCGCCCAGCAGCCCCACCGCACCGGCCAACGGCACCGCGGGCTGCACCCACCACGGCCGGCCGAGCCGCATCCGCTGGTGCTGTGCCGGGCGCACCGTGCGCCACACCCGTCCCACCGCCGCCGCGAACACGCCGCCCGCCACACCCGCGGAGAACCCCAGTCCCATACCGGCCAGGACGGAATGCGGCCCGACCCACACCATGGACACACCGGGCGCCGCCGTGATCAGGATCGACCACGGCACAGGCGCGTCACCGGGGACAAAACCCAATGCCAAGAAGAATGTCGCCACCACCACGAACGCATACGCGGCGAAGTACGGCCACGGCGTTGCTATCCCGCCGAGCCACAAACCCACGAAACCGACTAACAAGCCCATGACCAGACCGGCCAGGAAACCCATCCCGGCGGTTATCAGACCGTGTGCGCGCCCTGGCGGATGGAACACGTGCGGCAGCTTGTTCACCCACACCAGCATCAGCGAAGCCGACACCACGAACGTCAACGCGGACCAGAAGCCGAGCTGCAGCCCGGTTATGAACGTCACCGCACACACCCCACCGGCGAATGCGGCGGGTACGGCCCGGATGAACAGCAACCACAGCGGACGCGTCGGCAGCAGCGGTAACCACGCACGGCGGTGTGGCATGTGCACGGGCGCACCGAGGTCCGGTCGGCCGAGCCGGGCCAGGAACTTGAGCGCGCGGATCGCAGGACCGGCCCCGCGCTGACCGGAGAGCCGCTCGACGACGAAGGAACCGACGAGGTCCGTGCCGATCGTGTCGACCTGCTTGTCGAGGTGCGTCAGCGCCAGGAGGTTCAGCGCCAGCGGGGAGGTCAGCTGCTCCCACACCTCCGGGGTCAGCGCGGCCTCCAGGCTGTCGAGCCGCGGGCTGACCGACGCGACGTACTCCAGCACCTCGCCGCGGGACAGGGGGTCGACATGGACGGACGGCAGGTTCTCGATGGGTCCGGTCGAGACCACGACCGAGGCGAACGGCGCCAGTTCGGACTCGCAGTGCTCGCGGTCGGCGCGCGGCACCTCGTCGAGCCCGTCGACCAGCACGGCCACCCGGTTCCGGCGCAGCCAAATCGTGCCGGCGGAGCGGCTGATCCCGTAGCGGCGGTTCATCTCGCGCAGCAGCCACGCGGTGAACTCGGTGGGCTTGCGCGCGCCGTACGGCCGCCAGGTCGCGAGGTCGACCACGACCGGGATCGGTGCGCCGGGGTCGTTGCGGGCCCGTTCCACGAGCACCAGGCAGAGTTCGCGCAGCAGCGTCGACCGGCCGCTGCCGACCGGTCCGACCAGCACCATCGTGTGGCCGAGCCGGTCGTACACGGCGGGCAGGTCGGTGGAGGAGATCTCGTCGCCGTCCGCACGGACGGACAGCTTCGGCTGGCGCAGCACACCGAGCTTGACCTGGGTCTGCGCGGCGAGCGAGGAGGCGAGCAGGGCCTTGACCCGCGCCTCGACCCGGTTCAGCGCGGCCGACCGGCTCGACGTCTCGTGCCCGCGGACCCGTTCCCAGACGGCCAGGACCACCGCGACCAGCACGATCACGCCCACCGCCGGCCACAGCCAGCGCCCGAACTCGCCGAGGAACTCCGGAGCGGTGCCGCCGGTGCTGACGCTGATCGCCGCCGGGAGCAGCAGGAGGACCGTGACCAGGCACAACCCGGCCAACGCGGTGAGCCGTGCCGCTCTCGACAGCCCGCTCGGATCCACCTTCACCTCCGCGATCCCGGCGAACGACGGTAACCGGGACGGCAGGATCGCGGAAGTAACTCGGACGGGTGGTGCGCAGACAGCGCGTTCGGCGGTTTCCCGCCTAACTCACATGCGACTCACCCGCACGAACAGCCTCAGATGCCCACTTCCGGTGGGTTCGGCTGCACGGGGTGCTGGTCGCGTGCTGAAGCGAAAGCGGCCGGCGCACTCCAGATGAGTGCGCCGGCCGCGGAGGTCACTGCTGGCCGCCGAACTTCCGGAGACCTTCCTTGAGCTTGTCCTCGCCCTGGTCGATGTGCTCGCTGTGCTTGCCGCCGGTCTTCTCGTCGGCGAACTGGCCTGCGCGCTCCACGCCCTGGTCGACCTTGTCGCCGTGCTGACCGACGAGGTCCTTTGCCTTGTCCTTCAACTCGTCGAAGCCCATGACTGCATCACCTCCCTATGGAGTCGGGATACCCGGTCTGGCATCCGGTACACGTCGCTGGATGGGGTGAAGCGTGGCGAGCCACGCGTGGAGGGACGCAGATGACCGGCAGCTGAGTGATCCGTTAACCCTTGCCGGGCCACGACCCCCTCCACTAGGAAACGCGCATGAGGCGAATCGCAGCTGGACTGGCAGTGGCGGCACTCGCCGTCGTCTTCGGCACGACGGGCACCGCGGCCGCGCAGGAAGACCTGGCCAGGCCGGACTGCGGCTACACCGCGACGCCCGAGGAGCCCGCAGCCCGCCCGGTGCCCGTGCCGCACGACCCCTGGTTCACCAGGGGCAAGGTGCTGGTCAAGGTCAAGACCAACCAGGGCGACATCCCGCTCGTGCTCGACCGCACCAAGGCGCCGTGCACCACGCACAGCTTCATCCACCTCGCCCACCGCGGCTTCTACAACAGCACCGAGTGCCACCGCCTCACCGCGTACCCGACGCTGAAGGTGCTGCAGTGCGGCGACCCGTCCAACACCGGCGAGGGCGGCCCTGGGTACAGGTACCGGGACGAGCTGCCGACTGACCTGCAGCCCGTGCCGAACGACCCGACCGGCCAGCGCCGCATCTACCCGCGCGGCACGCTCGCCATGGCCAACGCCGGCCCGGACACCAACGGCTCGCAGTTCTTCCTCGTCCAGTCCGACTCGGTCCTGCGCCCGAACTACACCGTGTTCGGCCAGATCCTGCCCGAGGGCCTGAAGACGCTCGACAAGATCGCCGCCGGCGGCATCGCGGGGGAGAACCCGGTCGACGGCCGCCCGAACGTCAAGTCCGAGCTCAGGTGGGTGCTCCCGCTCGGCATCTGACCCGTCAGGCCCCGGAACGGGCCCACCCCGACAACGCACCGTAGAAGGCGTCCGAGAGCCGCCGGACCACCTGCTCGCCAGGGAGTCCGGCGGCTCTCGTGAGGTCGAGGATCTCCCGCGGGTCGAACAGCGCGTTGTGCAGGAACCGGCCCACCGGCAGCAGCGGGTCCGGCAGCGCCAGGTCGATCAGCACGCCGCGCAAAGCCCGGTCCCACGCGCGGCAGAACACCGCCGCCGTGGCGTCGGAGCAGCGCAGCCGGTCGAGGAACCCGCGCTGGGACCAGAACCGCGCGATCACCGGACCGTGCACGTCCTGCAGCTCGACCCAGTGCGCCACCTGGTGCTCGAACAGGTCCTTGCCGGTCTTGCGCGACTTCTCGCCGTGCTCGGCCAACGACGTCATGACGTCCTCGTGGTAGGCGACGACAAGCGCCTCCACGGACGGGAAGTGCCGATACGCGGTCGCCTGCGAAAGGCACGCCTCGCGAGCGATGGACTGCATCGTCGCCGTCGTCGGCTCCTCCCGCAGAACGTGCGTCGCCGCCTCCAGCAACCGCTTGCGGTTGCGGCGCGCGTCGCTGCGGCTGCTCGTGTCCACTGGCAGGACGTCCTCCCCGTCGAACGTCTTTCGACGAACTGCCAGTGCAGGATAGGGCGAAGATCAGCGGAATGCGGCGATTCCGGTCAACGCGTGGCCGATGGAGAGCAGGTGGATGTCGGAGGTCCCCTCGTAGGTCAGCACCGACTCCAGGTTGTTCGCGTGCCGCAGCGGCGAGTACTCCAGCGAGATGCCGTTCGCGCCGAGCACGGTCCGGCTCTCCCGCGCGATCGCGATGGCCGCCTCGACGTTGTTGAGCTTGCCGACGCTGATCTGCTCCGGCCTGAGTCGGCCCTCCTCCTTCAGCCGCGCGAGGTGCAGCGCGAGCAGCATGGCGTTGTTCACCTGCACCGCCATCGTCGCGAGCTTGCGCTGGGTCAGCTGGAACGCCGCGATCGGCTGGTCGAACTGGATCCGCGTGGCCGCGTAGCCCAGTGCCGTCCGCAGGCAGTCCCTGGCGGCACCGACCGCCCCGAACACGATCCCGAACCGGGCCTCGTTCAGGCACGACAGCGGTGCGCCCAGCGACGTCGCCCCCGGCAGGCGGGCGCTGTCGGGCAGCCGCACGCCCTCCAGGACCAGCTCGGACGTGACGGACGCCCGCATCGACAGCTTGTGCTTGATGTCGTGCGTCGTGAACCCCGGGGTGCCGCGCGGCACGAGGAACCCGCGGATGCCGTCGCCGGTCTGCGCCCACACGGTCGCGACGTCGGCCAGCCCGCCGTTCGTGATCCACGTCTTGGTGCCGTCGAGCACCCAGTCGGAGCCGTCGCGGACCGCGCGCGTGCGCATGCCCTTCGGGTTCGAGCCGTGGTCGGGCTCGGTCAGGCCGAAGCACCCGATCGCCTCGCCCGCCGCGAGCCTCGGCAGCCACTCCTGCTTCTGCTCCTCCGACCCGTACCGCCAGATCGAGAACATCGACAGCGAGCCCTGCACCGACACGAAGCTGCGGATGCCGCTGTCCACGGCCTCCAGCTCCAGGCACGCGAGCCCGTAGGCCAACGCCGACGTGCCCGCACACCCGTAGCCCTCCAGGTGCATGCCCAGCACACCGAGCTTGCCGAGCTCACGCGCCAGCTCACGCGGCAGCACGCCCTCCTCGAACCAGCCGGCGACGTGCGGCCGGACGTGGTCGGCCAGGAACGCCGCGACGGTGGCCTGGATGTCGCGCTCCTCGTCGCTCAGCAACGACGGGATGTCCAGCAGCTGCAACGGGTCCTGCACTTCACGGCTCCAGCTTCGGCGGGCGCAGCCGGTAGCTCACCGGTGTGCGCGACAGGCGGATGGGGTTCGCGACGAGCGTCATGCCGTCGATCGTCGTGGTCGGAGCGAGGCCGAGCGACTCGGCCAGCGCGAACGCGTGCGCGATGTCGTTCACCGGCCCGCACGGAACGCCCAGGGGCGTCAAGGTCTCGAACCAGTGCCGCGCCGGCCGTTCCCGCAGCTGCCGCGCGAGGACCTCGAACAACGCGTCCACGTTCTCCACCCGGTCCGGGTTCGCCGCGAACCGCGGGTCGGTCGCCAGCTCCGGCACGTCGAGCACCGAGCACAACCGGCGGAACTGCCGGTCGTTGCCCACCGCGAGCGCGATTGGCTGGTCAGCCGTCGGGAACACCTCGTACGGCGCGATCGACGGGTGCCGGTTGCCCAGCGGCTCCGGGATCGCACCGGCCAGCGTGAAGCCCGCGCTCTGGTTCACCATGCTGGACAACAACACCGACAACAGGTTGAGTTCGACCCGCTGCCCCAGCCCGGTCTTCTCCCGGTGCCGCAACGCGGCCAGGATGCCCACGCAGGCGTGCAAGCCCGTCAGGACGTCGACCAGCGCCACACCGGTCTTCACCGGCGTGCCGTCACCGGTCACGCTCATCAACCCGCCGACGGCCTGCACGAGCAGGTCGTAGCCGGGCAGGTCGGCCCCCTTGCCGGAGCCGAACCCGGAGATCGAGCAGTACACGAGGTCGTCGCGGCCGAGCGACTCGTAGTCCAGTCCGAACCTCTTCATCGTGCCGGGCTTGAAGTTCTCCACCACGACGTCGGCGCGCGCGATCAGCTCGCGCGCCTGCTCCCGGCCCGCCGCGGTGCCCAGGTCGATCTGCACGGACGTCTTGTTCCGGTTGACGGACAGGAAGTACGTGGCCTCGTCGCCGTGGTGAGGCGGACCCCACGTGCGGGTCTCGTCGCCCCGGCCGGGCTGTTCGACCTTGACCACCTCGGCACCCAGGTCACCGAGCACCATGGTCGCGTAGGGCGCGGCCAGCACCCTGCTGAAGTCGGCGATCACCACCCCTTCGAGCGAGCTCATGCGACCCGCCCCCGCAGCCGCATCGCCGCGAGCACGCGTTCCTGAGCCACCTCTCTCGCTGCTGCATGTGTTGTCGTACCCCGGTTGCGCGCTTCGGCGAGCACGGTGGCCGCGTTCGCGCGCAGCTTCACCGACACCGCGTCGAGCACCACCGCGGGGTCGACGGGGAACGGCGAGTACCGCGCGTCCATCCCGAAGGCCGCCGCGACCACGCCGCCGGCGTTCGCGATGAAGTCCGGCACCACGGTGATCCCGCGCGCGGCCAGCACCTCCTGCGCCGCGGGGGAGGTGGGCAGGTTCGCCCCCTCGACCACGAGCGCGGTGTCGAGCTCCTTCGCGAGATCGGCGTCGACGACGTCCTGCACCGCCGCGGGCACCAGCACGTCGCACGGCACCCGCAGCTCGGCGCCGAGCGCCCGCAGGGCACCGCCGCCGTGTTCCTCCACCGCGAGATCGCCGCACTCCGCGCGCAGCCGCAACAACCGGTCGACGTCAAGACCTCCGGCGTCCACCAACGCGCCGTGAACTGAAGAGACGGCCACCACGATCGCGCCCAGCTCGGCGCACCGCTTCGCCGTCGCGGCACCCACCGCGCCGAAGCCCTGGATCGCGACCCGCTTGCCGCGCAGGGGCATCAGCTCGTCCGCCACCTCGGCCACACCGAACCCGGTGACGCCCAGCTCGTCGTACGGCAAGCCGCCGAGTTGAGCCGGTGCGCCCATCATAGCGCCGCGGTCCGACAGTTCGTCCTGGACGATCGCGGCGTCCCGTTCGGTGAGGCCCATGTCGAGGCCCAGCACGTACTCGCGCGGCACCTCGTTCGACAGCTTGCGCGCGAACGCCCGCAGCGCCGCCTCCTTGCCGGGGGAGGCGGGGTCGAACCGGATCCCCGCCTTGGCGCCACCGAAGAAGAGGTCGACCCCGGCCCACTTCCACGTCATCACCCTGGCCAGCCGCGCGATCTCCGCGACCGTCACGCCGGGGCTCATCCGCGTGCCGCCCTTGCCCATGCCGCGCGCGGTGTTGTCGATGACCAGCACGCCCTTCATGCCGGTGCGCCGGTCCGACACCGCGACGACCTTCTCGGGTCCCCACTCGTCCATGAGCTGGAGAACGTCCACCGCACTTCCCCCTCCCGGTCGGGCTTCACACGCAGTTGAGCTCCGGCCGCGCCTGGCCGGCCGTGAACCTGGAGGCGTCCAGGGCGGACACGTCGAGGAAGGGCTCCCGGCCCAGCACGAGGTCGCGCACGACCTCGCCGACCGCGGGTCCCTGCAGGAAACCGTGCCCGGAGAACCCGGTGGCGTAGAAGAAGCGGCCCGCGCCCTCCGCCTGGCCGATGAGCGCGTTGTGGTCCGGGGTCACCTCGTACAGCCCGGCCCACCCGGTGCGCACGCCGACGTCGAGCAGCCGCGGTGCCCGCCGGCCGATCGCCTCGGTGAGCCGCGGCAGCCACGCGTCGGACACCTCCAGCTTGAACCCCGGCGTCTCGTCCGGGTCGGACATGCCCAACAGCAGGCCGCGGCCCTCGCGGTGGAAGTAGAAGGTGCTGCCGAAGTCGATGGTGAAGGGAACCACCCGATCGAGTAACTCCGGCATGGGCCCGGTGAACACCACCTGCCGCCGCAGCGGGGAAACCGGCAGGTCGACGCCCACCATCTCGCCGATCGAGCGCGACCACGCACCGGCCGCGCAGACCACCGTCCGGGTGATGACGGTGCCGCGGCCGGTTTCGACCCGAAAAGTGTCGGACCCGGCCCCTACTATCGATTCCACGGCAGTTCCGGTGCAGAAACGGGCCCCCATCCGGCGGGCAGCGGTGGCATATCCCAGGACCACGGACTCGGGCGTGCAGTGTCCGTCTTCCGGCGAATAGGCCGCCGCCAGCAGACCGTCCGTTTCGACCAGCGGAGACAACCGCCGGGCTTCCTCGACCGACAGCATCCGGCTCGGCACGCCGAGGGAGTTCTGCAGGTCGACGTTGCGCTCGAACGCCGTCACGTGGTCAGCCGAGGAGAGGAGGAACAGGTAGCCGACCCGGTGGAGATCGATCTCCTGCCCGGGCCGCTGCGGAAAGCGCTGGAACGCTTCGAGAGACCGAGCACCGAGCCTGATGTTGAGCTCGTCGGAGAACTGGGCGCGCACCCCGCCTGCAGCCTTGCAGGTGGACCCGGAGCCCAGCTCGTCCCTCTCCACGACGACGACATCGCGGACGCCCGCTTCGGCGAGGTGGAAGGCAATGGACGTGCCGATCACCCCGCCACCGATGACGACGACCTCAGCCCGCGCAGGGAGCTCCACTGAGCCGGACGTCATGGCAGGCCTCCGATCTCGTGGCGCCACGGCGGTCCCGGGCGCGTCGGCCGGACCGAGCCGCAGGCCACCCGCTGCACCGGTGCAGCGGGAGCCGGGCTCACGACGGCACTCGGCGCCCCGCCACCGTCACAGCCGGAAGCCAAGGTCCGCCTCGATCTCGAGCGTGTCCATCTGCGCTTTCTGCAGCGTGCCCGAGTAGTCCCAGTTCATGGACTGCCACCGGGTGAACTGGTCGAGCACCCACACACCCGACTGCCGGGAGCCGTTGCCGCTCTTGCCGTTGCCGCCGAACGGCAGGTGCGCCTCGGCCCCGGACGTCGAGTTGTTGACGCTCACCATCCCGGCGGAGATGCCCGCGCGGAAGCGGAACGCCTTGTCCGGGTCCGTGGTGTAGATCGAGCACGACAGGCCGTAGCCCGGTGCGTTGCCGAGTTCGACGGCCTCGTCCAGCGACGAGTACGCCATCACGCCGACGATGGGGCCGAAGGTCTCCTGCAGGAACAGCTCGTCGTCCGCGCGGACGCCGGAGACGACCGCCGGGTGGTAGAAGAAGCCGCCCGTGCCCGTGAACCCACCACGAGGGTGGGAGGAGGTGATGCGACCGATCGGGCCGTGCACCACGTGGTGCTCACCGATCCAGCCGAGGTACTTCTCGTACGCCAGCGCGAACTTCTCGTCCAGCAGCGGTCCGTAGAGGACGTCGCCGGTCGGGTCGCCGACGACGGCGTCGGACACGGCCGCGGTGAAGCGGGCCAGGAACTCGTCGTACAGCGACTCGTGCACGATCGCCGTGCCGAGCGAGGTGCAGCGCTGGCCGGCGGAGCCGAAGCCGGCGAACAACGCGCCCTGCACGGCGAGGTCGAGGTCGGCGTCCTCGGTGACGACCATCGGGTTCTTGCCGCCGAGTTCGAGGCACGGCGTCTGGAGGTGGCGGCCGCAGAGCTCGCCGATGCGCACACCGACCTCGGTGGAGCCGGTGAAGCCGACCTTGTCGACGAGGCCCTGCTGCAGGGCCCGTTCCAGGCCGGTGAACGTCTCCGCGCCCTCGGCGAACACGACCTCGAACACGCCCGAGGGGAGGCCGGCTGCCTGGAACAGGTCGTAGAAGGCCTGGGCGGAGGCGGCGGAGTACTCGGCGGGCTTCCACACGACTGAGTTGCCGCACAGCAGCGCGGGCACGACGTACCAGGACGGGACCGCCACGGGGAAGTTGCCCGCGGTGATCACGGCGGCCACCCCGACCGGGTTGCGGAAGGTGAAGAGCTGCTTGTCGGGCATCTCCGACGGGACGGTCTGCCCGTAGAGGCGGCGGCCCTCGCCCACGAAGAAGTCGCAGGTGTCCACGATCTCCCGCACCTCGCCGCGGGCCTCGCCGATCGGCTTGCCGATCTCGCGGGTCACGAGCTGGGCGAGCTTCTCGGCGTTGGCCTCCACCAGGCGGCCGATGTTGCCGATGACCTGACCGCGCACGGGGGCGGGCACCCGAGCCCACTCGCGCTGCGCCGCCTTCGCGCGTCCCGCGGCGTCGATGAAGGTCGCGCTGGTCCCGAGCTCGATCTCGATGACCACGTCGGAGGTGTTCGACGGGTTCGTGGAGACGTAGGCCATGCCTCCACCCTGGTAGCTGCCCGGCGAGAACACCAGAGGCGGCAGAGCGAAACCTCGCGTTGTCGAGCATAAGCTGGCCTGGTGCTCAACCCGGTGCATCTCCGCACGCTCGTCGAGGTCGTGAGGACCGGTTCGTTCGCCGAGGCGGCCCGCCGCCTGGGCTACACGTCGTCGGCGGTGTCCCAGCAGGTCTCGGCGTTCGAGCGGGCGGTCGGCGTGACGCTGTTCGAACGCGAGGCGCACTCGATCCGGCCCGCGTCGGCCGCGCTGCTCATCGCCGACCGGGGTGCGGAGCTGCTGGCCGCGTTCGACGGGTTCGAGCACGAGGTGAAGGCGGTGGTGCAGGGCCTGCGCGGGCGGCTGCGGATCGGCACGTTCCCCACGGCGTCGTCGCGCGTCGTACCGAGGGCGCTCGCCCGGCTCACGGCCGAGCTGCCCGGTGCCGAGATCCGGCTGGACGAGGGCGAGCCGGAGTACGTGCTGCCGCTGGTGCTGACCGGGGAGCTCGACCTGGCGCTGGTCTACGCCTACGACCTCGTTCCCCGGACGTGGCCGGAGGAGCTGACGGTGCGGCCGATGCTGGACGAGGCGCTGCTGGTGATGGTGCCGGAGCACCACCCCGCGGCGCGGGTCACCGTGCGGCTGGAGGACCTGCGGGACGAGCGCTGGATCGCGTCACGGGACGGCACGTCCGGGGCCACCTGCCTGACCCGGCTGTGCGCCGCGGCCGGGTTCGCACCGCGGATCGCGTTCCGCAGCAACGACTACGAGGTGGTGCAGTCGCTCGTCGCGGCGGGCGTCGGCGTCGCCCTCGTGCCGGCGCTCGGCCACAAGGCGCTCAGCGGCACGCACGCGATGCCGTTGCGCGGCAAGCCGTTGCGGCGGCACGTGCACGTCGTGCACCGGACGGCGAACACCAACCCGTTGCTGCACGACGCGGTCAACGCCCTGCACCAGGCCTGCGAGGACGCCGTGGGCGACCACGTCGGCCTGCCGTGACCGGGAGAACGGGGAGTCGGCGACAATGCGTCGGGTGAAGGCGAGAGCAGTGCTGCGCAGGAGGTCCGACAGCGCGGTCGGCTGGTCCCTGGCCATCGGTGGGACCGGCGGCACGGCCTACGTCCTGCTGCACCCGCTCCCCGGTGCCGGGTTCGCGCAGCAGACGGAGCTCGTCGCGGTGATGGCGCCGCTGATCTGGTTCTGCTGGATGGTCTTCGCGCACCCGGCGGTGCGCGTCCACGAGTCCGGGGTGCGGGTCGTCAACTGGTTCCGCTCCTACTGGGTGCCGTGGACGGCGCTGCGCGAGGTCGAGGTGACCCGCGAGGTCGTCCTGGTGCTCACGACGGGGGAGCGGGTCGACGTGACCGCGGGGGCGTTCTCGCTCGCGAGCGCACTGGGCGGCAGCCGGGTGCAGCACCGGATGCGCGAGGAGATCGAGCGGCACCGCCCGGCCGTGCCGCCCGCGGGTGAGGTGCCCGGCAGGCGGCTCGACCTCTGTCCGTGGCACTTCCTGGGGCTGGTCGCCCTGCTGCTGGTCGTGGCCTGGGCCGGCGTTTCCTGATCGCGCCCCTACTCGCCCGTCTGACCGTCGGCGAGCTCGCGCAGCAGGTCGAGGTGACCGACGTGGCGTGCGGTCTCCTGGGCCACGTGGGCGAGGATCCAGCGCACCGTGCGCTTGCCGTCCGCCGCGACAGCGTCCGCGCCGCGGTCCCGGAGGGCTTCGGCGTTGGCCCACTCCGCGCGGTAGGCGGCGATGAGCGTCTCCGGCGTGTCGGCCGGGTCGAGGTCCCACGACGGGTCGGGGTCGCCCTCCCACAGCGACGGCAGGCCGAGGCCCGCGCCCGCGATGCAGAGCCAGTAGCGCTCGACGGCGACGAGGTGCTTGAGAACGCCGAGCGCGGTCAGCTTCGGCGAGGTGGCGATCGGGGCGGCGGCCGCCTGCTCGCGGGTCAGGCCGTCGACCTTCAGGACGGCCGTCCTGCGCAGGAAGTCGAGGAACTGCCAGGCGAGCACACCTTCGTCGGTCGCGAGGTTCTCGGGCCAGGTTCGGGTCACGGCAGGAGTCTGCCAGCCGACTGCTCGGCGGGCTCCCGGTCGATCGCGAACATGATCAGCCGGTGGTTGTGCGGTACCAGCGCGGAGAGGTGTTGACCGGAGGTTGCAGCCTGGCGTTGACCACGACCACGTTCGGGCCCTCGGCCGTCAGCGCCTCGGCAAGGCCGCCGAACCCGTCGAGCGTGACCGCCGGGATGCCGAAGCTTTCGGCCAGCTTCGCGAAGTCAGGGCGGGTGAGGTCGACGCCGGTGACCGCGTGGCCGGCGATCTGCTGGTCGTAGCGCAACATGCCGTACCCGCCGTCGTCCACGACCACGACGGTCAACGGCAGCCCTTCCTGCCGCACCGTCGCGAGGTCGCCGCACGCGAACAGGAACCCGCCGTCGCCCACGACCGCGATGGTGCGCCCGTGCACCGCCGCGCCGATGGCAGCGGGGAAGCCGAACCCGAGCGTGCCCCAGCCGACCGGGTAGGCGAGCCCGCGCGGCCTGCGGACGTGGTGGAACCCGCCGAGCCAGTAGCCGGGGATGCACATGTCGGCGACGATCGTGGCGTCCACGCCCGCCATCGCGTCCAGGAACACCGCCGCCTCCGGCGAGTCCGCGCGCACGAACTCCCGCACCGCCGCGTTGACCCGTTCGACGTCCACGGCGGCCTTCTTGACCGGGACCGCTTCGGCGAGCGCCGCGGTCACGTGTCGCGCGTCGCCGAGCAACGCCACGTCGGCCGGGTAGTTCTTCGACAGCTCGGCCTCGTCGATGTTGATCGACAGCAGGGCGCGTGGCTTGGGCTGCGACCAGTTCTGCGTCATCATGCCGTCGAAGTCGGTGCCGATGGCGACCACGAGGTCCGCCTCGTCCCACAGCGCGCCGACCACCGGTGCGTGCACCGGTCCGCGCACGACGAGCGGGTGGTCGCTGATGCCGCGCGCGCCGTAGGTGGTGATGATCGGTGCGTTCAGCCTGTCGTTCACCGCGCTGATCGCCGCCCCGGCCCCGGACCGCGCCGCACCGCCGCCCACCCACAGCAGCGGCCGTTCGGCCTTCCCGACCAGCTCCACCGCCTCGGACAGGTCCGGAACCGGCGGCTGCTCGCCGGTGGCAGACCTGACACCCCACTCCACTTCCGCGGTCAGGAAGTCCGTCGGCACCCCGAGGTACACCGGCCCCTGCGCGCCTTCGAGAGCGGTGCGCACCGCCCGGTCGACGTACGCGGGCAGCTCGTCCGCCGCCGGCACGTCGAACGCCGCCTTGGTCACCGGGCCGAACAACGCCCGCTGGTCCCGCGTCTCGTGCAGCACCCCGCGGTACACGCCGGGCCGCCGCACCGCGCTGGAGATGTCCGTCGCGATGACCAGCACCGGACTGCCCGACGCCATCGCCTCGCCCGTCGCACCGAGCGTGTTCGCCGCCCCCGGCCCCGTCGTCACCACCGCGACACCGAGCCGCCCGGTCGCCCGCGCGTACCCGTCCGCCGCGTACACGGCCGTCTGCTCGTGCCGCACGCCGATCATCCTGACGCCGGACGCCGCAAGCGCTTCCCACACCGCCAGGTTGTGCACACCGGGCAGGCCGAAGACCACCTCGACGTCGTGCGCGGCCACCATCGCCAGCAGGCTCTCGGCACCATTGGGCATGCGCTCGACGCTAAGGGGCGCTTATCGCACCGGCAACGGTCGTGCAGCAGGTCTGGTGCTCAGGACCACCTGTTCGATGCCTCTTCGACGGACCCGCGCCCGCCGGGCGTCGTCACGACCGGCGAGGGGGCCGTGCGCACCTGCCGAAGATCGGGTGGCGGGGCGTCCGGTGCACGACGAGGGCTGGTCTTCCTGTTCGCCGGCTGCGGGTCAGGGGCCCGGACGGCGGCGCCACCGCCCACCACGTCGTCCACATCGGACGAACCGGCCCGCGGAGTTCCAGGCGCGGTGGTGGACCAGTCCTCGACCACGAACCCGGTGACCGACACGTCCGGGCGGTTCTGCATGCGCGACCAGCGCGCCGCGGCTCACCGTCGACGTGCGGTACCGGTTGATCGTCGGCGCGGACAGAAAATCGGGTGCGCAGATCCGGTACCGTGGTCGGTGGCGTCGAGCAGACGTGGGGCTGGAGCCGCTCTCCCGGCAGTGGAGCGGAGTCCGTCGCAGAGTTCAGCAACTCCTGCTCACGAACTGCGCACTGACCACGTAGACGCGTGCACATGCGTCCTTGTCGGCCGAGCCGGGCGGCGGAAACGAGGACTGCTGCCATGGCACGTCTGTCCACCACGGACCAGCTCGCCGACCTGCGGCGCACCTATACGGGCGAGAACCTCTCGCAGGCCGTTCCCGCCGTGCGCGACGGGGCGCCGTTGCCCGACGCGACCACCGCGGCCCAGCAGCAGCTGGAGGCCAAGGTGCTGCTCGCCGGCTGCACGGCGGCGAGCATCGTCCAGCTCATGCCCCCGGCGAGCATCACGACGCCCACCCACGCGTTCCGCGCGGTGGAGCCGGGGGAGGCGGTCCGGCTGCACCTCGCGCCGCGCGTGCTGGGGCCGTTGCTGTTCGAGCTGCTGCCGCGCACCGAGGGCGGCTACGGCATGGGTGTCGCGGGGCTCGTCCACCGGCAGCACCGGCGCTCCGCCGAGCTCACCACAGGGGAGGCGTCGGTGGTCCTCGCCGGTGTCGACCAGGCGGTGTGGGACCAGGGCATGCGGTACGTGCGGTGGATGCACGAGTTCCGCGGCGTCGAGTACGCAGACGGCGGCGGGCTCGACGAGGAGGTCGCGGAAGGAGCCACTGGGAGCGCTCTCCTGCGCCGGGTGCACCTGTGGCACGACGCGTGCTGGCTCCGTGCGCTTCCGCTGGGCGACGGCTGGTTCGTCGAGTGGCCGGGCGGTCCTTCCGAGGCCGGCGTCCGGGAGAAGCTCGCCCACCCGCGGTTCGGCACGGCGCACGAGGTCGTGCTGCAGCGCAGCGAGGCGCCGGCCGAGGACGTCGACCGGCGCATGCGCACCTACCCGTGGCCGGAGGAGTTCGTGTCTGCCGTCACGGCTGATGAGCCCGATCAGCGCCACGGGCGCCGGTAGACTGCCCTTTCGCCCGCAGGAACGATCGTCAGGAGGACCCCGGTGACCCAGCAGGCTGCCGAGGCCCAGTCCGAAGCCACGCGCAAGGCCCCGCGCGTGCTCGTCGCCGAGGACGAGGCGCTCATCCGCCTCGACCTCGTGGAGATGCTGCGCGAGGAGGGCTACGACGTGGCCGGTGAGGCCGCGGATGGTGAAGAGGCGATCAAACTCGCGACCGAGCTCGACCCCGACCTGGTGATCCTGGACGTCAAGATGCCCAAGGTCGACGGGATCGAGGCCGCGCAGCACATCGCGGGCAACCGGATCGCGCCGGTCGTGATCCTCACCGCGTTCAGCCAGCGCGAGCTGGTCGAGCGCGCCCGTGACGCGGGTGCGATGGCGTACCTGGTCAAGCCGTTCGCGAAGCGGGACCTGGTGCCCGCGATCGAGCTGGCGATCAGCCGGTTCAACGAGCTCGCGGCACTGGAGCAGGAGGTCGCCGGTCTGACCGAGCGGCTGGAGACCCGCAAGGTCGTGGAACGGGCCAAGGGCATCCTCATGACCAAGCAGGGTCTGAGCGAGCCGGAGGCGTTCCGGTGGGTGCAGCGCACCGCCATGGACCGCCGCACCACGATGAAGGCCGTGGCCGAGGCCGTCATCGAGAACTTCGGCTGAGCTCCAGCCAGACCGAGTCCGCCTGCCGTCCCGGATCCTCGGGGCGCAGGCGGACTTCGACGTCGTGGCCGCCCTTGAGCGCGAGGAGCAGCTCGTGCCGGCCGCCGACGCCACCGGGCGTGGCGACCGTGGCCGCGTGGTGCCGATCGACGTACACCTCGAAGCCCGCCACGGGAGCCACTGACGGTGTGGCGCTGCCGTCGAGGGTGACCACGAGCGTTGCCTCGTTCGGGGTCACAGCGGCGAACTCAGCGGTCATCACGGGCACAGCGGGTGGCAGGGGTCCGGGGGCGTTCGGCAGCCGCGCCCGCGTCTCGCCCGGCACCTCCAGGTAGCTCTCCAGCACCTGCGCCTGCGACGCGCCCGGCATCCGCAGCACGAACGGCGACAGCGCCCCGGTCTCGGGTCCGAGCAGCTCGGCCGGGACGTCACCGGCCACGGTGACCTCGGAGTCCTGCGCCGCCGACCAGCCCTCGGTCTGCGGCCGCAACGGGATTCGCGCCGTTCCGAGCTGCGCCACCAGGCCGTTCACGTCACCGCCGTCGCCCAGCCGGACCGTGGCGCGCAGCCGGGCGGAAGGCGCGTTCCGCAACGGTGTGCGCGCCACGCCGATGCCCGGCGCCTCCTCCTCCGGCTCCAGCACGCGCAACGTGCCCGCCACGACGGGCGTCTCGACGACCTCGGTGACCGGCCGCGGTCCGCCGGAGATCCCGACGGTGTCGACCTCCACCCGTCCCGGCCGTCCCGGCGGCGCGGTCACGCCGACCAGCACGGTCGCCTGCCGCCACGCGGGCACCGCGGCCGAGCGGGAGATCTCCGCGCCGTCCTGCAGCACGCGCACGCCGTCACGGGTCAGCACCACCTCGAACCGGTGCAGCACGCCCGCGCCGCGCGTGCCGGCGACTGAGTCGTCCACCACCACGCGGATCGCGCCGGCCGGGGGAGTGGGTCCGGCCAGGTCGGGCGTGCCCGGCACGAGGTCCACCACGAGCTTGCCGCGGGGACCCGCCGCCGACGTCACCACCGCGACACGCCCGAGCTCGCCGGCGTCTTCGAGCACCAGCGGTGACCGCGCCCGCAGGACCGCCGTGCCCTCGCCGCACGGCATGTCGACCACGAGCCGGCCCGAGCCCAGCGAGGGGTTCACGCAGCCGCGCTGGCCGCTGAGGTGGAAGTGCCGCTCCACCCGCGGGTCGTCGAACTCCTCCAGGAACCCGGACACCCGCTGCCGCCACGCCCCGTCGTCCCCCGCGCGTTCCTCGGCGCGGACCGGCGCCGACCGCCGGCCGTGCGCGTCGACCGCCCGCACCTCCGGTGTGCCACCGCCGGCGACCTCGGGTGACGCGACCAGCCTGCCCGACACCTCGTAGCCCGCGGCGCCCGCCACGGGAGACCATTGCACCCGCCCGTCGTTGCTCCAGACGGAGGACGGTGCCGAAATCGAGCCTGAACGGGGCGGTGGCTTGACATAGTCGGCCGTGTAGCTCGTCAGCTGCACAGGTTCCGAGCTGGGGTTTTGCGGGTCCGGGCCGGGGTCGCGCAGCACCAGGACCGCCGAGGTCAGCACCCCGGCGGCAGCGATGACTGCGACCAAACGACGACGCGGAGTCATACGCCCAGGCTATGGCAGCAGTCCAAAGAGTGAACGAAGGTTACTGACGGTGACTTTCCTTAAACAAAACATAACGCCGAGTTGCGTTATGGTCACGAGCCCATTGGCGTTGATGACTGGGGTCACAATCAGCGCCTAGGGTCCGGCCATCCCTCAGCAGAGGGGCGTGGAGCGGTGCGCGGAGATCTCGCCATCGCAGTGAGCACGGATAGAGGAGGGACTCACGTGCGTAAGCACCTTGTGAAGTCCGCAGCGATCGTCGGCGCCACGCTGCTCGTCGTCGCGGCCTGTGGCACGAATGACAAGACCGAAGCGGGCGGCACCGGGGGCAGCTGCGACACGTCGAAGGGCACGCTGACCGTCGGCGTTGTCGCTCCGCTGTCCGGAAACCTGTCGGCGCTCGGCATCGGCATCAAGCAGTCCGCTGAGCTCGCCGTGGACGAGGCCAACAAGAAGTGCACCGTCAAGGGCTACAAGCTCCAGGTGTCGGCCCAGGACGACGAGGCGAACCCGGCCAAGGGCGCCCAGGCGGCCACCAAGCTGTCGACCGACCCGAACGTCGTCGGCGTCGTCGGCACGCTGAACTCGTCGGTCGCCCAGACGGTGCAGCCGATCCTGCGCGACAAGAAGATCCCGCAGGTGTCGCCCGCGAACACCAACCCGTCGCTGACCAGGGGCAACGACTTCCTGACGGCGCCGAAGCGGCAGTTCGACAACTACTTCCGCGTCTGCGCGACCGACGACCTGCAGGGCCCGTTCGCGGCCAACTACATGGTCGAGAAGGCCGGCAAGAAGAAGATCGCGATCATCACGGACGGCAAGACCTACGGCAAGGGTCTGGCGGACGAGTTCGCGAAGCAGGTCGCCAAGAAGGGCGGCACGATCGTCGGCACCGAGACCGTCGGTGAGAAGGACACGGACTTCTCCGGCGTCGTGTCGAAGATCAAGGGCCTCGCGCCCGAGGCCGTCTACTACGGCGGTGAGTACCCGGCCGCCGGTCCGCTGTCCAAGCAGATGAAGGACAACGGCCTGAACGTCCCGCTCATGGGCGGCGACGGCATCTACGACCAGAAGTTCATCGACCTCGGCGGCAAGGAGGGCGACCTCGCCACCTCCGTCGGTGCGCCGACCGAGTCGCTGGAGACCGCCAAGGCCTTCGTGACCGCGTACAAGGAGAAGTTCGGCAAGGAGGACTTCGCCGCCTACGGTGCGTTCTCCTACGACGCCGCGAACGCGATCATCGGTGGTCTGGCCAAGACCGTCGAGGGCGGCGAGTGGGGCGACGCCAAGCGCGACGCCATGCTGACCAACGTCGGTGCCTACAGCGGTTCCGGCGCCACCGGTGAGGTCAAGTTCGACCAGTACGGCGACAGCACCAACAAGGTCCTGACCGTCTACCAGGTCACCGGCACCAAGTGGGATGACGTGCAGACCGGCGAGTACACGGGCTGACCGACTGCTGATCGTTAAATGAAGCTGCGGCGGGGGCGGGCGAAGTTTGCTCGCCCCCGCCGTCTACGGAGGTAGTCGTGTCAGTCCTGCTCCAACAGCTGGCGAACGGGGTCGTGCAGGGCGCTTTGATCGCCCTGATCGCCCTCGGGTACACGATGGTGTACGGCATCATCCAGCTGATCAACTTCGCCCACGGTGAAGTCTTCATGGTGTCCTCGTACGGAGGACTCGCCACGTTCACGCTTCTTCCTGACGACCTCAAGAAGTCGCCTGCCGTGGCTCTGCCGCTGATGTTCCTGGGCGGCATCCTCGTCGCGGTCGTCGTGGCCGTGGTCATGGAACGCTTCGCCTACCGGCCGCTGCGCAACGCGCCCCGGCTCGCGCCGCTCATCACGGCGCTCGGCGTCTCGGTGTTCCTCCAGGAGGCCGTGCGCGTCTGGTACCCCGACGCCACGTCCAACCTGCCCTACCCGAAGGTCTTCCCGACGGGAAGCCTCGCCCTCGGCCCCATCAGCGTGCCGTGGACCGGCGTGCTGCTCGTGGTGCTGTCGGTCGGTCTGTCGATCCTGCTGCAGACCTACATCAACCGGTCGCGGATGGGCCGTGCGATGCGGGCCACCGCGCAGGACCCCGACACCGCGAAGCTGATGGGCATCAACCCCGACCGCGTGATCGTGCTGACGTTCGTGTTCGGTGCCGTGCTCGCCGGTGTCGCCGGCGTCATGTTCGGCGGATACCTGAACAACATCAACATCGACATGGGCTTCCAGAACGGCATCTTCGCCTTCACGGCGGCCGTGCTGGGCGGCGTCGGCAGCATCCGCGGTGCGGTCATCGGCGCGTTCATCATCGGTCTGATCAAGACCCTGGCCGGCCAGTACATGCCGGGCGGTACCCAGTACGACTACGTCTGGATCTTCGTCGTGCTGATCCTCGTGCTCGTCTTCCGCCCGCAGGGTCTGTTCGGCGAGCCGGAAAGGGTGCGCGCATGACCACGACCGCTGCTGAGAAGCGCTCCGCTCTCGCGCCACTGGGCAAGCCGTTCGCGGCCGTCGGCGGCGTGCTGTCGATCGTCGCGGCCATGCTGCCGTGGGTCACGTTCCCGCTCAACGACGGGAACTGGCCGGACAAGTCGACGCTGTCGTTCTTCGACGCGCCGTTCGCGCTCACCGGCTTCCGCTGGCACATGCTGGTGCTCGGTGTGCTCGTGCTCGTCGCCGCCTTCGCGCCGACCCCGTCCAAGGGCCGCGTCGTGCGCGCTCTGGGCTGGGGCGTCCTGTCGGTGGCCGCCATCAACGGCATCTACCTCGTCGTCAAGGGCGGCGGGTTCGGTGCCATCACCGCGTACAAGGACGTAGTGGCGTTCGGCAGCATCGCCGGCGTCGTCGCCGGTGTGCTGGTGATCCTCGCCGGCTACGGCATCGGCATCGAGCCGCCCGGCAACTGGCGGATCAAGCTCAGCACGCCGGTGGCGTACCTGGTGCTGCTGGTGTCGTTCGGCGCGGTGCTCTACGCCGTCTCCGCGATGCTGACCACCGGCGGTGTCGGTGCCGGCAACCCGTACGCGGGCGCCATCTTCCTGTCGTTCCTCGGCTTCGCCGGCGGACTGCTGGCGGCGCTCAACGGCATCGGCTACACCAAGTGGATCTCGCACCTGTCCGAGGAACACCGCGTGTTCAGCGTGATCGTGCTCCTGGCGTGCGCGCTGCTGCTGCCGTTCACCGACGCCGGCAACGAGTACTGGATGACGGTCGCGGCGAACATCGGCATCTACGCCGCCACCGCGATCGGCCTGAACATCGTCGTCGGCCTCGCCGGTCTGCTCGACCTCGGGTACGTGGCGTTCATGGGCATCGGCGCGCTCGTCGCGGCGAACTTCTCCGGTGCCGCCGCCGCGAACTTCGGCATCGACCTGCCGTTCCCGGTGGCCGCGGTCATCGCGGCGGTCGTGGCCGGCATCTTCGGCGCCATCGTCGGTTCGCCGACGCTGCGCGTGCGCGGTGACTACCTGGCGATCGTGACGCTGGCGTTCGGTGAGATCTTCACCCGCTCCGCGCAGAACAACATCGGCGGCATGACCAACGGCTCCAACGCCATCCCGGGCGTCCCGCAGCTGTCGCTGTTCGGCACTGAGTTCAACAAGCAGCTGACCCTCGGCTCGGTGAAGCTGCCGGCCGGTGTCCTCTACTACGTGCTCATCGTGCTGCTGGTCGCGGCGACGATGACGGTGTTCGCGAACCTCAAGTTCAGCCGCATCGGCCGTGCCTGGATCGCGATCCGCGAGGACGAGGACGCGGCCCGCGCGATGGGCATCCGCACCGGCAAGATGAAGATCCTCGCGTTCCTCATCGGCGCCATGCTGGCCGGTCTCGCGGGTGCGGTGTTCGCGCACAAGAACGGCACCGTGTCCTACGAGTCGTTCAAGTTCCTCGAGTCGATCACGCTGCTCGCGGCGGTCATCCTCGGCGGCATGGGCTCGATCCCCGGCGCCGTGCTCGGTGCCGCGCTGCTGTTCGTGCTGCCCGAGAAGCTGCGCGACTTCGAGGACTACCGCCTGATGATCTTCGGCCTCGCGCTGGTGCTCATCATGCGGTTCCGCCCGCAGGGCCTGATCCCCGACGCGCACCGGCGCGCGGAGCTGGCCGATGAGAACGTCGACGGCACCCACGTCGACGAGCTGCCGAAGGAGGCGAAGGCGTGACGCCGGTGTTGGAGGCGCGTGACGTCTCGATGGTCTTCGGTGGCCTCAAGGCGCTGAAGAACGTGACGTTGTCGCTCGACGAAGGCAAGATCGTCGGCCTGATCGGCCCGAACGGCGCGGGGAAGACCACGTTCTTCAACTGCCTCACGGGTCTGTACACGCCGACCACCGGCCAGGTGCTGCTCAAGGGCAACGTCCTGCCCGGCGACCCGGCCAAGGTGACCGACGCGGGTCTCGCCCGCACGTTCCAGAACATCCGGCTGTTCCCCAGCATGACCGTGCTGGAGAACGTCATGGTGGGCAGGCACGTGCGGATGAAGCAGGGTCCGCTGGCGTCGCTGTTCCACGGCCCGGCCTACCACCGCGGCGAGAAGGCGGCCCGCGAGCGCTCCCGCGAGCTGCTCGAGTTCGTCGGCCTGCGCGGACCGGACGACGAGCTCGCGCGCAACCTCCCGTACGGCGACCAGCGCCGTCTTGAGATCGCGCGCGCGTTGGCCACCGACCCGTCGGTGCTGCTGCTCGACGAGCCCACCGCGGGCATGAACCCGCAGGAGACGGAAGCGACGCAGCAGCTGATCTTCCGCATCCGCGAGACGGGTGTGTCCGTGGTCGTCATCGAGCACGACATCAAGTTCATCTTCGGGCTGTGCGACTCGGTCTCCGTGCTCGTGCAGGGCGAGCTGCTCGTCGAGGGCAGCCCCGAGGTCGTGCGCGCTGACCCGCGGGTCATCGAGGCCTACCTCGGCAAGCCGCCGGAGGAAGTCGAGCACGACATCGAGGCCGCGAAGGGGGAGCAGGCATGAGCCCGCTGCTCGAAGTCCGCAACCTCTCGGTCGCCTACGGCGCGATCGAGGCCGTCCGCGACATCTCGTTCACCGTCGAGGCCGGTCAGATCGTGTCGCTGATCGGCTCGAACGGTGCGGGCAAGACCACGACCCTGCGCACCATCTCGGGTCTGCTGCGCCCGGTGTCCGGCGAGATCCTGTTCCAGGGCAAGCCGATCCACAGCGAGCCGGCCCACGCCATCCTCGGCATGGGCATCTCGCACTCACCGGAGGGCAGGCGGCTCTTCCCGCGGATGACCGTGGAGGAGAACCTCCAGCTCGGCGCCTACGTCCGCAAGGACGACGGCGTGCAGGCCGACATGGACCGGGTCTACGAGCTGTTCCCCGTCCTGGGCGAGCGCCGGCACAACAAGGCCGGCCTCTTCTCCGGCGGTGAGCAGCAGATGCTCGCCATCGGCCGCGCGATGATGTCCAAGCCGCGCCTGCTCATGCTCGACGAGCCCTCCATGGGCCTCTCGCCGATCATGACCCAGCGCATCTTCGACACCATCAAGGAGCTGCAGTCGCTCGGCACCACCATCCTCCTGGTGGAGCAGAACGCACTGGCCGCCCTCGCGTTGTCGCACCACGGCTACGTGATCGACCTCGGCCGGACCACGCTGAACGGTCCCGGGCACCAGCTGCTGGCCGACCAGCGGGTGCGCGACGCGTACCTGGGCGAGTCGCACTGAGCCGGTAGCACGGCGAACGGGGCGGAGGAACCTTCCTCCGCCCCGTTTCGCTGTTCAGCCCGGCCGTGGTCCACGTTCGGGCGTGACGAGTCGAAAGCGCAGGTGGCTCCCGGCCAGCGCCGCATCCACTGTGGACACCGGGTGGGACCTGCCCCGGTGCTCAGGCCCCCGGTGCCTTGGGGCGGATGATGCACGTGAGGCGCGCGGTGCAGGTCCGCTTGCCCTCCTCGTCGGAGATGGCGATCTCGAACGTCGCCGTGGACCGTCCCAGGTGGAGCGGGCGGCACACGCCCGTCACGATCCCCTCGCGCGCCGCGCGGTGGTGCGTGCAGGACAGCTCCAGCCCGAGGGCGATGGAGCCGAACGACGCCGCGTGCATGGTGGCCGCGACCGAGCCCAGCAGCTCGGCGAGCACCGCGTTCGCGCCGCCGTGCAACAGCCCGAACGGCTGGCGGTTGCCCTTGACCGGCATGGTGCCGACCATCTCCTGGACATCCCATCGGGTGATTTCTATGCCCATGCGGGTGTGCAACTGCTCGTCTGCGTACTCGGTGGGCAGGTCGCCGATCACGTGCGCTCCAGGGCTCAAGCGAAACTGTCAGACCACCACCCTAGACTCGGGCTCGTGACTCCCTCAGACGTGAAGCGGCTCCTGCTCATCGACGGTCACTCGATGGCCTATCGAGCGTTCTACGCCCTGCCCGCCGAGAACTTCCGGACGGCCACCGGGCAGGTCACGAACGCCGTGTACGGGTTCACGTCCATGCTCATCAACATCCTGCGCGACGAGCAGCCCACGCACGTGGCGGTGGCGTTCGACGTCTCCCGCAAGACGTTCCGCTCCGAGCAGTACCCCGAGTACAAGGCCGGTCGCTCCAAGACGCCGGACGAGTTCCGCAGCCAGGTCTCGCTGATCGGCGAGGTCCTCGACGCGCTCCAGATCTGCAAGATGGAGAAGGAGGGCTTCGAGGCCGACGACGTCATCGCCACGCTGACCACGCAGGCGGTGGAGCAGGGCTTCGAGGTGGAGATCGTCACCGGCGACCGGGACGCGTTCCAGCTCGTCAACGACAAGGTGACGGTGCTGTACCCGGTCAAGGGCGTGTCCGAGATGGGCCGGTTCACCCCGGCCTACGTCGAGGAGAAGCACGGCGTGAAGCCCGAGCAGTACGCCGACTACGCGGCGGTGCGCGGCGACTCGTCGGACAACCTGCCGAACACGCCCGGAGTGGGCCCCAAGACGATCATCAAGCTGCTCAACCAGTTCGGCGGGCTCGACGGGCTGGTCGACCGCGTGGACGAGGTGCCGGGCAAGGTCGGCGAGGCGCTGCGCGGCAACCTGAGCAACATCATCATGAACCGCCAGCTCACCGAGCTGGTGCGCGACCTGGAACTGCCGTACCAGATCGACGGTCTGGCGGTGAGGCAGTGGGACCGCGACGCGGTGCACCGGCTGTTCGACGAGCTGGAGTTCCGCGTCCTGCGCGACCGGCTGTTCCAGACCCTGTCGACCGCGGAGCCCGAGGCCGAGGAGGGCTTCGAGGTCTCCGGCGGCGCGATCCCGGCCGGCACGCTGGCCACATGGCTCGACGAGCACGCCCGTGGCGCCCGCGTCGGCGTGGCGCTGCGGATCTCGGGCCAGGACGTCGAGGGCGTCGCCCTGTGCACCGCCTCCGGTGAGGGCGGCTACGTCGCCGTCGAAGGCCTCGACGAGGCCGACGAGCAGGCGCTCGCCGCGTGGCTGGCGGACGAGGGCGTCACCAAGGCGGGCCACGACCTGAAGCTGCCACTGCGCCGGGTCCGCGCCCGCGGCTGGAAGCTGCGCGGCCTGACCTCGGACACGGCGCTCGCGGCGTACCTGGTGCGTCCCGGCCAGCGCTCGTTCGCCCTCGACGACCTGGCGCTGCGCTACCTCAAGCGCGAGCTGCGGGCCGAGGAGTCCGGTGACGGCCAGCTGTCGCTGCTGTCGGACGAGTCGGAGGAGGCCGCCAAGGTCGCCACCGGCGCGATCCTGCGCGCCCGCGCCGTGGCCGAGCTCGCCGACCGCCTCGACGCCGAGCTGGTGACGATCGGCGGCGCCGACCTGCTGGCGAACCTCGAGCTGCCGCTGATGAACGTGCTGGACGAGGTCGAGGCCGTCGGCATCGCGATCGACGTCGACCACCTGTCCGAGCTGGAGGCGCACTTCGCGGCCGGCGTGAAGCAGGCGGCGCAGGACGCGTACTCGGTGATCGGCAAGGAGATCAACCTCGGCAGCCCCAAGCAGCTGCAGGCGGTCCTCTTCGACGAGCTGAACATGCCGAAGACGAAGAAGACCAAGACCGGCTACACCACGGACGCCGACGCGCTGCAGAACCTGTTCGAGCAGACCGAGCACCCGTTCCTGCAGCACCTGCTGTCGCACCGCGACGTCACCCGACTCAAGTCCACTGTGGACGGCCTGCTGAAGTCGGTGGCCGACGACGGCCGCATCCACACGACGTTCCACCAGACGATCGCGGCGACCGGCCGGCTGTCCTCGACGGACCCGAACCTGCAGAACATCCCGATCCGCACCGACGAGGGCCGCCGCATCCGGCAGGCGTTCGTCGTCGGCGAGGGCTATGCCGAGCTGATGACCGCCGACTACAGCCAGATCGAGATGCGGATCATGGCGACGCTGTCCGGCGACGAGGGCCTGATCGCGGCCTTCAACTCCGGCGAGGACCTGCACACCTACGTTGCCTCGCAGGCGTTCTCGATCCCCACCTCCGAGGTGACCGGCGAGATGCGCCGCCGCATCAAGGCCATGTCGTACGGCCTCGCCTACGGCCTGTCCGTCTTCGGCCTGTCGCAGCAGCTGCGCATTCCCACCGAAGAGGCCCGCGAGCAGATGGAGGCGTACTTCTCCCGCTTCGGCGGCGTGCGCGACTACCTCAACGAGATCGTGGAGAAGGCCCGCAAGGACGGCTACACCGAGACCGTGCTGGGCCGCCGCCGCTACCTGCCCGACCTCAACTCGGACAACCGCCAGCGCCGCGAGATGGCCGAGCGCATGGCGCTGAACGCCCCGATCCAGGGCAGCGCCGCGGACATCATCAAGGTCGCGATGCTCGGTGTCTTCCGCGCCCTGGAGTCCTCCGGCCTGCGTTCCCGCATGCTGCTCCAGGTCCACGACGAACTGGTGCTGGAGATCGCCGACGGCGAGCGCGAGGCGGTCGAGGCCCTGGTCCGCGACCAGATGGGCAACGCTTACCAGCTCCAGGTGCCGCTGGAGGTCTCGGTGGGCGTCGGCCGTTCGTGGGACGACGCGGCGCACTAGCGCGACCGATCCGTTCCGCCGCACTGGAAAACTTGCCGTAGAACCTGAACTCTTCCCCTCAATTTGTTGCTCGTCAACGAGTTGAGGGGAAGAGTTCGGCTGTGGCCCCGCTCCCACGCCAGTCGGTGGGAACGCTCCAATGGTGTGTCCGCGCACGTCCGGCCCGCTCATGGCGTACCGAGTCGGCCTTGACATCGGCACCGCGCGCGTAGACCGCGGTCATCGGCCGTGATGCCACCACCCGCGCCCGCCGGCCGGTCAGCCACCGGGCAGGGTGGCCCTGGCGCACCGGCGTCCTGTTCGTGCCGGGGCCGCACGAGGCCGGACAACTCGAACCCGATGTGGTTGAACCGCCGCCGACGTGGGTAGCCCCGGTGCGCGAAGAGGACCGGCCCCGCAGGCGGATCGGCGTTGCGCCGTTCGCCGCCGCCGGGTTGGTCGCGCTCGCAGCGGTCGGAGGGTGCACGGCCCACGAGGTGACGCGGGAACCACCGCGTGTCGTGGCCGAGGGCGCCGAGGTCCCGCCGCCCGGAACGGCACCGCCGCCCGCGCTGCAGCCATAACGGACGTTGATCCCGCCCATTCCGGCATCGAACCACCCCGGTTAACCGCCGTTGACACCGGCTGAACAAAACCAGCAGGCTGTCGGGGCGTCACATTAGGGGCCGATTTCAGTGGGGGATTTTTTCGGCTGCAAACGACCGACCGGGGAGACGGAATTGTCCATCGTCACTTCACTGGATTCGTCCATCGAGGAGCACGTTCACCGCGAGGTGGACAACGAGCAGCTGTGGGCTTCGCGCAAGTCGTTCTACGAAACGGGCTTCGCGCTCGTGTCCTACCTGTTGCCGGCCGACGTGAAAGCCATGGTGGCCGCAGAGGTGAACGACCTGCTCGCCGAGCAGTCGATCCGCAGGGACCTGCACCTCGCGGAGACCAGCAACAGCCCGCGGTACATGCGCAACGTCACGGCGGCCGACATCCGGGCCCACGCGGGTGCGACCGTCGACCTCTACAGCAGCCCCGCCTTCATCAGGGCGCTGAGCAACGTCGCAGGTGAGCAGGTTCTGGAGTGCCCGTACGAGCCGGAGCACTACGTCATCACCCACCTCGAGCGCCCTGGGGACACGCACGGGTGGCACTGGGACGACTACAGCTTCGGGGTCATCTACGTGGTGGACTGCCCGGACGTCGAGTTCGGCGGGTTCGTGCAGACGGTGCCCGGTACGTCCTGGGACAAGAAGAACCCGCAGGTCTTCAAGCAGCTGGTGAACAACCCCATCTATTCGTACGAGCTGCGGCCCGGCGACATCTACCTGCTGCGCACCGACACCACGTTGCACCGCGTGCACCCGGTCGAGGAAGGCGCCACGCGCACGATCATCAACATGGCTTACGCGGCCGAGCGGGATCTGAGCAAGGAAATCTCGCACGAAACCATGGAAGACCTTTTCCGCGTCTGAAATAAAGTATGAGGAGCGTCGTGGTCAACAAAGTGGTTCTTGCCTATTCCGGCGGTTTGGACACCTCGGTCATCCTGGCGTGGTTGAAGGAGACCTACGAGTGCGAGGTGGTCGCGTTCATCGCGGACCTCGGACAAGGTGAGGAGCTGGACAGGGCGAGGGACAAGGCGTACGCCATCGGTGCGGCGGAGGTGTTCGTCGAGGACCTGCGCGAGGAGTTCGCACGGGACTACGTCTTCCCGATGCTGCGGGCCAACGCCGTCTACGAGGACGGTTACCTGCTCGGCTCGGCGATCGGGCGGCCGTTGATCGCGGCCAAGCAGATCGAGATCGCGAAGACCGTCGGCGCGGACGCCGTGGCGCACGGCGCGACCGGCAAGGGCAACGACCAGGTGCGGTTCGAGCTCGCGTACCAGACGCTCAACCCGGACATCAAGATCATCTCACCGTGGCGGGAGTGGGACCTCAACACCCGCTCGCAGCTGCTCAAGTACGCCGCCGACCACGGCATCCAGATCGACAGCACCGGTGCGGCCGAGCGGCCGTACTCGGTCGACCAGAACCTGATGAACACCACCTACGAGGGCGAGGTGCTGGAAGACCCCGGCGCACTGCCCCCGCACGGCGTGTTCTTCCGGGTGCGCGACCTCGCGGAGGCACCGGACGAGCCGGAGCGCGTCACGATCACGTTCGAGGGCGGCGACCCGGTCGCGGTCGACGGCGTTCCGCTGAGCGCGACCGACACGTTCGGCAAGCTCAACGAGCTCGCGACGAAGCACGCGGTCGGCCGGGTCGACATGGTCGAGAACCGGATCATCGGCATCAAGACGCGTGGCGTGTACGAGACCCCCGGCGGTACGGTCCTGCTGACCGCGCGGCGCGCGCTGGAGGCGTTGACGCTCGACGGCGAGGTGGCGCTGCTCAAGGAGGAGCTGATGCCGCGCTACGCCAGGCTCGTCTACCGCGGTCTGTGGTTCGCCCCCGAGCGGGAGATGCTGCAGGCGGCGATCGACCACAGCCAGCAGAACATGTCCGGCGACGTCGAGGTGGCGCTGTACAAGGGGAACGTGAGCGTGCTGCGGCGCACCTCGCCGTTCTCCCGGCACAGCCGCAAGCGCGTGTCGTTCGAGGCGGGCGTGGGCGCGGCCGCCTACGAGCGGCACCACCCGGAGGGCTTCATCCGGATGAACGCGCTGCGCTTCGCGTCGGTCGCCGCGGCGGCCGACCCAGCGCCTGAGGGAGTTTCATGAGGATCGTCTTCTTCGGCTACGGCGAACTCGGCGCGGTGGTGCTCAGCGCGCTCGTCGAACACCACGACGTCGTGCTGGTGCTGACCCACCGCACCGAGTTCACCGGGCTCGGTGAGCCCCACGTGGCCGACCTGGTCGAGCAGCACGGGCTGCGGTCCGTGATCTCGTCGAACGGGCGCGAGCCCGAGCTCCCGGCACAGCTGCGGGAGCTAAGCGCGGACGTGATCGTGTCCACGAACTGGCGCACCCGGCTGCCCGGCGAGCTGCTGACCACCTCGCGGCTGGGCGCGTTGAACGTGCACGACGCGCTGCTGCCGAAGTTCTCCGGGTTCGGTGCCGTCAACTGGGCGGTGCGGGAGCACGAGAGCGAGACCGGCGTGACGGTGCACCTGATGGAACCCGAGCTCGACACGGGGCCCGTCGTGGTGCAGCGGGTCGTGCCGATCGGCGACCACGACACGGCCACTGAGGTCTACGAGCAGGTGACCGCGCAGTACGTGCCGGCGACGCTGGAGGCGCTGCAGAAGCTGGCCGCGGGCGACCGGGGCACCGCGCAGGACGCGTCGAAGCGCACGTTCTGGCACCGGATCACCGAGGACGACACCAGGATCGACTGGACGAGGAGCACCAGGGAGATCTACGACCTGGTCCGCGGCCAGTCCGACCCGTACGTGAACGCCTGGACGATGCTCGACGGCCGCAAGGTCGCGGTGAAGAGGGCCGCGCCGCCGTCGATGGGCTTCTGCGGCACGCCCGGCCGGGTCGTGCGGCAGGCGGACGGCGGTGTCGCGGTCGTGACGGGCACCGAGGGGATCATCCTGCTGGAGGTCCAGGTCGACGGCGAAGAAGCACGTCCGGCGGCTGAGGTGTTCAAGAAGATGGGCGGCCGGCTCACCTGATCGTGGCCATGCGGGAGGATGCGGTGCGTGCGTACCGCATCCTTCACGCCGATCAACACGGCGATCCCCAGTCCCGGTTACGTCCAGGCGGCCAGCGTGCCCGGCGGCAGCAAGCTGCTGTTCGTGAGCGGTCAGATCCCGGTCGACGCCGACGGCAACGTGCCCGACAACTTCGACGACCAGTGCCGCCAGGCGTGGGCGAACGTGTTCGCCGCGCTCGAAGCGGCCGGCATGGACCGCACGAACATCGTCAAGGCGACGACGTTCCTGTCCGACCGCAAGTACCGCGGCGCCAACTCCCGCGTGCGCCAAGAGGTCCTCGGTGACCACGAGCCGGCGGTCACGGTGATCGCCTGCGACATCTACGAGGAGGAGTGGCTCCTGGAGATCGAGGTCGTCGCGGCCACCAGCGGGTGAGCGACCGGATCTCCGCGAGCGTCCGGTCCACCTCCTCCGGTGTGTTCGTGATGGCGGCGCCGATCCGCGCATGGGGCCGCCGGTAGGGCGCGGTGGTGATCTGGATCCGTTTCCGCTCAAGTCGGGCGACGAGCTGGTCACCGGTCTGCCCGGTGACGTCGAAGCACACGAGCCCCGCGGACAGGTCCTGGTCGCGGGGCGTGTGCACGGTGACGCCGGGCAGCTCGGCAAGTCCTTCCTTGAACCGCGTGGCCAGCTCGGTGATCCGGGCGGCCACGCGGTCCCGGCCGAGCCGCCGGTGGAACTCGACCGCGGCCTTCACTGCGTAGAAGTGCTCGAACGCGTGGAACCCGCCCGGTCCCAGCAGGGCTGTGCCGCCGCGGCCGCCCAGGCTCGGCAGCAGTGGCACCACCTGGTCGCTCACCTGCGGGTTCACCCACGTCATGCCGGTGCCGCGCGGCCCGGACAACCACTTGTGCGTGCCCGCGACGAACACGTCCGTGCCGGTCCGCGCGGGGTCCTCGTCCACGGCGGCCAGCCCGTGCACGCCGTCGACGACCAGCAGGCAGCGGTCCTCCTGCGCGCGTCCCCTGTTCGCCTCGGCGACCACTTCGGCGCACGTGCGCACGGGCATGCGCAGGCCCGTGCCGGACTGCACCCGGGTGATGCCGACGGCACGGGTCCGCGGGGTGATCGCGCCGTGGAGCCTGGTCGTGATCTCGTCCTCGCGTCGAGCTTCCGCTTGAACGACTCGACCGCGTCGCGCACCTCGCGCGGGTTCGACGCCAGGTAGAACTGGCCGAAGTTCACCAGATCGGGGTCCAGCCGGAACTCGCGCCGCACGGCGCCCCAGTCCAGTTCCCGCGCGGCCGACGCTGCGCCGGTGCGACGGCGAGCAGTCCGGCCCCGACGAGGAAGTCACGACGATCCACGCCTGTCATGGAACCTCGCGAGCGGGCCCCGTGTCTCCTCCCGCGCGAACGGAACACCGGTGCTGAGCGCTTTCGCACCGATCGCGCACAGCTCGCCGAGCATGCTCACGCCGATCGACAGCTGCGTGGGCGCGTGCCCGCCGATCAGGAACCCCAGCCCGGTGCTCACGCCGATCGACGCCACCCACACGAGCAACGTCCACGGCGTGTACCGCTGCCACAGGTGCCCGTCGCGTTCGTAGAGCCTGGTCGTGATGCCCCGGAGCACGCCGAACGCGAACCCCGCCGCGAGCGGCAACAGGTAGCTCGCGTGGAAGTCCGTCGTCGCCCTGATCCCGAAGAACAGCAGGAACACGGGTGGCGCGAGGAGGTCCCTGGCGTTGAGCGGTTCACCCAGGAACCGGCGCACGAGCACGTACAGGACACCCGCTGCTATCAGCAGATACGTCATGGCTTCCCCCTAAGTAGCATGACCCTGCTACTTAAACTAGCAGGGTCGTGCTACAAAGTGGCCGTGTCTCCCCGAGTCGTCGATCCCGCCGCCCGCCGCAAGCACGTCGCCGAGGCGGTGTTCCGCGTCGTCGTGCGCGACGGCGTCGAGGGCGCCTCGCTGCGCACCGTCGCCCTGGAGGCGGGCCTCGCCATCGGCTCGGTCCGCCACTACTTCGACAGCCACGACGCGATGATCGTCTTCGCGGTCGAGGCGCTGGTGGACTCGATCGGCGCCCGCGTGCTGGCCCACGTCGAGCGGCTGGGCGAGGCCGAGGGCAGGCCGGGTGTGCTCGTCCTGTCGGAGGTGCTGCCGCTGGACGACCGCCGCCGCGACGAAGCCGTCCTGTGGCTGGCCTTCGCGACGGCGGCGCGCACCAGGCCGGCCCTGCTCCCGCACGCCGAACGGCTGTACGACGGGCTGCGGTTCCTCTGCGGGGAGGTCGTGCGGCGGATGGTCGCGGAGGGCACCGCCGCCGCGGACCTCGACGTGCGGGTGGAGGTCGAGCGGCTGGCGGCACTGGTGGACGGGCTCACCGTGGGCGGGGTGCTGCACCCCGATCGGATGACACCGGAACTGGCGGTGGCGTTGCTGCGCCGGCACCTGGAGTCGCTGCGGTAGCACCGGTCGTGGCCCGGAACGCCGAAACGCGTTGCCCCGAACGCCGAGTAGTGCATCCTCGTAGACGCACACGCGTGCTCATCTACTGGGGGATGGGGGTGTGGGCGTGAAAGCGCTCGTACTGGGGCCAGTCGAAGTGTGGGTCGGCGACAGACAGGTGAACCTCGGCGGACCGAAGCCGAGAACCCTGCTCGCCGCGTTGTTGTTGCAACCGAGGCAGGTCGTGCCGGTGGAACGGCTGATCGACCTCATCTGGGACGACCAGCCGCCGCAGACCGCGGTCGCGCTGGTGCACACCTACGTGTCGTCGTTGCGCAGGGCGCTCGACAAAGCGCTGATCACGCGCGCACCGGGGTACGTGCTCGACGTCGACAGCGATGCCGAGATGTTCGCCGGGCACGTCGCCACGGCGCGGCAGGCGGAGCGGGCAGGGGACCTGAGCACCGCCGTCGCGCACTACCGGCAGGCGCTGGCGCTGTGGCGCGGACCGGCGTTGCACGGGGTCGAGGCGCAGTTCGCACGGGGGCACGCGCTCGCACTCGGCGAGCAGCGGCTCAGCGCCGAGGAAGGCCTCGGCAGGTGTGAGCTGCACCAGGGCCGGGAGCAGGACGCGATCAGCAGACTCACTGCGTTGGCCAATGCGCACCCGGCGCGTGAGGAGACACGTGAGCTGCTCATGCGGGCGTATCACCGTGCGGGGCGCACAGCGGACGCGCTCGCGGTGTACCGGGAAGCCCGCGAGTACCTGCTGGACGAGCTGGGGATCGAGCCGGGCGAGAAGCTCAGGGACCTGCAGACCGCGATCCTGAACGGCACGATCGAGGAGTCGCCCGCCAGGGCGGTGCCGGCACCGGTCGTGGTCCGGCCGCAGGTGGTCCCGCACCACCTGCCGCCGGACATCAGCGACTTCACCGGCCGCGAGGAGGCGCTCAAGCAGGTCATGGCGCTGTGCGAGGCGCCGGCGGACAGCACCGCGACGCCGACGGTCGTGGTCTCCGGGTTCGGCGGGGCCGGCAAGTCGGCGCTGGCCGTGCACGCCGCGCACCTGTTGCGCCGCACCTACCCCGACGGTCAGCTGTTCGCCGACCTGCGCGGGGCCGGGCGCGACCTCGAACCGCAGGAGGTGCTCGGGCGGTTCCTCGGCCTGCTCGGCATCCCCGGCAACGACCAGCCGGCCGCACCGGACGAGCGCGTCGAGCTGTACCGGCGCATGGTCGCGGATCGCAGGCTGGTGGTCGTGCTCGACAACGCCAGGAGCGAGGCGCAGGTGAGGCCGCTGCTGCCGGGCAACGCCAACTGCTTCGTGATCATCACCAGCCGCAGCCGGCTCACCGGCCTGGAGGGCGCGGAACCGATCGAGCTGGGGTTCCTCGGCGAGGAGGTCTCCGCGGAGATGCTGAGCCGCATCGTCGGCACCGAGCGCGTCGGCGGTGAACCCGAGGCCGCGCAGCAGATCACGAGGCTGTGCGGCGGGGTTCCGCTGGCGCTGCGGGCAGCGGGCGCGAAGCTGCTCGCCCGGCCGCACTGGCCGCTGCGGACGCTGGCCAGGCGGCTGTCCGACGAACGGCGCCGGCTCGACGAGCTGGAGACGGGCGACCTGGCGATCCGCTCGTCGCTGCGGCTCAACTACGCCGAGCTGGACGCCCGGCACCGCAGGGCCTTCCACCTGCTGTCGCTGCTCGACCTGCCGGACTTCGGCGCGTGGGTCGCGGCGCCGTTGCTGGACATCCCGCCCTACGACGCCGAGGACGTCGTCGAGCACCTGGTGGACCTGCGGCTGGTGGACGTCGCGGGCGTCGACCAGCTCGGCCGGGTGCGCTACCGGTTCCACGACCTGGTGCAGCTCTTCGGCGCCGAGCAGGCGGCGGCGGAACCGGCGGAGGAGGTCGCGGCGGCCGTCGCGCGCACGCTCGCGACGTGGCTCGCGCTCGTGGAGACCGCGGTGCGGGCCTTGCCGCGCGTGACGCTCGGCCTGCGCCCTCCGCTCGCCCCGCCGGTCGAGGTGGACCCGCGGCTGGCCGAGGACGTCGAGGAGGACCCGACCGGCTGGCTGCACGCGGAGACCGGTGCGGTGGTGCGGGTCGTGGAACGCGCGCACGACCTCGGTGTCGACGAGCTGACCACGACCGTCATCGCGTCGCTGCTGTCGTCGCCCTTCGCTGCCCGCAACGAGTTCGGCAACTGGCAGCGCACCCACGAGGTCGCGCTGCGGGCCGCCCGCGACCGCGGCAACCGGCGTGCGGAGGCGGTGCTGCTGGCCGGGCTCGGGCAGCTGCGCTACGAGCAGGACGACTTCGTCGAGGCGTTGCGGAACTTCGAGCAGGCCGCGGAGATCGCGCGGGACATCGGCGAGACCGCGACGCTCGCCGTCGCGTGCGTGGGCATGGGCACGGTCCTGCGCGACCTCGCGGAGTTCGAACCGGCCCGCGAGCTGCTCGGCCAGGCGATCGCGCTGGGGGACGAGGGGGTCGTCGCCGCCGCGAGCTACGGCGTCGGTGCGATCCACCGCGACCACGGCGACCTCACCGAGGCGGTCGCGGCGTTCGAGCGGTGCGTCGAGCTCTACCGGCGGCTCGGCGACCAGCGCGGTGAGGCGCTGGCGTTGCGCGGGCTGAGCCTGTGCCACCGCGCGGAGGGGACGTACGTGCGGGCGGTGGAGCTCAGCCGGGACGCGGAGCGCGTCCTGCGCGCCGCCGGGGACGAGCTCGGTGCCACGTACGCGGTCCAGTCGCTCGCCAAGGCGGCGCTGCGGGCGGGTGAGGCCGCCGGTGTCACCGACGTCGAGGACCTGCTGGCCGGGTGCCTGGAGGTCTGCACCCGCCAGCACGACCGGTTCGGCGTGGCGCTCGTGACGAGGACGCTCGGCGAGGCCGCGCTGGCGCGGGGCAGCGACGACGAGGCCGCCGGCCTGTTGCGGGACGCGCTGGACCGGTGGACCGCGCTGGGGCTGCCGATCTGGCGGGCCCGCACGATGCGCGACCTCGCCGCCGCGACCGGGGACGAGGAGGCCTGGGCCGAGGCCAAGGCGCTCTTCACCGGGCTGCGCGCACGGGAGGCGGGGGAGCTGGCGGGGCTCAGCGCCGTCGAGTGGCGGGCGGCGCACCTGCCCGAGTGAACCACGGCCTCGCCCGGCGCCACCCGCCGGGCGAGGTCACCCGCGCGCCGTCACGTGCACGTCCCGCGCGGTCAGCTCGGCCCCGCAGTCCGCGCACTCGACCTTCGCCCGCACGCCACCGCCGCAGTCGCGGTGCTCCAGCGTGAACGACTCGTCCTCCTGCTCGGTCAACATCCACTTCTCGCCCCACGTCCGCAGCGCCATCAGCACCGGGTAGAGGTCCTTGCCCTTCTCCGTGAGGCGGTACTCGTGCCGTGTGCGCCCATCGGCCTGGTACGGCACGCGCTTGAGCACGCCCTCGTCGAGCAACATGCTCAGCCGGTCGGTCAGCACGCTGCGGGAGATCTCCATCGTCGTCTGGAAGTCCTCGAACCGCCGGGTGCCCAGGAATATTTGGCGGAGCAGCAACAACGTCCAGCGCTCGCCCAGCAGTGCGGCCGGGCGGCCCAGCGTGCACGGCAGGCTGGCGAAGCTCGCGTACGACATGCCCCCAGGATATCCCTTGCGTTCGTTTTTCGAACTCAGCTACAGTTCGGATTCCGAACTCAGGGGGTCTCATGCGCGTCGCCGAACTCGACCGGACCACGGCGCCGGCGGCGGTGGACGCCGTGTTCGCCGGTCTGTCGGCACGAAGCCGCTTCCAGCGCTTCCACTCGCCGACACCGCGCCTCACCGCCGCCGCGCGCCGGGTGCTGGTGGACGTCGACGGCACCCGGCATGCCGCCGTGTGCGCCCGCGTCGGCGATGACCCGATCGGCATCGCCCGCGTCATCCGCACCGGCGAGCGCGGCGCGGAGATCGCCGTCGCCGTCGTCGACCGCTGGCAGCGCCGCGGCGCCGGCCGGCGGTTGCTGGAGGCGCTGACCGAGGTGGCCGCCCGGCTGGGGTTCGCGGAGCTGCACGGCGACGTGCTGCCCGGCAACCACGCGATGCTCGCGCTGGTCCGCAAGGTGCTGCCCGGTGTGCAACTGAGCGAGGAGATCGACACGATCCGGCTGAGCTACCCGCTCGCCTGGGCCACCGCCGAGGTCACCGACGCGGACCTTATAGCGAGTTTGCAGGGCATTTAGAGGTCGGTGCTCGACCATGGCCCCGTGACAACTGCACGCACCGCCGGACGCAGGATCGGCCGCGCCGAGATCGTGGAACGCGCGTGCACGTGGCTGCGCGACTCGGTCCCGTACGGGCAGGCGAAGTACCACGCGAACGAGCACGGCATCTACCGCGCCGACTGCTCCGGGTTCGTGTCGATGGCCTGGGGCCTGCCCGGCAAGCCGGACGACCGCCACGGCGGCCTCGACACCCCCGGTCTCGCCGGTGTCAGCGCGGCGGTCGAGCGCACCGAGCTGCGCGCGGGCGACATCGTCCTGCGCACCGACGGCACCAACCTGACCCGGCACGTCGTGATCTTCGCGGCGTGGGCGGAGGAACGAGACCGGTACTGGGCGTACGAACAGGCGGGCGGGCACCGCACGCGGCTGCGGGTGGTCCGGTACCCGTACGACAGCGCGGAGGAGCTGTACGTGCCGCGGCGGTACCGCGGCGTCCTCGACTGACCGCCGACCGGCCGTTCACGGTTGACCGGCCGGCCGAACTCGGGCCGTTCGACCGGACCAAAACTTCACACCGCCTTGCTACGGTGACCGGCATGAGATCGCTGGGGATGTTGGCGGTCGCCGCGGCGGCCATCACGTTCGGCTCGTCGCTGGCCATGCCCGACGTCGCGGTCGCGGCCGCTGAGGGTGGCGCGCACTGCGGGACGTACGCGGCGAACTCGAAGATCACGCGCAGCGAGGTCCTCGCGCGGTCGCGGACGTGGATCAGCGCGCGGGTGCCCTACAGCCAGAGCGACTGCTTCGGCAACAAGTACGGCGCCTACCGCACCGACTGCTCCGGCTACGTGTCGATGGCGTGGGGCCTGCGCATCTCCTACACCACCCACATCCTCGAACAGGTCGCGCACCGCATCGACTGGGAGGACCTGCGCCCCGGCGACGCGTTGAACGACCGCCTCAACCACGTGGCGCTGTTCATCGGCTGGGCGGACGCCGCCAAGACCCGGCCGATCGTGCGCGAGCAGGCAGGCCCGGACGGGTCCCGTCCCGTGCAGCGGGTGTGGAGCGCCGCGACCGCGAGCCGGTACGTGCCGTTGCGCTACAACGGCCTGGTCGAGTCCGGCGGCGCCGGCGCGGTCACCGGCGACACCCCGGTCACCGACGCGCCGGCCGTGAGCAGCGGCCCGCAGATCTCCAACACCGCCGCGCAGTCGCTCGAGGTCTACGCGCGCGCCGCGGACGGCACGATCATCACGAACTTCCACAAGACGAGCCGCTGGGCCGGCTGGCAGCAGCTGGGCCCCGAGCTCTTCGCCGGCGACCCGGTCGCGCTGCTCAACCCGGCGACGAAGATCGTCGAGCTGTACGCGCGCGGCACCGACGGCCGGGTCTACCACCGCGCCGACGGCAAGTGGCTCGCGCTCGGCGACACGGCCGTGGCCGGCAACCCCGTGCTGCGCTGGAACGACAAGGACAAGGCCGTCGAGGTGCTCGCCCGCGGCGTGGACGGCGCGCTGCTGCGGTTCGCGGCCGGCCGCTGGGACGCGCTGGGTGACCGCAAGGTCGCCGGCGACCCCGCCGTGCTCGACAAGGACGTCTACGCCCGCAGCGACGACGGCAAGCTCGTGAAGTTCGACGGCGAGAAGTGGCAGGACCAGGGCGACGTGCAGATCGTCAGCGACCCGAGCGTCGCCGTCGACCAGGTCTTCGTCCGCAGCGCAGCCGGCAGCGTCGAGCAGTACGCGGCGGGCGTGTGGAAGACCCTCGGCGGCAAGGGCGTCGGTGCCCCGTCGGCGGTCTACAACACGACGACGGGCTCGATCGACGTGCTGCAGCTCGGCGCGGAGGGCCAGGTCGAGCACTCGCGTGCCACCGACAGCGGCTGGACCGCGTGGACCAAGCTCGGCACGACCAAGGTCTCCGGGGCGCCGACCGCGATGTACCACGCGCAGACCAAGACCATCGAGGTCTTCGCCCGCACCGACGACGGCAAGCCGATCCGCCGCTTCTACAAGGAGAAGGCGGGCTGGAGCCAGTGGGCGCTGCTCGGCGACCGCACGGTCGGCTGAGCCGCCGCAGCGGAGAAGGGGTCACGGCGAACCGCCGTGGCCCCTTTCGCGTTCGCGGGTCAGCAGGTCCTGGAGGGCACCCGAACGCACGGGCCGGGCGCCAAGGCGAGGACGGGTGCCTGGCCAACCGCTCGCGCACGCCCTGCTGCCCGCCCGCCGCGACGGTGACCGGATCGTGCTCGACGGAATCGACCGGGAGGTGGTGCGCGCCGCCGAGAAGATCGCTACGTTCGCGGAACTCGGTTGCGGTTTCGGAAGGTAGCCCGTGGACACCTACATCGACCTCAGGGACGTCCGGCTCACCGGTTTCGCGAGCCAGGGCCTGATCGCCCTCGTCGCCGCGGAGTCGGTGTGGGGCGCGGTGAACGACTGGTCCGGCGGCTCGTCGACGTGGAGCTTCCTGGCGCAGGTGCTCTACCTGCCCGCCGCCGTCGCGTTCGTGCTGTGGTTCCGCAACGCCACCCACAACGCCGAGGCCATCGCGCTGCGCGGGGTCCGGACGATCACCGACGTGTGGCGGGCCAGCGACCCGTCGCAGCGCAGCAAGCCGTTCGCCGAGCGCACCACCAGTCCGTTGATCAAGCCGTGGCAGTGCGCGTTCCTCGCGATGGTGCTGACCGACCTGCTGGAGACACTGCTGCTCGACACCGGGGCGTACCTGGTGTTCTCGACGCTGTCCACGGTGGCGGCCGTGGTCGCAGCGGGACTCGCGTGCTTCCTCGTCTGGCGCATCTCGTGGATGCAGCTGCAGTTCGCGGTGCCGCGGCCCCAGCGCCGCTGACCGTGTTGTGATCACGGGGTTCCCGTTAGCCTGACCCGATGCCGTTGCTCGGACCAGCAGACCCGCTGCCGCACGTGCCCCGGCGCATCCTGGTCGCCGGGAACGCCGGCTCCGGCAAGTCGACGCTGTGCCGGCGCATCGCCGCACTGCGCGGTGTCCGCTACGTCGAGCTCGACCGGCTGTACTGGGGTCCACAGTGGACACCGCGGCCGGAGTTCGCCGGCGAGGTCGCCGAGTTCGCGCACCAGGACCGGTGGGTGACGGAGTACCAGTACAAGGAGGTGCGCCGCGAGCTGGCCGCGCGCGCCGACACGGTCGTCTGGCTCGACCACCCGTTCGCGACGGTGATGACCCGGCTCGTGCGCCGGACGGTCCGGCGGCGGGCGGGGCGGGTGGAGTTGTGGAACGGTAACCAGGAGTCGTCGCTGTGGTCGGTGTTCACGGACCCCGAGCACATCCTGCGGTGGGGCTGGAAGTCCTACAGGCGCAACCGGGCCAGGGTGCGGGCGCTGGTGGGCCAGGTCGTCGTGGTGCGGTTGAGCGGGCAGGGGCAGGTGGAGCGGTGGCTGACCGGGCCGCTGGCCGCCGTCGGTGAGGAGCGTGCGCGGTGAGGACGGCACTGGTGCTCGGCGGCAGCGGGATGCTGGCCGGCTGCGCGGGACGGCTGGTGGCACGCGGGTGGCAGGTGGTGCTGCCGTGCCGCACCCGGCCGCTGGCCGCCGACGACGGTCCCGGCCGCGCCGCGCGGGCGTCGGTGTCGCGCGGGCACCGGCCGACCTGGGTCAAGGCGGACTGGGCCAAACCGGCGGAGCTGGCCTCCGAGGTCGGGTACGAGCTGGCCGGCCGCCCGGTGAACCTGCTGGTGGCGTGGGTGCACGCGAGCTACCGGACCGCCGTGCTCACCGCCGTCGCACCGCTGTTGGCCGAGCACGCGCCGGTCGTGGAGGTGCACACGTCCGCACCGGTGCCCGACGCCGTGCTGAGCGCGCACCCCACCCAGCAGGTCCTGCTCGGCCGCTTCGCGCACGACGCCGCCCGGCACGTCGGCCAGGCCGTGCTGGATGCCGTCGTGCGAGCGCTGGAGGGCAAGCCGCCCTCGCTGCACCAGGCCGGTTCCTGAGCGCGGTCAGGGACGGCGGGCCTGTCCCAGCCCCCGCACCAGGAGCATGACCGACTCCCGCACCTCCGCCCGCGACCGCTCCGGCTGGAACACCTGCCAGTCCAGGGCGATCACGAGCAGCGTGCCGAACAACGCCGCCGACGCGGTGCCGACCTCCACGCCCTCCGGCAGACGGCCCGCGTCGGCCAGGCGCTTCATCTGACCGCGCACGATCGACACGATGTCGTCGCGCAGCAACGACAACGTCCCGTGCCACTGGCCCGGCGTCCGCCACAGCTCCGACACCAGCAGCTGGCCGAACGCCGGGTACTCGGCCCAGAAGCCGAGCATCTGGTCGACCAGCGCCTCCAGGGAGTCCTCGGACGACCCGGCCGCCTCCGCCGACCGCAGCCGGCCGGCGAGGATCTCCACCCCGTGGTGCAGCAGCGCCTCGACCAGTGCGTCCTTCGAGGCGAAGTTGTAGTAGATCGTGCCCTTGGCGACACCCGCCTCGGCGGCGATCTCGTCGACCGTCACCGAGGCCGCACCCCGTTCGCCGACCAGCTTCAACGCCGCGTCGAAGAGCTTCTGCTTCGTCGCCGTCGTCCGCGCGCTCACAGCACGAGCTCCGGCTTCAGCTTCGAGGGTGTCCACACCCGCTGCTTGTAGGCCGCCACGGACGACAAGGCTAGGGCCCCGACCAGCCAGGCGAGAAGGATCAGCGCGTCCTGTCCGACGCTGCCCAGGTCACCGCCGTACATCAGGTGCCGCAGGCCGTCGACCGCGTAACCCATCGGCAGGCCGTAGTGCAGCGGGTAGAGCGGCACCGGGATCGTCTGCCACGGGAACGTGCCGCCCGCGCTGACCAGCTGCAGGATCAGCAGGATCAGGCCGAGGAACTTGCCCACGGCGCCGAACGCGGCGTTGAGGGCGTGCAGGATCGCGACGAACGTGAGTGACATCAGCACGAGGAACGCGAACGTGCCGAAGGGGTTCGACGGCTCGATGTCGACCACGAACCGCACGACCGAGAACATCACGAGCACCTGCACGACACCGAGCAACGCACCGGGCAACCATCCGCCCAACGCGACCCGCAACGCCGACTGGCCGGCGGCCAGCGCACGGCGTGACAGCGGGCGCAGCAGCAGGAAGAGCACGAACGCGCCGATCCACGTCGCAAGGCCGAGGAAGAACGGGGCCAGACCGGCGCCGTAGGTGGCCGCCTTCGTCTGGGACAGGCCCTTCACCGCCACCGGGTCGCCGATGGCCTTCGCGATCGCCTCGCGCGTGGGGTCGTCGGTGTCGGGGATCTTGCCCACGCCGCCGGTCAGGCCGTCGCGCAGCTGGGCGGAACCGTCCGCGAGCTGCGCGGCGCCGTCCCTGAGCTGCGGGGTGCCGGTGGCCGCCTTCTGCAGGCCGTCGCGGAGCTGGGCGTTGCCGTCGGCGAGCTTGGTGGCGCCGTCGTCGAGCCGGCCGACACCGCTGACGAGCCCCGGCATCTTCGACGAGAGCTGGGCGGCGCCGTCGGCGACCTGGTCCGCGCCGGTCGCGAGCTTGCGCAGGTTGCCCGCGGCGCCCTGGACCTTGCCGTTGGCGTTGTCGAGGGGCTGGCGGGCCTGGGTGAGGGCGGTCATGACCCGCTGCACCTGCTCCTCGGTGAACCCGAGTGCGCGCAACCGGGTCGCGACGTCGCCGTTGGCCTGGTCGAGCGCGCCGACGAGGGACTGGGCCAGCCGCGCGTACGCCTCGGCCTCGGTCGCGGCGGTCTCGTTGCCGTCCGCGACCTGGCGCGCGCCGTCGGCGATCTTCTGCGCGCCCGCGGGCAGGGCCTGGGTCTGCGACCGGAGCTCGTGCAGGCCGTCGCGCAGCTGGACGGCGCCGGCCGCGGCGGTCACCGAGCCGGTGGACAGCTGCTGCACACCGCCGTCGAGCTCGGTGAGCTTGTCGCGCAGGGTGGCGCTGCCGTCGGCGAGCTTCGCCGCGCCGTCCGCCGCCTTCGTGGTCTCCTGGCGGATCGTGGAGAAGCCCAGCAGCAGCCGGTCGGCGGCCTCGGTGGAGACCTTCTCGGTGACGGCGCGGCGCACCTCGGTGACGACCTGGGTCGCGATCGTGCTGCCGAGGTAGTTGTTGGCGTCGTTGGTCGTGAGCGTCAGCACGCCCTGGCGCGGCTTCATGTCCGCGGGCGAGGTGAGCGCCTCGGAGAAGTCCTCAGGCAGCGTGAGCGCGAAGATGTACTTGCCCTTGCGCACGCCCTCGTCGGCCTCCTCGCCGCTGCCGACGACCTGCCACTTGAACTTCCTGCCGTTGAGCAGCTCGTCGGCGACGTCCTTGCCGGCGTTGAGGTCCTTCGTCCCGCGGTCCTGCACGACGAGCGCGGCCGGGACGTTGTTCAGGTTCGAGTACGGGTCCTTGTTGGCGTACAGGTAGAGCGACGCGTACAGCAGCGGCACCAGTGCCAGTGCGAGGACGGCGAGCCGGGGGAGCGTGCCGGAGGTGATCCGGCGCAGCTCGTTGAAGGCCATGCGAAGGGCGCTCATGCGGAGGTCTCCATCTTGGTGTCGTTGTCCTCACCAAGGCGCGCGTGCGGGAGGTCGAGGATCTGGGCGGAGGAGTTCGAGCACAGGACGACGACGGACCGCTCGGGGGTCACGTGGTCGTGGGCCAGTGCGAACCACTCGCGCGGGTCGGGGTGGTAGCGGTCGGGGCAGTCGAGGACCAGCGCCGTCACGCCGGGGCGGGCGGCGGCCAGGTCGAGCAGCACCGCGCAGCGCGTCCGCGGCGGCACGTGCTCGAAGCGGCTGGCCGCGTGCTCGTCGGCCGCGTGCTCGACGAGCCAGTCGTGCACCGCCTTCTTCCCGGAGGCCATGCCGTTCATCGCGAGCTCCTCGCCGACGACGGCGGCCAGCGTCAGCGCCTCCTCCGGCTCGTTCACCTCGGGGGCGTCGACCAGGACGACGTGCTTGCGCAGCGTCTTCAGCTCGGGCGACACCGTGCCGGTGGAGGGCTTCATGCGACCGGACAGCAGCAGGCCCAGCGCCGTGTGGCCGGTGCCGGGGTCGCCGGCGACGAGGGTCAGCTCGCCCGGCCGCACGGTCAGCGAGGTCGGCCGGAGCAGGGGACCATGGGCCCCGGTGACGCCGGCGCGCTGGGCGTGGATCTCCACGGCTTTACCTTCCGTTTAAACTGACCGGTCAGTGCAAATTCTCGCGCAGACCGGTGCGCGTGGCAACTCGGACATAGGTCACCTGAGGGCGGACGCGGGGCGTACTTCCCAGACGGTCCACAGCGGCCGGTAGCCCTGACGCGGCCAGAAGACGCTGCTCAGCGGGTTCGGCGGGTTGTAGTAGAGGTAGGTGCCGACCGTGCCCAGGCGGTGCAGCTCCTGGTGGACGTGGGCGACGAGCTGCTGGCCGATGCCCGTTCCGCGGGCGCCGGGCAGCACCGAAACGCAGTTCACGTAGCCCCAGCGGCCGCGGGGCAGGCGCTGGGCCGCGGCCGTGCCCGGTTCGGACGCCACGACCGCGCACTCGGCGAGCGCCACCGCGACGCCGTCGCGTTCGGCGAGCCAGATCGGGCTCGCGTTGTTCAGGCGTTCGGCGAGTGCGCGGCGCTTGAGGGCCGGTGCCTCCGGTCGCACGATCGTGGAGCCCACCAGCGACGAGTACCGCAGCTCCGCGAGCGACAGCTCCACGACGCCGTCGAGGTCGCCCGGGGTGGCGCGGCGGATCGCGACCGTGCGCGGGAAGTGCGGGTGCGGGGTGCGCAGCCGGACGCCGAGGACGGACAGCGGCACCATGCCGTGGTCGAGGAACGCGCGCGCCGCGACCGTGTCCCGGCTCGGCCAGTGCACCACGCACGCCGTGTCCTCGCCGATGTCGACCTCGTCGAGGTACCGGCGGAACCGGGTGAGCAGCGCGTCCATCCCCTGCGCGGTGCCGACGAGCGGCACCAGCTCCCAGACCTCGGCCGCCGACCACAGCCGGGTCGTGGAGTGCGGCTCGAACGAGTCGTGGCAGACCACGCCGGCCACGCGGGTGCCGTCGGGCAGCGCGGCGGTGAGGACGTGGCCGTCGCGGGGGAGCTCGGCGGCAGGGGGCAGCAGCGGGTCCAGTGCGGCGAAGCGGGCTGACTGGGCCGCCACGAGTCCGCGTGCCGAGCTCATGGACCGGAGACTACGACGTGAGCCGGGTCCGGAAGATCGCGGTGCCGGGGAAGAGCCTGCCCCGCAGCGGGCTCCACTGCCCCCAGTTGCGGGTGTGCCCCTTCGGCCACTCCGGTTCGACCAGGTCCTCCAGGGCGAAGCCGGTCGCCGTGAGCGCGCGGACGTAGTCGCCGAGCGTGCGGTGGTGCTCGACGTAGGTGGCCCGGCCCTCGGCGTCCACCTCCACGTACGGGGTGCGGTCGAAGTACGACTGGGTGACGGTGAGTCCCATCGGGCCGGGGTCGTCGGGGAAGATCCACCTCATCGGGTGGTTCACCGCGAACACCCACCTCGCGCCGGGCTTGAGGACGCGGGCGACCTCGCTGAAGACCTGCTCGACGTCGGCCACGAACGGCACCGCGCCGAACGCCGAGCAGGCCGCGTCGAAGGTGCCGGACCGGAACGGCAGCTGGTCCGCGCTGGCCTGCACCAGCGGCACGTCGACACCGGTCTCGGCGTTGTGCTCACGCGCGTGGCGGAGCATGCCCTCGGAGATGTCGAGCGCGGTCACGTCGGCACCCCGCACCTTCAGCCAACGAGCGCACGGGGCACTGCCGCTGCCGACCTCCAGGATGCGTTGACCTGCGACTTCACCCAGGAAACCGGCGTCCTCCTCGCGCAGGCCCTCCGGGCACCAGACGAAGTCGGCCGCGCCCAGGAAGTCGCCGTGCGCGTCGTGGTAGGAGTCCGCATCGGCGTCCCACCAGATGCGGTTCGCCACGCGCGACTCGGCGGCGTCCGCCCCGCGCTTGACGATGCCGGCCGTGCCGAGCGCGTGCTCCGCGCTCGTGTGCTGGTTGGACACACTGCTCCTTCACGTGGGGGCTGGTTTGCTTGCGCGTCTGGCAGCCGCGTACGATATCGCGTGCGTAGTGGGTTAGTGCTGCCCATGATCCAGACGGTCGGGGATTCCAGGTCGCTGCGATGCTGCGCGCGCACCACTACCACTCATTAATGCCAATCCGTACCGGAGCCACCTACCTAATGTCCACCGACACCACCACCGCCCCCGTTGCCGCTGCGCCCAAGCAGGTCGCGATCAACGACATCGGGACGGAGGAGGACTTCCTCGCAGCTATCGACGCGACGATCAAGTACTTCAACGATGGCGACATCGTTGAAGGCACGATCGTCAAGGTCGACCGGGACGAGGTCCTGCTCGACATCGGCTACAAGACCGAGGGTGTCATCCCCTCGCGCGAACTGTCGATCAAGCACGACGTCGACCCCAACGAGGTCGTCAAGGTCGGTGACGAGGTCGAGGCGCTTGTTCTCCAGAAGGAGGACAAGGAAGGCCGTCTGATCCTCTCCAAGAAGCGCGCCCAGTACGAGCGCGCGTGGGGCACCATCGAGGCCCTCAAGGAGAAGGACGAGCCCGTCAAGGGCACGGTCATCGAGGTCGTCAAGGGTGGTCTCATCCTCGACATCGGTCTCCGCGGCTTCCTCCCCGCCTCCCTCGTCGAGATGCGTCGCGTCCGCGACCTGCAGCCGTACGTCGGCCGCGAGCTCGAAGCGAAGATCATCGAGCTGGACAAGAACCGCAACAACGTGGTCCTGTCCCGCCGCGCGTGGCTGGAGCAGACCCAGTCCGAGGTCCGCAGCGAGTTCCTCAACCAGCTGCAGAAGGGCCAGGTCCGCAAGGGCGTCGTGTCCTCGATCGTCAACTTCGGTGCCTTCGTGGACCTGGGTGGCGTCGACGGTCTCGTCCACGTCTCGGAGCTGTCCTGGAAGCACATCGACCACCCGTCCGAGGTCGTCGAGGTCGGCCAGGAGGTCACGGTTGAGGTCCTCGACGTCGACATGGAGCGCGAGCGCGTCTCCCTGTCGCTGAAGGCGACCCAGGAAGACCCGTGGCGCCAGTTCGCCCGCACCCACGCGATCGGCCAGATCGTGCCGGGCAAGGTCACGAAGCTGGTTCCGTTCGGTGCGTTCGTCCGCGTGGACGAGGGCATCGAGGGCCTGGTCCACATCTCCGAGCTGGCCGAGCGCCACGTCGAGATCCCGGAGCAGGTCGTGCAGGTCGGCGACGACGTCATGGTCAAGGTCATCGACATCGACCTGGACCGCCGCCGCATCTCGCTGTCGCTCAAGCAGGCCAACGAGGGCTTCACGGTCGACACCGAGTTCGACCCGACCCAGTACGGCATGGCCGCCGAGTACGACGACCAGGGCAACTACATCTACCCCGAGGGCTTCGACCCGGAGACCCAGGAGTGGCAGGACGGCTTCGACAAGCAGCGTGAGGAGTGGGAGCGCCAGTACGCCGAGGCGCACACTCGTTACGAGGCCCACATGAAGCAGATCCGCAAGGCCGCCGAGGCCGAGGAAGAGGCTTCGGCCGAGGGTGCGGGCAACTACACCTCCGGTGGCGACGCCCCGTCCACCTCCGTCGGCGCGCCGGCCCAGTCCGGCGGCACGCTGGCCTCCGACGAGCAGCTCGCGGCGCTCCGCGAGAAGCTGTCGGGCGGCATGTGAGCCACCCCGGCACCTTCGGGTAGCTGACTGACGAAGGCCCCCGCACCTCACGGTGCGGGGGCCTTCGCCGTTGTTGCCGCCGGCATCTGCAAGTACTGCCAACTCAAGATCAACAGGCACCTGACTGCAACCAACTGCTCGACTTGTCCACAGATGGGCGCGGGCGCCTCCGCGACACGGCTCACCTGTGCAGGCTGAGGTCCATGGACGAGTGGATCGACGAGGTCATCGAGCACGACGGTTTGGACGCTGTGTGGGCGGCGGACGACGCGATCCGCCGCGAGCTCGTGACCAGGGAGGAGATCGCGGAATCGTTGGCATCGCGCCCAGGCGGTCGTGGCGATGGCGTTGCGAAGCTGCGGCTGGCGGAAGCGGATGGTCGTGCCGAGTCGATGCTGGAGACCGCCGGGCGGCTCGCGTTGAACGACGGCGGCGTTCCGTTGCCGGTTCTGCTGTGCGGCGTGGCCTCAGGGGGACGGACCGGTTGGGTGCAGTTGGAGGCGGGTCGAGGGCGAGTTGGTAGTACTCGCAGATGCCACAAAGACGGACGGGGCGCCACTCGTTCACTCTGTGGTGAAGGGCTGAGTCCGTTGTGTAGGTTGAGAAACCTATGCGTGGGATACGTTTCTTCATGGCACTCGGCGCGGCGGCGCTCACCGCCGCCTGCTCGTCCGCGGCCCCGCAGTCCTCGGCGCCGCCGCCGCAGATCCCGAAGATCACCCCGCCGACCACGCAGTCGAAGGCACTGGCGATGGTCGACCGGCCCGCGCTGCCCGACGACTGCGACCTCGTGGTCGACGTGGACACGATGAACGCGATCCTCGGCCAGGAGCTGCCGGGGGAGCCGCAGATCATCATCGGCGTCAAGGAGCCGGGCATCGGCCGCACCGGCAAGATCGACTGCTACTACGGCATCCCGCCCAAGCAGGGGCTGCCGGCCGCGAAGATCATCATCGGCCTGTCGACCTACACCGACGAGCTCACCGCCCGCACCCGCGTCGCGGAGAGCGTCGAGGCGGAGCGGCAGGACGGGGCGAAGATCACCGAGGTCGACGTCGGCAAGCAGAAGGGCACGCTCATCGAGGGCAAGGACGAGCAGCTGCTCATCGGGTCGCTGGGCAAGTCGACGTTCGTGGTGCGCTCGCGCAACGGCTTCGTGCCGCCGCAGAACCTCACGAAGATCCTGCCGCCGCTGGCGCAGCAGGCGATGACACCGCCGGTCTAGCGTCGCGGTCCTGCTCGCCCTCGCCGCCCGGCTAACCTGACCGGCATGCTCAGGGTGGGATTGACCGGCGGGATCGGGTCGGGCAAGTCGACGGTCGCGCGGCTGCTCGAAGAACGCGGCGCGACGATCATCGACGCCGACAAGCTGGCGCGCGAGGTGCTGGAACCGGGCACCGACGGCCTCGCGGAGGTCGTGCAGGCGTTCGGTGACGACGTGCTCAACGCCGACGGCACGCTGAACCGGGCCGCGCTGGCGGCCAAGGCGTTCGCGACCGAGGAGGCGCGGCAGACGCTCAACGGCATCACGCACCCCCGCATCGGGCAGCTCACCGCGGAGCGGATGGCGGCGGCGGACGGCATCGTGGTGCACGACATCCCGTTGCTCGTGGAGCGCGATCTGGCTGCCGCCTACCACCTGGTCATCGTCGTGCACGCGGACGCGCAGACCCGGCTGCACCGCCTCGTCACCAGCCGCGGGATGGCCGAGGACGACGCGCGGAACCGGATCGCCGCGCAGGCCACCGAGGAGCAGCGCCGGGCGGCCGCGGACGTGTGGCTCGACAACTCCGGCGAGGTCCCGGACGTGACGGGGCTGTGGGACCGGCTCGTCCGGTTCGAGGAGAACGTGCGGACGCGGACGTACGCGTCGGGGCAGCCGGTCGTGGTGCCCTACGACGAGACGTGGCCGGCGCAGGCCGCGCGGGTCGCGCGGCGGATCGCCCTGGCCGCGGGCGGGCGGCACGTCGAGCACATCGGGTCGACGAGCGTTCCCGGGCTCGCGGCGAAGGACGTGCTGGACTTCCAGCTCGCCGTCGAGGACATGGAGACCGCCGACGGGCTGCGGGAAGTGCTGGCGCAGGCCGGTTTCCCGTACGTGGGACCGTACGAGGACACGCCACGCGGTGAGGACGGCGACTGGGACAAGCGGCTGCACGCGGGTGCGGATCCGGGGCGGCGGGTGAACCTGCACCTGCGGGTCGAGGGCGCGGCCAACTGGCGGTGGGCGGTCGACTTCCGCGACTGGCTGCGGCACGACGCGCAGGCGCGAGAGGAGTACGAGAACGTGAAACTCGAACTGTCACAACGGTTTGCGGGCCACGACAGCGGGTTCGCCTACGGTGACGCGAAGGAGCCGTTCATGGTCGCCGCGGTGGAGCGGATCAAGGCCTACAGGGGCGGCCAGGCGTCGTAGATGCCGTGCCACGTCAGCCACGAGGTGAGGTTGTGGTTGACGTTGCTGAGCTCTTCGAGGGTGCGGTGGACCGTGCGCAGCGCCTGGTCGGCGTCGCCCGGCTGCAGCACGCGGCCCGCGACGGCGGCGGCGAACTCCTCGCTGCGCACGATGCGGGCCGTGGTGCCGCCGGGAACGGCCAGGCCCAGCAGCAGGTCCGTGGTCTGCCAGTGGCGGTGGTCGCGCTCGACGCGCACGGCCGTCAGCACGCTCGGGCCGCTGCGCGCGTGCCGCGACCGCGGGTGGAACGTGGTGAGCCGCACGCCGACGTCGGGCAGCAGCCACGTCACCTCGGAGTCGGAGAACGGGTCCTCCGGTGTGGGGTGCTCGATCCGCAGACCCCAGCGCTCCACGTGGCACGAGCTGAGGTGCCGCATGCCCCCGGATGAATAGCTCCGGACGCCCGAAATGGTGTCGACGGTGTCGACCAGCTGAGGTGTAGTGACCGCTCCCACGACGCCGAGGGTAGTCAAATATGTGCTCGCAGTTACACGGCGGATCGATTTGTTACGTCACGGTCAGATGACGACCACACTCTGTGTATCAACGCCAGGTCGTAGGACAACCCGAATAGGTGAGCCACCGAACCACGTCGTGACCGTGTGCTGAAATTCCGGACAGCGCCGCATAGGTGGTTTCCAATGCCCATTGCGCGCGTTCCGCGGTGATGAAGTTGTGCTGGAGCGCGCTCAGCAGCTCGTCGGTGTCGAGGACCGTGGTGCTGCGGCCCGTCCGGACGAGGAGGTCGAGGTAGAGGTCGGTCGTGCGCCACACGCTGCCGATCGCCGAGATCTCCACGACGTCGACGTAGAAGTCGAAGTCCTGCTCGTGGCCGCGGTGCCAGGACTGGCGGGTGACCCGCAGGTTCAGCTTGGGCAGGAACCAGCTCTCGAAGTGGCTGATCCTCGGGTGCCCGGAGAGCGGGCGGAACATGTAGAGCCCGGCCGGGGTGAGGCGGTACTCGTCGACGCTCCTCAGCTGCCCCTTGGGATCGGTGTTGCTCTTGGCGTCCAGGTCGAAGTACTCGATCTTCGGCGGATGGATGTGTGCCACGTCAGCGATACTGCCATCAGATTCGTCAGCGGCCACTTAGGATCGCGCGCATGTTCGGGATCATCCGCCCCTGCCGCAACAGGTTGGGCGCTGAGCTGCGGTCCGCGTGGCTCGCGCACCTGTGCGGGATGTGCCTCTCGCTGCGCGACGAGCACGGTCATCTGTCACGTCTCGTCACCAACTACGACGGGTTGATGATCTCAGCCGCGGTCGAGGCGCAGACCGGTCTGTCGCGCCGGTCCGCCGGGCCGTGCGCGTTGCGCGGCATGAAGTCCGCGGACGTGGCCGTGGGTGCGGGCGCGCGGCTGGCGGCATCGGTGTCGCTGGTGCTGGCCTCGTTGAAGGTCCACGACCACGTCGACGACGGTGACGGGCTGGCCGGCCGGGTCGGCTGGGCCGGGCGCGCGGTCGCCCAGCGGTGGGCGGCCAAGGGCATCGGAACGGCCGCTGACCTCGGGTTCGACGCGTCGGTGATGATCGACTCGGTGCGCCGGCAGACGCTCGTCGAGGCAGCGGCGGGGCTGGGCAGCTCGGTGCTGGCCGTGACCGAGCCGACGGAGACCGCCACCGGGTTCGCGGTGGCGCAGACGGCGATCATCGCGGGGCGGCCGGCGAACGCGGAGCCGTTGCGCGAGGTCGGGCGGCTGTTCGGGCGGGTCGCGCACCTGATCGACGCGGCGGAGGACCTGGAGGAGGACCGCGCCTCGGGCTCGTGGAACCCGTTGCTGGCCACTGGGACGTCGGTGCAGGAGGCGCACCGGCTGTGCCTGGACGCGGTGGCGGGCATCCGGCTCGCGCTGGCCGAGGTCGAGTTCGTGGACGGGCGGCTGGTGCACAAGCTGCTGGTGCACGAGCTGGAGGAGTCGATCGTCCGGGTGTTCGGCAAGCGGAAGCGCCACCAGCACCCGCCGGACAAGCCGCGCTGGTCGGATCCGGGCAGCGGGCTGTGGGCGTACCCGAAGCTGAACTGGCAGCGGCAGCCGCGCGGGTGCTTCGAGGGCTGCGGGGCGTTCCTCTACATGTGCGGCACGTGCCAGTTCTGCTGCCGCGACCCGTTCCCGGGACCGTGGAGCGACAAGCGGCGCGACGGGTGCGACCCGGGGCCGGACTGCGGCCCGAACTGCGACTGCGACTGCAACTGCTGTCCGTGCGATTAGAGGGCTCTGACCAGGCACAATCTGAAATTGTCAGACCCCCGGCGTAACGTGCTTCCCGTGGCATTCGCAACCGAGCTCCCGCAAGAGGAGAGCACCGTCAAGGCGCACTCCGAGCACCGTCCCGTCGGCGAGATCACCCGCACCGGCGGGCAGTTCCGCGTGGTCAGCGAGTACCAGCCGGCGGGCGACCAGCCGGCGGCCATCGCCGACCTGGAGCGGCGCGTGCGCTCGGGCGAGCGGGACGTGGTGCTGCTCGGCGCCACCGGTACCGGCAAGTCGGCGACGACGGCGTGGCTGGTCGAGCGGTTGCAGCGGCCGACGCTGGTCATGGCGCCGAACAAGACGCTGGCGGCGCAGCTGGCGAACGAGCTGAAGGAGCTCTTCCCGCAGAACGCGGTGGAGTACTTCGTCAGCTACTACGACTACTACCAGCCAGAGGCGTACATCCCGCAGACGGACACGTACATCGAGAAGGACTCCTCGATCAACGAGGACGTCGAGCGGCTGCGGCACTCCGCCACCATGTCGCTGCTGACCCGGCGCGACGTCATCGTGGTCGCGTCCGTCTCGTGCATCTACGGCCTCGGCACGCCGCAGTCGTACCTCGACCGCTCGATCCCGCTGGCCACCGGGGCCGAGGTCGACCGCGACCAGTTCCTGCGCGCCCTGGTGGACGTGCAGTACACGCGCAACGACATGTCGTTCACCCGCGGCACCTTCCGCGTGCGCGGCGACACGGTCGAGATCATCCCGTCCTACGAGGAGCTCGCGGTGCGCGTCGAGTTCTTCGGCGACGAGATCGACAAGCTCTACTACCTGCACCCGCTGACCGGTGACGTGGTCCGCGAGGTGGAGGACCTGCGGATCTTCCCGGCCACCCACTACGTCGCGGGCCCCGAGCGCATGGAGCGCGCCATCCGGGACATCGAGGCGGAGCTGGAGACGACGCTCGCGCAGATGGAGCGCCAGGGCAAGCTGCTGGAGGCCCAGCGCCTGCGCATGCGCACCCAGTACGACATCGAGATGATGCGCCAGGTCGGCTTCTGCAACGGCATCGAGAACTACTCCCGCCACATCGACGGCCGCGCCGCCGGCACCGCCCCCGCCACGCTGCTCGACTACTTCCCCGACGACTTCCTGATGGTCATCGACGAGTCGCACGTGACCGTCCCGCAGATCGGCGGCATGTACGAGGGCGACGCCTCCCGCAAGCGCAACCTCGTGGAGCACGGCTTCCGCCTGCCGTCCGCCCTCGACAACCGCCCGCTCACGTGGGAGGAGTTCGCGGACCGCATCGGCCAGGTCGTGTACCTGTCGGCGACCCCGGGCCCGTACGAGATGGGCCAGGCGGGCGGCGAGTTCGTCGAGCAGGTCATCCGCCCGACCGGCCTGGTCGACCCCGAGGTCGTCGTGAAGCCGACCGAGGGCCAGATCGACGACCTGGTCCACTCGATCCGCGAGCGGGCCGAGCGCGACGAGCGCGTCCTGGTCACCACGCTGACCAAGAAGATGGCCGAGGACCTCACGGACTACCTGCTGGAGCTCGGCATCCGGGTCCGCTACCTGCACTCCGAGGTCGACACCCTGCGCCGCGTCGAGCTGCTGCGCCAGCTGCGCCTCGGCGAGTACGACGTGCTGATCGGCATCAACCTGCTGCGCGAGGGCCTCGACCTGCCCGAGGTGTCCCTGGTCGCGATCCTCGACGCGGACAAGGAGGGCTTCCTGCGCTCGGGCACCTCCCTGGTGCAGACGATCGGCCGCGCTGCCCGCAACGTGTCCGGCGAGGTCCACATGTACGCGGACAAGATCACCGACTCGATGCGGCACGCGATCGACGAGACGAACCGCCGCCGCGTCAAGCAGATCGCCTACAACGAGGAACGCGGCATCGACCCGCAGCCGCTGCGCAAGAAGATCACCGACATCCTCGAGACGGTGTACTCCGAAGCCGACGACGAGGTGCCGGTCGGCGGATCGGGCCGCAACCAGTCCCGCGGCAAGCGCGCCACCGGCGAAGGCGGCCGCTCCGCCGGCGTCCTGCAATCCCACGAACGCGCGGGCATGGCCCGCTCCGAGCTCGCCGACCTCGTGCAGCAGCTGACCGACCAGATGATGAACGCGGCCCGCGACCTGCAGTTCGAGCTGGCCGCGCGCCTGCGCGACGAGGTCCAGGACCTGAAGAAGGAGCTGCGGGGCATGGACGCAGCCGGCGTGAAGTAGTCCCACGGCGGGGGCGCCACAACGCAAGCGCCCCCGCTCCTCGCTTCGGCACGCGGCTGGCGCGGAGTAACCCCGCAGCGGAGGCTGCCCACAACGCAAGCGCGCCTGCTTTGCCCTGGCACGCGGCCGGCGTGGAGTACCCCCGTGGCGGGTGCCGTCCGCTACGCAGGTGCCCCGCTCCTTGCTTCGGCACGCGGCCGGTGTGACGTAGCCCGCGCGGCGCGGGCCGCCCACAACGCAAGCGCCCCCGCTTCATGCCTCGGCACGCGGCCGCCTGGTCTCCCCGGCCGATCGCCACGCTTCCAGACTGCCTCGGTGCCGGGTTGCCTCGGCTTTGGTTCGCGTCGGCTCGCGCGTCCAGCGGACATCGCCGTTCCGCGACGACAGCAACCGCCGCTATACCACCGCCCGCAAGGCCAACCCCATCGTCTCGATTCGCCACAACGGCGCCACCGTCGTCCCGCAACGCCCGCCGCTCCCGCCCCGCCCTCACCTCCACCGCGCACAACGCAGGTCCCACCGCACCCGCCCAGTCCACAATGGACGACCGGTCGCTCACCGTGAAGCCGGCAACTGCGGCGCGTAAATCGCCCTCTGGGGTGAGATGTCGGCTGACAACACCCATTCGAGCGTGATGCGGCCATGATCTCCCGGTGGACGTCGACACCCACCTCGCCGCGGTGGAGCAGGCGCTGATCGCGATGCGGCGCAGCCAGTCACGCAGGGCGCTCGCCGAGCTGGCCGTACCGGCCTTCGACGTGCTCGACGTGATCGAAGCGGCCGAGCGGGGCGGGGTGCAGGCCACGGTTTCCGGGGTTGCGGCGGCTTTGCACGTCGATCAGCCGCGGGCCAGCAAACTCGTCACCAGCGCCGTGGACGCCGGTCTGGTCGCGCGCGTTGCCGACAAGGCGGACGGGCGGCGGGTGCTGCTCGTGCGCACGCCGCGGGGGCGGGCCACCAGTGCCGAGCTGCACCGGGCGCGGCAGGCGGCCTGTGCGGCGGCGATGGCGGAGTGGAGCGAGGACGAGCGGGCGACGTTCGCGGAGCTGCTCACTCGTTTCGTCGCGGGCTTCGGCGGGCGATAATCGCGTTGTGACGATGGACGAGCTGATCGCCTATTGCGCCGCCAAACCCGGCGCGGAGGAGACGTACCCGTGGGGTGAGGCCGAGCTCGTCTGCAAGGTGGGAGGGAAGGCCTTCGCCTTCGTCGGGCTGGACGTGCACACCGTCGGGCTCAAGTGCGGAGCCGACGGGGAGGCCGCTGCGGTGTGGAGAGAGCGCTTTCCCGCGGACATCACGGTGAGCGGGTACATCGGGCGTTACGGGTGGAACACCATCGCGCTCAAGGGTTCGGTGCCCGACGACGACCTGCTGGAGCTGGTGGACGGGTCCTACGACGCCGTCGTCGCGCGGCTGCCGAAGCGGAAGCGGCCGGTCTAGCCCGGTTTCCGATCTTCCACCACTCCGGACAGTGGTTGTCCGCATTCGGTCTTACCGTTGCGCCATGGCAACCGAAATCCAGGTGACGATGGACGCGGCGGACCCGGCGAAGCTGGCCGCCTTCTGGGCGGAGGCGCTCGGGTACGTGGTGCAGCCGCCGCCCGGCGGGTTCGCGACCTGGGAGGAGTTCGCTCAGGCGAACAACATCCCGCGGGAGCGGTGGAACGACTACTCGGCGATCATCGACCCGGACGGCGCGGGGCCGCGGTTCTTCTTCCAGCGCGTGCCGGAGGGCAAGACGGCCAAGAACCGCGTCCACCTCGACGTGAACGCGGGTCTTGAGGCCGTCGACCGGCTCGTCGCCCTCGGTGCGACGAAGGTCGAGGAGTTCGACCAGGGCCGGACGGGGCACTGGGTCGTCATGCTCGACCCCGAGGGCAACGAGTTCTGCGTGCAGGGCAAGCACTAGCTAGCTGGTGATGTCCTTCGTGATGAACCGGCGTGCCGCGAGCAGCGTGAAGATGCCGCCGTAGACGAGCGCGGAGAACACCCCGCGCGTCATCTCCGACCAGTCCACGTCGGTCGAGAGCAGGTCGGCCCACGCCATCGAGTAGTGCGTCGGCAGGTAGTTGCGCAGGTCCCCGAGCGGTTCGATCTGGTCGAGGATCTGCGACAGGATTGACACGAGCACCGTGCCGCCGACCGCGCCGAGCGGCGCGTCGGTGGACACGGACAGGAACAGCGCCAGGCCCGCCACCCAGAACAGGTTGATCGCGATGTAGCAGACGGCGAGCCCCATGCCGAGCACGCCGTCCGCGAACGGTGCCGCCTCACCGGTCGGGCTCACGACCTCGCCCGCGCCGTACCACAGCACGCCGACGCCGAGCGCGACCGCGGGCAGCAGTGCGAGGGCGAAGAAGCTGAGGAGGCCGCTGCTGATCGCCTTCTGGCGCAGCAGGCGGTGGCGCGGGATCGGTGCGGCCAGCAGGTACTTGAGGCTCGACCACGACGCCTCGGACGCGATCGTGTCGCCGAAGAACAGCGCCACGATCATCGGCAGCAGGAAGCTGCCGCTCACGAACAGCGTCAGCACCACGAAGTTGATGCCGCTGGCCGTGGCGAGGTCGACGAAACCGCCGGAGCGGCGGTTCTGGCTCTCGCCCAACTCGAAGCTCAGGGCCAGGATGAACGGCAGCAGCACCAGGAAGCCCAGCACGAGCTGGGTGCGGCGGCGCTTGACCTGGCGCTGCAGCTCGACGCTGATCCGCAGGGTCCTGCGGGCCCGGTAACCCTGCGAGGAGCCGTCCTCGGCCACCTCGGTCTGCTGGTGGGCGGCGGCCTCGGTGAGGTCGCTGATCGCTCCGGGGTCGGTGTGGACGCCGTTCTCGCTCACCGGTCCACCTCCTCGTGCCGGCCGACCTCGTCGGTGGCGGTCGTGACGCGCGCGCCGGCAACGCCGGTGCTCGTCGTGATCTGCCCGCCGACGCCGTCGGCCGGGTCGTGCTCGCCGTGACCGGCCGGGCTGTGCTCGCCCGGCGCGTCGGCACCCACCGGGGTGTTCGCCATGTCGGCGCCCACCGATGTGCCCGGCACATCGGTGCCCGCCACGTCAGCGGTCGCTGGGGCGCTCGCCGTGCCGGCGCTCACCAAGGTGCTCACCTCAGCGGCAACGCCAGCGCCGTGCGCGCTGCGGTCAACGGCCTCCGCCGCGTCCGGTGCGCCGAAATTGTCGGTGCTGCCTGGGATAATTGAGTCAAGGGGACCCCCTTCGCGCGCGAGCGACGTGCGCTCGCAGGAGGAGGGGACGCCTGCGGGAGCGTGCCTGCCGGCGCTCAGGCGGATGCGGTTGGCGTTCGCCAGAGGGCGCGCGGGAGGCACCGAGCGGGTGGAGGTCATGCGGTGGCCTCCCGCTGCTCTTCGTCGTCAGAGGCCGCCACGTCGAGGCCCGCCTCCGCCAGCGCCTCCAGCGACACCGGGTCCGGGGCGTCCGCCGTGGCGGACGCCGCTGCCATCAGGAAGTCATTCACCGACCAGCTCCAAGAACGCGTCTTCCAGCCTGCGTCGCGGGCCCGCCTGGTCCACGGCCACACCGGCGGCCACGAGGGCCGATAGTGCGGCAGCGCGCGGGACGCCGTTCATCGAGGCGTGCACTGCGTCCTCGTCTTCGTGCACGTCATGCACGCCTTCGAGGTTGCGCAGCACCTCCGCTGCCTTCGACGGGGAGTCGACGCGGAACGTCGCCTCGCCACCGCCTGCCGCGATGTCGGCCACCTCGCCCGCGGCGACGAGCTGGCCCTTGTGCATCACGACCACGTGCGAACAGGTCTGCTCGACCTCGGCCAGCAGGTGCGACGACACCAGGACGGTGCGGCCGGCTGCGGCGTACCGGCGCAGGACCTCGCGCATCTGGTGGATCTGGGGCGGGTCGAGACCGTTGGTCGGTTCGTCCAGGATCAGCAGGTCCGGCAGACCCAGCATCGCCTGGGCGATGGCGAGGCGCTGCCGCATGCCCTGGCTGTAGGTGCGGGTGCGGCGGTTCACGGCGTTGCCGAGGCCCGCGATCTCCAGCGCCTCCTCGACGTGCGCCTCCTCCAGCGGGCGACCGGTCGCCGCCCAGTACAGGCGCAGGTTCTCGGCACCGGAGAGGTGCGGCAGGAAACCGGAGCCCTCCACGAACGACCCGATCCGCGACAGCACGGGCGCACCCGGCGTCACCTTGTGCCCGAAGACCCGGATGTGTCCCCCGGACGGGTGGATCAGGCCCATCACCATGCGCAGCGTCGTGGTCTTGCCGGCACCGTTGGGACCCAGCAGGCCCAGCACCTGGCCGTGCTCCACGCGGAACGACAGGTCCTTCACCGCGGTCAGGCCGCCGGGGTAGGACTTGGTGAGGTTCGAGATCACCAGCGGTACCCCGGACAGCTCCGGGTCCGAGTCGTGCGCCAGGCGGCGGCGGAACATCGCGATGACACCGGCGCCGATCAGCACCAGCAGCGTGATCACGATGCCCCACAGCGCGGCCACCGGGAAACCGGTCGTCACGTTGCGGCCCGACACGACCGGCACCGAGATGGTGTCGTCGGCCAGCGAGATGCGGTACGCGGCGGGCTGCTCGGCGTTCGCGAACGCCTGGTCCGTCGTCGAGACCACCAGCGCCAGCCGGTGCTCGCTCTCGACCGGGCGGACGGCGGGCGGCAGCGTCACGGTCACCTCGGCGGCGGAACCGTCCGGCGGCAGCGCCACGCGGAACGGGGCCACGGCCGAGCCGGGCAGCACCCGCGTGCCGTCCTTCGACACGTCGTAGAGCTTCGCGAACAGGATCGCCTCGCCGCTGTTCTGGTCACCGCGCGCCACCCGCAGCCGGACCGTCGAGGAACCCGTCAGCAGCAGCTGCGAGGTCAGGGCGTCGGACTGGAACACCGCCGCCTGACCGGGCAGGTCGAGCGAGAGCCGCGACGAGATCGACGACGACCGCGCCAGCGCCGAGCCGAGACCGGGCAGGTTCGAGATCGCCGCCGGGTTGCCGCCGGCGGGGTTCACGGCCACCTGCTCGCGGCCGCTGAGCTTCACCGAACGGCGCTCGCTCGTGGAACCGGACGCCAGACCGGGGTAGGAGGGGGCGACGACCGTGCGCAGCGACGGCGTTCCGGACGAGCGGAACGCGCCCTGCACCTGGTACTCGAAGCCGGTACCGGGGTCGGTGCCCTTGCCCATCAGGTGGAAGACCATCCAGTCGGCGATCTGCCCGCGCAGCGTGGCGCCGGGGTTGCCGCCGTCGTGACCACCCGCGTACCAGACCGTCTTCACCTTGCCGCCCGCCGCGGCGATCTGCCGTGCGGTGGCGTCGGACTGGTCGAGGCCGAAGAGCGTGTCCTGCTCGCCCTGCACCAGCATCGTCGGCTGGGTGATCTTGTCGGTGACCTCGACCGGTGACGAGCGGCGCAGCAGGTCGAGCGTCTGCTGCGAGGCCTTGCCCGTCGTCGCGACCTCCGTGTAGGCGGTGCACACGGCGGGCGTGAACCGGCCGCAGGCGCCCAGCGCCGGCGTGGGCGGCTGTGCGGCCGCGCCCGAACCGCCACCCGGCTGCTGCTGCGGCTGCTGCTGCGGCTGCTGTGCCGGCGCCTGGTTGTTCGACTCGGTGTCACCCACCTCGGGCGCCTCACCCGTGGGCGAGGCGAGGTCGATCGACGTCATGCCGGCCGAGAAGAAGATGCCCGCCCACGACCGCTTGAAGACGCCGTCCTCACCGAACGCGGTCGCCCCCGGCGTGGCGTCGGAACGCGGCTCGGCCGAAGCGGAGTTCGGCAGCAGCGCCTGCGCGAGGTCGTTGTAGGTGATGACCGGGACGAGCGTGTCGACCCGCTTGTCGGTGCCGGCGAGCAGCAACGACAGCGCACCGCCGTAGGAGGCACCGGTCACGCCCACGCGCGGGTCGCCACCGGAGTCCTTCTGCACCTCGTCGCGGGTCGCGAGGAAGTCGACGAGCTTCTGCGCGTCGCGGACCTCGCGGTCGAGGGAGTTGAGCGCGATCTGGCCGGTGCTGCGGCCGAAACCGCGTGCGGACCACGTCAGGACGACGAAACCGCGCCGGGCGAACTCCTCCGCCTGCGTGTGCACGCTGCGCAGGCTGCCGCCGAAGCCGTGCGCGAGCATGATCGCGGGCGCGGGCGTCTGCTGGGGGAGGTAAAGACGCGTCTCGATCGTCACCGTCTGAGCGCTGTCGGGGCTCTCGGGCGCGTCGATGTTCGCTTCTTTGTACTGCACGGGCGCGGGGTCGTCGCCTGATCTGGTGAAGTAGAAGCCACCGGCCACGAGGGCCGCGACCACTATCAGAGCGGGGATCGACCACCTGCCGCGAATGCGGGAGAGGCGGGACACAGCGATGACGATATGCGAGTTTCGCTGAGAGCGACCTGTCGGGACCCGGTGCCGGTCTCAGCAAGAGTCGATCTTCAGCCGGGCTTCAGGTTCGGTCGGGTACTGCTCAGGAGACCACGCAACGTATTCCCATCGCACCTGGTTGCGTGGGTCTGCTCACCCTGTGTGGCGCTAACCGGTCGTCGTGGAGCACAATATTCACGCAGGATGGAGGGGAGTACTCCCTAAGCGGCGGTGTCGTCAGTACGGAGTCCAGCGTCGGGCTTCCGGTGCCGTCGGTCGTGCGGGTGGTCTTCACAGGACCGGCCGGGCGGCGGAGGAGACCTCCGGGTTGTTTGGCGTGCGCTGAGGAATCCCGGAGGTTGGGTTGTGAACGTCCCCGCATGGATGTGGATCGCGACGATCGTTGGTCTGCTCGTCCTGCTCGCCGTGGACCTCGTGATCGTCGATCGAAAACCCCATGAGGTGACGATCGGTGAGGCCGCCCGGTGGGTTGTGTTCTACGTGGCCATGGCCGCCCTGTTCGGGGCAGGCATCTGGTACTTCTCCGGTGGGCAGTACGCGACGGAGTTCTTCGCCGGGTACATCACCGAGTACTCGCTGAGCGTCGACAACCTGTTCATCTTCTTGATCATCATGACGACGTTCAAGGTGCCCGCGATCCACCAGCACAAGGTGCTGCTGATCGGCATCCTGCTCGCGCTCGTCATGCGCGGCATCTTCATCGCGCTCGGCGCGGCGCTCATCGCCGAGTTCAGCTGGGTCTTCTTCATCTTCGGCGCGTTCCTCATCTACACCGGCTGGCAGCTGGCGAGGGAGAACCACGACGAGGAGGAGGAGTACAAGGAGAACCTGATGCTCCGCGTGGTGCGGAAGGTCTTCCCGGTCACCAACGAGTTCCACGGCGCCAAGTCGTTCATCAAGATCGACGGCAAGCGCTTCGTGACCCCGATGTTCATCGTGATGGTCGCGATCGGCTCCACCGACCTGCTCTTCGCGCTCGACTCGATCCCCGCGATCTTCGGCCTCACCAAGGAGCCGTTCCTGGTGTTCACGGCCAACGCGTTCGCGCTGATGGGTCTGCGCCAGCTGTACTTCCTGCTCGGTGGCCTGCTCGCGAAGCTCGTCTACCTGTCGATCGGCCTCTCGGTGATCCTCGGCTTCATCGGCGTGAAGCTGATCCTGGAGGCGCTCCACACGAACAACCTGCCGTTCCTCAACGGCGGCGAGCCCTTCCACGTGCCGACCATCGGCATCGAGGTCTCGCTGTCGGTGATCGTCGGCGTGCTGGCGATCACGACGATCGCCAGCCTGCTCAAGGTGAAGCGCCACCCGGAAGCCGCCAAGCACATCGGCGCCGACCACTAGCTACCCGACGGGGACGCCGTTCTGGTAGACGGCGCGGACGGCCTGCCTCAGCGTTCCGGCCTTCACGTGCTGCTCGGCGTCCCCCTCGACCAGAACCAGATCGGCGAGCTTGCCCGGTGCGAGCTCGCCGAGCTCGTTCTCCAGGCGCAGCAACGCCGCCGCGGACCGCGTGGTGGCGTGCAGCGCCTCCGCGGGCGTCATGCCGTACTCGGTCATCAGGGTGAGCTCGGTGAGGTTGTCGCCGTGCGGTCCCACGCCCGAGTCGGTCCCCATGGCGATCTTCACGCCCGCCTGGTGCGCCTTCTGGAACGACTGGAAGTGCTGCGCCACCACCATCTTCGCCTTGTCCAGGACCACGTCGGAGATCGCGACACCCCGGGCGGCCTGGTCGAGCACCATGCGCGGCGCCATCAGCGTGGGCACGAGCCAGGTGCCGTTCCGCAGCATCTCCTCGACGCCCTCGTCGGTGAGGAACACGCCGTGCTCGATGGACCGCACGCCGTTGCGCACGGCGGTGAGGATGCCGTCACCGCTCATCGCGTGCGACATGACCGCGATGCCGGCCGCGGTGGCCTCCTGCACGATCATCGCGATCTCGTCGTCGCGGAAGTGCGCGTGCCGCGGGTTGCTGCGCGGTGACATCACGCCGCCGCTGGACGCGATCTTGATGATGTCCGCGCCGTGGCGGACCAGCGTGCGGATGACCTTGCGCAGCTCCTCGGGGCCGTCCGCGACGGTGTCGGGCAGGCCGGGGTGCAGCGGCGGGCTGACGTGCGCGCCGCACTGCATCCAGTCGTCGTTGTGGCCGCCGGTCTGCGACACCATGTTGATCGCGATCTGCATGCGCGGCCCCTGGACGAGCCCGCGCCGGACCGCCTCCGCGACCCCGAGGTCGGCGCCGAGCGCGTCGCGGACGGTCGTGATGCCGCAGTCGAGCGTCGCGCGCATGTTGCCGATGGCCTGGTAGAAGAGCAGCGAGAACGGCGTGTTCAGGTCGCGGACCAGGTCGGCACCGCTGAACATGAAGTGCACGTGGCAGTCGAACAGCCCCGGCAGCAGGGTGTGGCCGGTGGCGTCGACCCTGGTGTCGCCGTCGAGGTCGGTGCCCACGTCGACGATGCGGTCACCCTCGACCACCACGTCGCCTGGCTCGGTCGTTGTGCCGGTGAAGACCCGTCCACCGGAGAACACGATGCGCGTCATACGCGGAAATCTATGTGGCGAGTCAATTTTTGTGATCGGTCAACAAAACGTTGTGAGCGTTGCTAAAGAAACCTGTTACCGTCCGTGCCGTGCGCCCCGAAGACCTGGAGCTGCTCACCACGCCCGGCACCGTCGCGGTGTCCGGAGACCTGGTGCTGGTCAGCCTCGCCACGCCCGACTTCGCCACCAACACCTACCGGGGTGGCCTGCACCGGGTCCACCCCGACGGCAGCACGACACCGTGGACACACGGTGACCGTGATCATGCACAGCGTATTTCTCCTGATGGCACCCAGGTGGCATTCCTGCGCGTTTCGGGCAAAACGAAACCGCAGCTTTATGTCATGCCGACCGCGGGCGGTGAACCGCGCAAGCTGACCGATCTGCCGCTGGGCGCGGGCGCCCCGGTGTGGTCGCCGGACTCGACGCGGATCGCGTTCGTGGCGCGCGTCCCGGAGGAGGGCCGCTACGGCACCGGTGACGACGGCCCCGAGGCCGAGGCGCCGCGCCGCATCACGCGGCTCGACTACCGCGTCGACGACGTCGGCTTCCTGCTCGACCGCCGGCCGCGACTGCACGTGACCGACCTGTCCGGCGAGGTCACCGAGGTCACCGACGGCTCCTTCGACGTGGCCGACCCGGCGTGGCTGTCCCCGGAGGAGCTGGTGTTCGCCGCACCACGTGACTTCGGCGCGGCCGAGACGCTGGTCAGCGACCTGTACACGGTGCCGGCCTCCGGTGGCCCGGCGTCCGTGCTGGTCCGCAGCCGGGGCGAGGCGTCGATGCCGTTCGTCGCTGAGGGGTTCGTCCACTGGCTGGGCACGGAGTTCACCGGGATCGACGCGGTGGCGCGCAACACCGGCCTGTGGCGGGCGCCGCTGGACGGCTCCGGTGGCCCGGAGCGGCTCACCGACGAGGAATCCGTCGACGTCGAACGGCTGTCCGGCCCGCCCGTGGTGGTCGGTCCGGACGTGCTGGTGGCGGTCCGCAACCGCGGTGCCGTGGAGCTGCGGCGAATCCCGCTGTCCGGCGGCGGCACCGGCGAGGTGCTCGCGGGCGAGTCCGCGGTGGTGAAGTCGTTCGCCTCCGACGGGTCCACCGTCGTCGCCGTCGTGTCCACTCCGGACAACGCCGGTGAGGTCGAGTTCGTCGGAACCGGCACGCGCACGTCGTTCTCGAAGGTGCCGGCCCGCCGCGTGGTGGAGCTGACCGGCTCCGCCTCCGACGGCTACCCCGTCCACGGCTGGCTCGTGCTGCCCGACGGCGACGGCCCGCACCCGGTCGTGCTGGCCGTGCACGGCGGCCCGTTCATGTACCACAGCTGGGGTTTCTTCGACGAGGCCCAGGTCTACGCCACCGCCGGCTACGCCGTCGTGCTGCCCAACCCGCGCGGCTCCGCGGGCTACGGTCAGGCCCACGGCCAGGCCGTGGTCGCCAAGTTCGGCACCGTCGACGTCGACGACGTGCTGTCCCTGCTCGACGTGGCGCTGGAACGCCCCGACTGCGACGCCGGCCGCGTCGGCGTCATGGGCGGCTCCTACGGCGGCTTCATGGCCTCCTGGCTGTCCGCGCACCACGGCGAACGCTTCCGCGCGGCCTGGAGCGAACGCGCCGTCAACGCCTGGGACTCCTTCTCCGGCTCCTCCGACATCGGCTACTACTTCCCCGACGCCTACTGCGGCCCTGACCCCGAGGCCCAGCGCGCAATGAGCCCGCTGACCTACGCGGAGAAGATCACCATCCCGTTCGCGGTCGTGCACTCCGAGCAGGACTGGCGCTGCCCGCTCGAACAGGCCCAGCGCATGTTCGTGGCCCTGCGCCGGCGCGGCGTCGAGGCGGAGATGCTGATCTTCCCCGGCGAGGGGCACGAGCTGACCCGCTCCGGGCAGCCGCGGCACCGCAGGCAGCGGTTCGCGGCGGTGCTGGAGTGGTGGGGGCGCTACCTGTGAGGAACTGACCCGTTCGGCCGCTGTGCCGTGCCCCGTTCCGGCGGATGGTGTTCCGGTGGAGAACACGGTGTCCGGGACGGTGCACGGCGCGGTGGTGCAGGCGCGGGACGTGTACGGGGATGTCCACGTGCGGGTCGCGCCTGAGCCGGAGGTGCCGAAGCAGCTCATCGCCGGTGTCGGCAAGTTCAGCGGACGGCTGGCGGAGCTCGGCCTGCTGGACCGGTTCGAGTCTGCGGTGAGGTCGGACGCCGTGGTCATCTCCGCGGTCAACGGTACGGCCGGTGTCGGCAAGACCGCGCTGGCGTTGCACTGGGCGCATCGGGCGGCCGAGCGGTTCCCGGACGGGCAGCTGTACGTGAACATGCGGGGATTCGACCCGGACCAGGAGCCGATGTCTCCGGCTGAAGCGGTCCGCGTGTTCCTCGACGCGCTCGGGGTGCCGAGCGACGCTGTTCCGGTCAGCCTCGATGCGCAAACCGCGTTGTTCCGCAGCAAGGTCGCCGGTCGGCGGGTGCTCGTGGTGCTCGACAACGTGCGCGAAGCAGCTCAGGTCCGCCCTCTGCTCCCCGGTGGTTCCGGCTGCCTCGTGCTGATCACCAGCCGCAACCGACTGGACAGCCTCGTCGCCCTGCACAACGCCGCCCAGTTGCGGCTGGACCTCCTTCCGAAGGAGGAGGCCGCAGCTCTGCTGCTGGACCGGCTCGGTGACGTCGCCCCGGAGCCACTGGCCGATCTGGTCGAGCTGTGCGCGGGTCTGCCGCTCGCGCTCAGCATCGTGGCCGCGCGGATCGCGGGGCGCGGCACGACACCGGTCGAAGAGCAGGTCGAGGAGCTGCGGGCAGAACGGCTGCAATCACTCGAACTCGACGGGCACCACAACTGCAGAGCTGTCTTCTCCTGGTCGGTGCGCGCGCTGACCGAGCCCGCTGCGCGTCTGTTCCGCCTGCTCGGCCTGCACCCCGGGCCCGACATCGATGCTCGCGCGGCTGCGGCTCTCGCCGGGCTGCCGGTCACCGAGTGCCGCGAGCTGCTGGACGAGCTGGTCCGCGCCACTCTCGTGGACGAGTACCTGTACCGCCGGTACCGCTTCCACGACCTGCTCAGGGCGTTCGCGCGAGAGCTGGCCGGAACGGAAGACGATGCGCAGCACCGGATGCTCGGGTTCTACCTGCACTCGGCATGGGCGGGTGATCGGGCGTTGGTGCGCAAACGCGTCGGCGTCGAGCTGCCTGGGCTCGACCCGCTCGTCGAACCGGTCACCTTCACCGGACCTGCCGATGCCGGGCAGTGGTTCGCGGCCGAGCACGCCGTGCTGACCGCCATGGTCGACCACGCGGCCGCCATCGAGTCCGACGAGCACGCCTGGCTGCTCGCGTTGGCGATGCGGAGCTACCTGGACACCCGCGGCCATTGGCGCGACTACGAGGCGGTTTACCGCACGGCGATCGGTCCGGTGAACAGGCTGGGCGACCCCCTCGCGCAAACCCGGATCCACAGAGGACTCGGCAGGGCTCTCAGCAGGTTGTCCGACTGGGACGAGGCAGAACAGGTGTTGGTGCGGTCGCTGGACTTCGCCCGCCGGACCGGTGACCACCGGCAGGAGGCGCACAGCCACGAGGCGCTGTCGTGGCTGTACTCCGAGCGCAAGCTGCACGATCGCGCGCTGGAACACGTCACCGCGGCGCTCGCCCTGCACCCGCCCGGTGACAACCCGGTGTGGCGGGCGTTCGCGCTCAACGTGGCCGGCCGCTGTTACGCGGCGCTGCACCGGTTCGACGAGGCCTTGGAGCATTCGCGGGCGGCGTTGAAGGCGCACCGCGGCCTGTCGCGGCGCGACGACGAGACCGGCGAGGCCGAGGCGCTGAACACCATCAGCCTCATCGAGCTGGGCAGGAGCGAGTTCGAGCCAGCGATGCGGGCCGCTGCCGAAGCACTCGACCTGCATCGGCACCTCGGCAACCGGCCGGGCATCGCCGAGGCGGTGGAGCGCATCGGAGACGTGCACCGCGCTCTCGGAAGGCCTGACGATGCCCGCGCCGCGTGGGAGGAAGCGCTGGTGATCTTGAACGAGCTGCAGCGCGCGACTTTGGCCGAGGTGAAGCAGAAGCTCGCCGAGCTGGACCACCTGACGACCGAGTAGCCGGACACGACCCGTTCGGACGCTGCGCCGCACCTCGCATGGCGTGATGGTGTTCCGGTGAAGAACACGGTGCCAGGGAGGGTGCACGGCGCGGTGGTGCAGGCCGGGGCCGTGTACGGCGGCGTGCACGTCCACCCGCAGGCCGCGGAGGTCGTGCCGCGGCAGTTGCCGTTGGAGGTGGCCACCTTCAGCGGGCGGAGCGCGGAGCTTGACCAGCTGGAGTCGGCGCTGAGCTCGGGTGCCGTGGTGATCTCGGCGGTCAACGGCATGGCCGGGGTCGGCAAGACCGCGCTGGCGTTGCACTGGGCGCACCGGGTGGCCGGCCGGTTTCCCGACGGGCAGCTGTACGTGAACATGCGCGGGTTCGAGCCGGATCGCGAGCCGATGGCGGCGGCGGAAGCGGTGCGCGGGTTCCTTGACGCGTTCGGGGTTTCGAGTGATGCGATTCCGGTCGGGTTGGACGCGCAGGCGGCGTTGTTCCGCAGCAAGGTCGCGGGGCGGCGGGTGTTGCTCGTGCTGGACAACGTGCGCACCGTCGAGCAGGTGCGGCCGTTGTTGCCGGGCAGCGCCAGCTGTTTCGTCGTGGTCACCAGCCGACGGCGGTTGCCGGGGTTGGTGGCGGAGCACGGGGCACGGCCGCTGCGGCTCGACCGGTTGTCCGCCGACGAGGCCGTGGTGTTGTTGAAGGTGCGGCTGGGTGGCGTGGACACCGCGGAGCTGGCCGAGGTCGCGGAACTGTGCGCCGGGTTGCCGCTGGCGCTCGCGATCGTGGCGGCGCGGATCGTGGCGCAACCCCACCTGCCGGTCGGTGAGGTGGTCGCCGAGTTGCGCCGCGGCCGGTTGGAAGCGCTCGACCTCGGCGAGGACGAACTGAGTGCGCGGGCGGTGTTCTCGTGGTCCGTGCGGGCGTTGCGGGAGCCGGCCGCGCGGCTGTTTCGGTTGCTGGGGCTGCATCCCGGACCGGACGTCGACGTGCATGCGGCCGCGGCGCTCGCGGGGATGGGGGACTGCAGAGCGTTGTTGCGGGAACTGGTCGCGGCGAGCTTGCTGGACGAGTACCTGCCCGGGCGGTTCCGGTTCCACGACCTGCTGCGGTTGTTCGCGATGGAGCTGGCCGGGAGCGATGACGAGGCGCAGCGGCGGATGCTCGGGTTTTACCTGCACACGGCGTGGGCGGGAGATCGGGCGTTGGTGTCTCAGCGGATCGGGATCGAGCTGCCGCCACTGGACCCGGTGGTGGCGCCGCTGACGTTCGACGGGCTGACTGAGGCAGCGGAGTGGTTCACGAACGAACATGCGGTGTTGACGGGCATGGTTGGTCATGCGGCTGCGATGGGGCACGACAGATATGCCTGGCAGCTTGCGCTGACGCTGCACAGCTACCTCAATTCACGAGGTCATTGGCGCGATCAAGTCACGGTGTATCGGGAAGCGATCGATCCCGTGAATCGAGCCGGCGACCAGATCGAGCGGACCCGTGTCCACAGAGGACTTGGGCGAGCACTGTGCAGGCTGTCTGACTGGCAGGAGGCGACGCATGTCCTCAAGCTCGCGCTTTCTCTTGCGATGGAAGCTGGTGATCGCATACAGCAAGCGCACTGCCAGGAAGCCTTGGCAGCCATGTTCCTGACACGAGGTATGGACGAACTTGCACTGACTCACGCCACCATCTCGAGGAGCTTGCACCCAGGCGACGACGACGCGTGGCTCGCGGCCTCGTACACCTTGAAGGCGCGATGTCTTCAAGGGCTGGGGCAGCTCCACGAGGCGCTGGCTGCCATCTCAACCGCACTGGAGCTGCACCACGGGCTGGAGCCGAAGGACGAGCCGGGTGAAGCGGAGACGCTGAACATCGCCAGTGTGATCCATTTCTGGTCGCGGAGGTTCGCTCCCGCCTTGGTGAGCGCACGACAGGCGCTTGCCTTGCACCGGCGCCTGGGCAATCGGGTGGGTACAGCGGAGGCGTTGCGCAACCTGGCTGGCGTGTACGCGGTGCTCGGCAATGATGAAGACGCCAAGGCCGCGAGTGGAGAAGCGGATGCGATCTTGCTCCAGTTGGCGGAAGGAACTCAGCCCAGGAGCGTGTAGTTCAGCTCCTCGCACACCCGCGCCAACGGCAGGTCCAGTCCCGGGTGGTCCAACGGCAACAACACGTCCGGAGCCGCCGGCAGCCCCGAAGCTCCCGGCGGGTCCCACAGGCACACGGCCGGGTCGCCCGAGTCCATCGACGACCGGTACCACAGCCCGTCGAGCTCCGGGTAGGCCGCGCGGATCGCGCGGGCCCACGCCTGCGTCACGGCCTTCGGGCCCGTCGAGATCTCCTGCGAGGCGCCCACCCGCGTCGGCCACAGGCCGCCCAGGTCCAGCAGGCGCAGCGTGCGGCGCGGGCGCAGGACCACCAGGAACGGGGAGCGGGTGCGGCGGTCGACCATCGAGGTGGCCTGGAAGACCTCGGCGACGGAGGTGCGGACGGACAGGCCGAAGTACAGGACGCCGTTCTCGTGGTCCGGGGCCGGTTTGCCGTCGGGGGTCGGGGCCTGCGCGTCGAAGCGGGCGTGCGGGAGGGGGCCCGCGTAGCGGAACGAGTTCCAGCGCTGCGGGTGGGAGCCCTTGGCCGTGAAGACGCGCACCAGCCGGGTCGCGCGGTGGACGGCCACCACGTCCTCTGTGCGGCGCAGGTGTGCCTGGAGCACGGCAGGGGCAGGCGGCTGCGGAAGCCGTGACATTCGGGTCCTGTCGGGTGTTCGGGAACGGCTCAGGCGGGGGTGCCGAGCGCGGAGGCCAGGTCGGCGACGAGGCGCGGGTCTCCTCCTGCGAGGAGCCAGTCGCGGGGTGTCGCGGGCTTGCCGTCGACCAGCAGGTCCTCCTGGGCGGTGGTCATGAACGCGGCGACGACGAGCGCCGGCTGGTCGGTGGGCACGGCCGTGAGCACGGCTTCGAGGCCGGGCAGGACGCCGGTGCCGGCGAACTGCCAGGCTGGCAGGCGCCAGCTGCCGCGGTCCTTCCAGCCGACGAGCCTGCCCACGCCGAGGCGGTGGCGGACGCGGCTCGTGTCGATCTGCAGCTGACGTGCGGCGTCGGCGACGGTCAGCGCGGAGTCGCGCAGGACCGCGTGCGCCACGACGGTGCGGGTGCGCGGCTTGGCGTCGGACGGGCCGGCCGGGGACAGGTCGAGGCCCACGTCGGCGAGCGCCGTCTGCTGTTCGGGGGTGAAGTAGCTGACCGGCTCCGGATGTGGCGGCGCGAGCCTGCGCGCCGCGTCGGTCACGAGCGCGAGGAACTCGTCGGGCGTCACCTGCAGGCCGGCCTTGGCCAGCACCGTCTCCAGTGCGGGGCTCATGCGCACAGGATAGCCCGAGCGTGCGCATTTGTGCGCTCCACCAACAGAGTTCCACGTTCCGCGGTCACGCGACGACGCTACGTGAGAAATTCGGCCCGGTGTCCGTGACGTGGGCCTCAGCACCCCCATCGCTAGGATTTCCCGATGCAGCTGGACCGGGGAGCCAAGCGCGTCGTCGTGGCGTGGGCCGTCGTCATGATCGGCACGCTCGCGTACGTCATGCTCCGCCCGCCGGGGTGGTCGCTCGACCTGCGCGTCTACCGCAACGGTGGTGACGCGCTGCTGCAGGGCCTCCCGCTCTACGTCGAGGGGTTCGCGAAGCCGCTCGGCGGCCCCGACCTGCCCTTCACCTACCCGCCGGCCGCCGCCGCGCTGTTCAGCCTGCTCGCGCTCGTGCCGCTGGTGGTCGCCATCCTCGCGGTCGCGGTGGCGAACCTGGCGCTGCTCACGACGTTGTGCCTGGTCGCGGCCTCGCGCGTGCTCGGGTGGGGGCCGGAGGCGGTCAAGTGGGGACTCGGCGCGGCCGCCGTGTCGTCGATCTTCGACCCGCTGCGTGAGACGCTCTGGTTCGGGCAGGTCAACCTGCTGCTCGGCGTGCTGGTCATGGCCGACTGCCTGCTCGAACGCACCCGCTGGTGGCCGCGCGGCGCCCTGATCGGGCTCGCGGCGGCGATCAAGCTGACGCCCGCGTTCTTCGCGTTGTTCTTCGTGGCCCGGCGCCAGTGGAAGCCGGTGCTCGTGTCGATCGCGTCGTTCTTCGCGTTCGGCCTGCTCGGGTTCCTGATCGCGTTCGGCGACGCGCGCGAGTACTGGACGCACGCGCTGCTCGACCCCGCTCGCGTCGGACGCCTGACCTACGCGTCGAACCAGTCGTTGCGCGGCCTGCTCGCCCGCCTCGGGCTGGAGAGCGGCCCGCAGGTGCTCACCTGGGTCGTGCTGTCGTTGCTGGTCGTGGCGCTGACGTGGTGGGTGGCGGCACGTGTCGGCGAGGTCGAGGCGTTCTTCGCCGTGGCCCTCGGCGGGCTGCTGATCTCGCCGGTCTCGTGGGGGCACCACTGGATCTGGATCGCGCCCGCGCTGGTGCTGCTGTCGCGGCCCGCGCTGCGGCGGCACTGGGCGTCGTGGCTGGTCGTGGCGGTGTTCGCGGTGGGGCCGCACTGGCTGTTCCCGCGTGACAACGACGTGGAGCAGCAGTGGGCGTGGTGGCAGCAGGTGATCGGCAACCTCTACGTGGTCGCCGGGGTCGCCGTGCTGGTCACGCTCGCCGTGCGGGCACGCCGCCCCGTCGTCGCGACCGCGGGCTGAGAACGTGGAGAAGGGGGCCCGGCCGCAGCCGAGCCCCCTTCAGCGCTTCTCGCTCACTGACCGGTGATCAGGGAGACCGCGCGGTCCTGCGCCGCCTCGCTCACCTCACCGATGCGGAACCCGCGCGACACCGCGTGCGCCACCAGCTCGGGCTCCGGCGGCAGGCCGTACTTGCGCAGGTAGTGCGGCACCGCACCGGCCCAGACCCAGGTGCCGTCGGTGCGGAAGTTCAGCGGCACGTCCTGCTCGCCGTTGGCGGAGAACTCGTCCACGTCGTAGCTGCGCGCGGCCAGCACGACCGGCGCCGTCTCGAGGTAGGTGAGCAGGTTGTCCACCAGCTGCGGGTCGACCGGCTGGCGGTTCACCACGATGCGGCCGTCGTCGTTCTTGCCGTCGTAGACCTTCGCGGTGCGCAGGTCGGCCGACGGCTGCTGCTCGGGCTGCTGCGGCGGGACCTGGAACTCCTGCTGCGGCTCCGGTTCCGGCTGGGGCAGCGGCGGCAGTCCGACGCGCTGCCGCCACCAGTCCGGGATCAGCTGGTCCGGCCGCGGGAACGTCTGCAGCTCGTCGCGGAACCCGATCGGCGGCGGCGTGTTGCGCCAGCGCGGCTCGTCCTCGGCGTTGAAGTCGACCGTGAACGCCGCCGGCGCCTCGATCTCGTAGGTCGCGCTCAGCCACGTGCCGCGGTCCGGCTGGTACATCCCGGCGCGCAGCTGGCCGAACATCTGCACCACGTCCATCGGCGGCCGCACCGGCCGCAACTGCCCGTCGGGCCCGGCGAACGCGAGGTCGACCTCGATGTGCCTGCCCGCCGCGCGGTACTCGGCACGGATGCGCTGCCAGCCCTGCGGCATCGCCGGCAGCATGGCACGGCCGATCTGCCGCACGAGCTGCTGCTGTTCCTGCTCGCTCAGCGGTGTCGCTGGCTGGCCCATGTGCTCCTCGCCCCTCTCCCCGTCACAACGCGCTGATCTTATCGGGCTGCCCGTGCACGTGCGGGCGGGTCGGTGGCTTCGACCCGTTCACACTGGTTCCGAGGGTGTTGATCTCCCGGTGGTTCCCCGGCGGGGCCACTCGCGGTGGGTCTTCCGGTTCGCGGCCGGGAGACGCGGTCAGCGCCAGACGCCTGCGGGCGTTCGGGTACCGGAGCGTCTACGGGCCGTGAGTGATGCCCTGCCAGCAGGTGACCAGGGCGATGACGTTGCCGTCGGCGTCCTTGGCCTCGTCCAGGTACGACTCACCGCTGTCGATGCGCACCGTCAGAGCCCCCGCGTGATGCCGGACCTCACGTCGACGAGGAGCGTGCCGTGCTCGTCCCACCGCCGCCGTTCGACCAGTTCGCCGAAGACGTTGAACAGGTCGTGCTCGGCGAGCTTCCCGTTGCGGTGCCACTCCCGCCATTCGCCGACCGGTGATCCCCGATGGCACCGGCCCTCGGCCTGCTTCTCACCGCTCGGGTACCACTCGGTCTGCGGGCCGTGCTCGATGCCGTCGACGTAGGAGGAGAGCGCGATGACGTTGCCCTCGGCGTCGGTGTCCTCGAGCTCGCCGGTGAACGGTTCACCGTCGTGCAGGAGGATCGCCGCCGGGGTGTCGACCGTCTTGCTCCTGTTGACGCGCAACGGGATCGCTCAGGCGCTGTGCTCGTAGGTGAGCGCGCCGGTCTCGTCCCACTCCCTGCGGTACAGCTGGCGGCCCCGGTCGTCGAACTCGGTCTCCAGCGCCAGCTGCCCGTTGGGGTGCCACTGCCGGTTCACGCCGCTGAGCATGCCGAACTTCATGGTGCCCTGCTTGAACGGGCGGTCGGGCCCGTACCACTCGGAGTACGGGCCGTCCTGCACGCCGGTGTAGTAGGTGTAGAGCGAGATCAGGTTGCCGTCCGCGCCGATCTCCACCACTTCGCCGGTGAACGGGACGCCTTCGTGGAGGACACCGTTGTAGTCGTCTTCGGTGTCCTCGATGTTCACACGCATGGTCATCACTCCGGCAGGACCTGGAGCCGCGGGTCACCAGGTGGATGGGTGAGCTTACCAGCGGAGCTGGGCACGCCGTCGATCATCCGCGTGCAGTTCGCGCAGCACTGTGCGGTGTCCGGGAAGCGGCCGTCCCTGACCGCGCCGACCTTCGCCGGCGTGAAGGCGTTGTCGACGCGCATCTCGCCCAGGATCTTGCGCAGCTCCTCGGGGGACACGTCCGGCGGGACCCCGCGGTCGAGCAGCATCTGGTTGACGTTCTTGACCTCGGCGTGCCTCGTCGGCGCGTCGTTGATCGGGAACGGCGTGCGGAACTCCTCACCGTTGCGATCGAGCAGCGGCTGGCCGAGGCGGTCCGGGTTGCGGTCTGGCTGGGTGTAGCCCAGGCCGTCGCCGTCCGGCGGCGGGTTGCCCATCATCGCGTCGCGGCGCGCGGCCAGCGCCGGGTGGAGCTTGTCCTCCGGGATCAGGTCCGTGTTCGAGCCGTTGACCGACTCGTAGATCCGGCCGGTCTGCCGGTCGACCGAGACCGACGTGCACACGACGTTGTTGTTCGCGTACTTCTGGATGTTCTGCGCGGGGTGGTCCGGCGGCTTGATCGTGCCGTCGGCGATCTTGTTCTCGATCAGCTTGGCGCGGTCTTCGAGGACCCTGTTCAGGTACCGCTCGATCGGCTGGCCGTCGTAGTGCGTGATGAGGCCGTTCTCGTCGACCTGACACCTGTCCGGGTCCAGCTGTTCGAGCACCTGCGGCTCGGCGCGGTTCGGCGGCAGGTCGTCCGGGTGGTGCGCGAACTCCGGGTCCCGCTCGTAGGGCGGCTCGCCGCGGTCGACGGCACCGTCGGTGTCCGTCGTCGCGTCCGGGTCGTGGCGCTCGGTGTCCGGGGCGTAGCCGTCGTCGCCGGTCTTGGTCTTCGTGCCGTCCGGGTGGTGGGTCTCCCACTCGCCGTTCGGCGGGATCTTCGGCTGACGGGTGCCGTCGGGGCGGATGTCGGCGTCGCTCGTGAAGACGCGGCCGTTCACGTCGGTCCAGGCCGGCTTGGTGGGGGCGAGGACCGGGGCGTCGAGGTGGCGGGAGAGCTGCTGGGCGAAGTCGTTGCTGCCCGCGTCGCAGCCGATCAGGCGGACCGGGCGACTGCCGTCGTAACCACCGCGGCGCAGCATGTCCGCGTACTCGGCGGGGGTGTAGTCGTGGCCGCCGATGCGGGCGTGGCCGTCCGGGGTGACGTGGACGTCCGCGGTGAAGTAGCGCGGGTCGTCCGGCACGCGGTGCGGCAGGTCGCCCATGTCCGGGTCGCCGCCGTGGTGTGAGACGCCGGCCGGTGTCTGCTCGGCGTGGCGCTGGTGTGCGGCCTCCGGGGACGGGCGGTCCGCCGGTGTGGTGTCCACGTCGGTGTCGTGGGGGCGGTCCGGGGAGTCCGGGTCGTGCGGCTTGTCCGGGGTGTGCGACGGCGCGTCGGCGTCCGGGTGGTGTGGCGCGTCGGGGTGGTGTGGTGCGTCGGGGGAGTGCGGAGCCGCGGGGGAGTGCGGGGTGGCCGCCTCGGGGCGGGTCGCGTCCGGCGCGTGGTGCGGGGGTGCGTCGGTGCCGGTGCCGCGCGAGCGCGGGGAGTCCGGCGAGTGCGGACGGGAGCCGTCGGGGCGGGACGGGCTGTCGGGGCGGTGCGGGGTGTCCGGGCGCGTGGGGGCGTCGGGACGGGACGGGTGGCCCGCGGGGGCGTCCGTGCGGGGGCGGGAGGTGTCCGGGCGTGGGCCGGCGTCGGGACGGTTGGGGGCGTCGGGACGGTGCGGCGCGTCCGGGCGGGACGGGGTGTTCGGGCCGCCGTGCGGCGCGTTGGGAGAGTGCGGCGCGGTGGGGGTTTGGGGTGTGTTGGGGCTGTGCGGTGCGGCCGGCCCGCCGTGCGGGGCGTCCGGGCGTGACGACGGCGTGGTCGTGCCGGTGTGCGGGGCGTCGGGACGGGACGGCGCGGTCGGGCCGCCTGCCGGACGGGTCTGGGGTGCGTCGGGGCGGGAGGACGGCGCGGTGGGCGCGTCCGTGCGGGCCGACGGGGTGTGCGGAGTGCTCGGGGACGACGGCGTGGACGGCTGCGGGCGCATCGGGGTGTCGGTGCGCGGGGAGCCGGCCGACGGGGAGCCGCTGGAAGAGGAGTGCGGGGTGCCGCCGCCCGCCGGGGGTGCCGACGGGGTCGACGGGGTGTGCGGAGTCGACGGGGCGTGCGGTGCCGCCGCCGAGGGAGCGGTGGCGCGGCTGGGCGGGGTCGCGTCGGTGCGCGGGGCGCCGGAAGGAGCACCGGACGACGGGGCGTGCGGGGCGCCACCGGGGGCGGAGGGCATGCCGCCGGACGGGGACGACGGCATCGACGGCGACGACGGAGCCGAAGGCGCCGAGTGCGTCGGAGGCGTGGACGGACGGGACGGGGCGTCGGCGCGGGAGGCCGTCGTCGAGTGGTCCGGGGAACGCGGGGCGGCAGGGGTGGACGGGGCCACGTCATCGCGCGAGCCGGGGGTGCCGGGGCGACCGGCGGGGGCGTTGCCGGTGGCGTTCGGCGCGCTGCCCATCGGGCCCGGCTGGGACGACGACGGGGTGGTGTCCGGGGTGCGCGGGGGCTGCGGGGCGTGCGGGACGTCCGCGCGAGCCGGCGCTTCGGGGGTGGCGACCGAGGACTGGGTGGTCTGGCCGGTGTTGCGCGGGGGCGCGGCAGAGGCGTCCGGGGTGGACGACGGGCCCGTGTGCGGCGAACCAGAGCCAGGAGCGGACGGGGAGCTGTCCGGAGTGGACGGAGCATCCGGAGTGCGCGGCGGGCTCGAAGGCGAAGAAGACGAGGAGGGAGAAGAAGGCGAAGAGTCCGGAGTGGACGAAGACGGCGAACCGGAGTGCGACCCCGACGGAGACCCGGACGGCGTCAGGTCCGGAGAGTTCGTGCTGTGGAA